>NZ_JBSFNE010000007.1:243992-449584 GCF_053586935.1 Nonomuraea sp. NPDC003727
ACGCGCGGCACCACGGCCAGGACGGCGGTGCGGAGGTCAACGTGAACGGCGGAAACGGGCCACGCGCGGCACGGCGGCCAGGATGGCGAGGATGGCCGCACCGGCCACCAGGGCGAGGGCGGGGACCGGCTGACCGGCCACGCCCAGCAGCGCGGCCGACGCCGCGGCGGGGGCATGGAAGGTGCCGGTGACCAGCATCGCCACGACCCCCGCCCCCACCGCCAGCATCGCGGCCGTTGTGCCGGGCCCGGCGACGAACGCCGCGCCGAGCCCTGCCGCCGCCGCCATGAGGTGGGCGAGCAGCACGGTGAGCGGGCGGGCCGCCGGGGTGCCGGGGGCGACGGCGATGAGCGCGGCCGAGGCGGCGAGCGGAGGTGCGAGCGTGGGCTCCCCGGCCACCGCCTGCACCACCGCCAGCGGCGCGAGCAGCACCAGCGTTACCGCCACAGGCCGCATCCGCCCGACCCTGGCCGCCCACCCGGCACCCTCCCCCCGACCGGGACCCTCGGCACGGCCGGCGCCCAGGCGCGCGATCGTCATGCCGTCGGCCAGTCGTTCTCGGTCTCCGCCACCTTGTTGACGTAGTTCGTCATCGTCTGCAGGGCCACCAGCGCGATGATCTCCAGGATCTGCTCGTCGTTCCACCCCGCGGCGCGCGCCTGGGACGGGTCGGCGTTGCCGCGCGTCTCCGTCAGCGCCCGGGCGAACTCGACGGCCGCGGCCTCCTTGGCGTCCTCAGCGGTGCCCTGCTTGGCCAGCTCGACGTCGGCGTCACTGAGCCCGGCAGCCGTCTTGCCGCTGTAGGTGTGCGCGGCGACGCAGTACGAGCAGGCGTTGGCCGCGCCCACGGTCAGCGCGATGCGCTCGAAGGCGGTCTGCGGCAGCGTGCTCTTCTTCAGCGCCCGCGCCAGCCCCTGGTAGCCCTCCAGTACGGCAGGCGAGTTCGCCATGACGCGCACCATGTTCGGCACCTTGTCCAGCTTGGGATCCCCCTGCACCGGCTTGATCATCTTCAGCACTCCTTCTAACGGGATAACCCCGACAAGCCCGTTACGTTATCACGGACTTTGAGAGGAATTCCCGTTAGAATGAAGGGTATGGACGACCCGTTGGCACTCCGGCTGGCCGGCACCATCCGAGCCCGCCGCAGCGGCCTCACCGACGCCTTCGCGACCGTCGACGGCCTGACCGCCTGGGTGCGCGACCAGGACCTGTCCCCCTACCTCGACACCGCGGCCTTCACTGCCGACGAGCGGATCAGGGTCGGCACGGTCGCTCTCCGCCAAGCCGTACGCGCCCTCTTCGCCAAGGCCGTCTCCCCTCACCCGCCCAGCCCGGCGGATGCCGGAGCCCTGCCCCCGCTCCCCGAGGCGCTCGCGCTGGTCAACAGCGCCGCCGCCCCCACGCGCCGCCGCCTCGAGTGGTCGCACGCGCCGGAGGAGCATCTCGAGGTGCACGGCGACCACCTGTCGTCGGCCCTGGCCAACGCCGCGATCGACTTCTTCGCCGGCCCCGATCTTTCGCGGGTCAAGGTGTGTCCCGCCCCGAGGTGCGTGCTGTATTTCGTCAAGCGCCATCCCCGCCAGGAGTGGTGCTCGGTCGCGTGCGGTAACCGCGCCCGCGCCGCACGCCACTACCACCGCGACCGTTAGACGGGTGGTTCCGATGGCGGCTCGTAGGCGATCAGGAATCGAGTGATGGTCGCGCGCCGCCCCGGCTCGTGGGCGCCCGGCGACCCAGGGGCCGGTCAGGCGTGGCCGCCCGGCGAACCTGGGGCCGCGTCGGGCGTGTGGCGATCGGGACAGGCCAGGAGGACGCCCGGCGGCCCGGGGCCGGCCAGGCGGCGACGGACGCCTGGCCGCCCGGGGTTGGTTGGTCAGGCGTTGACGCCCTGCGCCGCCTTGACCGCCTCGCGCAGATGGTCCTCCTGGTCCTGGCTGAGCGAGGTCTGCAGGATGTCGCCGCCGTACTGGGCGATCTCCGGGATGACCTTGTCCGGCGTGCTCTTCACGACCAGGACGAACAGCGCGGCCTTGCCCGGTTCCATCTTGGCGCCGAGGTCCTTCATGAACTTGTCGTTGACGCCTACGTCGGTGAGCGCCCCGCCGGCCGCGCCGGCCGCCGCGCCGATCGCCATGCCGAACAGCGGCATGAAGAACAGCAGCCCGATCAGGCCGCCCCACAGGGCGCCGCTGGTGGCGCCCAGCCCGGTCATGCTGGTGGACTGGTGCAGCTTGATCTTCCCGTCCAGCCGGCGCTCCACGACGGCCACGTCGGCCAGCGTGATGAGGTTCTGCTTCTGCATCTCGAACAGCCGGTCGCGGACCATGGCGGCGGTGTTGACGTCCGGGTAGGAGATGACGATGAGGTTGCTCATGGATGGTCCTGCTTCCTGTCGCGTTGTGGGACGGCCTTCTTCCCGGCACGAGCGACCGCGCCCGGCCCTCGCGAGGTCGGCCATATGCGTTCTTTCCCGATGCGGGTTATAACGAAGTCCGCAAAACCCCCAAAAGCGCATGTATCCGACAGATGCGGAGCCTCACTCCGCGAGCGTCTTGGCCTCCCGGCCGTGCACGATGAGCGCGTACAGCACCAGCACGTCGATGGCGATGACCGCCAGCGACCACCAGGGGTTGACCGCGATCCAGGTAAGCTGCGTGATCGCGTTGATCATCAGCAGAACGACCGCCGCGATGCGGGCCCAGCCCTTGCCGAAGCTCACCGCGACGCCGGTGACGGTGAGCAGAACACCCCAGATCAGGTGGAGCCAGCCCCACCCGGTCAGGTCGAACAGCAGGAGTTTGGTGAAGGTCTGGACGTAGACCTGGTCGTTGATGATGGCGGACAGGCCGCTGACGATGTTGAAGATCCCCGACATGATCATCAGCATGCCGCCGAACCAGATCCAGCCGACCCAACCGGTTACCCGTTCCGTATGGATGGCCATTGGTCGAACCTCCCCCGACGTTTCGAGCCCCTATTGGCGTGTGTTCCCAGGTAAGGCCTGGGGCATGCGAGTTGGGAGCACGCCTTGGCTAGGGTGATCGTCGTGCGGAACCCGTCCAGTCCTTTCGAGGAAGCGCTCTGGGCCGCGTTCGAGGCGGGTGCGACGGCCCTGTGCCTGAGCCTGCTGAAGGACGCCGACCTGGCGCTGCCCATCTCCGCGGCCGCCTTCGAGGGAACCGAACCGGTCGCCTGGCCGACCGCCCGCGACGGTGACCGTACCTGGATGCTGGCCTACACCTCGGTCGAGGCGATGGTCGCCGCCAGTGCCACCTTCACCGAGCATCACCGGGTCGTCTCGATGCTCGAGCTGGCGGCGGGCTGGCCCGACTCCCGCTGGGGCCTGGCCGTCAATCCCGGCCTGCCCGTGAGTTTCCTCCTGGAGTCGGGTACGGTCGCCAGGCTCGCCGTCCCCACCCTTGTCCAGGACCTCGCGCTCGCCCCCCGGTCGGGCGTGCCGGTGATGCAGAAGCTGTTGCGCCCCTCCGACATCCACGACCTGCTGTCCGGCGGCGAGCCGAGGGTCTCCGGGTACTGCCACCACGCGCTCGACGTCTCGCACATCGCCACGCCCGCCGTGCTCGCCGAGGCGCTCGGGCAGCCCGACCTCGTCACCCCCGAGGGCGCGCTCAACCTGCTGCGCTGGCGTCCCGTGGGGCTCGACCTCTACCGCACGCCGTACGGCGGGGTCGACGAGGAGCGCCGCGACGCGGTCGCCGGATGGGTGGTGGAGGAACCGCCCTTCGTGGGGCTCGGCCTGGTGCCCAACCCCGACCAGGTCATCCGCGAGTACAAGGTGTACGGCGTCGGCCTCACCCACGGCGCGGAGATCTGGGAGCTGAAGCACGACGGGATCGAGCGCAGGCGCGCCGTCTACCACGGCGACCTGCGGCGCTGGTTCCTGGTCGGGCGGCGCGCATGACGCCGTCCCCCTACCGCGCCAGATGGCGGGGCGCCGACTACCCGGCCAGCCCGGAGGCGTCCGCCCTGGAGGTCTGGCTACGGCTGCGCCGCGAGGATCCGGCCGAAGGCTTCACCGAGGTCGAGCAGGGTTGCCATGTCATGACGGTTCCCGCCGCCGAGTGCGAGGGCGTCTGGTTCGTCACCACGGTCTGCACGTGGCGGGGCACGGAGTTCATGGTGCTCGCCGAGCGTGACGGCGAGGTGCTGCTGGAGTACCTGGGCGGCTCGGCGCCGGAGGCGGTGGCGCTCGGCATGGAGCGGGTCGAGCGCGGGGTCTACCGGCGCTGGGTCACCCGTGATGACGTGGGAGAACTCCAGGAGCGTGCGGTCCCCCTCCAGCTGTGAGGCTGTGTGACACATGAGCAATTTGCGGGACATCTTGTCGGATGATGTTCATGTGCCGGAAACTAGCGTGTAACACGTACGCTGCTGGCGCGCGTGGTGGGGCGAGGGGGGTGACATGGAGTCCTTCGGCGAACGAGACCCCGCGGGCCTGCAGGCCTACGCGGACGAACTGCGCGCGACCTTCATGCGGCTCCAGGAGGACGGCGCGGAGCTGCACGCCAAGGCCAAAGCCGTCCAGGTGAGCGCGAAGTCACGCGACGGTCTGGTGTCGGTCACGGTCGGCTCGCGGGGCGAGCTGATCCGGCTCGACATCGACCCGCGCATCTACCGGCATCCCGACGCCAGAGGGCTGGCCGACACGATCACCGAGACGGTGCACCAGGCGGCCGCCAAGGCGCGCGAGCAGATCATCGAGGTGTTCTCCCCGCTGATCCCGGCCGATCAGATGGAGGCGCATCTCGAGGGCGACCTCGAGACCGTGCTGGCCCAGCTGGCCGACCAGATGGGCGGGAGACGATGAGCTACCCGTACGGCGTGGACCTCGTCAGGCCCATCACCTACGAGGGGATCACGCAGTGGTCCGACATGGCCGGCGAGATGGAGAAGGACCTGCCGCGCCTGGTGGACGAGCTGCGGCAGGCCCTGGCCACCGAGCCATGGGGGTCCGGCGCCGAGGGCAAGGCCTTCTACGCCAACCACTACCAGGGTGACGGGCCGACCAAGCTGTTGGATCGGTGCTCGAACTTCCCCCAGCAGTTCGCCGACGCCGGCGACCGGGTGCGCGAGGGCGTCGAGAACCTGTTCACCACGGACGCGACGATCGCCTATGACATCGGGACGGGCGAACGGGTCCGGGAGGTCTGAGACGAGAAAGAGCGCGACGGCGAGGGGCCTGACGCGCGGTGACGAACAGTCGGACGGCTGACGGGGGACGGTGTGGCAAGCGGCGGCGTGGAGGTTCAGGGCCCAGGGGGTCGGGCCACCAAGCAGGACGTGGTCGTCGTCATCGACAGGGACGTCCGCCCGGCCTGGGAGACGGAGTCGCTGCCCGACTGGGTCAACTACTGGCTGATCCCCATGCTGTCGGCGGGCCAGAAATGGCCTGAGGCCAGCGAGACCGGATTGTCGAAGCTGTCCCAGGCCTACTACAACCTCGCCACGGGAACGAGCCGGTATCCCGAAGCGGCGGGCCGCGCCGCCAGGGCCATCGTGGCCGGTTGTTCCGCGCCGTCCACAGCGGAGTTCGTCGGCAGGGCGCGCGAGCTGTGCGGCAACCCGGCAGGCACGACGGCCGTGACGAACGAGTCGATGAGCCGCGCGGCCGAGGCCAGCAACTTCGCCGTCGAGACGCAGTACTCCAAGCTGTCCATCAACGTGGCCTTCTGGGTCACCGTCGTGGCGATCGCCATCGCCCTTCTCGTCGCCTTCTTCACCGCGGGCTCGACCGCCCCGTTCGTCGGCCCGTACGCGGCGGCGGCACGAGCGGCGATCACCCGCATCCTCGTCAGGCTCACGGCGATCGCGAGCCGCGCGATCGGCCCCAGAGGCGTGGCCATGCTGGCCGCGCTGAGCGGACCCACCGGCCGTGCCGCCGTGCTCAGATTCCTCGCCTCCCCCATCGGCAAGGAGCTGGTCGAGGAGATCGGCGAGGAGTTCTTCATCGACGCCTACGCCCAGTGGGAACAGATGCAGATGGGCACGCGGACCGAGTGGGACTGGCAGAAGTCGGGTGCCGCGGTCGTGGGCGCGGGCGGCGGCGCCGTGATCGGCACGAGGCTGGCCGGTCCGATGTCCCACATCACCGACCACGTGCCGGGCTTCGCGGGGCGCGCGCTGAACACCGGTCTCACCAACGCCATCGCCTCGCCGTTCGGCAGCATGATCGCCAACACCCTCGTCTACCGGCAGTGGCCGCCGGAGAACCCGTTCACCCTCGACGCCATGGTGGGCGGCTTCATGGGCGGCGCCGGACGTGCGGGAGTGCCGTTCCTCACCGACACCACCATCAGCCCTTTCAACCCCGACGTCTACACAGCGGTGCTGCACCCGCTGTCGACCCTCGCCAGCGCGAGCGACCTGGCCGCCGCCGCCGACCTGGCCCGCTCCGGCCAGAACCCCTCCGGCCCCGCGGGCAACGGCCCGACGGGCAACGGCCCGACGGGCAACGGCCCCGACCCGTCCGGCGACCCGTCGACGGGCGGGCCGAACATGACGGGCTCGGGCGGGACCTCCACGACCGGCTCGGGCGGTACGGCGGGCAGGACCGGCCAGGCGGGCACGCAGCAGGGCGGGTCGTCGTCCACCGTGGCCGGCGGGGAGGGCACTCGGAGGGGGTCGAGCACGACCTCGACCGACCCCGACAACCAGGTCGTGGTCACCCCGGAGGAGGAAGAGGAGCAGACGCAGCCGGCCGGTGACCCGACCACGCAGGCGACGCGCCCCTCGGCGCAGCAGCCTGACCCCCAGGGCCGGTCCCAGCAGCCCTCCACGGGCGAGCAGAACCAGGCGTCCGAGCCGCTCACCCAGGGAGACCCGGACACCGCCCAGAACCCCACGGCCCAGAACCCCGACCCCGGCCAGACCCCGTCCAGCACCCAGAACCCCGACACGGGCCAGAACCCCACCACGGCGCAGAACCCGGACACCGGCGAGAATCCCGCCGCGTCGCAGAACCCCGACACCGGCGAGAACTCCGGCACGTCCCAGAACCCCGACACCGGCGAGACCGGCGAGAACTCCGGCACGTCCCAGAACCCCGACGCGGCCCAGAACCCGGACACCGGCCAGGACCCCGCCGTCCAGCCCACCGCGGCGACCGGCGAGCAGGCCGGCACCGGCCAGGCCCAGACGTCGGAGTCCGGCACCACCACGACCGCCGCCACGCCGTCCGCTCCCACGGCGCAGCAGCTGGCGGCCGCGGCCGCCGCGCGCGAGGCCGCCGCGCCCACCGCCGCCCGGAAGGCGATCGACGAGGCGCTGTTCCACGTCGCCCCGGACGCCCTGTGGCTCCAGAACGGCGACGTGCGCCTCACCGATGTCACCGGCCGAACCGTCACGATCTCCGCAGAAAAGATCAACAGCGCCAGGAGGGGGCTCCGGGCCAACGCCAAGGACGGCATGCCCGAGGAGGTGCTGCGCGTGAACGCGGCGGCCTGGCTGGGCGCCGAGATCGCCGGGCTCGCCGGCCGGTCGCGGTCGAACGGCGCGGTCGACGCGCTCGAACAGCTCGCCGAGCTGTCCGAGCCCAGCCGCGCCGCCGCGACGAAGGCGATCTCGGATGTGCTCGCCGGCAATCCCGACGCACGGCTGAGCGCGCTGATCGCCGATGATCCGGGGGCCGGGGACGGCTTCATGCGGCCCGGCTTCCACGACGACTCCGCGGCCGACGTGGCCACGAAGGTGCGGGCGCTCGATCCGGAGACGGCCAACGCGCCTCAGGCTCCTCCCGCCGCGCCCACCACCCGTCCGGGCCCCAGGACGTCCAGGACCGTCGTCGACACGACGTTGACGGCCGATACCCGGCCGCCCTCGCAGGCCGACCTGAACGACGCCGAAGTCAAGGCCCTCGTCGACGGTGAGGCGGTGAAACCGTCCGACCTCGGCAGGGGCGTGCGCTCCATCGTCTGGTCGGCCGGCGGTCCCCAGCTGCGCGTCGAGATGGACGGCCGGCCCACGATGCACTTCCGGCTCGTGTACCCGTCGTCGGCCTCGGGCGGTCATCCCGCCGTCGTGCTGAACTCGGGCACCGAGAGCGACCCTCACGTCCTGCGGCTGTCGGGACGGCTCGGCTCCGAGCTGGTCTCCGTCACGCTGGTGCAGTACCTCACGCATGCGGCGCAGGAGCTCGACGCCGTCGCCGTGGAGCCCAGCCAGGGCCCCATCAGGGGTGTGCTGAACCGGCTGACCGGCCGGGGCGACGCCGAGACCAGCCAGGCCGCGTACGTGGAAGCCCGGTACAACGAGCACCGCCACCTCGCCAGGCGTTGGCTGAACGCGTCGAGCCAGAGCGAGCAGGAGGCGCTGAAGAGGCTGATGGACGCGGTGGCCGCCGACCTGGCCCAGCGCGGCGAGACGGCGCCCACGCCACCGTGGATCGCCGGAGAGCAGGGTGTGCTCCCCCCGGCTGCCCCCGTGGCGGAGACACCGCTCGCCGAAGCGACCAGGCTGGCGCGCGGACAGGCCGACTCGCTGTCACGCGCGGTGGCGGGCCTCGAGGCCCGGATCAAGGCGCACGCGGAAACGGCGAAGAAGGCGAAGGAGGCGAAGAAGAAAGCTCTCGACGACGCGAAGAAGGCGGACGGGCAGCGGGACCAGTTCGCGAAGGAACGCGCCCGCAAGGCTCGCGCCGAGGCGGACAAGCAGCAGGAGATCCAGCGTCGCCACGAGCGGATCATCAGGGCCTACAAGAAGGCGCTGACAGCGGCCCGGACCGTCCAGGGCGACTACGCGCGGCTCGCGGAGAGCCTGCACCAGCTGACCGCCGCCGACCCGGCCGCGGTGACGGCCGCCAAGAGCGAGCTGGCCCAGGCGGCCGAGGACGCGAAGAGGCGCGTCGAGGCCTACAAGGAGGCCCTGCTGGCGGCTCTGCCCGCTCCCGACGCCGTCGCGAACTCGATGGCCGAGCAGCTGCCGCACATGACCAGACTGACCCAGCGGATCAACGCGGGCATGCTGGCTCAGGGGATCGACGAGCAGTTCACCGTGGATGATCTGCACCGGGCGCTGCTCGGGCAGTGGAAGCAGCTGATCTCGAAGGAGGGCGTGGTCCTGCGGGTCGGCGTGCTCTCGCAGGGTGAGGTGAACGTCAAGCTGACAGTCGCCGAGCTGATCGAGGTGATAGGCCACTGGGCCAGGTCCGGCCAGATGATGTTCGGCCGCCTCCCCCAGGGCGGTCTGGCGATCGCGGCGGAGATGGTCCGCACGGTGACCTACAAGATCGGCGGCAAGCTCGCGGGCCTGGTGAAGGTGATACCGGGCGTCGGCTCCCTCGTGAAGCTCTTCAGCCCCGGTGGGGAGCTGAACTACGGCCGGAGCCGCTCGACGAGCGGGAACGCCCTCGACAACGTGGTCGGCGGCGCCGTCGAGGACAACAGAGGCGAGGCGACCCCGTTCAAGGGGCGTGGCACGTACACGGTGCGCATCCGTACCTCGCCTCAGGAGGGCTGGGTCACGCTCGACCCGGTCGACAGCGGCACGAGTAACGATCTGTCCGAGCTGCACGTGTGGATCGGGGCCTCGCACACCGACCGCCCGGTACGCAAGCCTGTCACGCTGGCCGAACTCGAGGCCAGGCACCCGGCGCCGGCGAAGGCCAACGGCGCGCCCGCCGGGCAGACCGGGGACACGCGCACGTTCCCCCCGAGCGTCACTCTCAACGCGACCGGGGCGGAGGAGCTCATCGACGGCGCGATGGAGAGGCTGGGCAAGAACGCCGGCTCGGACACCCTGCGGCAGCTCCGCAACTTCGTGTCCGAGCAGTGGCCCAGCGAGATGGCCGACGCCGTCAACACCGGCATCCAGGGCAAGCTCTCGCACAACGGGCGCGAGGTCGCACGGGTCGAACTGCGGACCGAGCCCGACTACGAGTCGGCGCGGTTGGCGGGAACCCCCAGTAACGAGCGCTGGAAGGAGGACCTTGGTGTCGCGGTCACCAACTCGAACGGTGGCCAGTCGTCCGGGTTCTCCAGCGGCGGCTCGGTCGGCATCGGCCGCGCGTTCGGGTGGCTCGCCGGCCTGCTGCAGAAGCTGAACCCGAAGGCCAAGTCCTCGTGGGGCGTCAACGCCAACTACGGCCGGTCGCGGTCCGAGAGCGTGAGCGCCGGAGGAACGGCCTACAAGCCGGTCGTCGACCGCAGCATGGCCCACCACCAGGACGTCGTGCTCAAGCACAAGACCGTGCTGGTGATCACGATGATCGAGGGCGACGACCGCCTCGATCCGGTCGAGACGACGGGCGAGATGCAGATCGTGGCCACCGAGTCGGAGGCGGCCCGCGCGGGCATGCCGTTCGACCCCGCCGCGGTGGTGCTGGGCGACGACAAGCAGCCGCTCAGGAACGCCGACGGAGAGATCGTCCTGCGCGACGACCCGCAACAGATCGGGCCGAAGACCGGCCAGGAGGCCCGGCCGATCTGGCAGGGCGACCAGGAGCACCAGTTCGCCGACGCGGGCTTCGCGCTCGTCAAGGGGGTCACCAACCTCGACCGGACCCTGTCGGACGCGATCACCGCGCTGCGCAGCCTCGGCCTCCTGCCCACCCCCGTTGACGGCGAGCTGATCTACTCCGAGGACGAGTACGAGGCGGCCGCCCAGCACACCAACCAGATGGAAATGGAGCAGCAGGTCCGCGACCTGAACGTCAAGACCCGGCTCAACCAGGCCATCCACCAGGGCATCCTCATCCCGCTCGTGCGCAACCACGCGGGGGAGAGCACCCAGATCTTCACCCTCGAGCTGAAGATCGGCCTGGACGTCACGACGACCACCCTGGTCGCGCAGGATTTCAACCAGGCCATGGCGCTGCTGTACATCGGGTCCGACACCAACGTCGTGTCGGCCGGGCACGGGCATTCAGGGGGTCTGAGCGGCGAGGTGAGCGCCGCGCACGAGCCCGGCGAGAACTCGGCCGGGTTCAGTTTCAAGGCCCGCCTCGGCGCCGCCCTCGGCGGCAGCACGAGCTCCGGGTCCGCCAAGGGCGACACCGGCAACGACGTGTTGCTCCACGAGTTGCTGACCGACGGGAAGACGGAGACGGAGGGCACGGTCACCGCCACCCTCCGCAGCGGCGACAGCGAGCCGGTGGTGCTGTCCGAGCACGAGACGACGGTCAGCATGGCGGTCCCGACCGCCATGCTGGCCGACCCCAGCAGACCTCCAGGACAGTGGCAGGCCGCCCCCGCCGAGCTGATCGACAACGCGACGATGCACCACGTCGACACGACCGGCCTCCTCCCGGCGGCCAGGAGACTGTTCTCGCGGTTCCTGCGCTGGGGCACGAGCGCGCTGCATCACGTGGCGAACTTCCTCGGCCACCACAACGTCCTGAGCCACGCCGTGAAGGGCGGCTCGCCGTACACCACGGGCTTCGCCGTGAACTCGCGCAGCTTCAACCAGGGGCGGCGCTGGTTCCGCCTGCCCGGCCCGTCCCGGGCTCGGCTCAGCCTCGACTGGAAGCCGGGAAAGGTCCGCGCCCTGGGAGCCCACGAGGGCGTCATCGCGGACATCTTCCTTCAGTTGGAGAGCCTGAACACCACCTTCTCCGCTTCCGCCAACGGGTCGGTCAACGCCGGGGTCGGCGCCGGCTACCAGAACGGAAAGGGCGCGAACGGCAGCGCCAACGCCGGCTGGGGCAAAGCCGGGTCGATCGCGCGCTCGATGTACCAGCTGCTGATCTGGGGCAGGGAGCGGCTGGCCATCGACATCGGCGTCCAGCACTACTTCCAGGCCGACGGGCAGTTCTCGATGAACGCGTTCCCCCCCGGCTCGGTCACCCCCGTCGGGGAGACCGTGGACGGCTCGGCCATCTTCTCCGTCCCCGAAGAGGTGAGCCTGCGCCTGTACGCCGAGGGCAAGCTGCAACTGCCGCCATGGATGACGGCCGACTCGGTGGAGCGCTGGCTCGACGACAATCTGGAGCTGGACCGGACGGTCGCGGTTCCGCTCGTGCAGCGCTACCTCATGGAGCTGCGGACGCTGCCGGCCGACCAGCGGCCCGAGCTGGCCGACAGGCACACGCGCGAGGCACTGGAGAACAAGCTCTCCACCCTGCCCGGTCTCGCGGACATGATGGCGGCGCCGGACGGGCACCGCCTGTCAGCGGCGGCGGCACTGGCCGCCAAGTCCCGACGTGTCAGGTTGGTCAACCATCTCGCCACGAAGATCGGCGACTCTCTGATCGAGAACGTCGTGTTCTCCCTCGGCGGCAAGCGCGTCAACCTCCTCGAGCAGACCATGGCCCACCTGGCGCGGCTGGCGCCCGGTGTCCTCGATGCCGACGCCCCCGCTCCCGACAAGCTGTACGGCTCGCTGAACGGCAGGCGCTGGCGCGGCAAGGTCGACAACATGACCGGCCGGTTCGGTTACCACACCGCGTTCACCATGAGGACGGGCCGCTTGGGCAGGACCGAGCGGTTCAGGGTGCGGATGCATCTGAATCTCGACCCCGACTCCGTCCAGGATCTCGGCCGCACCAAGACGAAGGTGCCCCTCGGACAGGACTACTCCTACAAGCAGAAGGGGTACACGCTCTCCAGCGGCCGCAACCGCGGGGGATCGGTCGACGGCGGCGGCGCGAACGCGGTCGGTGGCGGGAACGGCTCGGTGTCGACCGACAAGAACCGGTCCACGTCGAGTTCCTCCCACATGCAGCAGACCACGGTCGAGCGTTTCGGCGGCCCGGCCGACATGCACAGGCTCCTGCAGAGCGGCCAGCTGACCGTCACGATGGAGCGCTTGCCCTCCCGGTTCCGCTGGTTCGGCCTCAGGCGCGCGGCGCGCAGGGCGGCCGACGCGGTGCTGCATCCCGAACGCGCCACGGAAACCGAGTTCACCGTCGACCTCGAGATGGTCCGCCTGGTCGAGAGCACCGAGATCCGCCCCTACGAGGAGGGCGCGGTGCCCGAGCTGGACGGCGCCAGGGATCCGCGCTCGTTCCCGCTGCCGAACGCGACCAAGACCGAGACGATCGAGCAGGACGGCTCCCTGTACGACAGCCTGCGGGCCGCCGTGGCTTTCCGTCACGGAGAGGCCGCCGCGCGCGAGGTCGAGGACCAGCTGCAGACGATGACCGACGACCTGACGCTGATCGCGCTGCTGAAGCGGATGACCGCCGGGGAAGGGCTGCTGATCGGCGAGGTGAACCCGCGCAGCGCGAGCGGCCTGGGCCAGGAGGTCACCCTCCAGGCCAGGACGTTCAAGAAGGGTGTCGTGGTCGGCGTCCTCGAGGACAGGGAAGGCGGAGACGTCCAGCGGTTCCAGCACGAGTGGTCGACGACGGTGAGCACGGGCACGATGCTCCCGCTCGGCAGGGGCGCAGGCGGCAGCCACGGCCCCTCAAGCGTGTCGGCGGGCGTCTCCAGCGGTGAGCAGGCCACCGACCGCTACACGGTGGGCAGGGGAAGCCGCGTCGAGCACACCACGTACACGCGGGGCAGGCGGCTCAAGGTCGCGTTCGAGGTGGCGTTCGACGCCACGCTGACGGAAGTCGGGCGAACGGTGACCGGCCGCCGGGTTCGCGGCCCTTCCGAGTTCCTCCCCGAGGCGGGGACCGCCACCGTGGTCGTCGAGATGTTCGAGGGCCAGTTCAACGCCATCAACGCGGCCATCGAGGCGGGCGTGCCTCTCGGCGCGGGATGGGTGTTCGCCGTGCCCACCTTCGAGAACGACCCGATCGTGTGGCAGGGGCAGGTCACGGAGGAGGCGCCGTGGCGCCTGCTGAACGAGGCGCGCACGGTCGCCTCGCGCGGCAGGCCCGTCGTCCTCGACCAGGTGGAGCCGGACGGCACCCTGCGCAGGTACCTGCTCGACGACAACGGGGTGCACAGCCTGCCGACGGATCCGAACGATCCCGAGGCCCTGCTCGTCGCGGCGGACAACGGCTTCGCCGAGGCGTTCGGCACGCTGCCGCAGCCGCTGCTCGACCTCGCCATCGAACACAATCTCCCGCTGCGTCAGATCTTCTTCGCCTCGACGGTGGAGGGCACCCTGTCCGACAAGGTGCGGGCGGAGCTGGAGGACCGCGGCGTGCCGTACGCGGAACCCACCCCGGCCTTCCCCGCGCAGCCGGCGGAGGAGACGCCCGCCGTGGATCCGGCGATGGCAGGCAGCGACGTGGGCCAGGGCGGCGTCAGCGTCCAGTCCGCGGTCTCCGCCACTTCCCCTGCCATCCCCGGCACGCCGTACGATCCCTCGGCTCGCGCCGGGAGCGCCCCCCTCACCATGGACGACCTCAGGCAGCGGATACCCACGGCCGAAGAGCTGGGCGACGGCTTCGTCGCGGTGCGCCTGATGGCCGACGGCCGGACGTTGGAGGTGGCCACCGCGAAGCACGGGATCCTCTACACCCAGCTGAACGTCGGCGAGGTCGTCTCCGGCGACAACGCCGTCACGTCCAGGGGGACCGCGCCCGACGACCCGGCCACCACGGTGATCAACGAGCACGCCGACCCCGTCATCGTCAAGGCGACGGTGGCCCACGAGATCGTCCACCTGCTCCAGTGGGCGGCGGCCGAGCAGAACGGCGCGGGCCAGGGCGTGGTCAGAGGCTCCCTGCCCTCCGCCGAGCAGCAGGAGGGGCGTGACCACTGCCTGGAGCCGCGGCTCAGGGAGCACGCGGTCCTGTCCAGCGACTGGCGGCAGGCGAGCGACCCTGCGGTCCAGCTGCGGATAGCCCAGGCGATCGACGCGGTCGCCGCCGACATCGTCGCTCGCGGGCACCTGGCCCCCGAACCGCCGTGGGGCTCGGGCCCGCCGGTGACCTCGACGCCGGCCAGGGGCTCGATCGCCGCTCTCCTCAACACGGGGGCCGGTCCCGTGCTGGGCTCGGCCGCCACGATCGGCGCGTTCGACACGACGCCGACGGCCGCGGACGCCCTCAGCAGAATCGCCAACGTCGACTCCGTCACGGCCACCGGTCCTGGCCGCTTCGAGGTGAAGTGGCCGGGCGGCCAGTTCACGCTGGTGGTGTCCGAGGCCGACCTCGCACCCGGCGAGGTGCGCTCCTACCCGCAGCTCGGCCGGCCTGGCGAGCTCGTGATCGAGGTGTCGCAGAGCGGCGGCAGGACCGTCACCACCGGTGTCGCGGCGCGGATCGCCGAGCGGATCGCCGAGCTGGAGGGGCTGCCGCCGGGCAGGACGATGGCTCGCGGCGCCGCCGACCCTCGCCTGGAGGAGAGCGCACCCGTTCTCGGCCGCGAGGACCTCGCGGTGCTGGCCAGGCTCAGAGCGAGGATCGAGGACCTGGCCGACGCCCCGCGGCTCGCCCGCCGCCAGCGCGAGGACGCCTTGCGCGCGCAGGCGGCGCGGGCGGGCCTGGAACCCGGCACTCCCGGAGCCAGGACGCGGCTGATCGCGGCGGCCAGGGCGGGCCAGCTCAGCCCTGCCCAGGTCGACGCCATCCTCTCCCTCGTCGGCCACCAGCCGACCGCGGCGGTGAACGCGGCCGTGGCGGCCGTCGAGCGCGCCGCGCGGCGGGCCGGGGCCAGTGTGAGGAGGTACGGCAACGGCCTGCTCGACATCGTCATCCCGGGACACGCCCCCGTCGCGGTGGAGCTGACGGCCCACCGGGGGCTGCGCTCGGAGCCGTTCAGGGCGACCGTCGAGGAGCACGTCGCGACGTTCCAGGTGGCGACGTTCGGCTCGATCGGCGCCATCGAGCGGGAAGCCGCCGCGGCGGCGGTCGGCGCCATCGCCGCGCGACTGAACCTGCCGTCCGGTCCCGCCCTCCTGACGCGGGAGCCGGTGACCGGCGGGCAGGCCGTGCTGACCACGGCGGATCACCAGAACATCGCCAGGCTGTGGGAAGCCGCCCGGCAGGTCGAGGCCGCGACGCCGCAACAGCGGCGCAGCAGGCTGCTGGTCCTGATCGCCATGGCCGACTCGATGGGCGTCGGACAGGACGGCCCCAACCGGTCTCTGCTGCCGCCGTCCCTGGTCGACTCCCTCGTCACGAGGGTGGACAACCGTCTGGCGACGCGGCAGGCCCAGCGGGAGGAGCGGATGGAGCAGGCCCGCAGGCGCAGCAACACCACCGGCTGGTACCCGCCGGAGGACGAGGAGGAGTGCCTCTGCCCGCCGGACGAGGCCTGTGTCTGCGGGCGGCGTCGCGACGGCTCGGGAGGCGGGCCTGCGCCCGCACCGTCGGCGACGCCGGCCTCGGCTCCCACCCCGGCAGCCACCCCTTCAGTCACCCCGGCCCCGGCTCCCACGCCGACGCCCGTGCGGCGGGTCGTCGGCAGCGGCGACTCGCTCGCGGACATCTCCGAGGACGTCTACGGTGACGAGCGCTACTGGCCGGAGATCTGGAAGCGCAACCGCGATCTGATCGGGCCCGATCCCGGCGCGCTGAAAGAGGGTATGGAGCTCGTCATGCCGGAGAAGGTAGGAGGTCCATGACGGCGGTGCATGATGGGACGAAGGAAAGGACGGCCATGCCATTCGCGGTAGCGCGCACGAGAGACGAGGCGCATCTCTACCTCGACCTGCACCCGTGCCAAAAGTGCGGTTCGGTCGAGACGACGTGGGCCACCAGCGTGGTGACCGTCGAGGGTGAGCTGGCCAGCCGCTACACGGGCACCTGCGAGGAGTGCGGCGCCGAACGGGAGTTCCTGTTCGGCCTGCCGCCACAGCCCGTGATGCCCGAGGGCTATCCCACCTTCGGCGGCCCCGAGCCCTCTCAGCTCCTCGACGCCGGCGAGTGGATGTGGGTGGCCGATCTGACGGCCGGCAACGTGCCCGTGGACGACCGGGCCGAGGCGCGCAGGACCCTGTCGATCGCCGCCGCGTCCGTCGCCGAGGTGCTGAAGTTCGTCGAGCCGGGGGCCGAGGAGGTGCCCGACTCGGCGTTCTGGTCCGAACGTGGCCTGAAGGTACGCGCGGCCGAGCCCGGCAGGTTCACCGTCGACAGGTTGCAGGTCGTCAGAGACACCTACAGAGACCTGGTGACCGACTATGCCTGAGCTCGGCCTGGCCCGCTCGCTGGTGGAGGGCTACCTCTACCTCGATCTGGCGGCCCGGGAGGTCGGAGGGAACGCGGCGGAGCGGGCGACGCTGACCGAGGGCGAGGAGAGCTGGACCCTACGGCTCGACGGCGTCGAGGTGGAGGTGCCGTACCAAGGTGAGGCCACGGCCAGGCTCGACGAGCTGACCTTCGGCGAAGGGCGCTCCGAGCTGATCGACCCGGGTCAGTGGGTGTTCGTCGCCGGCACCTACGCGCGCCGTACCCTCAGCGAGAGTCTGTCGTTCACCGCGAACCCCGACGACGACGAGCAGTTCGAGAACGTCGCCGCCGGTTGGCAGTTCGCGGCCGACGCGATCGCCGAGGCGCTGAAGTTCCTGCCGCCCGGGGCCGACGCCGTACCCGCCGAGGCGTGCTGGACCCCCATGGGCAGGGCGCTGCACGAGGCGAACCCCGAGCGGTTCACCAGGCAGCAGCTGGAGAGCGACCTGCTCTTCTACCGGCAGAACCTGGAGGACTTCTGGCAGCTCCACCGGCCGGACGATGACGCCGCGTTCTAGGCGAAGCGGCTGACGACCTTGTCGAACACCGCGCGCTCCTCGGGCTTGGGCGCGTAGCAGACGATCTCGTCGAAGCCGATCGCCTGGTAGCGCTCCACCATCCTGGCGAAGGCGTCGGCGGAGGCCCACGGCGTGAGCGAGCCGTACGCGAGCAGGATCCTGCGCACCTCCCCCGGCTGCCGGCCGCGCTCGCCGCAGAGCCGGTCAAGGGTGCGGGACCGCTTGACCGACGCCTCATGGAACTCCTCCTCGGCGGAGGCTCCGGTGAAGGTCACCCACGCGTCGGCGTGGTCGGCCACCACGGCGAGCCCCTTCGGGCCGTTGGCGGCGACGATGAGCGGGATGCGCGGCTGGACCGGCGCGGGCGACATCGCCGCGCCGGAGTAGGGGTAGTGCGGGCCCTCGTGGTCGCGGGTGTCGCCCGACAGCAGCCGGTCGACCACGCCGACGAACTCCCGCAGGCGCTCGGCCCGCTCCCCCGGGTTCCAGAACGGCACCCCGGCCATGGCGTGGTCGGCGGGCCACAGGCCGGAGCCGATGCCGAGCTCGAAGCGCCCGGCCGCCACGTGGTCGATGCTCACCGCCTGCTTGGCCAGCACGGTCGGCCGCCGGTAGGCCATGTTGGCGATCAGCAGGCCGACCCTGATCCGCGTCGTGGTGGCCGCCCACGCGGCGATGATCGTAGGCCCGTCGTGGACGGGTGTGGCGGCGTCGCGCGAGTTGAGCAGGTTGTCGCCCGTCCACAGGCTGTGGAAGCCCGACTCCTCGGCGATCCGCGCCCATAGGCCGGCTTCCTGCCAGGTGCCCGGGTTGACCTTGAGACCGAAACGCATGGGCCCACTCCATCTCTTAGGGTGTCGTCGTCCGGATCATCGGGTTTCCGCCGAACGAAGGATAGTAAGCGTGCGTTACCGAACCCTGGGCGGCACCGGCATGCAGGTGAGCGTCCACTGCCTCGGGACCATGATGTTCGGCGCGGTCGGCAATCCCGACCACGACGACTGCGCCCGCATCGTCCACGCCGCGCTCGACCAGGGCGTGAACTTCGTCGACACCGCGGACATGTACTCCGCGGGCGAGTCCGAGGTGATCGTGGGCAAGGCCCTGAAGGGCCGGCGCGACGACGTGGTGCTCGCCACCAAGGTGCACTTCCCGATGGGCGCGGGCCCCAACAGGGGCGGCAACTCCCGGCGCTGGATCGTCAAGGAGGTCGAGGAGAGCCTGCGCCGCCTGCGGACCGACTGGATCGACCTGTACCAGGTCCACCGGCCCGACCACACCACCGACGTCGAGGAGACGCTGTCCGCGCTGACCGACCTCGTCCGCCAGGGCAAGATCCGCGCGTTCGGCTGCTCGACGTTCCCCGCCGAGGAGATCGTCGAGGCGCATCACGTCTCCGAGCGCCGCGCCCTGCACCGCTTCAGGACCGAGCAGCCGCCGTACTCGCTGCTCGCCCGCGGGATCGAGGCGTCGGTGCTGCCCGTCTGCCTGCGGTACGGTATGGGCGTCCTCACCTGGAGCCCGCTCGCCTCCGGTTTCCTGTCGGGCGCCTACCGCAAGGGCAGGAGCGTCGACCTGACCACCGGGCGTCCCGCGCTCACGCCCGCCCGCTTCGACCCCTCCCTGCCGCAGAACGCCGCCAAGTACGAGGCGGTGGAGCGGCTGATCGAGGTCGCGTCGAGCGTCGGCTGCTCGCTTCCCGAGCTCGCCGTGGCGTTCACGGTGGCGCACCCCGCCGTCACCTCGGTGATCATCGGGCCGCGGACCGTCCGCCAGCTGGACGAGCTGCTGAAGGGGGCCTCGCTCGTCCTCGACGACGAGACCCTGGACCGGATCGACGAGATCGTGCCGCCGGGCACCAACCTCTACCAGCCCGACGGCGCCTGGCGGCCGATCTCCCTGGCCGACGCCGCACGGCGCCGCCGGCCGCTCAGGGAGCGTGCCGCGGCCGAGTAGCGCCGGCCGTGTCCGCCTTCGGCGCTCCGACGAACAACGCCGCGACCACCACGGCCGGCAGGACGTCAGCCAGGAAGACCCACCTGCACGAGAACATCTCGGCGACGTAGCCGCCCCACACGGGCCCGCCGACGTAGCCCACGATGATCGCCGCCGACACGGCCACGACCAGGGGCCACACCCTGGCGCCCTGGAAGGCGGCGACCAGGAGCACGAACCCGGCCCTGATCGCCACCGCGGCGGCCAGCCCCTGGACGGCTCGCCCGCCCACCAGCGCGGTGGCCTCGGTCGCGAAGGACGCCACGATCGAGGCCACGCCGAACACCGCGACCGCGGAGACGAACACGCTCCTGCGCGCCTTCACCGGGATCAGCACCCCCACGAGAGCGAAAAGATAGGCATCCGCCGCCCACCCGGCGGCGGACGGGGTGATGCCGTAGGCGAAGGCGATCGGTTCATCGATCGCGTCCATGACGGTCGCGTTCACCGCGAAAAGGAGCACGGAGAGCGTGAAGGCAGCAAGTGTTAACCAACGTCTGATCATGGACAGACGATAGAAAAGGTAGCTTGACGATCACTTGCACCCCTGGTCAAGGTGCCGTGGCCCGCCACGGCACGGGGCTGGACAGCACCATCGAGCTGGACGGCGTGCCGTAGGCGGCGAGCCGGTCGATCAGCGACTCGAAGTCCTCCATCGTGGGCACCGCCACCCTCAGCACGCAGCACGCCCCGCCGGTCACCCGGTGCACCTCGAAGATGTCGGCCGAGTCGAGCGCCTCCGGGTGGCGCAGCACGCAGCCAGGCCCGTAGCAGGACATGGTGACCAGCGCGACCACGCTGCGCCCCGTCCGCCGGGGGTCGACGTAGGCGCGGTAGCCGCCGATGACGCCCGACTCCTCCAGCTTGCGCACGCGCTCGGCGACCGCGGGCGGCGACAGGTGCACGCGGCGGGACAGCTCGCTGAAGGACAGCCGCGCGTCGGCCTGCAGTTCACGCAACAACAACCAGTCCAGGTCGTCCACTTTCACTTCCGAAGGTGAGAAGGGCGAATCCGCCATGGATGTGTGGGCAAACAGTCTAAGGACCGTTCGATCGGCATTCCAACCTCACGGTCGGCCGGGCAGGATGAGCCGCATGGAAGTCATGCCGATGACCGCTGTCCAACGGGACGAGAGAGCCGAGGCCAACGGCGGCGCTCCCACACTCGAGTTCGACCGTGGCGTGCCGTACGACCGGTATGTCCGCGCCAGCACGCTGCACACGCTGCAGCGGACACTGAGCGACGACCCGGGCGAGATGTCCTTCCTGATGATCAGCCAGATCATGGAGCTCTACTTCGGGCTGATCCGCTACGAGCTGCGCGACGCGCAACGCCTGCTGCGCGACGACGACGTGTGGAACGCGCTCGCGCCGCTGCGCAGGGCCGCGCTGCACCTCGACGGGCTCAACGCGGCGTGGCGAGGGCTGCGCTGGATGACCCCCTCGGAGTTCAACCAGTTCCGCGACCTGCTGGGCGAGGGGTCGGGTTTCCAGTCGGCGATGTACCGGCACCTGGAGTTCACGCTGGGGCTCAAGACCGAGTCGGTGATCCGGCCGTTCCGGCGCCAGCCCGAGGTCCACGCCGAGCTGGTGGAAAGCCTGGAGGCGCCGTCGCTGTGGGACGAGGTGACCGCGCTGCTGGAGCGCCGCGGCCTGGTCACCGGCGGCGAGGGCGTGGTCGACGCCTGGGTGTCGATCTACGGCGACACCACGCCGGGCAACCACCTGCGCATGCTCGGCGAGGCGCTGGCGGACGTGGCCGAGGGCTTCGGCGACTGGCGGTACCAGCATCTGCAGGCCGTACGGCGCTCGATGGGGGCCAAGGCGGGAAGCGGCGGGTCGGCCGGACTGGTCTGGCTGGAGCGGAGCATGGCGCGCACGGTCTTCCCCGAGCTCTGGACCGCCCGCACCTTCATCTAGGCATCCAGACGCACGCCGCACGCCTGGCGGCCCGCCTCCGGATCTGGCGGCGCGGGTCTCCGCACCTGGCGGCACGCCCGCGCGCATGGGGCGCCGGTCTGCGCGCTTCCGGCGGCACAGGTCTCCGCGCAAGGGGACGGCCACCGCATGATCTCGGGTGATCATGCGGTGGCCGGCTCTCATGTGCCCTGGCCGGGCGAGAGCGTGACGGTTAGTTCGGCGGCGTCAGGTCCCAGAACGCCTCGCAGTTGTCCGGCCACGCCGGGGTGTCGTCGTCATCGTCACCGGGCTCGGGCCACACCGTGCAGACGGCGTGCGCGATCCTGCCATCGGCGTTCCGCACGACGACGTCGAGGTCGGGACCGGTGTTCGCCAGGGAGACGCCGACGACGTTGCCGGGGTAGTTCTCCACCGTTGACAGGTCGTGCCAGGTGGGCGTGGTGCGCGGGTCACGGACCAGTGTCCTGCCGTCCGGGGTCACCGTCGCGACGAACTTGGCGCGCTTGACGAAGGCGGCAGCCACGCTGCTGCCTGGCCCGGCAGGACCCCTGTCGCCCTTGTCGCCCTTCGGGCCCCTGAGGCCCTGTGGCCCCCTGTCGCCCTTCGGACCCCTGGGCCCCTGCGGACCGCGGGCCCCGGCAGGGCATTTGCAGTGGCGATGACCGCGGTGACGGGAGCAGCAACGCCCGAACGTCTCCCAGGAGACGGTCGCCTGCACGGCTGCGGTCTGGGTTCCGGCGAGAACAGCGCTCGACGCACCCCACGCCTGAGCGGAGGGCAGGAGGAGGGCACCCATGGTGAGGGTGGCCAGCGTCAGCTTGCGAACACTTCCGCGCCATTGCGGAAGGCCGGTCTGTATCGTCATTTTTGTCCGTTTCGTGTCATCCAGGGCCTGCGAAGCAGCGAACTTCGTGACAGACCTGAGTAGCGGCGATCTACCCGGCACATGGACGGCTCAGGCGTGCCCGCTCCCCATATGACGTCCAAGACTCGATACTCAAAAAGAAAGACCGACATACCCCCGAAAACACGCTATTAGTCCCGCAGTCTCACTTTCTGGACTTATCCCTGCGACGGCTTGGGGTACTTCGGGGGTTTCGCGTGGAGGATTCGCGCGGGAGCCCCTGGGGAGGCGGAGTTCTATCCACTCGAACGACTCCTTTGCCAAGGGAGATGGCGGAGTGTCCGTCCTGGCGACTATCGCCCGGTTCCCGGCAGGATTCCGCCGATTCCCTGCGCGCACAGGGTTTTTGCGAGACTCGCGCAGTCAACGCGACACCAGAAGGAGGTCAGCAGGCCGGCGACGCTCTCCTCTGTGACCCGCTTTCCGCTGCCCAAGAGAGGCCAAACAAACAACTGCCTTTTCTCGAAAGAAGGCAAGGAATGTTCCAGTCAAGTGCCCCTGAGGCTACCGAAAGAATACTGACCCTTGGTCCGCGGAGGACGAGACTCTGCTTGAAAGCCAGCATCGAATAGCCCATTATGATTGCCGAGCGCTTTGGTGCTCTGCCAGAAACAACTGACGGCAGCGGTAATCCGCAGGCCATCTCAACGGAGGACACAAACATGCTTCGTCGCATTCTCATTGGTGCCGCGATCGCCAGCACCGTCTTCGCCGGCTCGAGCGTCGCGCACGCCGACTACACCAAGCCGGAGAAGGACAAGGAGCTTGAGTGCTCGCAGGTCAACAACGCCACCGGCGGTCTCATCGGCGGCATCCTGGGCAACGTCCTGAACCTGAACAACACCCAGGTCGCCATCCTCGCGATCGCCGAGCAGGAGAACTGCGAGGACTAGTCCGGCGCTCGTTGGACGCGAGATTGTTCTGACACTATCCGTCCCATTGAAACGAATTGCACTCCCCCCTTATGACGCAGTTCTTTCGAGTGTCAGCTGTGCGGTCCGCTTCTCGGAGCGGGCCGCCCATCGCGCCCAGCAGGGCACGAGGCTGGTTCCGCCGTTTCCCGACGGCACACTCCTGGGCGGGCCCCAGGCAGTCCAGGAAGTCCAGGAATGGTGGACAACGCTCCGCAGCGATTCGCCATCACCTGAAAAGGTTGTCAGCGAGTCCGTCCCGCGTGGGTTCTCCGGTTATCTGGTCGCGACCTCAGACGTCGCCGGAGACCCCTCTGCGGGGCGGACCGCTCCCATGTTTCCCCGCCTGACCAGCGGCGCGTAGGTCACGAACCCCGCCCGGTCGCCGGCGCAAGCACGATCCTCTCCCCGTCGACGGCGATGCCCGCGTGCGCGTGGCCGGAATCCGCATGTCGCCGCGCCTTTTCCGATCCGGGCCCGTCCGTTCCGCCACCGCCCCGCGAATACGGCATGCCCGGCATGAGCGGCACCGCATTCGTCGCCCGGTCGCCGGCTTCCCGCTCACCGGCTTCCCGCTCACCGGCTTCCCGCTCGCCGTATCCGCAGCCCAGGCAGCCGGAAAGCAGCAGGCCCGCGCCGCCACCCAGGTCCTGACCATTCGATCCACCTCGCGACGATTGCTCTCCCCAACCATCCACGCGACACTCGGTGCTTTTGTCGCCGGCCGGTGGAGAATTGTCGAAAGAATGCGGGTTCCTGTGCCGTCTTGACGCTTCCGGGAGGCGTGCTCGATCTTCCGCTGGGCGCGGGAAAGCGAATGGTTGACTCTTTCAGAGATACTTGTGGCGCGCCACGAATGACCGTGGAATCGAGCAGTGAGATAGGTTATTTTTTTCTTGTCCACCGAAGGGACGGCAGCCTTGCCCGTTCGGTTCTCAACGGGCAAGGCTCTGTCCGCTCCACGACCGTCCGGCGGACCGCTCTCCCCCCGGCGTCCCGGTCCTTGACCCTCCCCGCGATCAGTCGATCGAGGTGTCGCCCATCGACTCGAGCACCACGCGCAGCAGCCCGCACAGTTGCTCGCGCTGCTCGGGGGCGAGGGCGGCCAGCATCCGGGCCTCGTTGGCGACGTGCAGCCCGATCAGCTCGTCGACGAGCGCGTACCCGCGAGGGGTCAGCCTGATCCGCACCGACCTGCGGTCGTCGCTGTCGCGGATGCGCTCGACGAGCCCCTTGGCCTCCATCTTGTCGATCCTGTTGGTGATCGCTCCCGAGGTGACCATCGCCGCCTTGAGCAGCGCTCCCGCCGTCAGCTCGTACGGCGGGCCGGAGCGCCGCAGTGTGGCCAGCACGTCGAACTCGAAGTTCTCGAGCCCGTGCTCGGCGAAGAACTCCTTGAGCCCGTGACCGAGGAGCCTGGACAGCCGCGAGATCCTTCCGACGACGCCCATGGGCCAGACGTCGAGGTCAGGCCGCTCCCTGCCCCACTGCGCGATCACCGCGTCCACTGCGTCACTCATGCCCTGTCCTCTCAACGGAAATAATCTCAACGTTCATAGACTTGACGTTCACACACGCAGCTGATGTTATCTCAACGTTGAGATTATCAATGAGAGGTGATGGACGTGTCCACGATCCAAGCAGTCCCGATCGCACGGCGGGGGTTGTCGAGCGATCTGGCGCTGGCCGCCCTGGCCCCGGTGAGCTGGGGCACCACGTACGTCGTCACCGCGACGCTGCTGCCGCCTGACCGGCCGATGCTCGCCGCGACGCTGCGGGCGCTGCCCGCGGGGCTGGTCCTGCTGGCCGCCACCCGCCGCCTGCCGAGCGGATCGTGGTGGTGGAAGGCCGCGGTGCTCGGCATGCTCAACTTCGGCGCGTTCTTCCCGCTGTTGTTCTTCGCCGCCTACCGGCTGCCGGGCGGGGTGGCGGCCACGATCGGCTCGGTCCAGCCGCTGGTCGTGGCGCTGTTGTCGGTGGTGATCCTGCGGGCGCGGCCGGCCCGCGCCGTGCTGTACGCCGCTCTGGCGGGCACCGGCGGCGTGGCCCTGCTGACCCTGACCGCCGAGGCCCGCCTCGACCCGCTCGGCATCGGCGCGATGCTGGTGGCCACCTCCCTCATGGGTGCCGCCATCGTCCTGACCAAGAAGTGGGGTCAGCCGGAGTCGCCTCTGGTCATGAGCGGCTGGCAGCTCAGCATCGGCGGGCTGGTCCTGGCCCCCCTGACGTTGGTGACCGAGGGCCTGCCCCCTGCCATCACCGGCCAGAACCTGCTCGGCTTCGCCTACCTGGGCATCATCGGCACCGCCGTCGCCTACGCCCTGTGGTTCCGCGGCATCGACCGCCTCGCGCCCACGTCCGTCTCCCTGCTCGGTCTCACCAACCCGCTGGTCGCCACGCTCGCGGGCCTGCTGGTGCTCGGGCAGACCCTCACCGGCTGGCAGATCGCCGGCTTCGGCATCGCGCTCGGCGCGCTCGTGGCCGGCCAGACCTTGAACAGGAAGGCGTCATGACCGCGACCCGTGACGGGGTGGCCCCCGAAGCCGAAAGCCCCGTGATCGTCACCGGTCCCTCCGCCGACCGCGTATCGCTGAAGACCTGGCTCGCCGTCGCGGCCGTCGCGCTGGGGACCTTCTCCGTCGTCACCATCGAGCAGCTCCCGGTGGGCCTGCTCACCTCCATCGGCGGCGACCTCGGCGTCTCCGAGGGTACGGCCGGCCTCATGGTCACCGTGCCCGGCCTGGTCGCCTCGGCCACCGCGCCCCTTCTCCCGGTGGCGATCCGCCGGCTCGACCGCCGCGTGGTGCTCATCGGCCTGCTCGGCCTCATGGTCCTGGCCAACGCGCTGTCCGCGCTGGCCCCGAACTTCGCCGTCCTGCTCGCCTCGCGCTTCCTCGTCGGGATCAGCATCGGCGGCTTCTGGGCGCTGGCCGCCGGCATCGCCGTACGCCTGGTGCCCGACCGCTTCGTGCCGCGCGCGACCTCTCTCGCCTTCGGCGGGGCGACGGCCGCCAACGTGCTCGGCGTGCCCGCCGGCACCCTGATCGGCGGCCTCACCGACTGGCGCGTGGCGTTCGCGGCCGTGGGCGCGCTGGGGCTGATCGTGGTGACGGGCCTCTGGCTGCTCGTGCCCCGGCTGCCCGCCACCGAGCCCGTACGGCTGCGCGCGCTCCCCCAGCAGTTCCGCAACCCCGTGGTCAGGACCGCGGTCGTCTCGACCTTCCTCCTGGTGAGCGGGCACTTCGCCGCCTTCACCTTCGTGAGCCCCATCCTGCGCGACATCGCAGGCGTCAGTGAGAGCCTGGTCAGCCCGCTGCTGCTCGCCTTCGGCGTGGCCGGGGTGCTCGGCACGTTCGTCGTGGGCGCCGGCGCCACCCGCGACGTCAGGAAGACCGTCATCGCGCTCGGCGCCGCGCTCGCGGCGATCCTGGCGCTCTTCCCCCTCCTCGGGAGCAGCCCGCTGAGCGGGTCGGCCCTGCTCATCCTGTGGGGCCTCGTCTACGGCGGGGTGCCCGTGGCCGTCCAGACGTGGATCTTCAAGGGCGGGCCCGACGCCGCGGAGGCGGCCACCGCGCTGAACACCTCGGTGTTCAACCTGGCCATCGCGCTGGGCGCGCTGCTCGGCGGCGTGGTCGTGGACGCGGTCGCCGTCACCGGCGTCCTGTGGTTCGGCGCGCTCCTCATGCTCCTCACGTCATTGGCGGTGTGGCGGACCGGGAGCGGGGAAGGGCGAAGGAATGGCTGACCGAGAGATCGTGGTGCTGGGGGCGACGGGTTCCACCGGACGCAGGGTCGCGGCGCTGCTCCGCGACGCGGGCCACCCCGTGCGGGCGGCCTCCCGGCACGGCGAGGTTCGCTTCGACTGGTCCGACGAACGTACGTGGCGGCCCGCCGTGGCCGGCGCCACGGCGATGTACCTCATGGCGCCGCACGAGCTGCCGGTCGACCCCGCTTTCGTGGCGACGGCCGTCGAGGCGGGCGTCGGCCGGATCGTGCTGCTGTCCAGCGGCGGCATCGAGGCGATGGGCGACGAGCGGCTCATGGCCGCCGAGCGGACCGTACGCGGCTCCGGCGCCGAGTGGACGATCCTGCGGCCCTCGTGGTTCGACCAGAACTTCGACGAGGGCGTCATGCGGGAGGCGGTGCTCGCGGGCGAGCTGGCGCTGCCGCTGGGCGACCTGCGGCAGGCCTTCGTCGACGCCGGCGACATCGCGGCCGTCGCGACCGCCGCCCTGGTCGAGGACGGCCACGCCGGGCGGGCCTACGAGGTGACGGGGCCGCGTGCGCTGTCGTTCCCCGAGGCGTTGCGGATCATCGGGTCGGCCGCCGGACGGCGGATCGGGTACGTCGGCACCGCCGAGGGGTACCTGGCGGCCATGACGGCGGCCGGCCTGCCGCGCGAGCGGGTCGAGGCGGAGATCGAGGCGTTCGCCGGCCTGCGCGCGCTCGGCGACCAGGTGCCGACCGACGTGGTCGAGCGCGTCACGGGCCGCCCGCCGACGTCCTTCGAGAGCTTCGCCGCCAGGGCGTCGTGGAACTGATCCCGGCCTGAGCCGTTCGCCTTGTTCGCCGGAGACGGCGAAGGGGGCCCGTGGCGTCCCACGGCCCCCTCTTCCCCTCGCTGGATCAGCCGCGCCCGGCGAAGAAGGCCCGGACGTCAGCCGCCAGCACCTCGGGCACCTCGTGCGCGGCGTAGTGGCCGCCCACGTCGTAGGTGTTCCACTGCTCGATGGTCTTGTGGTCGCGCTCGGCGAAGCGGCGGATCGACTGGAAGTCGTTGGCGAACCCCGCCAGGCCGATCGGGACCGTGGTCGGCTCCGTGGGGTGCTCGGCCTTGGCGTCCTCGTAGTAGAAGCGGATGGACGAGCTCGCGGTGCCGTAGAACCAGTGGATCGCGATGTTCGTCAGCGTGAAGTCGCGGTCCAGGTGACCGCCGATCAGCTGGCCCATCCAGCCGAGCAGACCGGCGGGCGAGTCGGCGATCGCGTGCGCGAGGGTCTGCGGCGACTGCGACTGGAGCTGGTTGAAGGCGCCCATGTTCTCCCAGAACCACTGCAGGTGCTGGAGCGCCGCCTGCTCGTCGTCGGTCAGGTCCTGCAGCTCGGCGGGGTCGCCGCTGGGGAAGGAGAAGATCTGCGTGACGTGGACGGCGACCACGCGGTCGGGGGCGAGCCTGCCCACCTCGGGCGAGACGAGCGAGCCGCCGTCGTTGCCGACCACGCCGTAGCGCTCGTAGCCCAGCCTGGCCATCAGCTCGACCCACGCCTTGGCGGTCCGGTACCTGTTCCAGCCCTTCTCGGCGGTCGGCCCCGAGAGGCCGAAACCCGGCAGCGACGGGATGACCAGGTGGAAGTCACGCGAGAGGTCCTCGATCACGTCGAGGTATTCGACGACCGTGCCGGGCCAGCCGTGCGTGAGGATCAGCGGGAGCGCGTCCTGCTTGGCCGAGCGGACGTGGACGAAGTGGATGTTCTGGCCGTCGATCTCGGTGGTGAACTGCGGGTGGGAGTTCAGCCGCGCCTCCCAGGCACGCCAGTCGTAGCCGCCGCGCCAGTAGTCGACCATATCCCTGACCCACTCGACGCTCACGCCGTACTCCGAGCCGGATCCGGGGATCTGGTCGGCGAAGCGGGTCAGGGCGAGCCGCGCGTGGAGGTCGTCCAGGTCGGCCTGCGGAACCTCGACGCGGAAGGGGCGGATCTCGGTCATGGCACTCTCCTCCAGAACGGAACGGCTTGTTCTGTTCCAACAATAGCAGAATGAAGTCTTCCGTTCCACACTTTCTCTCATCGGGGAGAACTGACACTCCGGGTCCCTGCCCACCGGGACCACCAGGGGGAAGTACCATCAGCGAATGATCGAAAATACCGAAACCGTGCCTGGCTGGCTTGCTCCGGACGAGCTCGAGCTGATGCGGGGACGGATGCCGATCCTCTACGTCGACGCCGTCCCGGTACGCGTCGACGACACCGGCGTGGTCACCCACGTGGGCCTGCTGCTGCGCATCACCGCCGACGGCGAGGTCACCAGGGCGCTGGTCTCCGGGCGGGTGCTGCACCACGAGCGGATCCGCGACGCGCTGCTGCGCCACCTGGAAAAAGACCTCGGGCCCGTGGCGCTGCCGCAGCTCCCGCCGTCGCCGCAGCCGTTCACGGTGGCCGAGTATTTCCCGACGCCGGGCGTCACGCCGTACCACGACCCGCGCCAGCACGCGGTGTCGCTGGCCTACATCGTCCCCGTCGTCGGGGACTGCAGGCCCCGGCAGGACGCGCTCGACCTGGTGTGGTTCACTCCCGAGGAGGCGGCCTCGCCGATGGTCCAGCAGGAGATGATCGGCGGGCACGGCGTGCTGCTGAGGCAGGCGCTCGCGTTCGTCGGCCGCCTGCCCTGACCGCAGTGGTCGAGCCCGCACGAGGCGATCGGTAGGGCAGGGCCCACTTCGCGGGCGGGCAACGACACCGCCCGGTCTGGCACGCCCGGATCACGGGGCGCCGGAGGCGGGGCTCAGCGCGGCACGTGCGGTGCGCGAGGCCGCGTGACGGCCGCGTAGCGGCGCAACCAGGCCGCGGCCTCCGCCAGGTCGGCGGAGGCCGCGACGCAGGCGGCGAGGTGAGCGGCCACCGAGTGGCGCAGCCACGGTGGCGCGGCTCCCGCCTCCTCCAGTTTCGCCTCGATCTCCCGCAACCGTTCGGCGCACTCGGCGAGCGCACGGGCGTCGGTCTGCAGGACCATCGCGTGTGCCGCGATCACTTCGGTTGCCGCCGGCATCGAGCTCCTCAAGATCAGCTGGTCAGAACGGGGACGGCCGCGTCCACGATCGTCTGGCGGTCGGCGGACGTCAGGCACAGCAGGGGACGGGCGCCGTCGAGACCGAGCCTGCGGAGCGCGTCGGCCAGCGGATGCGCCCGCGGCGCGACGGCCAGCCGCAGCCGGGGCACGGGATGCGCCCTGCCCCTGCCTCGGGTGCGCGCGCAGGAGCGCAGCACGGTGCCGCCATCGCGCGCGTAACCGACCAGGTCGCGATCGCCGAGCGGCAGCCAGGGGCCGAGCGCTCCGCGCAGGGAGAGCAGCCCGCCCGCCGAGACGCTCACGGCCCTGCCCGTCAGCCAGAACGCCAGCGGCAGCTCGTACGGCCGGCGGCCCCACACCCGGGTGGCCACGTCGGAGACGTCCGCGCGGTCGACCGCCGAGGCCACCGTGAACCACCCCGAACGCCTGCGGTCCGCGGCGCGCAGCAGGTCGTGCCAGCCGTGCCGCCACGGGTCAGGCACCACGATCCCGAGATGGAGCTCGCGGTAGGCGCCCACGCTGGTCCGCCGGTTCCACGCGACGTGCAGCGCGACGAGCGCCCGCCCGCCGAACCCCGCCGCCGGGCCGAACCCGCTCCCCCGCAACAGCTCCGCCGCCGCCACCGCGTCGGCGGCGAAGTACGCGGTGCACGCGCTGCCCTCCAGGCACCTGACGGGCAGCTCGGCCGTACCCTCACCGCGGGTCGGCACGGTCAGGAACGGAAAGCCCTCGGGGTACGGCTCGCGGTCGAACAACTGGTAGGCCTGCGAGCGCACCACCCTTCCCCGGTACGGCGTGAGCCGCTCGTCGATCACCTTCCTGGCCTCGGGCAGGTCATCGGCGAGGTTGGCGATGTAGCGCTCGATGCTGTGGCACTGCGGGAACAGGTGGGTGGGGTCGGCGTAGTCGACCACGTACCAGCCGGGATGCAGGTCGAAGCAGGTGCCCGCGCCCTGGCCGTCGAGGGTCGGGATGATGTCGTGCTGGTTGGTGACGCTGGCCACCCAGGTACGCGGGTCGGCCGGACGTTTGAAGTCGACGGGCGCACCGACCGCGATGGCGTGGGTGACGGTGTGGCGGGCGCAGAAGCCGGAGTTCTGGGCGAGGTTCATGATCGCGGCGCCGCCGGCGCTGTGGCCGATCAACGCCACCTGCGCGCCCTCGGGCAGGCCGTAGTCGGCGACGGCCTTGGCCAGGGCACGGCTGTAGGGGCTGCTGTCCAGCACCGCGCTGCTGAAGGCGCCGAGAAGGTCCTGGGGCGAGTCGTTGTCGGGGACGCCCGCCCGCATGCCCGGCGCGAGGATCACGTGGCGCGTCACTCCGTCGGGGCCCTCGACGCTCTGGATCAGCGCCTTGCCCTTCGTGCCGAGCGCGCTGATGTTGCCGAGGAAGGCGAGCAGCGATCCGTGGTCGTGCAGCGGCACGCCGGCCTCGACGCGGCGGGCGGCGCCCTCCCCCGTGTCGAGCACGGCGACCGCCCGGTTGCTCATACCGGTGATCGGGTCGGCGGTGGCATAACCCCTGCCGGTCGCGATCAGCCATGCGGTGGCGTCGTTGAGCGGGTTCTCGTCGAGGAGGGCGCGCAGCGCGAGCACCTCGCCGAAGGCGGGGGCCAGCGCGCTGAGCGTGCGGGCGGCTCCCCTGTCCTTGAGCAGGGCACGCAGCGCGCGGACCGCCTCCAGGTCGCGGTCGTCCGCCGCGGCGGCGATGAGCCTGCCGAGCATGGGGTCGGTGGTCAGCTCGGGATGGTCGAGAGCGACGGCGGCGATCCGCAGGCGCAGGGAGGTGGCCAGCACCCGGACGGCGAGGCTCTCGCCGCCCGCCATCGCTCCGGCCTTCGCGGCGAGGGTGGCCAGCGGGCCTCCGGTGACGGCGCAGCCGAGCCCCGCGGGGTTGGTGACCGTTCTGAGGAGGGCGCGCTGGGTCAGGCAGCCCACGACGGGGGCGCGGGGGATCGCGGCGAGGATGCTGCGGTCGGTGAGCGCGGCGGTGGCGTGGGCCGCCGCCTCGCGGATGAGGATTCCCAGGTCGACGAGGCCGCACGCGGCATCCCTGAGCGCACCGGCAGGCAGCTCCTCCACGGAGAGGGCGCCCTCCGCCCCTCGGCCGTCGCCCGGCGCGCGAGCGAGGGTCTCCCCCTCCGACCCTCGGCCTTCTCCCGATGCGGGAGCGGGCGTCTCCCCCTCCGGCCCTCGGCCTACCCCCGGTGCGGGAGCGGGGGTCTCCCCGCCGGGGAGAGAGCCCCGTGCCGGAACGGGTCTGTCTTCCGGGGCGCGCCGCGGCCCTTGGAGCTCCCCCGGGGCCGGGTGGCGGGGGCGGGGCGGGCGGTGGAGCGGGTCCGGGGCGGGCCGGTCGCCGGGAGGCGGGGTGGAGCCGGTCATGGGCGGTCCAGGCGGGTCATGCTGACGTAGCGGGGCCGCGGGTCCTCCGGGGTGTTCCTGCGGACCACGTCCGCCAGGCACCGGGTGCCCGCGATGATCCGCATGCCCTGGGGCGAGAACGTCGCCGGGGTGAACACCCGGGGCGCCAGCAGCGGGTTCGTCAGCGCCTGGGAGAAGGCGTCGATCGCGATGATCTTCGTCAGCAACGGCGGCAGTATCGCCTCGGGCGAGCCCGGCTCCTCGGCGAACAGCCCGACGTACAGGTCGAGGTCGTCGACCCCCCCGTACAGCGACCGCAGCGCGTCGGCGACCTTCGGGTCGCCCGTCACCTGCTCGAAGCGCCGCACCCGGGGGAAGCGGCAGTGCTCCCGGTAGCTGTTGTACGGCGCCAGGCCGAGCGAGCGCGAGTCGGCGATGCTGGCGATGTCCACCTCCCGCAGGAGCGGGTCGGTGTTGAACAGGCTGATCCGGCCCGCCCGCTGCCGGGAGGCGTCCTCGAAGAGCCTGCCGAGCCCCATCTGGGGGATCAGCGGTCCGCCGAGCAGGGTCTCGGCCATCGGCAGCTCGCGCCCGCCCACCGACAGCGTGGACGGGATCAGGCTGTGCCAGCGGTAGACCAGGTTGAACTCCACCGAGGCCCAGTTCTCGCGGTGCCACGGGACGCGGGCGAGACGGGCCGACAGCCGCGGGTCGAGGGTGAACCGGAAGTGGTAGGGCGTGATGTGGTTGATGTACTCCTCGACCACCAGCTTGATCAGCATCACGATGAGGATGTTGCGCGTGGTCTGGAACAGCCTCTCGTCGTCCCATCGCGGGTAGTGCTCGGCCAGCAGGGCGGCCACCCGGTTGTGCTCGCGCAGGAACAGCACGGTGAGCATGGTGAAGCCGAGCTGGATGTTGCCGCGGTCGCTGCCGGTGGCGAACAGGGTGTCGCGCTGGGCGTCGGTGAGCTCGTCGAAGCGGATCACGCTGAGCGGCGCGAACTCCGGCTTGATCTTGCCGTTCTCGCAGAGACGGGGCGGGAACTCGCCGCCGTCGATGAGCCGGCTCTTCAGCCGGCCGCCGGTGAACGTGCGCAGGGCGGCCGTCGCCGCCCCGTGCAGGCCGTAGAGCTGGTTGAGGTCGATGTGGTGGTTGGAGGTGTTCTTGCGGGGGTCTCGGGGCGTGGCGGTGTCGCCGCGCAGGAAGCCGTCGGTGAACCACTGGGCGAAGTAGGCGAACAGCACCGTCGAGCGGGGGCAGGGGATCATCTCGGCGTCCCTGGTGAACAGGTCGGCCGCGCGTTCGGGGGTGGGCCTGCCCTCGGCCCCCTCGACGGGGGGCAGGTGCCGGCCGCTGTAGGAGCGGTCGGTCAGTGAGGCCCACGAGGTGTAGTCGGCCATGGTGCTGAGCGGTTCGGGCCGCGGCGGCATCTCGCGGACGGCGTGGTCGATCAGCGTGGCGTTGACGCGCCGCCGTACGGGCTGGACGGCCTGCACGATGTCCCAGAGCGGCCGCGCGCTGGTCAGGGCGAGGAACCTGAGCCGGTTGACGGCTCCGTCGGTGGCGATGGTCCGGGCGGTCATCAGGACTCCAGGGCGAGGACGAACCGGTCGGGGAAGATCCCGTTCGAGCGGGAGACGCCCTCGATCACCTGCACGCCGGGCCGCCGCAGCAGCCGCCGTACGGCCTCGCAGATGACCACCCTGGCCGGATGCACGCCCAGGCACGCGTGGTGCCCGTGGCCGAAGAAGAGCTGGTGCCGGCCCGGCCGGTCGAGCCGGAAGGACTCGGGCTCGGCCAGCACGTCGCCGTCGAACATCGCGGAGGCGACGGCGGCCAGCACGAAGGTGCCGGCCGGGATCGGTGTCCCGGAAAGTTCGTGGTCGCGCTCGCAGATCCTGGGAAGCAGCTTGAAGAAGGGGTTGAACCGCAACGCCTCCCACACGTAGCGGTCGAAGTCGTTGTCGCACGCGGCCGCGGCCAGCACGTCGGGGCGCAGCAGCAACTGCTCCGTCGCCTCGACCATCGCGCCGGGAGCGCTCTCCAGGAACCCGAGCGCCAGCCCCGCCATGTTGATCACGAGCCGTTCGTCGTCGAAATCGGTGGCCGCGAGCCTGCCGAACACGTCGCCGGACGGCCCCGCCCCCGACCGCCGCACGGCGAGTCGCTCGCGCAGGTAGGCCATCATCTGCCTGCCCGCCTCGACGGAGGCGGCCTGGACGGCGGGATCGCCGAGGTAGTTGGCGAAGCAGTCGGTGATGATGGTCCGCGACCACCGCGACAGGGTCTGCGGGTCGGGGCCGGGGAACCCGAAGTACTCCGCGCACACGCCGAGCGCGACCGGCCTGAACAGGTCGTGCACCACGTCGATCTTCCCGTACGGCGCCGCCGCGTCGAGCGCCTCGTCGGCCAGGCGGCCCGCCAGCGCCCGCACCTCGACGACGTCGTCGGGGTCGAGCACGTACCGCATCAGCCCCTTGTCCCGCCAGTTCATCGCCGTGGCGTCCCTGGCGAGCATGAACGCGCCGCCGAGGGCGGCGTCGAGCCGCGGCCCGAACGAGCGGACGCTGAACACCTCCTCGTCGGAGAGCACCTCGGTGACGTCGGCGAAGCGGGTCACGACCGTGAAGACGGGGGTCACGAAGACCGGGCGCCGGCTCCTCAGCTCGGCGTACAGCTCCCGCCACTCGGTTCGCATCCACTCACGGACCAGGCCGAACGCGGCCATCGGATCGCGAGCCAGCACGTCGTCGTACCTGTCCAGATGGCCCATGACGCTATGTAGCCACATCGTGACGGCCGATCCCGATGGCTACCCTGTGGAGTGTTTTGGCTCTCCTGGGTAACTGATCCGTCACTCAAAGGCAACTGCCGTGACCTTCGGGCCCGATCCTATGAATGAGGGCGTGAATCCGGAGACCGTCGCGGTCGGCAGCGGCCGCCGCACCGCCTATCTGGTCGTCCTCGTGATCCTTCCCCTGTCGCTCGTGGCGCTCGCCGTGCCGGCGGCGTGGGGCTGGGGCATCGGGCCGCGCGACGTGGTCATCGCGGTGGCGATGTACCTGGTCAGCATCTTCGGGATCGCGATCGGCTACCACCGGCTCTTCACCCACCGGGCGTTCCGGTGCGCCAGGCCGTTGCGGATCGCGCTCATGCTGGCCGGGGGGATGGCCGTCGAGGGTCCTGTCACGCTGTGGTCGGCCGAGCACCGGCGCCACCACAAGTACGCCGACAGGGAGGGCGACCCGCACTCCCCCTGGCGCTACGGCGACAGCGGCCTGGCCCTGCTGCGCGGCATGGCGCACGCGCACGTCGGCTGGTTCTACACCGCCCGGCGCCGCTCGAACCGCCGGCACTGGGTGCCCGACCTGCTGGCCGACCCCGACGTGCGGCGGTTCGACGCCTGGTATCCCGCGGTGGCCGTGCTGTCGTTCGCGCTGCCGGCGGTGGTGGGCGGGCTGTGGTCGATGTCGTGGACGGGCGCGTGGACGGCGCTGTTCTGGGGCGGGCTGGTGCGCTACGCGGTCGTCCACCACGTGACCTGGTCGGTCAACTCGATCGCCCACACCTTCGGCTCCCGCCCGTTCGCGACACGGGACCGCTCGTCGAACGTGCCGTGGGTGGCGTGGCTGACCCTCGGCGAGGGCTGGCACAACTGGCACCACATGGAGCCGACGTGCGCCAGGCACGGAGTGCTCCCCGGCCAGCTCGACCCGAGCGCCCGGCTGATCCGCTGGTTCGAGCTGGCGGGCTGGGCCCACGGCGTGCACTGGCCCGACCCCGCCCGGCTGGCGCGCGCCTCCCGCGCCCCCTAGAACCTCCGATCCCGCCCGGCTGCCGCAGCGCCTTCCGCGCCCCCCTAGAACCTCCGATCCCGCCCGGCTGCCGCAGCGCCTTCCGCGCCCCCCTAGAACCTCCGATTCCGCCCGGTCGGCGCGGCGCCTTCCGCGCCCCCTAGAACCTCCGCAGCAGCGCCGCGGCGGTCGCGAAGTCGGCGACGACGTCGGCGGCGGGGCGCCGCTCCCGCACGAGGCCCACCGCCTCGCTCGCGTAGACGACGGCGACGTCGTAGTCGCCGGCGGCACGGGCGGCCGCCACAGCGGCGTGGGCCTCCTCGTCGGCCGCCAGCGCCTCCTCCTTGCCCTCCCACTGGTCGAAGAAGGCGTTGCGCAGCCCGCGCCCGCCGTACTCGGGGGGCCAGCCGAGCCGCTGGGCCACGTCGAAGACCCGCCCGTAGACGGTGTCGGTCTCCGCCGCGGCGAGGATCCTGCGCAGCGCGGGCGCCGAGACCATGGTCTCGCTGCAGGCCAGGAACGCGGTGCCGACCCAGGCCCCCTCGGCCCCCGCGGCGAGCACGGCCGCCAGCCCGCGCGCGCCGGCGATGCCACCGGCGGCCAGCACGGGGATGCCGACCGCGTCGAGGACGCCCTGCAGGAGGGGCAGCGTGGCGACGTCGTTGCGGCCGTGGCCGCCGCCCTCCCCGCCGCGGGCCACGACGGCGTCGACTCCGGCCGCCTCGGCCTCCCTCGCCTCCCGGGTCGTGCCCGCCTGCGTGACCACGGTGATGCCGGCCTGCCTGAACGGCTCGACGTAGCCGGCGTAGGGCCCGAAGCTGACCGACACCAGCGCGGGCCTGGCGGCCAGGACGGCGTCGATCTGGCCGGGGTTGCCGGGCAGCGTCCATGCCATGAGGCCGATGCCGTACGGCCGGCCGCTCTCCGCCGCGACGGCGGCCTCGTCGGCGATCCACTGGGCCGACGCGGTGGCCGGCACGCCGATCATGCCGAGCGCGCCCGCGGCCGAGATCGCCGCGGCGAGGCGGCCCGCGCCCACGCCCGCCATGGGGGCGCCGACCAGAGGAACGGAGAGACCGAAACGGTCAGTGAGCCAGGTACGTGTCATGCCGGCAGTCTTACCCCGTTGACGTGCGGAGATCCGCGATGGTGTCGTCGGCCCACGCGATCGTCGTCCGGATGTGCCGCAGCCCGTGGTCGAGCGCGTAACGTCCGTAACCCCGCTCCGCCCCGGGTCTGGCGTGCAACGCCTCCAGCAGGCGCAGCTTCTCGACGTACCGCTCCCGCAGCCGTTCGAGCGCGGCCACCGCCTCCTCCGGATCTATCACCGGCAGCAGGAAGGCCTGCAGCGCGCCTTCGCTCCTGACGGTCAGGCTCGGCGTCTGCTCCACGACCCACGCGCGCAGGTGCTCGGTGCCCTTGGGGGTGATCGTGTAGGTCTTGCGGCCCCTGGCCCCCTCCGCGTCGACGGTGACGAGCTCGTCGGCCGCCATCTTCACCAGCTCGGGATAGATCTGGCTGTGGCTGGCCTGCCAGACGTAGTTGAGCGAGGCCTCGAACAATTTGGCCAGGTCGTAGCCGCTGGACGGGCCCGATGCCGTCAGCAGGCCGAGCAGCGCGATCCGTAGGGACATGACCACGATGATACCTCAGCTTTGACATGTAAGTCCTTACATGTCAATCTCGACGCATGTTGCTGATCCTGGCCGTTCTTGGCGGCATGTTCCTGGCGATGCTCGACCAGACGATCGTGGGCACCGCGCTTCCCGAGATCACCGCCGAGCTCGGCGGCACCGACCTCTACACCTGGGTCGTGACCGCCTACCTCCTGACCTCCACCGTGACCGTCCCCCTGTACGGCAGGCTGTCCGACCAGCACGGCCGCAAGCCCCTGCTGCTGATCGGCGTGGTGGTCTTCCTGGCCGGCTCCGCGCTGTGCGGCCTGGCGCAGGACATGCCGCAGTTGATCGCGTTCCGGGCGCTGCAGGGCCTGGGCGCCGGCGCGTTGCTGCCGTTGTCGCTCGCGTTGATCATCGATCTGTTCCCGCCCGAGCGAAGTGCCCGCGTGCAGGGCGCGGTGGGCGGCGTGATGGCGTTGAGCTACCTGGCGGGGCCGTTCCTCGGCGGGTTGTTCACCGACCACGCGAGCTGGCGGTGGGCGTTCTACGTGAACCTGCCGATCGGCATCGCGCTGGTCGCGATCATCGCGTGGCGCCTGCCGTACCTGAAGGGCACGGGCGGGGGGCGGCCCGACTATCTCGGTATCGCGGTCTTCACCGTCGCGATCAGCGCCCTGCTGGTCGGCCTGACGGAGAAGGGCGTCGACGGCAACACCTGGACCGATCCCGCCGTCGCGGGGCCGATCGGCGGCGCGCTGCTGGCGCTGGTGGCGTTCGTGCTGGTGGAGCGGCGGGTCGCGAGTCCGATCATGCCGCTGCACCTGTTCGCCGACCGCACCTACACGCTGGTCATGGTCACGTCGTTCTTCACGGCCTTCTGCATGTACGCGGGCGTGGTCTTCCTGCCGCGCTACTTCCAGCAGGCGCTCGGTGCCAGCGCCACGGACTCGGGCCTGCGGATCTACCCGCTGATGCTCGCGATGGTGGCCGGCAGCGCCGTCATGGGCACGCTGATGTCCAGGACCGGCAGGTACAAGCCGTACCTCGTCGCCGCGCCGTTCCTGCTGGTCGCCGGGTCGCTGCTGTGCGTGAACCTCGGTCTGGGGACCTCGAGCCTCGCGCTGGCGGCGTGGATGGTGCTCCTCGGCCTCGGCATGGGCCCGATGCTCTCGGGCCTCACCGTCGCCGTGCAGTCCACGGTGGCGCCCCAGCACATCGGCACCGCCTCGGCCAACCTCTCCTTCTTCCGGCAGATCGGCGGATCGGTGGCGCTGGCGATCGCTGGCACCGCCTACGGGTCGGTCATCACGTCGGAGGCGCCTCTGCACGGCCTGCGGGCCGCGCACGCCGCGGCGAACGCCACCGTGATCCCGTGGCTGGGCGTGTCGGGCGCGCTCATCGCCCTGGTCGCACTGCTCGCCCTGCCCAGCCGTGGCATCGTGCGAAGGAACGGCCCGCGCCCCGGCGCCGAGGCGCTGGCCGCCGCCTAGGAGGTCTCGATCGCCTCGAGCGCGGCCGACAGCCGCCGCAGCGCCTCGACCGCGGCGCTCCACTCGGCCTCGCCCAGCTCGGCCAACATCCGCTCGGCCAGTTCCTGGTGCCCCGGATCGATCTTCCTGACGGCCGCCAGTCCCTCGGGAGTCGGCCGCAGGAGCTTGGCCCTGCGGTGGGCGGGGTTGGGCAGGTACTCCGCCAGCCCCTTCTCCACCAGCAGGTCGGCGATGCGCTGCACGCCCTGGCGGGTCATCCCCATCACCCTGGCGATGCCCGCCACCGGCAGCGGTTCCTTCAGCACCGCGCCCAGCACCTGCCACCAGGCGGCGGTGAGGCCGGCCGGCCTGGCCAGCCTCTCCGCCACCTCCATGAACTGCCCGTTGAGCCGGAACGCCGTCAGCGCGCTCGCGGACAACAGCGCTCCGGACTCGCTCATGGCGCCATCAGCACCTCGACCGCCGTCGCGTCGCTGTGCTTGAACAGCCTGAACCACGCGTCGAGCTTCTCCGGCTTGTAGACGTCGAGCGCGGCCAGGACCTCCCTGCCGAAGGCCACCGGCTCGGTCGGCCCCGCCGTGACGAGGCCGCGGTCGGTCACCGCGTCGGCGTCGACGTAGTGCTCGGCGCCGTTGTAGCCGTCGCGCTGCACATAGCCGGGGAACGCGCTGGTGTGGTCGCGGTCGTCGAGCAGCCCCTCCGCGGCCAGGCCGGCGACCGCGCCGCAGATCGCCGCGACGGGCACGCCCGCGTCGAGGAACTCGCGCGCCTTCCGCGCGAACGCGACGTTGCCGCCCTCGTCCCAGAGCTCCGCGCCGGGGAGGATCAGCATCGCGCTGTCCGCCGGAGAGAGCTGGTCGATCGTGATGTCGGGCAGGATACGCGAGCCGCCCATCGTGACGATCGGCTCGGCGCTCTCGGCCACGGTGACGATGTCGTACTGCTCGCCGCGCAGGTGCGCGGTGGCGTATCCGGTCTCCCAGTCGGCGAGGGTGTCGTAAACGGCGAGGTGAACGATGCGCTTCATGACAACATCCTGTCATTACGACAACGTGTTGTCAATCGAAAATCTGCAAGGATGTGCCCTATGGCAGAGATCGTCGGGGGCGGACGTCCGGTCAACGACGCCGAACGGCGGGTGATCGCCCATCTGCGCGACCACGCGCCCCACGACTGGCTGCTGCTGCACAACGTCGAGATCCCGCGCAGGGGCGACCTGTTCGAGGTCGACCTCATCGTGCTGACCGGCCACTCCCTCGTGGTCATCGACGTCAAGGGCACCAGGGGCCGCATCGAGGTCGCGGGACAGCGCTGGTTCCCGCCCCGCAGGGAGGCGTTCGGCTCGCCCGTGGCCAAGCTGCGCGGCACGGCGAGGGCGCTGAAGGGCCTGCTCGTCGACAAGCACCGCGAGCTCGAACGCGTCTACGTCGACAGCCTGGTCGTGCTCTCCTCACCCGACGCCGAGCTGGTCGACCGCGGAGGGCGCGAGGCCGGCAACGTCACGTCCCTGCCCGACCTCGTCGCCGCGCTCGCCGACCCCGGCAGGGTACGGCGCGGCGGCACCCGCGACGCCAAGCCGTACCTGCCGCAGATCCTCGACGCGCTCAACGCCACCGTACGGCGCAGCACCGCCCCGCCCAGGTTCGGCAACTGGGAGGTCGCCGAACGGCTCGGCGGCGACAGCAGGGTGACCGAGTACCGCGCCTTCAACGCCACCGTGCCGGGCAGCGAGACCGTCCTGCTGCGCGTCTACCAGGCCGACCCGCTGGCCGACCAGGAGCAGCGGGCCGCCGAACGGCAGCGCATCGCCAACGCCTACCAGTCGCTGACGCGGATCCCCGCCCACCCCGCCGTCGTCAGGTCGCGCGACTTCTTCGCCATCGACGACGAGAGCAGGTTCGTGCTCGTCCTGGACGACGTGCACGGCAGGGCGCTCCACCTCCAGCTCCAGGAGCGCAGGACCGACCTGGTCAAGGGGGCGCTGCGGGGCATGCTCTCCGGCCTGGCGCACGTGCACGCCCACGGGGTGGTCCACCGGGCGCTGACGCCCGCCTCCGTGCTGGTCACCGAGGATGGCCAGGCGATGCTCACCGGGTTCGACTACGCCAAGGGCGCGCCCAGGGCGTACACCGTGGCCAACGAGCTGAGCAACGTGCTCGACGCCCAGTACGTCGCCCCGGAGTGTCACGACCGGCCCGACCTGATGACCCCCGCGTCCGACGTCTACGCGGCCGGCGTGATCGCCCACCAGCTCCTGCCCGACGGCGCCGGCGGACTGGTCCAGGAGATGCTGCACCCCGACGCCGGCAAGCGGCCGAGCGCGGCCGAGGCGCTCGCCGCCCTCGACGGCACGGCCGTCGCGGTCACGGAGGGCCGGATCAGACGGCTTCTGCGGCGAGTGATCCCCTGAGCGCCACGGCCTCGCTCAGGTAGTCGCGGGCCAGCTCGGCCCGGCCGGCCGAGCGGTACAGCTCGCCGAGGAGCTCGGCCGAGGACGCCTGGCCGCTGCGGTCGCCGAGCCGGCGGAAGACCGCCAGCGAGCGTTCGAGCCCCGTCGAGGCGGGGACCAGATCGCCGCGGGCGGCCTGGAGCCCCGCCAGCCGCTGCAGGGCGTAGGCGCCGCAGTGCAGGTCGCCGAGGCTTTCGAAGATCTCGAGCGCCCGCTCGACGTGGTGTCCGCCGAGCTGGACCGACACGCAGCCCTCGCGGTGGACGTCCCCGAGCTCCTGGGCCAGGCGCAGCGCCTGCCCCAGCCACTGCTCAGCCTGGGCCGCGTCGCCGGACTTCAGCCAGACCCTGCCGATGGCCTGGCGGGTGTAGGCCTCGCCGTTGAGGTCGCCGATCGCGCCGAACATCGCCAGGGCGCTGCGGAAGTGGGACAGCGCGGTGACGTGCCTGCCGCGGAACTGCGCGACGGCGCCGAGCCCGGAGACGGAGGTGGCCTCCGCCCTGACGTCGCCGAGCTCGCGGAAGATCCGGCGGGCGCGGGCGAACATCTCCTCCGACTCGGCGTAGCGGTCCTGGTAGAGGCAGACCTGGGCGAGGCCGCGGAGCATGGCGGCTTCGCCGTACCTGTCGCCGGCGACGCGGGCGGCGGCCAGCGCGGTGCGGTGGGTGCGCTGCCAGGCGTCGAAGTGGCAGCGCAGGTCGAGGTAGGGGACCAGCGCGGCGGCCAGCCCCCACGCCTGCTCGGCCAGGCCCGCCGCCACGGCCAGGCCCACGGCGTCCTCCAGCGCCCCCTGCTCCACCTCGAACCAGGCCAGCGGGTCGGCGGTGAGCATGTCGAGGGTGCCTCGCGGCAGCCACCAGCGCGCCGCGGTGGCCGAGCTGAGCGTGAAGACGGTCGTGGGCAGCTTGGCCGTGGCCACCTCGGCGGTCGCGGTCCACCCCGCCACCACCCTGGCGAGCGCGGCCGGATCGCCCCGCTGCTCCAGCGCGTGGCACCTGACCAGGTCGGGAAGCTGGTAGCGGGGCTGGCCGAGCCGGTCGGTACCGACCAGGGTGAGCAGGTCGGCGTCCACCAGGGCGTCCGTGACGTCGTCCGCCCGGTGCCGGTCGAGCACGGCGTCGACCACCCAGGCGGGGATCGCGGCGCCGCCGAGCCTGCCGAGGGTGTGCAGGGTCCTGGCGGCCTCCCCCGGCAGGCCGCGGTAGCTGTGGTCCAGCCCCGTGCGCACGTCGAGGTCGCCGATGCGCAGCTCTCCTATCCTGCGGTTCTCGTCCATGAGCCGGCTCTGGAACACCGCGAGCGACCAGCCGGGGCGCGCGGCAAGCCGGGCCCCGGCGATCCGTACGGCCAGCGGCACGTACCCGCAGGCCCGCACGATCGCCGTGGCCGCCTCCGGCTCCCGCGCCGTTCTCTCCTCGCCCACGATGCAGCTCAGCAGTTCCTCGGCCTCGGCGCGCGCGAGCGACTCCAGGTGGATCTGGAGCGCCCCCGGCAGCGAGGTGAGCTTCGTCCTGGCGGTCACGATCACCGCCGACCCCGGGCCCGGCAGGAGCGGCCGCACCTGCGTGACGTCCGGCGCGTCGTCCAGAACCACGAGCATCGGGCGGTCGGCCAGGATCGTGCGGTAGAGGGCCGAGCGTTCGGCCACCGAGTCGGGGATCGAGGTGGCCCCCATCGCCCTGAGCGCCTGGGCCAGCAGGTCGGCCGGGTCCGCGGCGGCGAGGCTGAGGAACAGCTGCCCGGCGGGGAACCTCTCGGCGAGCGCGTGCGCGGCGCGGACGGCCAGCGCGCTCTTGCCCGACCCTGGAGGCCCCGAGATCACCGCGAGGGAGAAGGCGCCGGCGAGGGCCGCCGACTCGCGCGCCCGGCCCACGAAGTCGGGCACGTCCGGTGGGAGCTGGCGCGGCACGGAGACCGAGGAGCCTCTCGGCAGCTCCCCCGCCAGCACCCTGGCCTGCACCTCGCGCAGCCCCGGTCCCGGCTCCACGCCGAGTTCGGCGACCAGCTGCCGCCTGATCGCGGCGTAGCTGGACAGCGCCTCCGCCTGGCGCCCGCTCCCGTGCAGGGCCAGCATGAGCTGCCCCCACAGGTCCTCGCGGAACGGGTGCTCCGCGCACAGGGGACGCAGCAGGGCGACCGCCTCGCCGTACTCGCCCTGCGCGAGGAGGGCGGCGATGAGCTCGCGGGCGGCGGCCAGCCGTACCTCGGGGAGGGCGGCGAGCCTGCGCGTCCACAGCGGGTGGTCGGGCAGGTCCACCAGCGGGGCGCCGCGCCACAACGCGAGCGCGGCGGCCAGCGAGCCGGGGTCGCGGCGGGCCACGAGGTGCTCGAACTGCAGCAGATCGAGGTCCTGGGGGGCGACCTCGATCAGGTAACCGGACCCTTCAGCCCGGATGCGCGCGCCGAGGGAGGAGCGCAGGGAGCTGGTGTAGGTGCGCAGGTTCGCCTGGGCCGAGCGGGGCGGGCGGTCCCACAGCACGTCGACCAGCAGGTCCGCACCGACGAGATGGTTGGCGTCGAGAAGCAGTGTGGCCAGCAGCATGCGCGGTTTCCTGCCGGAGATGCGCAGTGGCCGCCCTCCGGCCCGCGCCTCCAGCGGACCGAGCACATGGAAGGACACCATGGCAGCCCTCTGTACGTTTTTTGTGCGGATTATCCCCACCCTGGGCCCTGGCAAGACATATCGGTGCGGAAGGGGTCCCAGTGAAACTCCGAGCAGTCGCCATCGCGGGCTTAGCCCTGTTCCTGAGCGTCGCCGCCGCCGACCCGGGCGACGGCGGCGACCCACCCAACGAGGTGACGGCCGACGTGAGCGTCATGGCCACCAACTTCCAGCTGCCCTTCCCGTGCGGGCAGTCGTGGAACGGCAACAGCAGCGCCAGCGACGCCCACCAGTCATGGGAGATCGACTTCAACAGAGGCAGCACCCCGGACGCCGACCTCGGCGACCCCGTGGTCGCCGCCGCCGCCGGAACCGTGGTCATCTCCGCCCACCAGGGCTCCACCAACGGGTACGGCAACCTGGTCAAGATCGACCACGGTGGCGGATGGGCCACCTACTACGCGCACCTGAACGTCCGCTCCGTCAGCGCCGGCCAGACCGTCTCGCAGGGCCAGAAGATCGGCACCGTCGGCAACACCAGCAAGCCGGGCAACTACATCTCACCCCACCTCCACTACGAGGTACGGCTCGGCACCAGCTACCCGTCCAACATCCAGAAGGCCGTCTTCAACGGCGTCACCTTCGGCTACCCGATCCAGACGCTGACCTCGAGGAACTGCGGCAACACCACCAACCCCTACACCCCGCAGGAAGTGTGCGGCGCCGGCTACAGCGTGATCGACTCGGCCGCCCTCGGCTCCTCCGGCACGGTCTACCTGCTCTACAACAGCGGCAACGGCTACAACTGCGTCGCCACGATGAAGAGCACCTCCCTCGGCACCGCCACGGCCACGACCGCCTACCTGGAAGTGCAAGGCAGCGCCCGGATCACCGACTCGGGCAACTTCTCGTACTACGCGGGACCGGTCCGCGCCGCTGCCGCCGGCAAGTGCGTCAGGTGGGGCGGCAAGGCAGGCACCGCCACCTACGACAGCCCCTTGGAACACTGCGGCTGACCAGCCCCGGCCAGGGCCTCCACAGCGCGGTGGAGGCCTCTGTCGCGCGTCACACCAGGCCGATGACGTCGACCACGTAGACAAGCCGGCTCCCCGCGGGGACCGTCATCCCGCCCGTCGTCACGCCCTTCTCCGGCACGGCGGGCGTGGTGATGGCGACCCTGCTGCCCACCCGCCTGCCGTCCAGGCCCTCCACCCAGCCGGGCGGCACCGCGCCGTCCTCCAGCACGACGACGCGCGGGCCGCCGCCGGCCGACGAGGAGTCGAAGACCTTCCCGCTGGGCCAGCGGGCGCCGACGTACTGCACGACCACCCTGGATCCGCGCGTCACCGGCGGGCCCGAACCGTCGATCAGGACCCCCTCGCGCAGGGGGTCGGGCAGGTCCGGCAGCCGCTTCCCGACCAGCCTCGCGTCCGGCGGGTATCCGGCGAGGATGTCGAAGACCAGCACCAGCGTCTCGCCCGGCGCGGCGCTGCCCAGTGCCTCGGGCGGGCCGTACCCGAGGTGGGCGGGGCCGACCAGCATGACCCTGCTGCCGGCCGGACGGCCGAGCAGCGCCCGCTCCCACGCCGGCGAGACGTGCCTGCCGTCCAGGACGACCGTGAGGGGCCGCTTGGTGTCGTAGGTCGTCACGTACGGCTTGGCGCCGTCCCACCGGCGGATCTCGACCTCGGTCAGCACCACGTCGCCCCGCTTCGTGAACGGGCCGGACCCCTCCGACAGCACGCTGACGACCGGGGTGTCCGCGGGGCGGCGCGAGGGCAGCTCGATGACGGGCCGCTCGCCGAACGCGCCGGTCACCGTGGGGGTGGTGGCGGCGCAGGCGCCGGCGAACACCACCAGGCAGAGAAGGGCGAGCGCGCGCACGATGATGACCTAGCCGGGATCGTGCCAAGCGACGCCTGACCACCTGCCATCTCCCCGCAAACCCCCGCACAGCGGGCCGTACCCCGAGGGGAGCCCGGCCACCACCCGCGGGAGGGGAGCCGACGCGCCTGAGGGGCGGCACACTGGTGTGCTGTGAGCCGACCGAACCTGGCGCGCAGGGTCGCGGACGCGGCCGAGATCGCGCTCACCACCCGCAAGTACGTCACCTTCCTCGACGTCGTCACCGGCCTGCGCTGGCTGCACAGCCGCCATGTCGACACCTGGCGCCAGGGCAGGGCCGCCACGCTCGCCGAACTGGCCGCCGTCGACGACGCCCGCCTGCTCGACGCCGTCGTGGCGCTGCGCGAGTGGGCGCGGTCGAAGGGCCTGCGCCCGATGGAGACGCCGTACCTGTCGGGCGGCAGGGACCGGCGCGAGCTGCGCTTCACCACCGCGGGCGAGCAGGACTGCTTCCGCGTGCACTGGCTGTCCCCCGATCTCAGCGACGCCCGCGTCAAACAGCTCACCGAACGGCAGAGCAAGGCGCCCGACCTCGTCGTGGTCTCGCCGCAGCAGCCGTGGACCTGCGCCTCGTGCGGCGACACCGGCCCCTACCTGATCATGGAGGACGACCGGCCGCACTGCCTGACCTGCGCCGACCTCGACCACCTCGTCTTCCTCCCGTCGGGCAACGCCGCGCTGAGCCGCAGGGCCAAGAAGGAGAGCGTGCTGTCGGCGGTGGTCGTGCAGTACAACCGGCGGCGCAAGGTCTACCAGCGCCAGGGCGTGCTGGTGGAGGAGGCGGCGCTGGCCAGGGCGGAGGAGCAGTGCCTGGGCGACGAGGAGGCCCGCGAGGCGCGCCGGGCGCGCGACCGCGAGCGCAGGGCCGAGCAGGACCTCGACCACCAGGCCAGGATGGCCGCCGCGATCGTGCGGCTCTTCCCGTCCTGCCCGGCCGAGCGGGCCGAGTCCATCGCCGCCCACGCCGCCCAGCGCGGCAGCGGCCGGGTCGGCCGTACGGCCGCCGCCAAGGCCATGGACGAGAACGCGATCACGCTCGCCGTCGTGGCCTCGATCCGCCACCTGGACACCGGCTACGACCGGATGCTGATGGAGGGTGTCCCGCGCATGGAGGCGCGCGAGCGCATCCGGCCGGTGATCGAGGCCAAACTGTCGGAGTTCAAGGGTAGAACTCAGGGATGAGCGACTGGCATGCCGTCCGAGAGGCGGTCCGTGACTTCGCGCTGAGCCTGCCGGAGACCCACGAGGCATTCCCCTGGGGCGAGAGCGTCATCAAGGTCAACAAGAAGGTGTTCGTCTTCCTCGGCATCGACGAGCCCACGGAGAAGTGGAACCCGGCGTTCGGCGTGAAGCTGCGTTCGGAGTCGCACGGCCACGCGCTGACCGTCGAGGGCGCCGAGCCCAGCGGCTACGGGCTGGGCAAGGCGGGCTGGGTGACGGTCCCGTTCGAGAGCGACCTGCCCGAGACCGAGGTGCTGCTCGACTGGGTGGAGGAGAGCTACCGGGCGATCGCTCCCAAGCGGGCGGTCAAGCTACTGGACGGCCAGGCGCAGGGCGAAGCCGACCAGTAGCACTCCGGTGATCCGCTCGACGCGCCGCCGTACCCGGGGGGTGCGCAGCACCGCGCCCAGCCGGTCGATCACGAGCACGTAGACGAGGAACCACAGGAAGTAGAGCCCGGCGAAGACCGCCGACAGCAGCAGCGCGTCGTCGGGTCCGGTCATGAACTGCGGCAGGAACGTCACCTGGAACAGCAGGACCTTCGGGTTGAGCAGGTTGGAGAAGAAGCCGTTGCGGACGTGCCGCTGCCCTGCGGCCCGCGCCTCCTGCGGCTTGGCGCGGAACGACTGCACGCCCAGCCAGAGCAGGTAGGCGATGCCGAGCCACCTGAGCGCGGTGAAGGCGGCCGGTGAGGCGGCCAGCAGCGCCGACAGGCCGAGGGAGGCCGCGGTGGCGTGGACGGTGAGGCCGAGCAGGCCCCCCGCCATGGTGAGCAGTCCCGCGACGCGGCCGTGGGTGAGGGAGCTGCGCATGATCAGCGCGGCGTCCGGGCCGGGGATCATGATCATGACAAGGGCGGTGACCGCGAAGGTCAGCAGCATGGCGGGGGTCTCCCGGAAGCTGGGCGCGCTCCGGGAGACCCGCGGGTGTGCAGGCCGCACAGAACCGCGGACGTACATTGAGGCGCCTTGTGGGCGCCCTTGATGTTACTTGTCCGAATTCCCGTACGGCGCGGCGGGCCTGCCAAGCCGATGGATCGCTCAGGTGACGGCGAGCCGCTGGGCGTACTTCTCGTCCCGCCACAGCTCCTTGTCCAGCACCTCCAGCAGCGTCTGGGCCGCGTCGTAGACGTCCACGTGCCGGATGTAGAGCGGCGCGAAGCCGAAGCGGAGGATGTCGGGCGCCCGGAAGTCGCCGTGCACGCCCCTGTCGATCAGCGCCCGCATCACCGGGTAGCCGTCGGGGTGGTAGAAGCTGACCTGGCTTCCCCTGTGCCGCGGGTCGCGCGGGGAGGCGGGCTCCAGCGCGTCGCCGACCAGGTCCATGAACAGCGAGGTCAGCTGCACGCTCTTGGCCCTGACCAGGTCCATGTCGACGCGCTCCCACACGTCGAGCGCGGCCTCGAGCGCGGCGAACGACAGCACGTGCGGCGTGCTGACGGTGAAGCGCCTGATGCCGTCGGCGGGGCGGAAGCGCGGCTCGAAGGCGAACGGCTCGGCGTGGCTATACCAGCCGGACAGCACGTTCTCGGCGGCCTCGTGGTGGCGCGGGTTGACGTAGAGGAAGGCGGGAGCGCCGGGACCCCCGTTGAGGTACTTGTAGGTGCAGCCGAGCGCGAAGTCGGCCTGCGAGACGTCGACGCGCAGCGCGCCCACGCTGTGGCAGACGTCCCAGATCATCAGCGCGCCCGCCGCCTGGACGCGCGCGGTCACCTCGGCCACGTCGTACCGCTCGCCCGTGCGGTAGTTCACCTCCGACAGCAGCACGGCGGCCACGTCGTCGCCGACTCCCTCGGAGAAGTCGCGCACCTGGCAGCCGAGCCCCTCGAGGATGTAGTTGTCGGTCGGGAAGTTGGTCACGTCGGCCACCACCACGGGCCGTGAAGGCCGCAGCCGCATCGCGGCGGCCACCGCCTGGTGCACCGCGATCGACGTGGTGTTGCCCACCACCACCGTTCCAGGGCCCGCGCCGATCAGCGGGGCCAGCCGGTCACCGGTGGTGAGCGGCTGGGCGTACCAGCCGGCGCTGTTCCATCCGCCGACCAGCTCGCGGCCCCACTCCTCCTCGACCGCCCTGCGGACCCGCTCGGACGCACGGCGGGGCAGCGCGCCGAGAGAGTTGCCCACGAGGTAGATCACGCCCTCGGGCAGCACGAACTCGTCCCTGAACTCCCGCAGCGGGTCGGCCGCGTCAAGAGCCCGACATTCTTCACGATTCACGGTGTTTCTCCAAGAAAAGCCTCGGCATTGCCTCCCAGGATCCTGGCGCGCGCCTGGTCGGAGAGGAAGCCCGCGCCGCTGACCAGCCGCCCCACGGGGGACTCGCCGAGCGGATACGGGTAGTCGGAGCCGAGCATCACACGGTCCTCCCCCAGCGTGTCGACCAGCAGCCGCAGCGCCCGCTCGTCGAAGACGACGGAGTCGACGCTGAAGCGGTCGAGGTAGTGCGAAGGGGGATGCTCCGAGGTGCCGATGACATCGCTCCTGCGGTGCCACGCGTTCTCGAAGCGGCCCAGCCAGAAGGCGAACGAGCCGCCTCCGTGGGCGAAGCAGATCCGCAGCGTCTCCGGCACGCGGTCGAAGACGCCGCCGAGGATCATCGCCAGGATCGACAGGTGGGTCTCGGCCGGCATGCCGACCAGCCACTGCGCCATCCACCTGTCGAGCCTCGGCCCCGTGGGCATGTCCCACGGGTGGACGAAGACGGGCACGTTCCTGGCCGCGCAGTGCTGAAGGAACTGCACGACCCCCTGGTCGTCGAGGTCCCTGTCGCCGACGTGGTTGCCGATCTCGACGCCCCGGTGACCGGCCGCCAGACACCGGTCGAGCTCCTCGCAGGCCAGGTCGGGATCCTGCAACGGCACCTGGCAGAACGGGATCAGCCGATCGCCGTCGCAGATCTCCAGCGCCAGGTCGTTGAAGATCCGCGCGACGTTCGCGGCCTGCTTTGCCGGGCGGTCGTAGGCGAAGAACACCGGCGTCGGGGAGACGACCTGCCGGTCCACGCCCATCGTCGCCAGACGCACCTCGGGATCCCAGCAGTCGTCCTGGATCCTGCGGAAGTCGCGGTCGTTGACGACGATCATCGCCTCGCGCTCGGAGTCGATCCGCAACCGGGGCGCGCCGGGCCAGCCCAGGTCGGGCCAGCCCTTGGCGACGTAGTGCGTGTGGACGTCGACGATCACGCGGTCAGCCCTTGCCGGGGTGCAGGGCGCCGCAGTTGTCGCAGGTGCGCGCCTTCTCGTCGGAGTAGAACGCCTCGAAGACCGGCGGCAGGTCCTTGACGATGTCGCGGACCTGGAGCTCGACCTCGTGGACCATGGCGGCGCACTGCTGGCAGTACCACCTGAACTTCTCCAGCGTGCCCTCCGGCCTGATGCGCTCGATCACCAGGCCGACAGAGTCGGCCTCGCGCTGCGGGGAGTGCGGCAGGTTGCCCGGCAGCAGCCACATCTGGCCTTCGCGGATGTGGACGGTGTCGGGTCCTTCCGGAGTCATGACGTTGAGGTGCATGTTCCCCTTGATCTGGAAGAACAGCTCCTCGTACGGGTCGACGTGGAAGTCGGTGCGCTGGTTGGGGCCGCCGACGACCATGACGATGAAGTCGTCCGCCTGCTCGAAGACCACCTTGTTGCCCACAGGCGGCTTGAGCAGGTGGGCGTGCTCGTCGATCCACTTGGTGAAGTCGATGGGCGGGATCATGCGCGCTCCTTGGGTGAGTAGGCGACGGCCTGCATCTCGATGAGCAGGTGCGGGTGCGGCAGCTGATGGACGGCCACCGTGGTGCGCGTGGGCCCGGTCTCGTCGAAGAACTCGGCGTAGACCTCGTTGTAGCCCTTGAAGTCGTTCATGTTGACCAAGTACGTGGTGATCTGTACCAGGTCGGCGAGGTCGGCTCCAGCCGCGCGCAGGATGTCGCCGATGTTCTCGATCACCGCTCTGGTCTGCGCGCGGATGTCGAGGTCCGTGGTGCCCAGCTCGTCGACCTCCACACCGGCGAAGGTGTTGTTGGGCCGCCTGGAGCTGGTCCCCGACACGTAGAGGAAGTCGCCCGCCCGCCTGACGTGCGGGAACCTCCCCCTCGGCGTGGCCTTTCCCTCGACCAGCATCACAGCGTCACCTGCCCGAGTCGCTGGATCTCCACCCGCACGTGCGCGCCGGCCCGCAGCGGCTCGGCGGGCGTGGCGGCGCCCGCCAGGAGGATGGCGCCCTCCTCGATCACCAGCCCCACCCGGGCGGCCAGCCGGGCCGCCTCGACGATCGCCCTGCGCGGGTCGCCGAGGATCGCCGCCGTCGACCCGACGTGCACCGGCCGCCCGTCGATCTCGAAGATCACACCGAGGTTCCAGTCGTCGACGTCGTAGGGCCGCCACGGCCCGATCGCGTAGCCCGCCGCCGAGGTGTTGTCGGCGATGACGCTCTCCAGCGAGAACCTGAAGTTCTCGTAGCGGGAGTCGATCACCTCGATGCCCGCCGCGACCGCGGCCACGGCGCCCGGCCGCCGGGCGTCCTCGACGCTCTCGATCCTGCGCCCGACCAGGTAGACCACCTCGGGCTCGACCCTCGGATGGATGTAGGCGCCGTGGTCGATCTCGGCCATCGACGGCGTCAACCGGCCCAGGATGAGGTCGTCGACCCCCATCTGGCGGCGCTTGGCCTCGCTGGTGAAACCCAGCTTGACGCCCGACAGCGGCTCGCCGCGCAGGGCGACGACCTCGGCCTGGATCTCGTAGGCGGTGGCGACGTCGAGCCCGTCCCCGGGCTGGGGAATGGGCATCCTGGTGCGCGCGGCCTCGTGCAGCGCCTGCGCCAGCTTCATTTCGTCAGGTCCAATGCGATGTCGACGATCATGTCCTCCTGGCCGCCGACCATCCCGCGGCGGCCGGCCTCGGCCAGGATCTCGCGGGTGTCGACGCCGTATCGCTGCGAGGCCGCCTCCGCGTGCCGCAGGAAGCTGGAGTAGACGCCCGCGTAGCCGAGCGTCAGCGTCTCCCTGTCGACCCGCACGGGGCGGTCCTGCAAGGGCCGCACCAGGTCGTCGGCGGCGTCCATGAGCGCGTAGAGGTCGCAGCCGTGCTGCCAGCCCATGAGGTCGGCCACGGCGACGAACACCTCGAGCGGCGCGTTCCCCGCGCCCGCCCCCATCCCGGCCAGCGAGGCGTCCACGCGGGTGCAGCCGTTCTCCACCGCGACCACCGAGTTGGCCACGCCCAGGCTGAGGTTGTGGTGGGCGTGGATGCCGATCTCCGTCTCGGGCCTGAGCGCGTCACGGTAGGCCCTGATCCGCTCCCTCGCGCCGTCCATGGTGAGGCCGCCGCCGGAGTCGGTGACGTAGACGCAGTGCGCGCCGTACGACTCCATGAGCTTGGCCTGCGCGGCGAGGACCTCGGGCGGGGCCATGTGCGACATCATCAGGAACCCCGCGACGTCCATGCCGAGCTCGCGGGCGGTGGCGATGTGCTGGGCGGAGATGTCGGCCTCGGTGCAGTGCGTGGCGATCCTGACCGAGGTGACGCCCAGCGCGTGAGCCTTCCTGAGGTCCTCGATGGTGCCGATGCCCGGTAGCAGCAGCGTGGTGAGCCTGGCGTTCGTGACGGCACCCGCGACGGCCTCGATCCACTCCTCGTCGGTGTGCGCGCCGGGGCCGTAGTTGAAGCTGCCGCCCGCCAGACCGTCGCCGTGCGCGACCTCGATCGCCGCCACGCCGGCCGCGTCGAGCGCGGCGGCGACGGCGGTGGCCTGGTCGAGCGTGTAGCGGTGGCGGATGGCGTGCATGCCGTCCCGCAACGTCACGTCCTGCAGGTAGATGCGCGGGCTCATGCCCAGCCCTCCTCGTCGCTCGACCCCGCGTGACCGGCCGGCGCGGCGACCGGTACGGCCGCGGCGGTCTCCGCGAGCCGTTCGGCCGTGCGCAGGGCGGCCGCAGTCATGATGTCGAGGTTCCCCGCGTAGGCGGGCAGGTAGTGGGCCGCCCCCTCCACCTCCAGGAAGACGCTCACCTTCACCCCGCCCCGCGCCCCGTTGGCCAGCGTCCACACCGGCTCGTCGGCCGACACGGGCGTGAACTGCACCTCCTGCTTCAGCCGGTACCCGGGCACGTACTCCTGCACCGAGGCCACCATGGCGGCCACCGATGCGGCCACCTCGTCCTCCTCGCAGGAGTCCACGAGGCAGTAGACGGTGTCCCGCATGATCAGCGGCGGCTCCGCCGGGTTCAGCACGATGATGGCCTTGCCCCGCCGCGCGCCGCCCACCTGCTCCAGCGCCCTGGCCGTCGTCACCGTGAACTCGTCGATGTTGGCCCGGGTGCCCGGCCCCGCCGACTTCGAGGCGATCGAGGCCACGATCTCCGCGTAGGCGACCCCGGCCACCCTCGACACCGCGGCCACGATCGGGATCGTGGCCTGGCCGCCGCACGTCACCATGTTCAGGTTGGGCGCCGACAGGTGGGCGTCGAGGTTGACCGAGGGCACCACGTAGGGGCCAAGCGCGGCGGGCGTGAGGTCGATGACGCGCTTGCCGTACGACTGGACGACGGCGGCGTTGTGCGCGTGGGCGCCCGCCGAGGTGGCGTCGAGCACCAGGTCGACCGACTCGAAGGACGGCAGCGACACCAGCCCCTCGACCCCGGCTGAGGTCGTCTCCAGGCCCCTGCGCCGCGCCCTGGCCAGGCCGTCCGAGGCGGGGTCGATGCCCGCCATGGCCACGACCTCGACCTTCTTCGAGAGCAGGGCCTTGAACATCAGGTCGGTCCCGATGTTCCCCGAGCCGATGATCGCCAGCCTCATGCGAACACCGCCCGCACCGAGCCGAGACCGTCGATGACCGCCTCGAACACGTCGCCCTCCTCGACCGGCACGACGGGGCCGAGCGCGCCGGTCAGCACGACGTCTCCCGCGCGCAGCGGGTAGTCGGTGCCGCCGAGCGTGTCGGCGAGCCAGACCGCCGCGTTCAGCGGGTGGCCCATGCACGCCGCGCCCGCCCCGGTCGACACCTCCTGACCGCGCCTGGTCATCGTCATCCCCGCCAGGCGCAGGTCGAGCCCGCGCAGCCCCACCGGCGTGTTGCCGAGCACGAAGGCGCCGCTGGAGGCGTTGTCGGCGATGGTGTCGGCCAGGGTGATGTCCCAGTCGGCGACGCGCGAGTCGACGATCTCGATGGCGGGCAGCGCGAAGTCCACCGCCCTGATCACCTCGGCCACCGTGAAGGGCCCGCCCACCAGGTCGTGTGCCAGGACCAGGGCGACCTCCGCCTCCGCCCGCGGCTGCAGGAACCTCTCGTACGGCACCGGCAGCCCGTCGAGGTAGGCCATGTCGGCGAACAGCACGCCGAAGTCGGGCTGGTCCACCCCCAGCTGCTTCTGCACGGCGAGGTTGGTCAGCCCGATCTTGCGCCCGACCAGCCTGCGCCCCTCGTCGAGCGCCCGGCGCGTGTTGATCTCCTGGACGGCGTAGGCCTCCTCCGCCGTGCTCACCAGGTCCTTGACCGGAGCGCACGGTTTGCCCGAGCGCTGGGCTTCGAGCAGCCGGTCGGCCGCCTGGGTGCGAACGTCCACGGCCTCGGCCCACTCGTCGTTCATGCGCCACCTTCCAGCTTGATCGTGATCGTGGTCGGTTCGGAGTAGAAGTCCAGCGACTGGGTGCCGCCCTCCCGGCCGATGCCCGACAGCTTGACGCCGCCGAACGGGGTGCGCAGGTCGCGCAGGTACCAGGTGTTGACCCAGACGAGCCCCGCCTCCAGCCGGCGCGCGACCCGGTGCGCCCGGTCGAGGCCGGTCGTCCACACGGTGGCGGCCAGGCCGTAGTCGGAGTCGTTGGCCAGCGCGACGGCCTCGTCCTCGGTGTCGAACGGCGCCACGTGGCAGACCGGCCCGAAGATCTCTTCCCTGTTGAAGCGGGAGGACTCGGGCAGTCCGGTGACCACCGTGGGCTCGACGAAGTACCCGGGGCCTTCGGGGGCGCCGCCACCGGTCAGGAACTTGGCCCCCTCGTCGCGGGCCAGCGCGTAGTACGACAGCACCTTCTCCCGGTGCTGCGCCGAGATCATCGGCTGCGGGGTGACGGTGGCGGCCCGCTCGGCCAGCAGGGCGCAGAACTCCTCGAAGACGGGCCGCTCGACGTAGAGGCGCTCGGTGCACAGGCACACCTGGCCGCCGTTGGTGAACACCGACCGCACGCTGCCCTCGACCGCCTTGCCGAGGTCGGCGTCGGCGAAGACCAGGCCGGCGTTCTTGCCGCCGAGCTCGAAGGAGATCGGCTTCACCCGGTCGGCGACCGACTTCATGATCGCGGTTCCGGTGCGGGTGGAGCCGGTGAAGGTCACCCCGTCGACCCCTTCGTGCGAGACGAGGAGCCGGCCCGACTCGCCGTACCCGTGGATCACGTTGACCACACCGGGCGGCAGTCCCACGGAGGCGCAGATCTCGGCGAAGAGGGCGGCCGAGCCGGGGGTGTTCTCCGACGGCTTGACCACGACGGTGTTGCCCGCGACCAGCGCCGGGCCCAGCTTCCAGGTCATCAGCAGGAACGGCAGGTTCCACGGCACCACGACCGCGACCACGCCCAGCGGCCGACGCACGGTGTAGCTGAGGACGTCGGGCAGGTGGAAGGCCTCGGCCGGGCGCTGCGCGGCGATCTCGGCGAAGGCGCGGAAGTTGGCCGCGCCGCGCGGGATGTCGAGCGTGCGGGTCTGTTCCAGCGGCTTGCCCGTGTCGGCGATCTCGGCGGCCACCAGGTCGTCGAACCGCGCCTCGATCCCGTCGGCCAGGCGGCGCATCCACGCGGCCCGCTCGGCCATCGGCAGCGCGGCCCAGTCCGGCGCGGCCGCGCGGGCGGCGCGCACGGCCCGGTCGACCACCGCCTGGTCCGCCTCATGGACCTGACGAACCACCTGTCCGGTCATGGGATCGTAGGACGGGAACGGCTCGCCCTCCGCCACCCAGGATCCGCCAATGAAGTGGGCTACCTGCTCAAATGACATCATCCCTCCACCAAGGGGTATAGAACTTCCCGGCGGTTTCGGACAAGAATGCGTTCCGTGACACGGAACTCCGACCGGCTGTCGATGCTGGAGAAGTCATGGCTCGTCCTGGACGCGTTCCGGCCGAGCGGCGGCCCGCTCCGGCTGATGGACGTCGCCCAGCACTGCCACCTCCCCAAGACCACCGCCTTCCGGCTGCTCACCGAGCTGACCGAGATCGGCGCCGTCGCACGCAGGGAGGACGGGTACTACCTCGGCCGCCGGTTGTTCGAGCTCGGTAGCATCGTCCCTCTCGAACGCGACCTGCGCCACGCCGCCCTGCCGTTCATGCACGACCTCTACGAGGCCACCCGCGAGACGATCCACCTGGGCGTGCGCGACGGCTTCGACGTGGTCTACGTCGAGAAGATCCGCGGCCACGAGTCGTTCTCGCTGCCCTCGCGGGTGGGCGGGCGGCTGCCGCTCACCTGCACCGGGGTCGGCAAGGCGCTGCTGGCCTACTCGGGCCCCGCGTTCATCGAGGAGGTCCTCGGGCGGCCGCTGCGCAGGCTCACCCCGCACTCGATCGTGGACCCCAAGCGGCTGGAGGAGGCCCTCGGGCAGATCCAGGCGGCGGGCCTGGCCTACGAGCGGGAGGAGGCGCAGCTCGGCGGCGCCTGCATCGCGGCGCCGGTCTTCCGCGCGGGCGCCGCGGTGGCGGCGCTGTCGGTGTCGGTGCCGCTGGCCCGTTTCCATCCCACCCGGCTGGCGCCGGCGGTCAAGACGGCCGCACTGGGTGTGTCCAGGGCGCTCACCCGGGCGATCTAGCCGGCGCGTCCGGTCACCGACCGTGGCCGGCGTTCCGGCGCCGGCGGGCCCGGAACTTGTCCCACACCCGCCGATATTTGGCTGCCCTTTCGGACACTTTTCCGTACCTGCATTATTGCCCCGTGGGCCAAACCTGGGATTTATGGGGACATGTCATCATCGCGGGGCTGTTGGGGGTTCCGCTGGCCGTCCTGGCGGCGCTGGCGCTCACCCGGGCGCGCCGCAGGCGCGGGCACCCCGCTCCGGCCCGCACCGCCGTCGCCGACGTCGGCATCGTCGCGGGCACGGCCCCCTGGATCTGGATGATCCTCACCCCGGCAGGCGGTCGGAGCGGCGTCAATCTCGTGCCGTTCGCCGACCTGACCTGGATCGCCTCCGCGCCTCCCGCGACCGTGTTCGTGCAGGTCGGCGGCAACCTGCTGGTCTTCGCCTGCCTGGGTGCGCTGCTTCCGGTCCGGTCGGCCCGCTTCGCGAGCCCGGCCCGCGTGGCCGCCGTGGCGGCGGCCGCCTCCACGACCGTCGAACTGCTGCAGTACGGCCTGCGCCTCGGCCGCTACTCCTCGATCGACGACGTCTTGATCAACACGGTGGGGGCGATTCTTGCCGCGCTGATTACTCGCCGCTGGTGGGGGTCCAGATAGTGGCCAGGACCGTTCCACAGTAACGGCCCGCGAAAACTCGCGACGGTCACCACACGGGCACGATCCACTCAAAAGAAGCTCGGGACCATCCTGCGTATCTGTGCGATCGTGGACAAGGCGGGGCAAGTTCTCTGGAGACGCCAAACCTGGTTGGTGACAGAGGGTGATCAAACGTGTCTGAATCCCCGGTACCTCAGGAGCCCCCGATCTATCGACGGATCGCCGACGGCCTGCGCGCCAGGATCCTGTCCGGCGAACTGCGTGACGGGGAGCGACTACCGGGCGAGAACGCGCTCATGGCAGAACACGGAATCGCTCGCGCCACCGCCCGACAGGCGCTGGCCGTGCTGATCAATGAAGGGCTGGCGGTGCCGAAGCGAGGTTCTGGGGTCTACGTCCGACAGTTCAAGCCGATCCGCAGGCACGGATCACGACGCCTGTCCCGCGAGCAGTGGGGTCAGGGACGGGCCATCTGGGACGCCGACACCCGCGGCCGCCCCTTCACCGTGGACGCGGTGGAGGTGGCCCGCGGGCGCGCCGACGAGGCGACCGCCGGCGTCCTCGACAGCACCGAGGTGTGGATCAGGCGCCGCCGGTACTCGGTCGACGCCCGGCCCGTCCAACTGGCCACGTCCTACTTTCCGGCCGACCTGGTGGAGGGCAGCGCGATCACGTTGCCGGACACCGGGCCCGGCGGCGTCTACGCCCGGCTGCGCGACCTCGGCCTGCCACCCGCGCACTTCACCGAGGAGGTGCGCGCCCGCATGCCGCAGCCCGGGGAGGCGGGCCTGCTGGAACTGCCCGCGGGCACTCCGGTGATCGTGATCTCCAGGACCGCCTACACCGCGGGTGGCCTGCCCGTCGAATACAACGAGATGGTCCTTGACTCCGCGTCCTACGTACTCCAGTACGACTTCGACGCGTAGGTCAAGCTGATTTGTCAAGCGATAGGTTGACCTGTCCCCTGCGATCATTGATTTCTCTAGAGATGTGGCGCACCTTCTAAGAGGAAGCGGAAGTGGGGACCCGGAAAGGGTGACCAGATGTCCTTTGACCGGCATCTCGCCGAGATCGCCCTGGAGTACCCCCACTGGACCATCTGGCGGAGCGACGCGGGCCGCTGGTGGGCCACCCGGCACCACCCGCTGAGCGCGGAGCAGCGCGACGCGGGATGTGCCATGACCATCGACGCCGACGACCCTGAGGGCCTCCGCGAACAGTTGAGGGATCAGGAGAGGCGGGCAGGGCCCGCCCCTTAGCGCGCGTGCTGTGGATCGTTCTAGGCGGGGGATCCACGGCACGCGCCCCGGCCTCGTCCCGAGGCCACGAGCAGCCCGGTGCCGGGTTCAGCGTCTCGGCGGCTCCGGCACCGGGCCCCCAGGCGCGGAAGTCTCCGACCCTATCGGGGGCGGGGGCTTCCGCCCCGGCTTTCTCTCCCGGCCCCGCCCGCCGAGGGGGACGTGAGCCGGCGCGCGCCGCTACTTGTGCGCCAGCGTGCCCAGATTGACGTCGGTGTCCTCGGAGACCGGAGCGACCTGGGGCTGTTCCTCCACCGCGTCGGCCGGCTCGTCCTCGACGATCACCCGCACCTCGTCGACCTCCTCGGCCGCGGGCTCGACCACCGGCTCGACGGCGGGCTCCAGCATCGGGATCAGCGGCCCCGCCGCGTTCTCCCTGCGCATCAGGTCGCCGAGCACCGAGGTGATCTCGTTGAGGCGCCTGACCACCTCGCCGTGGGTGTCGGTGAGGTAGGTGACCCGCCGTCCCGCGTGCTCGTCGAGCGCGTTGACGCGCTGCTCGGCGGCGGAGAGCGCGGCCTGCGCCTGACCCTGGGCGGCGGCCAGCGTCGCCTCGGCCTCGGCCCGCGCCGCCGTCACCGTGGACTCGGCCTCCTGCCGCGCGCCCTCGACGGTCTGCTCCGCCTCCGCCCTGGCCGCCGTGAGCATCCTGTCGGCCTCGGCGTGGGCCACGCGCACCGCCTCTTCCGCCTCGGCCCGCGAGGTGGTCAACGTCTCCTCCGCGTCCGCGCCCGCCTGGGCCAGCATGCGCTCGGCCGCACCGGTCGCCTCGCCCACCCGGCGCTCGGCCTCGGCCTGCGCGCTGGTCAGGATGTTGTCGGCGGTCTCACGCGCCGAGGAGACCATCCGCTCGGCTTCCATGGTGGCCGTCTCGCGCACCCTTCTGGCCTCGGTCTCGGCGTCCTCCCGCTTGGCGGCCGCCTCCTCCTCGCCCAGCTTGAGGATCTGGGCGAGCCGCGGGCTGAGGTCGTCGTAGCTCTGCGGCGCCTCGACCATCCGGCGTCTGGCCTCGGCCAGCTCGGCACGGCCCTGCTCCGCCTGGTCGATCGCTCGTGCCAGCCGCTCCTCCAGATCCCTGATCTGGTTGCGGGAGCGGATCACATAGTCGTTCACCTGACGGCGGCTGTAGCCGCGCATGACGGTTTCGAAGACGTCTTCCTGCATCAGGTCGGGAAAGCTCTCGTGCTGGTTTGTCATGAGGAGTACCTAGGTGGGGAGCTTGCGGTTTGTGAGGGTCCGACAACGACGTGTCAGGAGACGACTTTCCTGCCATCTGCCCAAGTCCGCAACCCGAACGCCATACCTGCCCGGAGAATCCTGATGGGAAACGCGCGCTGTGCGCCTGCTCAGATGCCGCCGAGCCGGCCAGGCACGATCCTCTCAGGACGCGGCCACTACGATGGTCAAGATGTACATCGCAGCCCTGGATGACGGTGCAATTCCTGACATTCACCCAGACGCATATATCGCGCCGGGCGTGGTCGTCGTCGGGAATGTCACAGTAAGCCGTGGAGCCAACATCTGGTACGGCTCGGTCCTGCGCGGCGACGACGAGCGCATCGAGGTCGGCGAGGAGTGCAACGTTCAGGACCTGTGCTGCCTGCACGCCGACCCCGGCGAGCCCGCCGTACTCGAACCACGCGTGAGCCTCGGCCACAAGGCCATGGTCCACGGCGCCCACGTCGAGACCGGCGCGCTGATCGGCATCGGCGCGATCGTGCTCGGCGGCGCCCGGATCGGGGCGGGCAGCCTGGTCGCGGCCGGCGCGCTGGTCGGCCCCGGCAAGAAGATCCCCTCAGGCGTGCTCGTGGCGGGCGTGCCCGGCAGGGTGGTCCGCGAGCTCACCGACGACGACAGGGCGAGCTTCGCGCAGACCCCCGACCGGTACATGGCCAAGGCGCTCAGGCACCGGCGGGCTTCAGCAGTTTGATCAGCACGTCGTCAGGGGCCTTCATCAGGTCCGCCTCCGGCGTGGCGGGCCGCAGGAAGCGCACGTAGTCGACGGTCATCCTGAGGTCAGGCCTGCCCTTGATCGTCCTGGTGGCGTTGGCCTTGGCGGCGTCCTTCTTCAGCGCGCCGTAGCCGTCCCAGTCGGTGTAGCCGGTCACGCCCCACTCCAGCACCTTCGGCAGGTCGGGCCGCAGCCATCGCTGTCCGACCTTCCACGTGCCGCCGTCCTCCTTGTACAGCGCGGACACGACGGCGCCCGTCCTGGCGAGGATCAGCTCCGTCCAGCCGGCGCCGACCCGCACCTCCTTCGGCTTGGAGGCGCCGTCCACGGTCTCCTTCAACTCCACCCCTTCGGCCTTGTCCCCCGTGCCGGTGGTGACCGAGATCCAGTTCGGCTTGTCGTTGGACCGCGGCACGCGCAGCATCGCGCCGCCGAGGGAGAACTTGCGCCGGGGCGTGCCGCCCTTCCTGCCCTCGACCTTGAGCCTGGTGTGCAGGACGATGTCGCCGGCCAGCTCCTGGTAGACGAACGGGCCGCGGAAGGCGTCGAACCAGGTGGAGGTCGTGGGCTCCAGGTAGAGGGCACCCTTCGCGGTGCCGTCCACGTCGAGCTTGGCGAGCCGGTCCGGGTCGCCCTGGGTGTCGCTCAGCTGGCTCCAGACGGCGAGCTCGGCGGCGCTGGAGAACTCGCTGGAGGCCGAGCCCACCTCGCCGCCTGGGTCCGGGGCGCGCACGTCGGCCGCGGTGAGCGCCTTCGGCGCGGGAGGCCGGCTCGACGCCGCCGTGCCGCACCCGGCCAGGGCACAGGCGGCAAGCAGGGACACCGCGATCTTGGCTCTCATAATGGGACATTCTTGCGCGTCGCGGCGTCGGGCTACGATGCCGCCATGCGGTTCACGGCCATCGAGGCGGACGTCCGCGCCATGGTCTCAGACCCGCGCTGGGCGACACTCCCCCTCCCGACCAGGGCCAACGCCATCGCATCCCGAGCCCTGGCCACACCCGACGGCGGCAGGTGGATCTTCGGCGCGCACGCCCGCTGGTACCTCCAGGACCCGGGCGACGGCCGCTGGCACCTGTCGGCGCCGCCCCGCAACAGCCCCGCCCGCCTCGATCGCCACACCGGCGTCCTGCTGCCGCACCTGGTGCCCACCGGCCCCGACTTCGCCGCCGGACGCTGGTCCAGCCAGGCCTTCGTCGGCCCCGACGTGCCGCCGGCGCTCACCGCGGAGATCCGCGCGCTGGTCAGGGCGAACGGCAGGCGCTCGGTCGACGACTACCCGCTGACCTCCTTCCGCGACGTCTTCGCGAGCGACGTGCCGAGCACCGTGGCGGCGATCTGGGCGGCGATCATGTGGTGCGCCTACGCGCCCGCCTTCGACGGCAACGAGCAGCTCCTCTCGGTGTTCGGCGAGTACCTGGGCCGCCCGCTGCCGGGCGACGAGTGGGTGCGCTGGCTGCCGTCCCCGCCGCTGAAGTCCCTCGTCACCCTGTACGGCGAGCGCGTCCGCGCCGGCGCTCCCCGATCGGCGTTGCGCCTGGCCGCCCTCATGGCCGACACTGCGGGGATCCTGCGCGCCGACGCGCGCTTCCGTCCCCGGGCCGAGGCGCTCATCGCGATGCTGGAGCCGGCGCTGCGCAACCCCTCCCTGGACCACCAGACGGCCACGGGCCCCCTGCCCCGCCCGACCCCCGCCCCGCCGTACGGGCCAGGCGGGCCTCACGGGCCAGGCGAGCCTCACGGGGCCGCCGCGCCCTACGGGCCAGGCGCATCTCACGGGCCAGGCGGGTCGCACGGGGCCGCCGCGCCGTACGGGCCCGCCACCGGGTCGTTCCCACCACCGCCTCCCGTCGGGACCACCGGCGCCTTCCCACCACCGCCTCCCGTCGGGACCACCGGCGCCTTCCCTCCACCGCCTTCCGTGGGGTCCACCGGCGGCTTCCCGCACGCCGCGGGCCATGGCACGGGCGGCCCGCCCCCGGCCGCCTGGCGCTCCACCGCGGGCGGGAGCGCGCCCGGATACCAGGGCGCCGTGCCCTCCGGCCTCCACCAGCCGCCGCCCACGACCACGGAAGGGGCCGCACCTGGCTCCTGGGGCGATCCGAGCGGCCGGACAGGCTCCTGGCGCGATCCGGACACCACGACCGGTCCCTGGATCGAAACGGGCGTCACAACGGGCCCCTGTCGGGACGCCGGCCCCACAGCCGGCCCCACAGCCGGACCCACAGCCGGCTCCCAGAGCGGGACGACCGGCCCAGCGCACGGAACCGGCCCCGCGACAGGCGCGTGGATCGAAACGGGCGCCATGACCGGCCCCTCGCGCGAAACCGGCCCCTCGCGCGAAACCGGCTCCCACGGCGGGACGGGCGGCGCAAACCATGGATCCGGCCCCACCACCGGCTCCTGGAGTGGAGCCGGCGCCGCGACCGGCCCCTGGCGGGAAGCCAGCGCCACAGCCGGCTCCCGGACACCGAGCGGGGCCTCTCAGGGCGGCGTGGGCGGCGCTCAGGGCGGCGTGGGCGGGGCCGCGGCCGAGGAGGCGGCGACCCGGAACGGGGCCGCCGCCGACAAGGCCCTGCGGCGGGCCTGGCTGTCCAGGGTGCCCGAGCACCTGGCGCGTGCCGTCCTGGCCGAGACCGACCCGGGCGAGCACTTCCGCCACACGGTCGGCGACCTCCTGGAGGCCGTGGCCTTCTCGTCAGATCCGCACCGGACGGCCGCCGCCCTGCTCGCCGCCGACCACGCCGACGCCCCCGAGGGCCTGCCGACCGTGGTCGCCTGGCTGGATCATCGCCTGCGCCACGCGCTCCGCGTCCAGTTGGCCGCGCCGCGCGGCGAGCAGACCGAGCCCGACGGGTTCGAGGTGGGCCCCCGCTGGCTCGACGCCGTACCGCCGACCAGGGACGGCGCGGCCGCGGTGCTGGGCGCCGCCTACGCGGCGGGGCTGGCGTGGTGCCGGCTGACCCGTACGCCGGTGCCCGAGCGCGGTTTCCCCGGGGCCGCCGCGATCGTGCACAGGTTGATCCATGAGCGCGACGATCCCCATCTAAACCACTAATCTCGCTATTTCACCCTTACTCGGTAAATATCACTCTTGGAACGGTATTCGCCGAATTGTGATCTCGGTTTCGGGAAATGATCCTTGTGGGGGCAGGATGGCGCCGCAAGGAATGACCCCGATGGGCCATGTCGCCAGAAGAGCCTCCGCCGTAACCTCGAAGAGGGTGTGGGCTGCGGAAGGAAGGACGACGCGGTGGGGCACGACGACCTGGACTCTCGGGTTCACGACCGTGTCGCGTTGGACGAGATTGCGCTCTACGCCGAGGTTCTGTCCGCCGTAGCCATCAGTGAACGGCGGCTCACCTTGGATGAGCTCGACGACGCGCTCGGATTGCGGACTTCGGCGAGCCGCTGAAGACCATCACATTGACCTAGTCCCGGACTCCCGCGGGGTCCGGGACACGGTTTTTCGGATGGTTCACCGAAGCCCGGAATGACTAGTCACGAACGAACGAGCCGCGCGATCGCCGCGGACGCCTCCTTGACCTTCGCCTCCGCCTCCGGCCCGCCGGTGTTGATCGCGTCGGTCACGCAATGGGAGATGTGCTCCTCCAGCAGCCCGAGCGCCACCGCCTGAAGCGCCCGCGTGGCCGCCGAGACCTGGGTGAGGATGTCGATGCAGTAGGCGTCGTCCTCCACCATGCGCTGCAGGCCCCGGATCTGACCCTCGATACGCCGCAGGCGGGTCAGATAGGCCTGCTTGTCTCCGCTGTACCCATGCATGCATCAAAGGTACCCAGTCAGCGCAGTTCGGCGATCAGCTCTTCCCAGAGCGTCGCGACCGCGTCCGCCGAGTGCCGGGAAGCGGTGTCGAGCGCTCCCGCGGCGAGCGACCTGCGCCTGCGGTCGTCGTCGATCAGCGTGAGCAGCGCCGCTGCGTACATCTCGATCTCGCCGTCGGGCACGAGGACGCCGTTGTAGCCGGTGATGATGTACTCGGCCGGGCCGCGGGCGCCGTCGAAGCCGACGACCGGCACGCCGCAGCCCATCGCCTCCAGGACCGCCATCCCGAGCGTCTCGGCCCGCGAGGTGGTGGCCACGATGGACGCCTTGGCGAACTCCCCCGCCAGGTCGGGCGTCGTCCCCATGAAGTAGACGTGGTTGTGCAGGTCGAGGTCGCGCACCAGGTCACGCAGCCGGCGTTCCTCCGGGCCGCCGCCGTACAGCCGCAGCCGCCAGTCGGGCCGCTTGTCGGCCACGATCGCGAACGCCCTGATCAACCGGTCGTAGGCGCGGGTGGCGACCCAGCGCCCGCCGGTGGCCACGATCCTGTTGTCCATCCTCGACCGCGGCCACAGCCCGCCGGGCAGCGCGTCGGGCACCGTGAGGACGGCGGGGGCGGCGCCCAGCAGCCGCTCCCAGTCCGCCCGCCCGCTGTCCGTGGCCGTCACCACCGCGTCGAGCCGCGGGTAGAACCGCTGCACCGGCCCCGGTACGGCAGGCCGCCCCCACTCCCGCGCGATCTTGAGCGTCTCCTTCGGCGCGTATCTGGCCGCCTGGACACTGATCGGTGGCCGGGTGGTGACCAGAACGTCACTCTTGAGCGTGCGAAGCAACCGCCACAGCGCCACCTCCGTGCGCATCTGACCGCGCGGCAGCAGATGCCTGGCGCCCGGCCTGGCGTCGACGAGCGTGCGCATCCGCACCTTGCCGCTGACGGCGAAGAACGGCTTCTCCTTCTGCCGCCTGACGCTGATCACCTCGACCTCGTGCCGCTCGGCCAGGTCGGAGGCCAGGTTGAGGGTGGAGCGGACGTCGCCGCGCATGCCGTACGCGGAGGGGAGCACGAAGCTGACCTTCACACGCCCACCTCGATCCGCAGCTCGTCGTCGGCGGTGTAGCAGGGCCGGACGGGCACGCCGTCCACGCGCATCGCCGGGTAGTGGAGGCGGCCGCGCTTGCCGTCCACGTCGTCGAGCCGGGAGGCCAGCCGCAGCGGGCGGGGAACGCCTTCCACCTCCAGCGACGGTTCCCACGTCCCCACGCCCTCGGGGTCGGCGGCGACCACGTCGACCAGCGAGACGGCGGCGTGGAAGCGCACCCCCTGCACGGTCGCGGCGGCGGCCACGGTCGCGGCGTCCTTCCCGTCCCCGGGAGGGTCCTTGACCGGGGCGGGCTGCCTGCGGCGCAGGGCGATCCTGGCCTCGTGCCTGGAGTCGTCGTCGTCGAGCCCCGTGTAGGCCAGCAGGCCCGTCACCTCGAACCGGCCCTCCCTGAACCAGACCGCCCGCACCTCCGCGGCCGGCTCGGCGTCGGAGACCCTGAGCGCGAGGTAGCCGTTCCTGGTGCGGTAGGCCCGGTAGGCGACGGTCCGCTTCGACAGCGCGTAGGTGTCGAGATGGTCGAGGGAGAAGCCGGGGTCGACGCTCCTGATGCGGCTCCTGCCGTCCTCCTGCCGCAGGTAGGTGTCCCAGCGGCCGGCCCCCAGGGTCAGCGGCGCGAGGGAGACCGCGAGCGTGGCGTCACGCGCCCGCACCGCCGTCGTGGCGAGCGCGACCTCCCGTTCCACGCCTGTCGCGCGGTGGCGCAGCACCAGTTTGGTGCCCGGGTCCAGCGGCCCTTCGATGGCGAGTCGCAGGGAGAGCACGTCAGCCAGGGTGACTTCCGCGTCCGTCACGACGACGCGCATCAGCAGCCCCCTCCCCGTCGAATGAAGCCATGCGACGTTGAGGTTACCGTGATTTTCCCGTTATGTGGAGAAAGGTTTTCGGCTTCGTCGCGCGTCTGACATGGGAAAGTCCGCAACACAGGGTGTTGCGGACTTCCGACTCAGCCCTTGACTGACTTGATCAGCAACTGGGCCACGTCCACGACTTCGAGCGTCTCCTTGGCCTCGCCGTTGTTCTTCTTCTCGTTGATCGCGTCGCCGAGCATCACCATGCAGAACGGGCAGGCGGTGGAGACGGTGTCCGGGTTCGTGGTCAGCGCCTCGTCCACCCGCTCGGTGTTGATGCGCTTGCCGATGCGCTCTTCCATCCACATGCGGGCGCCACCGGCTCCGCAGCAGAAGCCCCTGTCCTTGTGCCGGTGCATCTCCTGGGTCTGCACGCCGGGGACCTTCGACATGATGTCGCGCGGCTGGCTGTAGACCTTGTTGTGGCGGCCGAGGAAGCACGGGTCGTGGTAGGTGATCTTCTCCTCGATCGGGGTGATCGGGGTGAGCTTGCCCTCGTCCACGAGCTTGGCCAGCAGCTGGGTGTGATGCACGACCTCGTAGGTGCCGCCGAGCTGCGGGTACTCGTTGGCGAGGGTGTTGAAGCAGTGGGGGCAGGTCGCGACGATCTTCTTGACGCCCGCCTCGTTCAGCGTCTCGATGTTCTGCTGGGCGAGCATGTTGAACAGGAACTCCATGCCCAGGCGGCGGGCCGGGTCACCGGTGCACGCCTCGGCGGGGCCGAGCACCGCGAACTTCACGCCCGCGATGTGGAGCAGCTCGGCGACGGCCTTCGTGGTCTTCTTCGCCCGGTCCTCCAGGGCGCCCGCGCAGCCGACCCAGAACAGGTACTCGGTGTCCTCGGGCATCTTCTCGTCGATGAGCGTGACCTCGAAGTCGAGCTCCGCGATCCAGTCGGCCCGCTTCATCTCGGACATGCCCCACGGGTTGCCCTTGTTCTCCAGGTTCTTCACCATCACGCCCGCCTCGGACGGGAACGACGACTCGACCATCACCTGGTAGCGGCGCATGTCGAGGATGTGGTCGATGTGCTCGATGTCGACCGGGCACTGCTCGACGCAGGCGCCGCAGTTGGTGCACGACCACAGCACGTCCGGGTGGATGACGCCTTCCTCGCCGACCAGCGGCTTCTCCAGCAGCGCGAGCACGTCGGTGTCGGCGTGGCTGGTGTCGCCCTGCAGCAGGTACGGCGCGACCTTGAAGGCGTGGTCACGCTGGTCGAGGATGAGCATCTTCGGCGACAGCGGCTTGTCGGTGTTCCACGCGGGACACTGCGACTGGCAGCGGCCGCACTCGGTGCAGGAGTAGAAGTCGAGGAAGCCCTTCCAGGTGGTGTCGCCGATCTTGCCGCGGCCCAGCCGTTCGGGGTCGAGGTCCTCGTCCTCGAAGTCGACGGGCTTGCCGTCGACGCGCAGCTCCGGCGCGCCGCCGAGCCCGTCGGGCCGGCGCGAGAACAGCACGTTCAGCGGCGCGGTGAAGATGTGGAGGTGCTTGGAGTTCACCACGATGACGAGGAACACCAGCATGAAGCCGATGTGCAGCAGCAGCGCGATCTCTTCGAGCAGGGAGCTGGCCAGCAGCACCTCGCCCAGGGCCAGCGACACGAACGCGCCACCGTCGTAGGGGAGGTTGCCGTTGGCCGCCGCCGCGCCGCGGGCGAGGAACAGCGTCCAGATGATGTTGAAGATCATGAACAGCACGAGCCACGCGCCACCGAGGTGCGAGCCGGAGAAGCGCGACTTGCGGCCCAGCGTCTTCGGGGAGTTCTTGATCCGGATCGCCGCGAACGCGATCAGGCCGAGCACGCAGGCCACCGCGATGAAGTCCTGCAGGAAGCCCAGCACCGACCACTGCCCGATGAGCGGGATGTGGAAGTCAGGCCGGCCGGTGATCGCGCCCTGGATGATCGCGCCGTAGGCCTCGATGTAGACGGTCAGCAGGATGAAGAAGGCCCACATGACGAAGAAGTGCGCGACACCCGAAGGCGTCCACTTCAGCAGCTTCTTCTGCCCGAAGACCTCGACGAGCTGCGCCTTGACCTCGGTGCCCACGTTGTCCTTGGCGTACTGGACGCGCTCGGGCGCGGGTGGGCCCACCGTGGCGAGCTTGAACAGGAACAGTGTCCGGCGGCCCGCGACGGCGACCGCTGCCACGGTCATCGCGAGCCCGATGATGGCGACCCAGAGCACGTGTCCTCCCACAGACTGCGTTGGCTGCCCACTATCCTACCGACGGGTAACTTTTGGTCGGTACGGCACCGCGACCATAGTAGAACGATGCTCTACGAGGCCAGATAGCGCTGTACGGCAGGACCGACCAGCTCCACCAGCTCCTCGAGATCAGCCGAGGCCACCGGCTCGAGCCTGAGCACGTGACGCGCCAGCACCACCCCGATGAGCTGGGCGAACGCGGCCTCCATCCGCAGGTGCGAGATGCCCAGACCATCGGCCACCCGGTACAGCAGCGCGTTGGTGATGAACTCCCGCATCATGAGCACCACCTGCTCGTTGGTCATGGCCGACCGCATGAGCGCGAGCACGGGCTCCCTGGCCTGCGCGTCGGCCGTGACCGTGAGGATCAGCCGGACCAGCCGCTCGCCCACCTCCTCGCGCGGGCCGTCCAGCAACCGGCCCAGCACGTCGTCGGGATCGATGGGCAGCCGCATGGCCTCGACGAACAAGCCCTCCTTGGTCGCGAAGTAGTGGTGCACGAGGGCGGGGTCGACCGCGGCTTCGCGGGCGATGCCGCGGACCGTCGCCTTGTCGAACCCCTTCTCGGCGAACACCTGCCTGGCCGCGGTGAGGATGTCGCCACGCGTGTCCGAGGCGCCCGGCCTGCGTCCCGTCCGGCGCTTGACCGTCATCCGCCGACCGCCAGGTAGACGCGCATCGGGACGGTGAGCACGCCGTCGGGGAAGACCCGCAGCAGCTCGGCGCGCTGCAGGGCGACCAGCTCGTCGGCGGCCTCGGCGGGCATCGTCGCCATGTAGGAGTGGGAGCGCAGGTCGAGCAGGAAGGCGTCGACGGCGACCCGGCGCGTCCAGCGCAGCCAGCGCTCCTCGACCGGCAGCGCCTCCGCGATCTTCGGCATGTTCCACTCGGGTCGCGCCGGACCCCAGTAGGCGGCGCACGCCTCCGCCAGGCGGACCTCGTAGGCGGCCAGCCAGTCGGCACTGGCGGCGTCGGTGGTGTTCCACCAGGCGGCGACCCTCCCGCCGGGGCGCAGCACGCGCCGCGCCTCCGCGATCGAGACGTCGGGGTCGAGCCAGTGCCACGACTGGGCGTAGGTCACCAGGTCGGCGCCGCCGTCCCTGAGGGGCAGGGCGTTGCCGTCCCCCTGCACGGCCACCACGACACCCCGCGCCACCTGCCCGCCGTCACCATCCGCATGGACACCGTCCGCGTGGACACCGTCCGCGTGGTTCCCGTCCGTGTGATTCCCGTCCGCGTGGTGCCCGGCCGTGTGTTGCCCGGCCGTGTGTTGCCTGTCCGCGTGTTGCCTGTCCGTGTGGTTGCGCGCCATCAGCCGCGCCAGCATCTCGCGGCCGGGGTCGACGGCCACCACGCGGGCACCGCGATCCCGCAGGGCACGCGCCGAGATGCCGGTGCCCGCGCCGACGTCGACCACCGTCGCACCCGCCAGCGCGACGCCGGACAGCTCCGTGAGCGCGTCGAACAGCTCACCCGGATAGCCGGGGCGGCCCGCGTCGTAGGCGTCGGCGACCCGGTCGAACACCCTGCCAAGCGCGCGAGAGGGGCCAGTGACACTCATGAGAGGACTTTCCCCCGCGGCCCGCTCATCTAGACGCCGCGAGGTGCAGCCTGGCGAAGGCCAGGGCCTCCGCCAGATCGTCGATCCGTTCCGTACGGCTGGACGCCTTGCGCGTGTTGATCTCCAGCACCACCAGCCCGTCGAAGCCGGTGTTGGCCAGCCGTTCGAGGACCTGCGCGCACGGCTGGTTGCCCCTGCCGGGGACCAGGTGCTCGTCCTTGTTCGGCACGCCGACGCCGTCGGCCAGGTGCAGGTGCGCGAGCCGGTCGCCGAGCTTCACCGCCATCTCCATCGCGTCGGAGCCCGAGACCGCCGTGTGCGACAGGTCGAGGGTGACCTGGGGGAAGGCGTAGTCGATCGGATTCCAGTCGGGGGAGTACGGCACGACGTCGTTGCCTCGCGCCTTGAGGGGGAACATGTTCTCCACCGCGAAGACCACGTCGGTCTCGTCGCGCATCCTCGCCAGGCCGTTCTCGAAGTCGCGGGCGTAGTCACGCTGCCAGCGGAACGGCGGGTGGACCACGACCGTGCGCGCGCCGAGCCGCTCGGCGGCCTTCTGCGCCTTCAGCAGCTTGGCCCACGGGTCGCGGCCCCACACGCGCTGGGTCACCAGCAGGCAGGGCGCGTGGATCGCGAGGACGGGGATCTCGTAGTGGTCCGACAACCGCTCGATGACGTCGATGTCCTGGCTGACGGGGTCGGCCCCCACCATGATCTCCACACCGTCGTAGCCGAGGCGGGCGGCCAGCTCGAAGGCGTCGGGGGTACGTTCCGGATATACCGAAGCAGTGGACAATGCGATCTTCGCATTGGGCACGCGGATGACATCTGCCACGCTGCCAGCCTACGCGCGAGGCCGTACCGTGGGGGCATGCCGCGCGTCGCCACCGGAGCCATCCCCAGCCCGAACATCTGGAACACCCCCGCGATCTACGAGCTGGAGAACCGCGCGGTCGACCCCGACGGCGCGGCCGACGCGGCGATGCGGGCGATCCGCCCCTGGGACGGCGCGACCGTGCTCGACATCGGCTGCGGCAGCGGCTACCACCTGCCGTCCTTCGCCGCCACAGCGGCCAGGGTGATCGGCGTCGAACCCCACGGCGACCTCGTCGGCCTGGCCCGCCGCCGCTGCGACGGCCTCGCCAACGTGTCCGTCCACGCGGCCACCGCGCAGGCGCTGCCGGTGCCCGACGCCGGCGTCGACGTGGCCGTCGCCCGGTGGGCCTACTTCTTCGGCCCCGGCTGCGAACCGGGGCTGCGCGAGCTGTCCCGCGTCGTACGGCGGGGCGGCGCGGCGTTCGTGATCGACCTCGACGCCACGCGCGGCGCCTTCGGCAGGTGGTTCCAGCGCACGGTGCCGGCGTACTCGCCCGGCGCCGTGGAGGACTTCTGGTCCCGGCAGGGATGGCAGCGCGCCGAGCTGGACCTGCGGATGGTCTTCGAGCGCCGGGCCGACCTCGAGGCGGTGCTGCGCATCGAGTTCGCGCCCGAGGTGGCCGAGGAGGCGATCCGGGAGACGACCGGAGTGGAGCTGGCCTACCCGAACGTCCTGCGCTGGCGCTACTTCTGACCGGCGCGGTGGGCGACCGGTCGTCCGATGGCGGCGTTTCGGGCCGCTTGACCTTGACACTGACGTCAACGTTTACCGTTGTGGCATGCGGATCGGAGAGCTGGCCGAACGGACAGGTGTGAGCGCTCGTTCCCTGCGCTACTACGAGAAGCACGGGCTCCTCAGCGCCCGCAGGGGAGCGAACGGCTACCGCGAGTACTCCCTCTCGGACGTGAAGCTGGTCAGCGAGATCCGCCAGCTGCTCACGGTGGGGTTCACGCTCGAGGACGCCCGCCCGTTCGTCGACTGCCTCCGCGCGGGTCACGCCTCGGGCAGCGCGTGCGCGGAGTCCGTCGCCGTCTACCGGCGCAAGCTGGCCCAGATCGACGAGGAGATCGGCGTCCTGCTGGCCAGGCGTGCGGAGGTGGCAGGACAGCTCACCCAGGCCTGCACCGGATGTTTCGCGAAGGAGAAGGCATGATCAAGCTGACGACTGAGAACTTCGAGGAGCTCGTGCTCAAGAGCTCCGAGCCGGTCCTGGTGGACTTCTGGGCGGAGTGGTGCGGACCCTGCCGGATGGTGGCGCCCGTCCTGGACCAGATCGAGGCGGAGCACGGGCTGGCCATCGGCAAGCTCAACACCGACGAGAACCCCGAGATCATGACCAGGTACGGCGTGATGGGCCTGCCCACCCTGCTGCTCTTCGAGAACGGCGAGCCGGTGAAGCAGGTCGTCGGCGCGAAGCCCAAGCGCATGCTGGAAGCCGAGCTCGGCCTCTCCTGACCCCGGCCGCCTCTCCACGACGAGCCTCGGACACGGCTCCGCAGGACGTCCGGAACGCCTGGTCACCGTGACAGCGCCCGAGGCCGCCGCATCCCGGCTGCGGCCGATTGTCGGCCACGCAGGCTAGCCTGCTCCGCATGGCACCGAAGACCGCACAGAAGCCCGGTTACCGCTGCGCCGAGTGCGGCTGGCGCACCACCAAGTGGGTCGGCAGGTGCGGCGAGTGCCAGGCGTGGGGCACGGTCGACGAGGAGGGCGCCCGAGCGGGGGTCCACGTGGTGCAGCCCGGCGCCACCAGCGGCCCCGCCGTACCCATCGGTGACGTCAAGGCGGAGATCGCCACCGCCCGCCCGACCGGCGTGAGCGAGCTCGACCGCGTCCTCGGCGGCGGGCTGGTGCCGGGCGCGGTCCTGCTGCTGGCGGGCGAGCCGGGCATCGGCAAGTCCACGCTCCTGCTGGAGGCCGCCGCCCGCATCGCCGAGTGGACCACCGTCCTCTATCTCACGGGCGAGGAGTCGGCCGCCCAGGTCCGGCTGCGCGCCGACCGCATCGGGGCGATCCGCGACAAGCTCTACCTCGCCGCCGAGACCGAGCTGTCGGCGCTCATGACCCATGTGGAGAAGGTCCAGCCGCAGCTCCTGATCGTCGACTCGGTGCAGACGGTCGGCTCCGCGCAGGCCACGGGCGTCCCTGGCGGCGTGACGCAGGTGCGGGAGGTGGCCGCCAATCTCGTCCGGCTGGCCAAGGAGCGCAACATGGCCACCGTCCTGGTCGGCCACGTCACCAAGGAGGGCTCGATCGCCGGCCCCCGCACCCTCGAGCACCTGGTCGACGTGGTGCTCAGCTTCGAGGGAGACCGCCACTCCAGGCTGCGCATGGTCCGCGCGATCAAGAACAGGTTCGGCCCGACGGACGAGGTCGGCTGCTTCGACCTCCACGACCGCGGCATCGAGGGCATCACCGACCCCAGCGGCCTGTTCGTCTCGCGCCGCAGCGAGCCGGTGCCCGGCACCTGCGTCACCGTCACCGTCGAGGGCACCAGACCGCTGCCCGCCGAGGTCCAGGCGCTGGTCGCGCGCACCGAGGCGCAGCAGCCGCGCCGCACCTCCTCCGGCCTCGACCCCTACCGGGTGCAGATGATCCTGGCCGTCCTCGAGCGCAGGCTCAACGCCAGGCTGGGCGGCTGCGACGTCTTCACCGCCACCGTCGGCGGCATCAAGCTCGCCGACCCCGCCGTCGACCTGTCGGTCATGCTCGCCGTGGCCAGCGCGGCGGGCGACAAGCCGCTACCGCAAGGGCTCGTCGCGCTGGGCGAGGTGGGGCTGGCGGGCGAGCTCAGGCCGGTGCGCGACGTCCGCCGCCGGCTGTCGGAGGCCGCGCGGCTGGGGTTCAAGCGGGCGCTGGTGCCCCGGGGCTCGCTGGAGGAGGGCGGCAGCCGCCGCCGGCCGGGTGAGCAGCGCGCGCTGGTCCCGGTGGGGCCGGTCGCGTTCGCTCCAGGGTTCGAGGTGATGGAGGCGGAGAACGTCTGGGACGCCCTCACCCACGTCACCTGATCACCCCGCCCAGCCGGCCGCCGGTCCCGCAACGGTTGCATAACGACTACGCGGTCGGGGGGCCACCGTCATGTGCCGCGACGTCGGTAAAGGAAATGAAAGCGCGCGACACGGGCAGGAGAAGGGCGGCCGCACGATCCGACGTGACGGCGCCCGGCCCCGTGGGCCCGCAGTAGCGTGATGGACGGCGCGGGACCGGCGGACCACGGTGGCCTGTCGTCGGCGTGCCGTACGGGCAGGAGCGGGACGGACCCGGAGCGGGACCCCCCTGACCGGCGGCGGCAGGGCGACGAAGGCGGGTCGTCCTGCGGGAACGACCTGTCCATCCGAGACGACGTCCGGATGAGGATGGGGTTCATGAGACTACGGGTACGGCACACAGGTTGGCCGGTAAGCTGGATTTTGACTAGGACACGGGGGTCAGGTGGCAAACGACAGGAGTCTTGACGACCGTCGTCGCACAGCCCTCGCCTCGGTTGCCCCGGGCACTCCACTGAGAGACGGTCTGGAGCGCATTCTGCGCGGCCAGACGGGCGGGCTCATCGTCCTGGGCTACGACAGCGTGGTCGAGGAGCTGTGCAGCGGCGGGTTCGAGCTGGACGTGGAGTTCTCCGCGACGCGGCTGCGCGAGCTGGCCAAGATGGACGGCGCGATCGTGCTGCGCAGCGACGATCACAAGATCGTGCGGGCCGCGGTGCACCTCGTGCCCGACCCCGCCATCCCCACCGACGAGTCAGGCACCAGGCACCGTACGGCGCAGCGCGTCGCCCGGCAGACCGGCTTCCCCATCATCGCGATCAGCAAGTCGATGCGGATCATCGCCCTCTACCTCGACGGCATCCGCTACGTCCTGGAGGAGTCGGCGGCCATCCTGTCCAAGGCCAACCAGGCCCTGGCCACCCTCGAACGCTACAAGCACCGCCTCGACGAGGTGTCCGGCACCCTGTCGGCGCTGGAGATCGAGGATCTGGTCACGGTCCGCGACGTGGCCTCCGTCGCCCAGCGCCTGGAGATGGTGCGCCGGATCTCCGAGGAGATCCAGGGCTACGTCGTCGAGCTCGGCACCGACGGCCGCCTGCTGTCCCTGCAGCTGGACGAGCTGGTCGCCGGAGTCGACTCCGACCGCGAGCTGATCGTGCGCGACTACCTTCCCGCGTCGGTGACGCGGACCAAGCGCAAGGTCACCGACGTCCTCAACGGTTTCGACGCGCTGTCGGCGAGCGAGCTGCTCGACCTGTCCGCGGTGGCGCGGGTGCTGGGGCGCGGGGCGAACGAGACGCTCGACAGCCCGGTCAGCCCGCGCGGGTTCCGGCTGCTGGCGAAGGTTCCGCGGCTGCCCGCGACGGTCGTCGACCGGCTGGTCGACCATTTCGGCGGGCTGCAGAAGCTGCTGGCGGCCAGCGTCGACGACCTGCAGGCGGTCGGCGGCGTGGGCGAGTCGCGGGCCAGGAGCGTGCGCGAGGGCCTGTCGCGGCTGGCCGAGTCCAGCATCCTCGAACGCTACGTCTGACCCGCCCTAGCGGAGGTGGAAGACCGCCTTCGGGCTGCGCAGGCCACCCTTGCGCACCACCGCGACATACGTGCCGGGCAGCGCGCCGGCCCGCGTGCCCGAGCAGTCGACGCCCGAGCGGCGCCGGTCCCATTCGAGGCTGTGGACGTACGGGATGCCGCGCTCCAGCTTGCGGACCTCGACGCCTTCGCCGCTCACGCAGTCGGCCGTCGACCACACCCGGTCGTCGCCCGATGTGATGCGGATCTCCATCGCCCGCGGCCCCACGTCCGCGGTGCACATGACCGGGCCGGTGTTCACCAGGGTGAGCATGAAGGTGGGACGAGCCTGCGCCGCATAGACCTCCTGCCGCTGCTCCAGATTGAGGACCATGTCCTTCTCCTCGCACGGCAGGCCCGCCCTGCGCACCGGCGGTGCCGGGGTGGGCTTGGGCGAGGGTGCGGCGGAGGGCGTCACACGCGTCTTCGACGGCTGCGGCGTCGGCGTCGCCGTCACGGAGGGCAACCCCGCCAGAACCTGCTCCACCCCGGGCTGCGAGGGCTTCCCGGCGTTCGACGCGTGCTCGGGCCCACCCGTGGCCGAACACGCCCACGCCACGAAGGCCACCACGACCAGCACCCCGACAAGTACGGTCATACGCCGCCGCCAGTAGACATCCCCAGGGACGCCGCGCAGGGTATCCGGTTCCATACCCCCAGGATGCTGAAGCCGCCGTGCACGCAGAGTGACGACACGCCGTAACCCACTAGTCTGAGCGGGTGGCCGACCCGAACCTCCTACGAGAGCCGATTCTCGACTGGTACGCCGACAATGCCCGCGATCTCCCCTGGCGCCGCCAGGACGCCACCCCCTGGGGCATCCTGGTCAGCGAGATCATGCTCCAGCAGACGCCCGTCGTGCGCGTCCTGCCGGTGTGGCAGCAGTGGATGGAGCGCTGGCCCACCCCCGCCGACCTCGCGGCGGAACCCCCCGGCGAAGCCGTACGCCACTGGGGCCGCCTCGGCTACCCGCGCCGGGCGCTGCGCCTGCACGCCTGCGCCAGGGCGATCACCACGGAGCACGGCGGATCGGTGCCGTCCGACCACGCGACGCTGCTCTCGCTGCCCGGCATCGGCGAGTACACCGCCGCCGCCGTGGCGAGCTTCGCCTTCGGCGGCAGCCATCCGGTGCTCGACACCAACGTCCGCCGCGTGCTGGGCAGGGCCGTCCGCGCGGAGGAGTACCCACCGGCCGCCACCACCGCCGCCGAACGCCGCCTCGCCCAGGACCTCCTCCCCGCCGTGGGCGCGCCCGTCTGGGGCGTGGCGGTCATGGAGCTCGGCGCCCTGGTCTGTACGGCCCGCGGCCCCCAGTGCGAGCGCTGCCCGATCATCACGCAGTGCGCCTGGCGGCTCGCCGGGAAGCCGCCCGGCCAGGCACGCAAGGGGCAGACCTACGACGGCACCGACCGGCAATGCCGGGGCCGTCTCCTCGCGGTGCTGCGCGCGGCGCACGGGCCGGTGCCCAAGACGGCGCTCGACGCGGTGTGGGACGAGCCGGTCCAGCGGGAGCGGGCGCTCGACGGGCTGATCACCGACGGCCTGGCCGAGGTCCTGGACGACGGAACCTACCGCCTGCCCACCTGACCCGCCCAGGGGTACGCCCCCGCCTCGGGCCCAGGGCACGGTTCAAGCCTGGACCCGCCGTCCTGGGGTCGGTGTCCGGGACCGCCGCCCGCCGCCCTGTGGGTCGGCGGCGTTCCTGAGCCGCCGCCCGCCATCCCGGGGTCAGCCTTCCTGGGCCGCCGCCCGCCCCCCCTGGGGTCGGCATTCCTGGGCCGCCCGCCGTCCCGGGGTCGGCGTTCCTGAGCCGCCGCCCGCCCCCCTGGGGTCGGCATTCCTGGGCCGCCCGCCGTCCCGGGGCCGGCGTTTCCAGGGCGCGGTGGAGAGGAGAGAGGTCAGGCGGCGAGCTGGAGGCCCAGCGAGGTGAGGTTCGTGCGGGCCCAGTCGAGCTCCTCGGCCAGCATCGACACCAGCGCCCCCGGCCCCTTGGCACGTCCCGGCACCGCCAGGTTGTGCGTCTCGACCTCGATGTGCGCCGTGCCGTTGACCGCGCCCGACAGGATCGCCGTCAACGTGTCGTGCAGAACCGCGCCCGTGTCGGTGTGGTTGTGCACGTGTCCCAGCTTGACCACCGGCGCCCCGACCTCGGCGAGCCCGCGCAGCGCGGCGCCGGGCTCCTCGCCGCCGCCGCAGGCCAGGTGGCAGGCGTCGAGGCAGACGCCGAGATGCTCGGAGTCGATGCCGCCCACCCGCTCGACGGCCTGCTCGGTCGTCTCGAGGACGCATCCCGGCCACGGCTCGAACCCCACGCGGATCGTCTTGCCCGTGACGCTGTGGATGCCGCGCAGCTCGCGGGCCAGCCGCTCCAGCCTGCGCGTCGCGATGGCGTGCAGGTCGGCGGGCCAGTCGCGGCGCCAGCCGATCGGGATGGTGGAGATGCTGCCGAACCGCACGTCCTCCGGCAGGAGGAAGGCGAGGATCTTGGCGAGCGCCATCGTGTAGCGGTAGCGCTCGGGCTTGGCCCAGTCGGGACCCGGCACGTCCTGGTTGCGGCCGCCGGTGCCGTTCAGGCTGACCACTTCGAGACCGCGTTCCTCGAGGGAGCGGCGCAGCCGTACCAGCTCGATGCGGTCGGCGATCAGGTGGTCGGCCACGGTGGGCGACAGCCACAGCCCGACGCCCATCCGGTCGACGCCCAGGCGCTTGCGCACCGGGACGGCGTAGCGGGTCAGGTGGGCGATGAGGTTCTCGAGGTCCTCCGCGGGGTGCACGCCGGCGTTGTACGCCAAGTGAACGAGCGTTCCGTCATCGTGACGCAGGCGCATCGGCTTCCTCCACGGCTTGCACTGGGTGTTGTGTCCGTCGCTCGGACGTGTGCCGAGCTTGCCCGCCGGACCGGGGCCTCCGCGTCCGCCCTGAGTTGACTTCCGACTACGCCTCAGGGATGAGCCCCAACCTAGGGACGCCTTCTTGTGGGTCACTTGTGCGGGACTTGGCGTGCTTTGCTCTACGGATTGTAGTACTACTTCTCGTGGCGGTATAGCCGAACCCAACCTGGAGTCACCAATCTGACATCAAACCGATGCCCACCCCAGTAACGCGACCCATCCCCGCCCGCCCGGCGCGCCCTCTCCGCCCCCGTTCGACAAGCCGGCCCCCCGCCCCGCACACTCTCCGCCCTCTTCCCGTACGGCAGGCCGGTCCGCCTCTCCGCCCGCCTCCCCGTACGGCAAGCCGGTCCGCCGCCCCGCGGCCTCTCCCTCCCTGTACGGCAAGCCGGTCTGGCGCCCCCGTGGTCACGGGGTCCCGCCCGTCGCAGGCGCGCCGCCCAGCAGGACTTCGCTCCCCTCCCCAACGGAGGGGAGTGATAACCCACACACCCCAGGCTCGGGCACTCCATCGCTGGGCGCAGGCGTCGGACCGGCGCTGGGTGAGCACCTGCGAACCGAAAGGTCGGCAAGACGGGGAACCTCGGGGAGAAACGTCCGCAAGGCGGGAGGAATGGCGCCCCCAAAGACCGCCGCCCGAGAGACCGCCCTCGAGAGGTCGCCGACTGAGAGACCGCCCCGAGAACCCGCCCAAGAACCCGCCGCCCGAGAGACCGCCCCGAGGGACCGCCGACCGGGGGACCGCCGCCCAAGGGACCGGCCGGGGCGACGGTGGCTGAACACGCAGCAGGGCCCGCGTGGGGATCCCACGCGGGCCCTGGCAAACCCAGCGCTTAGTTCTGGATCGGCTCCGCGATCGCGGCCGCCGAGTCGGGAACGCGCGAGGCGGTCTCGCCGACGAAGACGAACTTGGCGTTGTCGCCCTCGCCCTCGATGTCGACCTTGATCACCTGGCCGGGACGCAGCTCGCCGTACAGGATCTTCTCCGACAGGGAGTCCTCCAGCTCGCGCTGGATCGTACGACGGAGCGGACGGGCGCCCATCACCGGGTCGTAGCCGCGGTCGGCCAGCAGCTGCTTGGCGGCGGGCGAGACCTCGAGCCCCATGTCGCGGTCCTTCAGCCGCTCGCTCACCTGGGCGAGCATCAGATCGACGATCTGGATGATCTCCTTCGGCGTGAGCTGGTGGAAGACCACGATGTCGTCGACACGGTTGAGGAACTCGGGCCGGAAGTGCTGCTTGAGCTCCTCCTGGACCTTCGACTTCATCCGGTCGTAGTTGGACTCGGCGTCGTTGGACTTCGCGAACCCGACCCCGATGCCCTTGGAGATGTCGCGGGTGCCGAGGTTGGTGGTCATGATGATGACCGTGTTCTTGAAGTCGACCACCCGGCCCTGGGCGTCGGTCAGGCGACCGTCTTCCAGGATCTGCAGCAGCGAGTTGAAGATGTCGGGGTGGGCCTTCTCGATCTCGTCGAACAGGACCACGGAGAACGGCTTGCGCCGCACCTTCTCGGTCAGCTGGCCGCCCTCTTCGTACCCGACGTAGCCGGGCGGGGAGCCGAACAGCCTGGAGACGGTGTGCTTCTCCATGAACTCCGACATGTCCAGCATGATCAGAGCGTCTTCGTCGCCGAAGAGGAACTCCGCCAGAGCCTTGGACAGCTCGGTCTTACCGACGCCCGAGGGGCCGGCGAAGATGAACGAGCCGCCGGGACGGCGCGGGTCCTTCAGACCGGCACGGGTACGCCGGATGGACCGCGACAGGCCCTTGATGGCGTCGTCCTGGCCGATGATCCGCTTGTGGAGTTCGTCCTCCATGCGGAGCAGGCGCTGGGACTCCTCCTCGGTCAGCTTGAAGACCGGGATGCCGGTGGCGGTGGCCAGGACCTCGGCGATGAGCTCCTGGGTGACCTCGGCCACGACGTCCATGTCGCCGGCCTTCCACTCCTTCTCCCGGCGCTCGCGCTTGAGCTGGAGCTGCTTCTCCTGGTCGCGGAGGGCAGCCGCCTTCTCGAAGTCCTGCGCGTCGATCGCGGACTCCTTGTCGCGGCGGACGTTGGCGATCTTCTCGTCGTACTCGCGCAGGTCCGGCGGAGCGGTCATCCTGCGGATGCGCATCCGGGAACCGGCCTCGTCGATGAGGTCGATCGCCTTGTCGGGAAGGTAGCGGTCGCTGATGTAGCGGTCGGCCAGCTGCGCGGCGGCGACCAGCGCGTCGTCGGTGATCGACACGCGGTGGTGCGCCTCGTAGCGGTCGCGCAGACCCTTCAGGATCTCGATCGTGTGGCTGAGCGACGGCTCGGCCACCTGGATCGGCTGGAAGCGGCGCTCCAGCGCGGCGTCCTTCTCGAGGTACTTGCGGTACTCGTCGAGCGTGGTGGCGCCGATGGTCTGCAGCTCGCCGCGGGCCAGCATCGGCTTGAGGATGCTGGCGGCGTCGATCGCGCCCTCGGCGGCGCCCGCGCCCACGAGCGTGTGCAGCTCGTCGATGAACAGGATGATGTCGCCTCGGGTGCGGATCTCCTTGAGCACCTTCTTCAGGCGCTCTTCGAAGTCACCGCGGTAGCGGGAGCCGGCCACGAGCGCGCCCAGGTCAAGCGTGTAGAGCTGCTTGTCCTTCAGCGTCTCGGGCACCTCACCCTTGACGATCTTCTGTGACAGGCCCTCGACGACGGCGGTCTTGCCGACGCCGGGCTCGCCGATGAGAACGGGGTTGTTCTTGGTCCTCCTGGAGAGGACCTGCATGACCCGCTCGATCTCCTTCTCACGGCCGATGACCGGATCCAGCTTGCCCTCGCGGGCCGCCTGGGTCAGGTTGCGGCCGAACTGGTCGAGCACCAGGGACGTGGACGGCGCGGACTCCTGCGGGCCACCCGCGGCGGCCGGCTCCTTGCCCTGGTAGCCGTGGAGCAGCTGGATGACCTGCTGCCGCACACGGTTGAGATCGGCTCCAAGCTTGACCAGCACCTGGGCAGCCACACCCTCACCCTCGCGGATGAGCCCGAGCAGGATGTGCTCGGTGCCGATGTAGTTGTGGCCCAGTTGCAAAGCCTCACGGAGCGACAGCTCAAGAACCTTCTTGGCCCGCGGGGTGAACGGAATGTGCCCCGACGGAGCCGATTGGCCCTGGCCGATGATCTCCTCGACCTGCTGGCGCACACCCTCAAGGCTGATGCCGAGGCTCTCCAGAGCCTTGGCGGCTACGCCCTCACCTTCATGGATCAAGCCAAGAAGAATGTGCTCAGTGCCGATGTAGTTGTGGTTGAGCATCCTGGCCTCTTCTTGGGCCAAGACGACAACCCGCCTCGCTCGGTCGGTGAACCTCTCGAACATCTCGTCGCTCCTCACAGAGCGGTCAGTCAGGCCGGTAAATCCGGTCCCGTCCTCCCGCATGCTAGCCCTGGCTCGGCGAACCGCTGACACGCTCTATAGCAGAGACGTTCCCCGAGAGCAGGGCGTTCACCCTCCATCCAACTACCTACAGGGGGTGCTGTGTTCCCGATACGCCGCAAGCGAACGACGTTTAGAGCATGAGCCACCGGCCGCACGACATGCCCGGTTTTCACCGGCAAACACGATCATGCGCTTATGGCGATCTCCGGGGTTCTAGGCGATCGGCATAAGCGCATGATGTCAGTGGGCTTGTTCGTACTTCTCCACGATCGCGGAGGAGATGCGGCCGCGCTCGCTGACCTGGAGGCCGTGGGCCTTGGCCCACTGCCGAATCTCGGAGCTCTTCTCACGGCTCATGGAACGTGCTCCGCCGCGCACCCGGCGACGGGCCGCAACGGCACCCGACTTGCGGGCGGACGTCACGAAAGGCGACAGCGCGTCCCGCAGCTTCTTGGCGTTAACGTCGCTGAGGTCAATCTCATACGACGCGCCGTCAATGGCGAAGCTGACCGTCTCATTGGCCTCGCCCCCATCGAGGTCATCGATGAGAATCTCCTGGATCTGCTTGGCCATCTACGGAATCCTTTCCCGGCGCATTGTTTCATTCGCGTGCCAAACATATACCCGGAAAGGCGACGAGACAATTCAGCGCTTCGCGGATTCCCTGACTCCCGGGTCAGTTCGGTCCCCGGACGGACCCGTCCTGTTTGGACGGCGCCCGGCGGCTGCATTCCGCCCCACGCCGCCTCATGGGGTTTGTGGGAGACGCGCCCTTTATGCACGTGCCGCCCTGCGACGGACGGGACAGCTGTTGTCGACTCTCCGCCCCGACGATAGCGCCAAAGGGAGCGCCACCTGGCGGGGTGTGTGCCACCTAGCCTAATGCCAGTCTCTCCAGAGTTCTTACCCGATCGCCCGGAAAATCCTGAAAAATCGGCGTCTGGGGGCAGATGCACACTTCAGCGAGGGTCTTTGATCACCAACGAACCCGCCCACCGGTCGTGCAACCCCTGCTGGAGGGGCTTGTCGATCAAGATAGACAGTCCGACGGCGAACACCAGGATTCCGACAACGACATTGGCGCCAGGAATCCCCGCGAGCGCGATCGGCCCGGGATAGAGCAGCGCGCGTTTCGCCAGATCCTCCGGCCCCAGCCGCCGCCCCGGGGCAGGCGCCAGCCTTATCTTCATGATCGCCTTCCCGAAGGTACGGCGCCGCCGGTAATGGACCAGGCAGTCATAGCCCGCATAACCCAGCCCCACGGCCAGCCAGGCCAACAACCTCGGCAACCGGTCGCCATACACCTCAAGCAGGCCGACAGTCCGCAACAAACCCCAGGCCGTGATGAACAGAATGTAATAGAGAACCCCGACGACGAGAGCCTCAATGCTTCGCGCGACGAGCCGTTCCCACCAATCGGCCGGTACGGCCGGCACTCCTGGCGGCGGCGCGACCATAAGCCCCATTCTGTACGCCGGCCGGCCGCGATTACAGGGCCGGGGACGCGAAAACGGGGGCCGGCGCGACGCCGGTCCCCGTTTTTTCGGTATCCGCTTACTTGATCTTCACGACCACGGTGCCGGCGAACTTGTCGGCGAAGGTCTGCTGCAGCGGCTTGTCCCAGAGGTGGGAGGCGCCGTTGACGCCGATCGCGGCGAAGGCCAGCAGGCCACCGAGGATCGGGATGGCGTTGAGGATCACGCCGCCCCAGGTGATGCCGGCCCGCTTGATGGCGGAGTCGCTCTCCAGACCGCCGGGGGGCAGCGAGCCGCCGACCGGGACGATCTTGATACCCATGATCATCTTGCCGACCGTCTGCCCCTTGGACTTGGTCAGCAGGAACTCGTAACCCACGTAGAACAGCGCCGCGAGGACGGCGAGGATCGCCGCGAGGACGAGCGGGTTCATGCCGGTGAACGTGCCGGTGGCGAGGTCGTAGCTCGGACCCGCGACCATGAACAGGACCGTGCTCACGATGATCCAGAAGACCGCGAAGATCACGCCGTCGACGATGCGGGCGACCAGGCGCTGCCACCACTCGGCGAGCGGGGCGGGTGCGCCGGGCGGCTGCAGGCCGGCCGGAGCGCCGTACGGCTGGCCGTAGCCGGGCTGGCCGTAGGCGGGCGGCTGCTGCTGGCCGTAACCGGGCTGGTAGGGCTGCTGCTGACCGTAGGGCGAGGACTGACCGTAGCCGGGCTGCGACTGGCCCTGCTGGCCGTAGCCCTGCTGACCATAGCCGGGCTGCTGGCCATAACCGGGCTGCTGACCCGAGGGCTGGCCGTAACCGGGCTGCTGGCCGGATGCCGGCTGGCCGTACCCGGGCTGCTGCTGGCCGTAGCCGGGCTGGCCGTACTCCGGCTGCTGGCCGTACTCGGGCTGCTGGCCCGAGGAGCCCTGCTGCTGGCCGTAGCCCTGCTGCCCGTACTCGGGCTGCTGGCCGGACGAGGCCTGCTGCTGACCGTAGCCCTGCTGGCCGTACTCGGGCTGCTGGCCCGAGGAGCCCTGCTGGCCGTAGCCGGGCTGGCCGTACTGCTGGCCGTAGCCCTGCTGACCGTAAGGCTGCTGGCCGGAAGCGGGGGGCTGCTGGCCGTAGCCCTGCTGGCCCGAGGAGGGCTGGCCGTAGCCGGGCTGCTGGCCTGACGCGGGCTGGCCGTAGCCCTGCTGTCCATAGCCGGGCTGCTGCTGGCCGTAGCCCTGCTGGCCCGAGGAAGGCTGGCCGTAGCCGGGCTGCTGCTGCTGGCCGTAACCCTGCTGGCCGTAACCGGGCTGCTGGCCGTAGCCCTGCTGGCCGTAGCCTTGGTCGGGCTGGCCCTGTGACGGCTGACCGTAGCCGCCGCCCTCATGGCGATAGCCGACGATCGTCACATCAGGATCCGGCTGCTCGCCAGGGCGTCCTGCGTTCTGCTGACCGTATCCGGAATTGTCGTCAGGTTGGTCCGGGTACGGCGGCTGTCCGGTGCTCACCGTGTCACCTCGCTTCGATGGCGCATGTGGCACATGTCAGGACACATGCTTGCTGTTGCCCAACGTATCGACATGAGTATCAACAATCACCTTTCCTCTTGGTCAACGCCGTAGTCAACTGCGTCCAGATGAAGCAGCATCCTGGTGTTGCCAAGGGTGTTGGGCTTGACGTGCTCGAGGTCCAGAAACTCGGCCACACCCTCGTCGTAGGAGGCCAGCAGCTCGGCGTAGACCTCGGGTGATACCGGTGTTCCCTGGATGGGCACGAAGCCGTGTCGGGCGAAGAAGTCGACCTCGAACGTCAGGCAGAAGACCCGGCGAAGGCCCAGGTCGCGAGCCGTTCTCACGAGCGCGGTAACAATACGGTGACCGACGCCTGAACCTTTGGCCGCGGGATCCACGGCTACCGTGCGAATTTCGGCGAGGTCCTCCCACAGCACATGGAGCGCGCCACAGCCGACCACCTGGCCGCCGCGCTCGGCGACCCAGAACTCCTGGACGTCCTCGTACAGCGTGACCGTGGCTTTTTCGAGAAGCTTGCGGCCCGCCCCCGCGTAGATGTCGACCAGGCGCTTGATCGACCTGACGTCCGGCGTGCGGGCGCGCCGTACGACGATCTCGGTGTCCTGCATTGGGCGCTCGACGGCCTGCTCCATGGCCCTTCAGCGTACCGAGCTTGTTTCGGCCCATCCCTAACTACCATCACATGACCTCACGTAGCGAGGCGAGCACGCTCCGCATCGACGCACGACATGCCCGACAAATCTCTGCCAATCCGGGCAAAGGGCACGCAATGCCCTGGTTGATCAGGCTTTCGCGTGACCCGCCCGTGATCCTTTGTTTGCGCATCCTCTACTGGATCCGTAGTTCTGGTTGAGCACGAACCTGGCTTGCACTAGTGTCCAGCGACGATGTCACCCACGCAGCCAGGCGTGGGTGACGCGCCTAATCCCCCACCACGGGGAGCCGGGGACCCGCCGGCGGACCACCGACCGCCACAGGGGTGAGTCCGAGTCCGTGCTCGGTAGGGCTGCTCCGGCCCGAACCCGTCAGCTAACCCGGTCGGCGGCTACGAGAGGAGCTGGTTGGTGAAGCGCAGGCGCACTCACGAGGGGAAGTCCGCGGGCAAGCACGCCCGCCCCCACGAACCGGGCTCCCCCAGGAAGCGGTTCGCCGTCGTGAGCGCCGCGATGGCCGTCCTCGCCCTCGCCATGCCGCTGAGCCCGGCCGCCGCCGACCCCAAGCCGACGCTCAAGGAGCTCGCCGAGCGCGTCGAGAAGATGCACAACGACATCGAGACGCTCACCGAGCAGTACAACGGGCAGCGCGAGAAGCTCAAGGGCGTCAAGAAGTCCGCCGAGACCGCCAAGAAGGTCCTGGCCACCAGCGAGGCCGATCTGGCCGCCAAGCGCGCCCGAGCCACGCTCGTGGCCGAGAGCACCTACATGTACGGCGGCCTCGCCGACGGCCTGGCCTTCACCTCGGCGGCCGACCCCGACTCCTTCCTCGACGCCGCCGCCACCTCCTACGCCCTCGGCCAGCAGCAGGGCCAGGAGGTCAAGGAACTCGCCGAGTCCATCGCCGCCGCCGAGAAGGCGAGGTCGACCGCCAAGACACGCCTGGCCGAGGTCCAGAAACTCGTCAACGACCTCGGCAGCAAGCGCGACAAGATCACCTCGATGGTCGCCAAGACCGAGAGCAGCCTGTTCCGGCGCGCCCTGGGCGAGGCGGGACGGCCGGGCACCCGCGCCAGCAGGGTCAACCTGCCCATCATCGGCAGCGGCAAGGCCGCGCAGGCCGCCCGCTGGGCGCTGACCCAGCAGCTCAAGCCGTACGTGTGGGGCGCCGAGGGGCCGAGTTCCTTCGACTGCTCGGGCCTGGTCATGGCCGCCTACCAGCAGGTGGGCATCAGCCTGCCGCACTACACCGGCGACCAGTGGACGGCCGGCACCCACATCTCGCGCGAGCAGCTACGCCCCGGCGACCTGGTCTTCTTCTACAACGACCTGCACCATGTGGGCATCTACATCGGCGGCGGGATGATGGTGCACGCGCCCCGCACGGGTGACGTCGTCCGGGTCGCCGCGATCGCCAACAGGCCGTTCGCGGGAGCCGTACGGATCGCCGACTAGATCAGTCGCCGGCGCGCGGCCCAGGCCACGGCCTCGATGGCCGTGGCGACGCCGATCCTGTCGCAGATGACGCGCAGGCGGCGGCGGACCGTGCGGCCGCTGATCTCCAGCGTTCTGCCCACGCGGTCGACCGTGACGCCCTTGGCCAACTCCGCGAGCAGATCCAGGTCGTCCTGGCTCAACACGACTCCGTCGTCGGTGAGCACATCCATCGGGAGCCCTCCCCCCAACAGCACAACTCGGCGACGTCTCGGCTCGAGCACCGCTGCTCGTCCCGCAGACGGTAAACGCATACTCGAAAGGTCGTCAAGGTTGATTCCACGAAGCGCTTGACGGCGACTATTGACTTGATCGTTTCTATATGAAGAACTCGCGCGGCATACGGCGCGAAGATCAGGCCACAACCGGCCGACCGCAATGCGCTCTTATCCTGAATTTCACGCCGTTTTTTCAGCGGCCTGCCCGGCGTCATAGCGTTCGCGGGCAAGCTCGACATCCTCGATGTGACTCTCCGCCCATTCCTTGATCGCGGCCATGAGCGGGAGCAGACTCGTTCCGAGTGGCGTGAGCTCATAATCCACGCGCACCGGCACCGAGGCGGTCACCGTTCTGAAGACCAGCCCGTCCCTTTCCAGCCCGCGAAGCGTCTGCGTCAGCATCTTCTGGCTCACACCCGCGACCGTCCTGGCCAGATCGCTGTATCGCATCGAGCCGCCGGCCAGGGCGGTGAGTATCAGGCTGACCCATTTGTCGCTGAGGGTGTCCAGCAGCTTCCTCGAGGGGCACTGCGCGACGTACGCGTCGTACTCCTGCTTGGCCGCGGCACGGCGCGCGGCCGCCGTCCTGGTCGCCATGCGAGCTCCTCCGGGTGGCTTACGCACTTCCAGGTGCCTTCTTACCAGAAGAGAGCTTCTCTCCCTAGGGTCGTCCGTATGACAACCATGCGTGCGCTCATCGGCGGTTCCGGCTCTCCCGAGCTCATCGAGGCTCCGGCTCCCCAGGCGGGCCGGGGCCAGGTCCGGATCAAGGTCGCCGCCGCCGGCCTGAACCCGTTCGACCTCGCGGTCGCCTCAGGTTCGCTCAGCGACTACGGCGTCGCCCGCGAGCTCGACTCCTACGGCCTCGGCTTCGACGCCGCGGGCGTGGTCGACCAGGTGGGTGAAGGCGTCGCCATCGCCCCCGGGCAAGAGGTGATCGCCTTGGTCAGCCGGCTCGAACTGCCGACCAAGGCCCAGGCGGACCACGTGGTGGTCGACGCGGCGGCGGTCGCGCCCGCTCCGGCGGGGTTGTCCTTGGTCGAGGCCGCCACCCTGCCGCTCAACACGCTGACCGCGTGGCAGTCGCTCGACCGGGCGAACCTGAGCCAGGGCCAGACCGTCCTGGTCACGGGGGCCGCGGGCGCCGTCGGCGGGTTCGCGGTGGAACTGGCGGCGGCCCGCGGCCTGCGGGTGGTGGCCGCGGCGGGAGGCGACGACGAGGAACTGGTCCGGGAGTTCGGCGCCGAGTGGTTCGTCCCGCGCGGGGAGGATCTGGGCGAGGCGGTCAGGAAGCGGGTGCCAGGCGGGGTGGACGCCGTGATCGACGCCGCCGTGACCGGCCTGGCGGGACTGAACGCCCTCCGCGACGGGGGGACGTTCGTCACCCTGACGGCCGGCGTGGCACCGGTCGCGCTGCGGGGGACGGACGTGGCCACCGTGTTCTTCCGCGAGGAGCCGTTCCAGCTCGCCGAGATCGCCCGGCTGGCCGGGCTCGGCCGGCTGACCGCGAGGGTCGCCGGGGCCTACCCCCTGGAGCAGGCCGGCGACGCTTACGCCCGCCTCGCCAAGGGCGGCCTGCGCGGTCGCCTGGTCCTCACCCTCTGACACCGCCACCCGTCCGGGTACGGCCCGCCGGGCCGCCTCAGGACGCGACCGCCCCGATCGTCACCGGCGAGCCCGCCCGGCGGTGACGACCGGCGTGGACACGCGTCAGCCGGTGGGCTTCACCAGCGGGAACAGGATCGTCTCCCGGATGTTCTTGCCGGTGAAGGCCATGATCATCCGGTCGATCCCGACCCCGACGCCACCCGTCGGCGGCATCGCGTACTCCAGCGCCTGCAGGAAGTCCTCGTCGAGCTGCATCGCCTCGGGATCGCCGCCGGCCGCCAGCAGCGACTGCTCGGTGAGCCTGCGGCGCTGCTCGATCGGGTCGACCAGCTCGGAGTAGGCGGTGCCGAGCTCGGTGCCGAACCCGATCAGGTCCCACTTCTCGGTGAGCAGCGGGTTGTCGCGGTGCTGCCGAGTGAGGGGCGAGGTCTCCAGCGGGTAGTCCATGACGAACGTCGGCTGGACCAGCGTGTGCTCGACCAGCTCCTCGAAGAGCTCCTGGACGAGCTTGCCCTGGCCCCACTTCGCGTCCCAGTGGACGTGACGTTCGTCGGCGTACTTCCTGACCTGCTCGAGCGGGGTGTCGGTGGTGATCTCCTCGCCCAGCGCCGCGGAGACCGCGTCGTACAGCCTGACCCTCGGCCAGCGCGCGAGGCCGAGGTCGATCTCGACGCCGTCGTGCACGACCACGGTGGTGTCCAGCGCGGCCACGACCGCCCGCTGGTACATCCGCTGCGTGAGCTCGGCCATGTCGTTGTAGTCGAGATAGGTGCCGTACGCCTCGAGCATCGTGAACTCGGGGTTGTGCGTGGAGTCCGCGCCCTCGTTGCGGAAGTTGCGGTTGATCTCGAAGACCTTCTCGATGCCGCCGACCACGAGCCGCTTCAGGTAGAGCTCGATCGCGATGCGGAGGTAGAGCTCCATGTCGTAGGCGTTGATGTGGGTCTTGAACGGCCGTGCCGCCGCGCCGCCGTGGATCGGCTGCAGCATGGGCGTCTCGACCTCGAGGTAGCCCTCCTCGTGCCAGAAGTCGCGCACCGCGCGGACCGTGGCGCTGCGGACGCGGGCCATCGAGCGCGCCTCGTCGTTGACGATGAGGTCGACGTAGCGCTGCCGTACCCGGGCCTCGGGGTCGGTGAGGCCGACGTGCTTCTCCGGCAGCGGGCGCAGGCACTTGGAGGTGATCTGCCAGCGGTCGGCGAGGATGGACAGCTCACCGCGCCGGGAGGTGATGACCTCTCCCTCGATGCCGACGTGGTCGCCGAGGTCGACGTCGCGCTTCCACGCCGCCAGCGACTCCTCTCCCACCTTGTCGAGGGAGATCATGACCTGCAGGTCACCGCCGCCGTCACGCAGCGTGGCGAAGCAGAGCTTCCCGCCGATGCGGTTGAGCATGACGCGCCCCGCGACGCCGACTTTGTCGCCGGTCGCGGTGTCAGGGTCGAGACCCTGGTACTTCTCCCTGATCTCGGCGTTGGTCGCCGTACGGGGGAAGGTCACCGGATAAGGATCGACGCCCTCGTCACGAAGGCGGTCGAGCTTCTCCCTCCGGATGCGCATCTGCTCGGGAAGTTCGTCGCTCACAACACCAAAGGGTACCGATATGGCGCAATGCAAGAGTTCGTCAGCTCTTTGCAAAGGGAGTGCAAGGAGGCGGGGTTACCAATGACCCAGGAGCCCAGGGGGATCCGGCAGGGAGCCGGAACCGCGGGGCTCAAGGAGAGATCATGATGAAGAAGCTCGCGACAGGCTTCCTCGCAGTGGCCGCCACCGGCACACTCGCCCTGTCGCTCCCCGCCACCGCCAACGCCTCGACGACCTCCTCCTCCACCGGCGCCTCCGACTACGACGACTACTGGGGCTCCTACTACGCCAAGTACGGCCTGGCCAAGGCCAGCGGCTGGATCGGCGTCGAGGGCGACTACGAGGACGGCAACTCCGTTCACGTCAAGGGACGGCTCTACGACCTCGACAACAGGACCTACAACCAGGGCGGCAAGTGCGCGTACGTGAAGTTCCAGGCGGCCGACGACGAGTACGACTGGTACCAGGTCTACTCGCGCTACTACTGCGGCTACCCGGGCTACAAGTCCTTCCAGTTCCACGAGGACGACGTCTACGCGGTGCGCGTCAAGGTCTGCCAGTACGACCCGTCCACCCACCGCGTCAGCAAGTGCGGCAAGTGGTGGGACCTCTACGACGCCGAAGAGGTGTGAGAAACCGGATCGAAGGGCCCCTCCCACGGGGGCCCTTCGTCATGTCGCGTTGCGGTTGTAGATGAGCCTGAGCCCGATGAGCGTGAGCCACGGCTCGTGCACGTCGATCGAGCGCGCCTCCCTGACCACCAGCGAGGCGAGACCGCCGGTCGCCACGACCGTGACGTCGTCGGGGTCGTCGGCGAGCTCGGCCGCCATCCGCTCGACGATGCCGTCGACCTGGCCGGCGAAGCCGTAGATGATGCCCGACTGCAGCGCCTCGACGGTGTTCTTGGCGATCACGGAGCGCGGCCTGATCAGCTCCACCTTGTGCAGCTGGGCCCCGGCGGCGGCGAGGGCGTCGACGGAGATCTCGATGCCCGGAGCGGTGACCGCGCCGACGTACTCTCCCTTGGCCGACACCGCGTCGAAGGAGGTGGCGGTGCCGAAGTCGACGATGATGCAGGGCCCGCCGTACTGGTCGATGGCGGCCAGCGAGTTGACGATCCGGTCGCTGCCGACCTCCTTGGGGTTGTCCATCCTGACCGGAACTCCCGTGCGGATGCCGGGCTCCACGATGACGGCGGTGACGTCGCCGTAGTAGCGGCGGCACATCTCGCGCATCTCGTTCAGCACCGAGGGCACGGTCGAGCAGATCGCGATGCCGCTCACGTCCGCGTCCTTGAGCAGGGGCGACTGGGCGAGCAGCCCCTGCAGGACGACCGCGATCTCGTCAGCGGTACGGCGGGCATCGGTGGCGATCCGCCAGTGCTCGATGACCTCCTCGCCTTCGAAGAGGCCGAGCACCGTGTGGGTGTTGCCGACGTCGATCGCGAGCAGCATCTAGTTCCCCCGTAGATCCAGGGCTATGTCAAGCGCAGGTGCCGAGTGCGTGAGCGCTCCCACAGCAACGTAGTCCACGCCAGTTTCGGCTACATCACGGGCCGATTCCAAGGTCAGCCCGCCACTTGCCTCGAGCCTGGCCCGGCCGTCGACGAGTCGCACCGCCCTGGCCAGCTCCGCCACGGTGAAGTTGTCCAGAAGGATCTCCTCGGCGCCTTCGGCCAGGACGGGGGCGATCTGGTCGATGCGGTCCACCTCCACCTCGATCGGCAGCTCGGGATACAGGTCTCTCACCTTGCGGAAAGCCTCGGCGACTCCGCCGGCGGCCACCACGTGGTTGTCCTTGATGAGCGCCGCGTCCGACAGCGACATGCGGTGGTTGACCCCGCCGCCGGCCCTGACCGCGTACTTCTCCAGCGCCCGCAGGCCCGGCAGCGTCTTGCGGCTGTCGCGCACCCGGGTTCCGGTCCCCTCGACCGCGTCGACCCAGCGCGCGGTGAGCGTCGCGATGCCCGACAGGTGGGTGAGGAGGTTGAGCGCGGTGCGCTCGGCCGTCAGCAGGGCGCGCGTCTCGCCCTCGACGGTCATGAGCACGTCGCCGTGCCGTACGCGCTCGCCGTCCTTGGCTCTGCGCTCGACGGTGGTGGCGCCCAGCCTGCGGAAGACCGCCTCGGCGACGGCGAGCCCCGCGACCACCCCGTCAGCCCGTGCCACCACGTCGGCGGTGGCGCGCTGCCCCGCGGGGATCGTGGCCAGTGAGGTGACGTCGCCGGCCTCCTGAAGGTCCTCGGCGAGCGCGCGCGAGACGACCTCGTCCACGGTCGCCGGGTCGAGCCCCGCGGCCTCCAGCTCCCGCGCCAGGCGCGGGGCCGTCTCGTGCGGCGTGTAGGTCATGGTCAGCCCCTCGTGAGTCAGCGTGATGTCCAGATGTCCCAGCCAGTTCTCGTCGTCGCGGTCGGGGAAGTCCTCCCGCCAGTGCGAGCCCCTGGTCTCCAGGCGGGCGTAGGCGGCGGCCACGAGGACCGAGGCCACGGTGAGCAGGTTCGTGGTCTCCCACGACTCCACGCAGGGCTGGACCGCCACGGGGGTCCAGCGGGCGTCCCTGAGCGCGACGCCCGTCTGCGTGACCGAGGACCGGCTGCGCAGCACGCCCGCGCCGCTGCTCATGTGGGCCTGGATGCGCGTGCGGGCCCGGGGGTCGACCAGGCCCTCCTCCGCGGTGGCCGCGGCGGGTTCGCCGGGGGCGGGCCGTAGCCGGTGGATGTCCTCGGCGATGCGCTCGGCGAAGACCAGTCCTTCCAGCAGCGAGTTGGAGGCCAGCCGGTTCGCGCCGTGCACGCCCGTGCAGGCGACCTCGCCGCAGGCGTAGAGCCCCTCGATCGAGGTACGGCCGCGCAGGTCGGTCCGGACGCCGCCGCTGGCGTAGTGGGCGGCGGGCATGACGGGGATCAGGTCCGTGGCGGGATCGATCCCGTGCTCGAGGCAGATGCCGTAGATGGTCGGGAAGCGGGTCTTCCACTTGTCGAGCCCGAAGTGGCGGCCGTCGAGGTAGACCTGGCCCGGCTGTCGCGTGATCGCCTTGGCCACCACGTCACGGGGCGCGAGCTCGTCGGTGAACCTCTCGCCGCCTGCGTCGACGAGGTAGGCGCCCTCGCCGCGTACCGCCTCGGAGATCAGCGGCTGCTGGCCGGTGGACTCCTCCCCCAGCCACAGCACGGTCGGGTGGAACTGCACGAACTCCAGGTCCCTGACGACGGCGCCCGCGCGCAGCGCCAGCGCGACGCCGTCGCCCGTCGAGACGACGGGGTTGGTGGTGGCGGCGTAGATCTGGCCCATGCCGCCGGTGGCCAGCACCACGGCCCTGGCCCGCGCCTCTCCGACACCGTCGCGCGCGCCCTCACCCATGACGTGCAGGGTGACGCCGCGCGCCCGGCCCCCCGCGTCCTTGACCAGGTCGAGCACGAGGGCGTGCTCGATCACCTCGATCGCGGGGTGCGCGAGGACCGCCTGGATGAGCGCCCGCTGCACCTCGGCGCCGGTCGCGTCGCCGCCCGCGTGCACGATGCGGTTGCGGTGGTGCCCGCCTTCGCGGGTGAGCTGGAGCTCGCCGTTCTCGTCGGTGTCGAACCTGGCGCCCCTGGCGATCAGGTTGCGCAGCGCTCCCGGCCCCTCCGTCACCAGCGTCCTGACGGCCTGCTCGTCGCACAGGCCGACCCCGGCGACCAGCGTGTCGTCGAGGTGCTCGCCGGGCGAGTCGGCGGGGTCGAGAACGGCCGCGATGCCGCCCTGCGCCCACCTCGTGGAGCCGGACGACAGCACGTCCTTGGTGACGACCAGGACCTTCGCGGTGGGGTCGAGCTCGGCGTGGTGCAGGGCCACGGTCAGCCCGGCGACGCCCGAACCCACCACGATCACGTCCGCCTCGACCGTCCAGCCGGGGGCGGGGGCGGTGAGCTTCATGGGGATCGCGGGTGCACTCATGGGGGAGCCTCCTCGGATTTCGTCACTATGACGATAACGCCCCGCGATCCGTGCTCCTTCCCCGCCCCCTCCCCTTAGACGTGGAGCTCGTCGCCGCGCATGGCGCCCTCGACCGCGGCCGCGGGGTCGGCGCCCAGCTCCACGATCCTGTTGTCCCGGTCGACGTGGACCACCCGGGGAGTGAAGGCCCGCGCCTCGGCGTCGTCGAGCTGGCCGTACGCGATGATGATCACTAGGTCGCCCGGTGAGACCAGCCGGGCCGCGGCGCCGTTGATACCGATGATCCCCGACCCGCGCGGGCCGGTGATGGCGTAGGTCACCAGGCGGGCGCCGTTGTCGATGTCGACCACGTGCACCTGCTCGCCCGGTAACAACCCGGCCGCCTCCATCAGCTCCTCGTCGATGGTCAACGATCCCACGTAGTGCAGGTCGGCCTGCGTGACCGTGGCTCGATGGATCTTGGACGTCAACATGGTCCTGAGCACGACGCTCCTTCAGAAAGCGATAAGGACGTTGTCGATCAGGCGGGTGGTGCCGACCTTGGCCGCGACAGCCAACACCGCCTCGCCCCGGAAGTCGTCGGGAATCTCGGCGAACGTCGCGGGGTCGACGAGGACAACGTAGTCGGCCACGAGTCCGGACGCGGCCAGCTCCCCCTCGGCGGCGGCGCGGACGGCGGCGGGCGAGAGCCGCGCGGCCCCCGCGTGCAGGGCGCGCGAGAGCGCCAGCGCGCGCTGCCGGTCGTCGGGCGTGAGGTACCGGTTACGGCTGGAGAGGGCCAGCCCGTCGGGCTCGCGCACGGTCGGCGCGCCCACGACCTCCACGGGCAGGTCGAGGTCGGCGACCATGCGCCTGATGAGCGCGAGCTGCTGGGCGTCCTTCTGGCCGAAGACCGCGACCTGGGGCCCGACGAGGTTGAACAGCTTCAGCACCACGGTGAGCACGCCGTCGAAGTGCCCGGGGCGCACCGCGCCCTCGACGATCGCGCCCATCCGGCCCGCGGAGAGGCTCACCTGACGGTCGGGGCGGTACATGTCGTCGGCCGAGGGGGCGAAGACCACGTCCACCCCCTCGGCCGCGCAGATGTCGAGGTCGGAGTCGAAGGTGCGGGGGTAACGGGAGAAGTCCTCGGCGGGGCCGAACTGGAGCGGGTTGACGAAGATGCTGACCACGACCTGGTCGGCCAGCGTACGGGCCACGCGCATCAGCGAGCGGTGACCCTCGTGCAGGGCGCCCATGGTCGGGACGAGCGCCACGCGGCCCGAGGAGCGGGCTTTCTCGAGGCCGGCGCGGTCGTGCGCGACGATCAGTTCCATCGGTGTCCTCCTAGACTGATCAGGTCCAGGCGGAACGTCCCGGCCCGATCAGGTCCACATGTTTCCCCCGAGCGCGTCGAGCAGCCGCTCGGCCGCCTCGGGCTTCAGCAACCCGGCGGCGAGCGCCCGGTCCGCCGTGAGCCTAGCGAGTGCCACGTATGCGTCGGCCGCTTCGGGCGCCGCCAGTATCAGCGCGTCGACGTGCTTGCGCACGGTGCCGGCGTCGCCGCGCACCACCGGCCCCGTCAGCCCCGTGATGCCCAGCCTGAGCACGTTGTCGAGCGCGGCCCCGAGCAGCGGGCCGAGCATCCTGCCCGGGTGCTCGACCCCGATCTTCGCCAGCAGCTCCTGCGACTCGGCGATCAGTGTGACCATGTGGTTGGCCGCTCCCGCGAGCGCCGCGTGGTAGAGGGCGCGGTCGCTGTCGGCGATCCAGACCGGCTCGCCGCCCATCTCGATGACCAGCGCCTCGGCGATCGGGCGCAGCGGCTCGGGTGAGGTGACGCCGAAGGAGATGCCGGTGATCCTGTTGAGGTCGTCGTCCCTGCCGGTGAAGGTCATCACGGGATGCAGGGCCAGCGGCAGCGCGCCCGCCTGCCGGGCGGGGTCGAGGACGGCCAGGCCGTAGGCGCCGCTGGTGTGGACGAGCAGCTTGCCGCGAACGTCGGCCCCGGTGGCCGCGAGTCCGGCGACCAGGCCGGGCAGCGCGTCGTCGGGGACGGTGAGCAGGATCAGTTCGGCCTTGCTGACGACCTCTTCGGGGTTGACCGTGCGCACGCCGAGCCGTTCGCCCGCCCAGCGCTGCGAGGCGTCGGAGACGCCGCTCGCCGCCACGACCCTGTGACCGGCCTGGGCCAGCGCCGCGCCGAGCACCGAGCCCACCTTGCCCGCGCCCAGCACGCCGACGGCCAACCGCCCCGGGCGATCCCCTGCGTCCATGACGTCGCGCTCCCTGTCATCCGACACTGCTGACCAGGGTAACCGCCGGTCGTCACCGGCCACGGTCATGGCTCTTTTGCCGCATGTTGGGAGGGGACAAAACCCAGCAAGGGCATACATAGTGGACACCCCTGCCGGAGTGGACGCCGGGCACGGTGACCGGCGCCCGCTCCCCACAAGGAGGGCCGACCCACCGCCGACGGGCCGGCCCCTGGTGTGAGACGCGCCCGCCGTGCTCCATCGCACGGCGGGCGCGCGCCTATCAGTGCTGGTGGACGTCGACCGAGGCGCCACCCTTGCACCCGGCCACGGCCCAGCCGAAGATGCCCACGGCGTTGCCGCACACGTTCACCGGAATGGAGATCGGCGCGAAGATCTGGTTGCCGGACAGCACGCCGTTGTTGCCGCTGGTGATGTTGTCGGCGTGGGCGGCGGGCGCGCCGAGCGCCATCATGGCCAGCACACCCGCGACGACGGCAGACTTCTTGAACATGGGGGATGTCCTCTCATTGCGCGGCACGGGGCCGCGGTCGGTCTCCGCATCGGCGATCGAACCGGGGTCACCGGGGGGAGCGCCCGGGTGATCGCTCGATGACACCGGGTTACCGTAGCGCAAAGCGGCGACAAGGAGTAGTCATCACATCACCAGGCGTGTCGGTCGAAGGTCATGAGATAGTCCGTGGCATGTGGCTCACCTGGCGAGCGGCGATGGAGCGGGCACTGTACGGGGAGAGCGGCTTCTACCTGCGCGAACGCCCGTCCGGGCACTTCCGCACCTCGGTCGGCGCCTCACCGGTCTTCGCCGGGGCCGTGCTGACGATGCTGCTGCGCCTCGACGGCGCGCTGGGCCGTCCCGACCCGCTCGATCTCGTCGACATCGGCGCCGGCGACGGCGCGCTGTCGGCGCACGTGCTCGCGGCGGCCCCGCCGGAGCTGCGGGCCAGGCTGAGGGTCACGGCCGTCGACCTGTCCTCCCGGCCCGCCGGGCTGCCCGAGGCGATCAGGTGGAGCCACACGATCCCGCAGGGCATCACCGGCATGGCGATCGCCAACGAGTGGCTGGACAACGTCCCCTTCGACGTCGTGGAGCAGACCGCCGCCGGCCCGCGCCTGGTGCTGGTCCACACCGGGACGGGCGAGGAACGGCTCGGCGACCCGCCCGGCGAGGACGATCTGGCCTGGCTCGAGCAGTGGTGGCCGCTGCGGCGGGTGGGCCAGCGGGCCGAGGTCGGCAGGTCGCGGTGCGCGGCGTGGGCGGCCGTGATCGCCCGGCTGGCGGGCGGCCAGGCGATCGCCGTCGATTATGCACACCCTGTGGATAACCGGCCGCCCCGCGGCACGCTCACCGGATACAGGGACGGTTCGGTCGTGGCGCCCATACCCGACGGGACCTGCGACATCACCGCACATGTCGCACTCGACGCGTGCGCGGAGGCGGGCCGGCAGGCCGGCGCGATATCCACAACTTTGTCCACACAGCGCGACATTCTGCGCACTCTGGGAGTCACCGGCACCCGTCCCGCACTCGACCTCGCGCGGACCGACCCGTCGGGCTACCTGAGGGCGCTGGCCCGCGCCTCCCAGGAGGCCGAGCTGATCGACCCAGCAGGCTTGGGCGGTTTCGGCTGGCTGAGCCAGATACGTTAGCTATGTGGAGATCGAACAGACCGCGCTTCCAGGCATCGGGCTCAAACACGAGTTCGGCACCCATTCGGGCCGCCGCGTCGCCGTCGTCTCACACCGGACGGGGCGGCGCGACCTGATCATCTACGACCGGTCGGACCCCGACCGGGCGTGCGAGGCCATCCAGCTCAACGACGAGGAGGCCGACGCGCTCGCCGAGCTGCTCGGCGCGCCGCGCATCGTCCAGCGACTCAACGCCCTCCATCGCGAGATCGAGGGCCTGATGAGCCTCCAGGTGCCGGTCGTGGCTGGCTCGCCGTACGACGGCAGGACACTGGGCGACGCTCGCATCCGCACCCGCACCGGCGCCTCCGTCGTGGCCGTGGTGCGCGGGGCGCAGGTCTTCGCGAGCCCCACCCCCGACTTCAGGTTCACCGCCGGAGACGTGGTGGTCATCGTCGGCGACGCCGAGACGACCGCCACCGCCGCCGACATCCTCACGGACGGCTGATGCGCCTGCCCCTCACCCCCGCGGCGGTAACGCCCTGATGCAGGTACTCGCCGTCGACGTGCACGACACCGGCATAGTCTTCCTCGAACTCGGTGGGATCATCCTGGCCCTCGGCGTCCTCGGCGCCCTGGCGCTGCGGGCCGGCATCTCCGCCATTCCCCTTTACCTCCTCGCCGGACTCGCCTTCGGGCAGGGCGGCATCCTGCCGCTGGCCACCAGCGAGGAGTTCATCGCCATCGGCGCCGAGATCGGCGTCGTGCTTCTGCTGCTCACGCTCGGACTGGAGTACAACGCGAGCGAGCTGGTCTCCAGCCTGCGCGGCAACGCCAGAGCGGGCCTGGTCGACATGGTCCTCAACGCCGCCCCCGGCGCGATAGCCGCGCTGCTGCTGGGGTGGGGGCCCGTGGCCGCGGTCGCCATGGCGGGCGTCACCTACGCCACCTCCTCGGGCATCACCGCGAAGGTGCTGTCCGATCTGGGGTGGATCGGTAACCGCGAGACGCCCGTCGTGCTGTCGCTGCTGGTCTTCGAGGACCTGGCGATGGCCGTCTACCTGCCGCTGCTCACCGCGATGCTGGCAGGCGTCTCGCTGCTGACGGGGACGATCTCCCTGGGCATCGCGCTGACCACGGTCTCCGTCGTCCTGCTGATCGCGCTGCGCTACGGCAGGTTCATCGAGGCGTTCGTCTCCAGCCCCAACAACGAGGTGCTGCTGCTGAAGGTCCTAGGCCTGGCCCTGCTGGTGGCCGGCGTCGCCCAGCAGCTGCAGGTGTCGGCGGCCGTCGGCGCCTTCCTCGTCGGCATCGCCCTGTCGGGCGAGCTGGCGCACGAGGCCAGAGCGCTGCTGATGCCGCTGCGCGACCTGTTCGCCGCCGTGTTCTTCGTCTTCTTCGGCCTGCAGACCGACCCCACCAAGATTCCGCCGGTGGCGCTGCTGGCCCTGCTGCTCGCCGCGGTCAGCATCGTCACCAAACTGCTGACCGGCGCCTACGCCGCGCGCCGGGCGGGCATCGCCAGGGCGGGCCAGATGCGCGCGGGCATCGCGCTGGTGCCGCACGGCGAGTTCAACATCGTCATCGCGGGCCTGGCGGTGGCGGCGGGAGTCCATCCCGATCTCGGCCCTCTCGCCGCCACCTACGTGCTGATCCTCGCGGCCTTCGGCCCGCTGGCCGCCAGGCTGGCCGAGCCGCTTCTCACCCGGCCGCCCTCATCGGGGCCATGATTCGCCGGAGCCACGATTCGTGGGGCCAGGATTCGTCGCGGCCACGATTCGCCGGGGCCATGAGAGGTCCCGCCTCGCTCACCCGCAGGAAACGTCCACGGAGCGGAGCCCTCGGATGATGTAGCCGGGGTTCCAGACGGGCTCGCTCGTCAGCTCCATCTTCGGCGCCCTCTTCAGGAGGGCGCCGAAGGACTCCACCAGCTCGATCCTGGCCAGCGGCGCGCCCAGGCAGAAGTGGATGCCGGCGCCGAAGGAGATGTGCGGGTTGTCCACCCTGCCGACGTCGAGCCGGTCGGGGTCGGCGAAGACCTCCGGGTCGCGGTTGGCCGAGCCGAACAGCAGGGCCACCTCGACGCCCTTCGGGATGGCCACGCCGCCGACCTCGATGTCCTCCAGCACCCAGCGCTCGAACATCTGCAGCGGGGTGTCGTAGCGCATCAGCTCCTCGATCGCCGTGGGCACCAGCGAGAGGTCGTCGCGCAGCCGGGCCAGCTCGGCCGGGTTGCGGAACAGCGACCACCAGCCGTTGCCCGTGACGTTCACGGTCGCCTCGTGGCCCGCGTTGAGCAGCAGCACGCAGGTGCCGACCAGCTCGTCCTCGGTCAGCTCCTCGATCTGGGCGAGCGCGCTGACCAGGTCATCGCCCGGGTCGGCCGTGCGGACGCGGGCCAGGTCCTTGAGGTAGTCGGAGAACTCCGCCGCCGCCCTGACGGCCGTGTGCTGGGCCTCCGGCGACGGGTTCAGCTCGTACATGCCGCAGATGTCGGCCGACCAGGGCCGCAGCAGGTGCCGGTCGCCCTCGGGGACGCCGAGCATCTCGGCGATGACGGTGACCGGCAGCGGCTCGGCCACCTCGGCGATCAGGTCGCCGCCGCCCTTCTCGACGAAGTCGTCGACCAGACCGTCGACGATCGCACGGACCCTGGGCCGCATCGACTCGACCATGCGAGGGGTGAACGCCTTGGAGACCAGGCGGCGCAGGCGGGTGTGGACGGGCGGCTCGACGTCGAGCATGCCCGCCCTGACCACCCGCCAGAACGGTTCCTGGAACTCCGGTTCGGGCTCGCGGCCGAACTCCTCGTGGGTGGCCAGGTGCAGGTAGGACCGGCCGAGGCGGCGATCCCTGAGCAGCGCGTTGACGTCCGCGTGCCTGGCGATCAGCCACTGTCCCGTGGGCTCGAAGAAGCTGACCGGCGCGTCCCGCCGCAGCTCCTCGTAGGCCGCGTACGGCGAAGCTACAAAATCCGGATTCCAAGGATCAAATCGCACTATTGCATATTAGATTCGGCTTTCGCGTGCCTGCTCCGCATCCTGATGTTGAGCATCTCGACGATCACCGAGAAGGCCATCGCGAAGTAGATGTAACCCTTCGGGATGTGCTGGTCGAAGCCCTCGGCGAGAAGCACGACGCCGATCAGCACCAGGAACGCCAGCGCCAGCATCTTGATGCTCGGGTGCTTGTCCACGAACCTGCTGATGGGCCCGGAGGCGAACAGCATCACCAGCACCGAGACGATCACCGCCGCGACCATGACGGCCAGCTCGTCCACCATGCCGACCGCGGTGATGACCGAGTCCAGCGAGAACACGATGTCGAGCACCATGATCTGCAGGATGACCGAGGTGAAGGAGGTGACCTTCCGCTCCTTGCCGCCCTGCTCCTGCGGCTCCATGCTGTGGCCGATCTCCAGCGCGCTCTTGGCCAGCAGGAACAGACCGCCGAGGATGAGGATCAGATCCCTTCCCGAGATCTCCTGCCCCAGCACGCTGAAGAGCGGCTCGGTCAGTCGCACCACCCAGGACAGACCGAGCAGCAGCAGCAGACGCGAGACGAGCGCGGCGGCCAGGCCGAGGACCCTGGCCCTGTCGCGCTGCTCGGGCGGCAGCTTCCCGGCCAGGATCGAGATGAAGATGATGTTGTCGATGCCCAGGACTATCTCCAGGGCGACCAGGGTGAAGAACCCGATCCAGATCTGTGGGTCTGCCACCCAGTCCAACATCTCATACCTCCTTGGTTCGCTGTTCTCATCCCCAACGAGCCGGTCGCCCCAATAGTTCGCGGCTTGCGAAATGCGGGTCCGGGTCGGTTATAGTTCCGGCGTAGGTCATGAGTGCCAGCGCCAAGCCCCGGCTCGCTGGCCGGCAACCCTCGCGTCCGCGGCGGGGTGCCCCGGGTGAAGACCTGGTCCGTCACGAAGTGTGGCGGGCAAGCGCGGGCTCCGACACGCCACGGCCAGGGGTCCGATGACCCCAGGAGGGCTGTGCCGTGTCCGTCGCGACGATCGTCGACCCCGTTCAGGTGAAGGTGCTGGGCGAGGACCTCCAGGTGCCCGTCAAGGGTGGCCGCCTGGTCTCCTACGCCAACCTGGACTACGCCGCCAGCGCGCCGTGTCTGGAGCCGGTCAGCGCGGCGGTGACCGCCGCGCTCCCGGCCTACTCCAGCGTCCACCGCGGCGCGGGCTACGCCTCCCAGCTCACCACCGCCCGCTACGAGCAGGCGCGCCACACCGTGCGCGCCTTCGTCGGCGCCCGCACCGACGACGCCGTGGTCTTCACCCGCAACACCACCGACGCCACCAACCTGCTGGCCAGGTGCCTGCCCGAGGGCACCACCGTCGTGGTCTTCGACACCGAGCACCACGCCTCCCTCCTGCCGTGGCAGCGGGTCGTCCGCCTCGCGCCGCCCGCCTTCCCCGGCGAGGCCGTACGGCAGGCCGACGACGCGCTCGCCGCGATCGACGGCCCCAAGCTGCTGGTGGTGACCGCCGCCTCCAACGTGACGGGCGAGCTGTGGCCGATCGCCGCCCTCGCGCACGTCGCCCACCGGCACGGCGCCCGCGTCCTGGTCGACGCCGCCCAGCTCGTCCCCCACCGCAAGCTCAACCTGACCGCGCTCGACCTCGACTACGTCGCCTTCTCCGGGCACAAGCTCTACGCGCCGTTCGGTGCGGGCGTGCTGGTCGGGCGGCGCGACTGGCTGTCGGGCGCCGAGCCGTACCTCAAGGGGGGCGGCGCGGTGAAGTCCGTGAGCGCCCTCGACGAGGGGAGCGCCGAGTGGCACGAGGACGCCGAGCCGAGGCACGAGGCGGGCACCCCGAACGTGCTGGGCGCGATCGCGCTGGCCGCGGCGTGCGACGCCCTCACCGCGACGGGCTGGACGCCGCTGGTGCGCGAGGAGGAGCGGCTGATCGCCCGGCTGCGCGCGGGCCTGGCCGCGGTCGAGGGTGTGCGTGAGCTGTCGCTGTGGGGGCCGGACCACCCGCGGGTCGGCATCGTGTCGTTCGTCGTCGACGGCTACACGGCCAGGGAGGTCGCCGAGGCGCTGTCCACCGAGTACGGCATCGGCGTGCGTGACGGGAAGTTCTGCGCCCACCCGTTCGTGCGGCACCTGCTGGATGCGACCGACGGGGGTTGCGAGGACGACACCGCCTCGGCCGTACGGGCCTCGATCGGCATCGGCACGACCGAGGAACACGTCGACCGCCTGGTCGCCGCCCTGCACGACCTGGTGTCCCGCCGCTAGGACCGGTTGGGCGTGCCGGGTGGCACGTCGCCGCTCTCCGGCTCGCCTAGGACCGGTTGGGCGCGTCGGGTGGCACGTCGTCGCTCTCCGGCTCGTCGAAGATGTCCATGGGGCGCTCGATTTCGCGCTCGGCGGCGCGACCCGCGGCTCTGCGCCGGGCGCCGCGGGCGAACAGGGCGTCGATCCCGACGCGCCCCCCGCCGAGCGCCACCAGCAGGAGGCAGGCCGAGCCGAGGGCGGCGACCAGCTCCCATCCGCCCGCCGACACGAAGACGCCCCTGCCGGCGTGCACGAACACCAGGGCGCCTGCCATGTCGGCGACCAGGGCGAGCGCCGCCACGCGCACCATCAGGCCGAGGACGAGGCAGGCGCCGCCGACCAGTTCGGCGACGGTGGCGAAGGTGGCGGCGGCCGTCGGCAGCGGGACGCCCTGCTGGGCGAACATCCGCGTGACGGCGTCGAGCCCGCCCTGCCACTTCTGCCATCCGTGGGCGATGAAGATCACGCCGATCGCCACGCGGGCGACCAGCGCGGCCAGGTCGAAACCCACTCCTTTCATGGGCCCTTTTGTCCCCATATCACCTGGCAAAATGCGCGAACAGACCATACCTTGACTGGATCACCACCACCGCCAGTGGCAGCATGACTGTATGGAAGAACGCGTGGTCGGGATCGGAGCGGGCGCCAAGGAGCTGGCCACGGAGGACATGATCCTCAACATCGGCCCCCAGCACCCCTCGACGCACGGTGTTCTCCGGCTCCGCCTCACCCTCGACGGCGAGCGCATCGCCACGGCCGAACCCATCATCGGCTACATGCACAGAGGCGCGGAGAAGCTGTTCGAGGTCCGCGACTACCGGCAGATCATCATGCTGGCCAACCGGCACGACTGGCTGTCGGGCTTCGCCAACGAGCTCGGCGTGGTGATCGCCGCCGAACGCATGCTCGGCATGGAGGTCCCGGTCCGCGCCGTGTGGGCGCGCACGCTGCTGGCCGAGCTGAACAGGGTCCTGTCGCACCTGATGTTCCTCGGCTCCTATCCGCTCGAACTCGGCGCGATCACCCCGATCTTCTACGCCTTCACCGAGCGTGAGCGCATCCAGGGCGTCATGGAGGAGATCTCCGGCGGCCGGATGCACTACATGTTCAACCGCGTCGGCGGCCTCAAGGAGGAACTGCCTGCGGGCTGGCTCGACCGCGTCACCTCGGTCGTCGCCGCCACCCGCGCCAAGGTGCCCGACATCGAGAACCTCATCCTCGGCAACGAGATCTTCCTGGCCCGCACCAAGGGCGTCGGCGTCCTCGACCGCGACACGATCATGCAGTACGGCGTGACCGGCCCCATCGCCAGGGCCTCCGGGGTCGACGTCGACCTGCGGCGCGACCAGCCGTACCTCGCCTACGACGAACTGCCCGTCAAGGTCGTCACCCGTACGGCCGGCGACTGCCACGCCCGCTTCGAGGTCCTCATCGACCAGCTCAAGGTCTCGCTCGACCTGGCCGACGCCTGCGTCGAGCGGCTGCGCTCGCTGCCGCCCGGGCCGATCAACCAGCGCCTGCCCAAGGTGCTGAAGGTGCCGGAGGGCCACACCTACGCCTGGACGGAGAACCCGCTCGGCGTCAACGGCTACTACCTGGTCTCCAAGGGCGACAAGACGCCGTGGCGGATGAAGCTGCGCTCGGCCTCCTTCAACAACATCCAGGTGCTGCGCGAGATGCTGCCGGGCCACCTGGTCGCCGACATGGTCGCGATCCTCGGCTCGATGTTCTTCGTGGTGGGTGACATCGACAAGTGAGGGACAGATACGTCGACTGGCTCCGCGCGGTCAGTCTGATCACCGTTGTCGTCTGGCACTGGGCCTTCACCATCCTCGTCTGGACACCCGAGGGGCCGTCACCCACCAGCCCGCTCGGCTTCACCTCGGGGCTGTGGATGCTGACCTGGCTGTTCCAGGTGCTGCCGCTGTTCTTCTACGTCGGCGGCCACGTCCACCTGCTGTCGTGGCGCCGGGCCTGCGAGCGCGGAACGGGCATCGGCGCCTTCGTCTGGCGGCGTATCAAGGCCCTGGCCATCCCCGCGCTGACCCTGTCCGGCGCCTGGATCGCCGTCGGCGCGGTCGTGACGGCGCTGTTCGACGTGCCGTGGATGTGGCGGGTGGTGCTGCTGGTGCTCAGCCCGCTGTGGTTCCTCATCGTCTACCTGATGCTGATCGCGCTGCTGCCCGTCGCGCTGTGGCTGCACCGCCGCTACGACGTGCTCACCCTCATCTGGCTGGGCGGCGCCGCCCTGGTCGTCGACGTCGTACGGCTGCGCTACCAGGTCGAGTGGGTCGGCTGGCTCAACATGATCCTGGTGTGGGGCCTGGCCCACCAGGCGGGCTTCTTCTACGACAGGATCGTCGCCCTGCCCCGCCGCTACGACGTCGCCGTCCTGTGGACCGGCCTGTTCGGCCTGTTCGGCCTCGTCTACTCGGGCCTGTACCCCGGCAGCATGGTCGGCGTGCCGGGCGACAAGCTGTCGAACATGGCCCCGCCGACCTTCGTCATCGTGGCGCTGCTCATCTTCCAGATCGGCCTGGTCGAGGTGCTGCGGCCGACGATGGAGCGGGTGCTGGAGCGGCCCGCCTGGAAGCGGGTCAACGACACCATCAACAGGTTCGCGCTGCCGCTGTTCCTGTTCCACACCACTGGGATGGCCATCGCGCTGGGGGCGTGGTGGGCGCTGTTCGGCTTCCCGTCGGCCGACCCGCGGCCCAACCTCATGTGGTGGCTGGAGCGGCCGTTCGCCATCATCGGCCCGCTGCTGTGCACGCTCCCGGTCATCTACCTCTTCTCCCGCCGCGGCCGAGCGGACCGCACCCCGGCCCCCTCGTGAGCGCACAACGTCCGCGGATCGAGCTCTGCGGCACGATGACCTGCTTCCTCGTCGACCGGATCCGGAGCGTGGACATCACCTTCATCCCCGGTGCACCCGTCTCTTACCTCGGCCGCGACGAGATGGCCGAGGTCGAGGACGCCGTCGCGCGCTATCTCGGCCTTTGAAGCTCGTCCTGCGGATCCTTCGGGACGCGGCAGGAGTTCTCCAGGTAGAGGCCCGCGACGATGAGCACCACGAACGCCAGGAACGACCCCGTGGCGACGAAGAACTCCACCCGCGGGGTCTCCCTGGTCAGCAGCTGGACCGTCGTCAGCGAGAACCCGGCGAAGACGCCCGCGAAGACCGCGCCCGCGTACGCCGAGGCCTTCCCCAGCGCCGCCAGCCGGGCCACCGCCAGCGGCTCGACCGGTTTGGTGTCGGGCTTGCGGGCGATGCGCGCACGCGTCATCCAGCCGCTGTAGAACTCGCCGACGGCCAGCAGCAGGACGGTCGGGATCGCCGTCCACGGCACCAGCGGCAGATCGGCGTAGAACTGCCTGACGAACAGCCACGACAGCAGGGCGACGACGACCAGCACGCCTACCAGGACGGCGGGGCGAGTGGGCTTCAATCCGGCCCCTGCAGCTTGAGGTCCTGGCGCAGCCGCACGCCTGACTGGTCGAGCCCCTTCAGCAGGTCGGCGACCGGGCCGCGGCCCGGCATCACCGCCGAGGGGTCGGCCTCCACCCACGGCACCAGGACGAAGGCCCGCTCGTGGGCGCGCGGGTGCGGCAGCGTCAGCTCGGGGTCGTCGGAGACCACGTCGCCCGCGGCGATGATGTCGACGTCGAGCGTGCGCGGGCCCCAGCGTTCGGCCCTGACCCTGCCGAAGGCGTTCTCGATGCTCTGCGCCCGGTCCAGCAGCGTCTCGGGGGTGAGCTTGGACTCGGCGATGACGACGGCGTTGAGGTAGGGCTTCTGGTCGTCGGGGCCGCCGACGGGATCGGTCTCGTAGACCGGTGAGACCGCGACGAAGCGCAGCCCCGGCGCGTCGAACAGCGAGTCGATCGCGCCCTGAAGCGTCTGGAACCGGCTCCCCAGGTTGCTTCCCAGGGCGAGGACCACTTTCATGCACGGCTCCGCAGGATCGTGACGGCCACGTCGTCGAAGGGCAGCGGGATCGGGGCCGCAGGCTTGTGCACGGTGATCTCGGCCGCCTGCACGGTGTCGTCGGCCAGGCAGTGCTCGGCCAGCCGGGCGGCGAGCGTCTCGATCAGGTTGACCGGCTCCCCCTCGACGATCTTCGTCAGCGCCTGGGCCAGCTCGCCGTAGTGGACGGTGCGCGTGACGTCGTCGGTGTCGGCGGCGGGCCCGGTGTCGAGGAACAGCGTGGCGTCGATCACGAACTCCTGCCCGAGCTCGCGTTCGGCGGGCAACACCCCGTGGCGGCCCCGCGCGCGCAGCCCTCTGAGGGTGATCCGGTCAGCGGTCACGTTCGGCTTCCTCCTCCTCGTCCTCCTCGTCGCTCTGCAGCACCGGCGAGCCGTGGTGCATCCACAGCCGCCAGCCCCTGCCCGACCTGACGTAGACGTTGCTGGCCACCACCTTGCCGGCGGCGAAGCTGGCCTCGCCCTCCTCGCCCACCGTCAGGATGTTCTCCACGCAGGTCAGGATCGCCACGTCGCCGAGCACGGTCGTCTGCACGTCGGTGAGCACGAACTGGATGTAGGTCGTGTTGGCCATGATGAGCGCCCACGACCGCAGCACCTCGGCCCGGCCCGACAGCATCGACCAGCCTGGATGCACGCACGACACCTGGCCGTCGGCGGTGTCCTCGGCCCAGATCTCGGTCATCTTGTCGAGGTCGGCGTCCTCGATGGCGGTGTAGAAGGCCTGGTTGACCGTCTCGATCGCGGCGATGTCGACGCTCATCGGCCGCTCCCTCGGGTCCAGGCGGCCGCCACGCGGACGGCGTCGGCGTTCGGAGCCACGTCGTGCACCCGTACGCACCAGGCGCCCGCCTGCGCGGCCAGCGCCGTGACCGCGGTCGTGGCGGCGTCGGAGCGCTCGAACGGGCGGGGAGTGCCGTCGGGATCGGCCAGCAGCCTGCCGAGGAACCTCTTGCGCGACGCCCCGATCAGCAGCGGGAAGCCCAGCTCGGCCAGCTCGCCGATGCCGGCCAGCAGCGCCCAGTTGTGCTCGGCGGTCTTCGCGAACCCCAGCCCGGGATCCAGCACGATCTGACTCTCGGAGACACCCTCCGCCAGCACCAGCGCGACCCGCTTTTCCAGTTCCTCGCGCACCTCGGCGACCACGTCGGAGTAGACCGCCCTGCTGTCCATGTCGTGGCTGTGGCCCCGCCAGTGCATCACCACGTACGGCACGCCCGTCGCGGCCACCACCCGCGGCATGTCGGGGTCGGCCAGACCGCCGCTGACGTCGTTGACGAGCGCGGCACCGGCCTCGACCGCCGCCCTCGCCACCTCGGCCCGCATCGTGTCGACACTCACCGTGACGCCCTCGGCCGTCAGAGCGCGGATCACGGGGACGACCCTGGCCAGCTCCTCCTCCTGCGACACCCGCGCCGCACCGGGCCGGGTGGACTCGCCACCGACGTCGACCAGGTCGGCGCCCTCCTCGACCAGCTCGAGGCCGTGGCGGACGGCGGCGTGCTCGTCGAACCACTGGCCGCCGTCGGAGAAGGAGTCGGGCGTCACGTTGACCACACCCATGACGAGGCAGCGCTCCTCGACTGGCAGCCCCATCTTCATGTCACCAAGCCTAGGTGCATCACTCGTGTCGTCTCCCCGCCGGGTCTCCCCTTTGTGGATAACGATCTGTCTCACCCCCGTGTACGGCTATGGCGTGACATGCTCCCGTGACGACCGCGGTTCCTGGATGGACAGGCGCCGACCGCGAAGGGTGGCGCCTGTCCGGGCGTGCCGTACCGGAGGAAGGGTCAGCGACCCAGGATGAGGGCCATCGCCTCGGCGCGGGTCTTCTCGCTGGTGCGGAAGTCGCCCCTGACCGCGGAGGTCATGGTCTTCGCGCCCGGCTTGCGGACCCCGCGCATGGTCATGCACAGGTGCTCGCACTCCATCACCACGATCACGCCGCGCGGCTCCAGCACCCGCATGAGCGCGTCGGCGATCTGCGAGGTCATGCGCTCCTGAACCTGCGGGCGCCTGGCGAAGACGTCGACCAGCCGGGCCAGCTTCGACAGCCCGGTGACCTGCCCCTTGTCGTTGGGGATGTAGCCGACGTGCGCCAGCCCGTAGAAGGGGACGAGGTGGTGCTCGCACGTGGAGTACACCTCGATGTCGCGCACCAGCACCATCTCGTCGTGGTCGACGTCGAACACCTTGTTCAGCACGTCCTCGGGGCGCTGGTGCAGCCCCGAGAACTGTTCGGCGTACGCGCGGGCCACCCTGGCGGGGGTGTCGAGCAGGCCGTCACGGTCCGGATCCTCGCCGATGGCGTACAGGATCTCCCGGACGGCCTTCTCGATCCGGGCGTGATCGACCTCGCGCGGCTTCACGCACCCTCACCAGAGGGGAGGGCGTTGTCGGCGCGCGCGGTCAGTGCGCCGTTTCCGGACTGCTCCTTCGGCGTCAGCACCGGCGGGCGGTCCGAGGGGAGCCGCTTGCCGTAGCCCGCGTAGGACGGGCGGTGCTCCTTGACGACGACGGGCGAGAAGATCTGGAGCACCTGCTCGCGGGAGAGGGTCTCCTTCTCCATGAGCTCCAGCACCAGGTTGTCGAGGACGTCGCGGTACTCCACGAGGATGTCCCACGCCTGGTCGTGCGCCGTCTCGATCATCCGGCGCACCTCCTCGTCGATCGTGGAGGCGATCTTCTCGGAGTAGTCGCGCTCGTGGCCCATCTCGCGGCCCAGGAAGACCTCGGCCTGGCCGGTGCCGAACTTGCGGGCGCCGAGCTGCTCGCTCATGCCGTACTCGGTGACCATGCGGCGGGCGACGGCGGTGGCCTTCTCGATGTCGTTGGAGGCGCCGGTGGTGGGCTCGTGGAAGACGAGCTCCTCCGCCGCGCGACCGCCGAGCAGCATCGCGAGCTGGTCCATCATCTCCGACCGCGTGGCGAGGAACTTGTCCTCCATCGGCAGGGTCATGGTGTAGCCGAGCGCGCGGCCGCGGGAGAGGATCGTGATCTTGTGCACGGGGTCGCTGTTGGGCAACGCGTGCGCCACGAGCGCGTGACCGCCCTCGTGGTAGGCGATCATCTTCTTCTCCTTGTCCGACATCACCCGCGTCTTGCGCTCGGGGCCGGCCATGACGCGGTCGATGGACTCCTCGAGGGTGTCCATGGTGATCAGCTTCTGGTCGGCGCGCGCGGTGAGCAGCGCCGCCTCGTTGATCACGTTGGCCAGGTCGGCACCGGTGAAGCCGGGCGTACGGCGGGCGATGACGTCGAGGTCGACCTCGGGCGCGAACGGCTTGCCGCGGCCGTGGACCTTGAGGATGCCCTTGCGGCCCTCCAGGTCGGGACGGTCGACGGTGACCTGCCGGTCGAACCGGCCGGGACGCAGCAGCGCCGGGTCGAGGATGTCGGGCCGGTTGGTCGCGGCGATGAGGATCACGCCGCCCTTGACGTCGAAGCCGTCCATCTCGACGAGCAGCTGGTTCAGCGTCTGCTCGCGCTCGTCGTGACCGCCGCCGAGGCCGGCGCCGCGGTGGCGGCCGACGGCGTCGATCTCGTCGATGAAGATGATCGCCGGCGCGTTGGCCTTGGCCTGCTCGAACAGGTCACGCACGCGGCTGGCGCCGACACCCACGAACATCTCGACGAAGTCGGAGCCGGAGATGGAGTAGAACGGCACGCCCGCCTCACCCGCGACCGCGCGGGCGAGCAGGGTCTTGCCGGTGCCGGGCGGGCCGTACAGCAGCACGCCCTTGGGGATCTTGGCGCCGATGGCCTGGAACTTGGCCGGGGCCTGCAGGAACTCCTTGATCTCCTGCAGCTCCTCGATGGCCTCGTCCGCGCCGGCGACATCGGCGAACGTCGTCTTGGGGGTGTCCTTGGTGATCAGCTTCGCCTTCGACTTGCCGAAGTTCATCACCCGGCTGCCGCCGCCCTGCATCTGGTTCATGATGAACAGGAAGATGAGGACGATGATGACGATCGGCAGGAAGCTGACGAGCAGGCCGATCAGGAAGTTCTCCTGCGGCACCTCGACGTTGAAGCCGTTCTTGAGCTTGCCGGCCTGGTCCTGCTTCTCGAGCTCGTCGACGAGCTGCACACCCTGCCCCGCCACCCAGCTCGACTGGATGCGGTTGGTGGAGACGTCGCCGATCTTGACCGGGGTGTTGAGCGTCAGCTCGATACGCTGGTCCTTGTCGACGACCTTCGCGTTGGAAACGTTGCCGTCGCGGATCTGCTTGAGCACCGTGGACGTGTCGGCTGTCTTGAAGTTGCCGTCACCGCTCCACATCGTGGTGACAAGCAGGAGCAGCACGACGATGCCCAGGATCCACAGCAGTGGCCCACGTGTAAATCGCTTGAGATCCATCCGATGCGGAACCCCTGCGGGCCCGTCCCTTCCTGACCAAGGCCTTGAACCCCGACGATCCGGGGCTGCGGCATCCGACACCGCTCCTACTGACTACCCGAGGGCGACACGGGGTCACCCCCTCGGTGTCAGAAGGTACACCGGGGGAGGCGCAGGGTCACTGCCCGCTCCACCGGCCTTGCCCTACCAACGTACGTCAGGCCGCTCGATGTTCCCCGCCATTCGTCGGCTGTCAGCTGTTGTAGACGTGCGGCGCGAGCGTCCCGATGAAGGGGAGGTTGCGGTAACGCTCCGCGTAGTCGAGCCCGTAGCCGATGACGAACTCGTTCGGGATGTCGAAGCCGATGTACTTGACCTCGATCGGCACCTTGACCGCGTCGGGCTTGCGCAGTGCCGCGCAGATCTCCAGCGAGGCGGGGTTGCGCGACTTCAGGTTGTCGAGCAGCCAGCTCAGCGTGAGGCCGGAGTCGATGATGTCCTCGACGATCAGCACGTGGCGGTTGGTGATGTCGGTGTCGAGGTCCTTCAGGATCCGCACCACGCCCGACGACTTGGTGCCGGCGCCGTAGGAGGACACCGCCATCCAGTCGGTCTGGACCGGCAGGTGCAGGGCCCGGGCCAGGTCGGCCACCACCATCACCGCGCCCTTCAGCACGCCGACGAGCAGCAGGTCCTTGCCTGAGTAGTCTGCGTCGATCCGAGCCGCCAGTTCGCCGATCTTGGCCTGGAGCTCGTCTTCGGAGATGAGGACCCTCTCGAGGTCCTTGCCCATGTCGGCTGCGTCCACCTGGGTGTCCTTACGCTTGGTTCTCTTGCGCGGGGGCGAACACAAGGGTGCCATACCGCCGAACCACACCAACTCCCCCGGGTAGGTCGGCCCTTCCCTGCCCTCGCCATGCCGTGATCAGCCGTTCCACGGCCATCACGTGGCCCGCCGACAGCGCTCCCGAGGGCGAGCCCGCGGCGATCGCCGCGCGCCGCAGCACGCGCCGCCGCACGGCGGCCGGAAGACCGTCGAGCCCCGGTACGGCAAGCGTCACAACCCCCCCGATATCGCTTAGAGCGCAATCGTCGAAGGCCCTCGCGGCCCATTCGTCGAGGGCGTCGGCGTCGTCCCTCGCCAGATCGGCGGTCCGCGCGAGCGCCTGGGCGACGCCTGGCCCCAGCTCCCCCTCCAGCACCGGCAGCACCCTGGTGCGCACCTTCACCCTGGTGTAGCGGGTGTCGGTGTTGTGCGGGTCGTCCCACACGTCGAGACCCAGCGCCGCGCAGGCGGCCTCGGTGGTGTCCCTGCCGAGCCGGAGGAACGGCCTGCGGTAGCGGCCCGCGCGCTCCGCCATCCCCGACAGCGATCGTGGTCCGCTGCCCCTGGCCAGGCCGAGCAGGACGGTCTCCGCCTGGTCGTCACGGGTGTGGGCGAGCAGGACCGTCACGGCTCCCAGCCGGTCGGCCGCCGCGGCGAGCGCCTGGTAGCGGGCGTCGCGGGCGGCCGCCTCGGGGCCGCCCGCCGTACCGACGCTGACGGTGAGGACCTCGACCGGGTCCAGGCCCCACCCCCTCGCCGTCTCGGCGACCTTCACCGCCCGGTCGGCCGAGCCGTCCTGGAGCTGGTGGTCGACGGTCAGGAGACCGGCGCGGATGTTCGCCCTGGGCGCAACGAAGGCCAGGGCGGCGGCCAGCGCGAGCGAGTCGGCGCCGCCGCTGCAGGCGGCCAGCACCAGGTCGCCGGGGACGAGGTCGGCCAGCGCCTCGCGGACGGCTCGCCGTACGTCGGCGACGGCCGGATGTGGGCCCATGGCGCCATTCTCCCGCCCCTCGGGCCCCGCTCAGCCGGACGGTCCCCGCGACGCCCGCGCCTGGCAACATCGGGGAACGTTCCCGCGTCCGGCCAGACCGCCGGAATCGTCCCTGCGCCTGGCCGGCTCTCCGGACCGTCCGCGTCCAGCCGGACCGCCGGGATCGTCCCGACGACGCCCGCGCCGGTCAGGCCTCCGGGTCGGCCGGCTGGGCCGGGAGGGCGGGCGGGCTCTGCGGGACGACCCGCGCGATCCACCGGTCAGGATCGGCGATCTCGTCCGACATCGGCAGCGTCTCCGGCGAGGTCCACACGCGGTTGAACCCGTCCATCCCCACCTTGCCGACCACGTGCCGGACGAAGGCCGAGCCCTCGGCGTACTGCTTCATCTTCATCTCGAGGCCCAGCAGCTTGCGCACCGTGCGGTCGAGGCGCGACATCCCCTCGCGGCGCTGGCTGAACTTCGCCCTGATGTCGGCCACCGACGGCACCACGCTCGGGCCGACCGCGTCCATCACGTAGTCGCCATGCCCCTCCAGGAGCGTCATCACCGCGGTGATCCGGTCGAGGATCTCCTTCTGCTCCGGCGTCTGGATCACGTCGATGAGGTTGCCGTCGCCGGTGCCGCGCACCACGTCCGCCACGGTGTCGGCGGCGGCGCGCAGCCGTTCGAGCAGGGTGGCCACGTCGAGGTCGGAGGCGAGCAGGAAGTCGGTCATCTGCGACCTGACGTACTCGCGCAGCCACGGCACCCCCGTGAACTGCACCCGGTGCGTCTCCTCGTGCAGGCACACCCACAGGCGGAAGTCGCGCGGGTGGACGCCCATCTCGCGCTCGGCGTTGACGATGTTCGGCGCGACGAGGGTGAGGCGGCCGATGGGCTCGCGTCCCGTCGGGTCGGGCGGCAGGAACAGCTCGTACTGGCCCAGCACCCGCGAGGCGAGGAAGGCCAGCACGGCGCCCACCTCGACGCCGGTGATCCGCGACCCGACGGCGCTGACGATGGCGGGCGGCGGGTTGTCGCGGTTGGCCATCCGCTCGGTCAGCGGTTCGAGCACGACGCGGAAGCCTTCGACGTTCGCCCGGATCCATCCCGGCCGGTCGACGATGGTGGCGGGCTGCGGCGGGGTGGCCGCCTCTATCTTGGTGAACTCGCGGACGTGCCCCTCCGCTTCACGGGAGAGGGTGCGCAGTTCGGTGACGGCGTGGCGGGCCTCCTCACGGCTCACCTGTGGTCCGGGGCGCACCAGGCGCGTTCCGGTCGAGACGGCCAGATCCCAGTCGATCACCTGCATACCGTCCACCGTACGTGGTCGGCTCGCCCACTGCGAAGAACTGGCCCGCCCTCCTGCGCGGGCCCGGCGCCGCCGCCCGGCTGCCGCGTGCCCGGGCCGGTCAGGAGCGGGCGACGATGGCGGCCAGACGGTCGAGGACCGACTCGGCGGTGTAGGGGACCTTGTCGGCCAGGAAGGCGAAGGTGACCAGCCGCCCCGAGCGCGTGGTGGCGAACCCGGCCAGCGTGTTGACGTGGTTGAGCGTGCCGGTCTTGGCGCGGACCAGGCCGACCTGCCCCTTGCTGTCCCCGCCGGTGAAGCGGTGGCCGAGCGTCCCGGTGAACCCCGCGATCGGCATGCCGGCGAGCAGCGGACGCAGCGCGGGGTCCTTGGCCGCCACGGCCAGCACACGGGCCAGGCCCTCCGCGCTGATCCGGTTCCTGATGGACAGCCCCGACCCGTCGGAGACCGTCACGCCCTTGTCGATGCCCAGCCGCTTGAGCACCGCCAGCACCGCCTGGGAGCCGCCCTCGAAGGAGGCGGGCCTGCCCTCCTTGATGGCCACGTGCCTGGCCAGCGCCTCGGCCAGATCGTTGTCGCTCTTCGTGAGCGTGCGTTCGACGAGCGCGTAGACGGGCGCGGACTCCACCGCGGCGAGCGTGGCCGCCCCGCGGGCCGCCTTGGCCGGGCGGATCGACGCGCCGACGCTGATGCCGTACTTGCCGAGGGTCTTGGCGAACGCGGTGGCCGCGTAGGCGGCCGGGTCGGCGACGCGCGGCGTCGAGGAGGCCGGGTTCTGGCGGCCCTCGTCGATCGCCAGCGCGTGGACGGGAGCGGCCTCGCCGTCCGGGATGTAGTTGGGCTTCCAGCCGGGCGCGGACCCACTGCCGGTGAAGAGGGAGGCGTCGTAGGAGAGCGTGACCTTGGTGACGCCCGACGACTTGAGCGCGGCCGCGGTGCGGGAGGCGAGCTGGACCATCGACGCCTGCTTGGGATAGGCGCCCGGCTTGGCCGACGGCCCGGCCAGCGTCGGGTCGCCGCCGCCGACCAGCACGATCGAGTTGCGGTTCGGGCCCTGGACGACGGAGGTCTTCAGGCGGGCGTCGGGACCGAGGGAGGCGAGCGCGGCGGCGCAGGTCACCACCTTGGTGGTGGAGGCCGGGGTGATCCCGGTGGCGGCGCCGGCGGCGAAGATCTGCTCCCCCGTCCCTGCGTCGATGACGACGGCGCCCACCCTGTCACCGAGCGCTTCGTCACCCAGGGCGTCGGCGAGCTGTGCGGTCAAAGTACCCTTAGGGGGGAGAGGTCCGTCTCCACCCGAGGCCAGCACCGGCCCCGCGGTGACCACAGGGACGGGCGAAGGCTCAGCACGCTCGGTCGGCAGTGGTTCAGGCCTCGTCAGCGCGCCCAGGCTGAGATCGTTCGTCAGCGCGTACGCGCCGGCGACGATCGTCACCGCCTGGAGCATGGCGAGTGTGGTCAACGCCACCCACCGCTCGCGCCGCACCACGTCGCCGACCTCTCTCTCAGTTCGCCTACGAGACATTAACGCCCAACCGGGGGTGCCCGGGGGGCTCGAGCGGAGGAACCGCGGTGGAGTTCGACGTTGTCGTTGAAATTCCGAAGGGGCAACGGAACAAGTACGAAGTGGACCACGAGACCGGCAAGATCAGGCTTGACCGGCTCCTGTTCACCTCCACGCAGTACCCCGCCGACTACGGCTTCATCGAGCACACCCTCGGCGAGGACGGCGACCCGCTCGACGCCCTCGTGCTGCTGCAGGAGCCGACCTTCCCCGGCTGCTACATCACCTGCCGCGCGGTCGGCATGTTCCGCATGACCGACGAGAAGGGCGGCGACGACAAGGTCCTGTGCGTGCCCGCCACCGACCCGCGGATGGAGCACATCCGCGACATCCACCACGTGGCGGAGTTCGACCGGCTGGAGATCCAGCACTTCTTCGAGGTGTACAAGGACCTGGAGCCCGGCAAGTCGGTCGAGGGCGCCAACTGGGTGGGCCGCGTCGAGGCCGAGGCCGAGATCGAGCGCTCGTTCCAGCGCGCGAAGGAGCAGGGCTACACCGCCCACTGACGGTTTCCCCGCGGGGCGCGGGGTTTCGTGGTGGCTCACGTCTCACGGGACCTCCCGTCTCGCGGGTGTGTCCGTCTCAGCGGACCCGCGACTCGTCGAATCTCGTGCCCTGTGGAACGTCGCGCTTCGTGGCACGTCGCGCCTGGTGGCACCTCGCGGCTTGTGGCACCTCGCGCCTTGCGGAACCTCGCGTCTTGTGGACGCTCGCTCGGCGACCGTTGTCCTCCGGCGTGCGGTGGATAGTGCGCACCGCCGGATCTCGGCGCTTCCGGACGCTCACGTCTCGCGGAAGCGATGTCGCTGGAGGATTCCCTCGGCGTACGGCCGAACCGGGCGGCCTAGCGGGGACGGGTCGCGCCGACCAGGTCCCTGCGCCACATGGAGGCGATGCGGACCACGTCTCCCGTCTGCGGCGCGTGCACCATCATGCCGCGCCCGACGAAGATCCCCACGTGGTGGATGTCTCCGGGATTGTTCGTGACCTTGCCGAAGAACAGCAGGTCACCCCTCTGCAACTGATTCAGAGGGACGTGCGGGCCCGCGTTCCACTGCGTGCCCGTCCAGTGGTCGAGCCGCACCCCGACCTTCTCCCAGGCCCGCATGGAGAGCCCGGAGCAGTCAAAGCCCGACGGGCCGGCGGCCGCCCACACGTACGGCTTGCCGAGCTGCGTCAGCGCCCAGTTGGCCACGACGTCACCCGTCGTCTGGCCTGGTGTCATCCATCTGGCGGCCGATCCGGCCCCGCTGGCCTTCGCCAGCCGCTGTTGTCGCTCCAGCCGGGCCTGTTCCATCGCGGTGGCCCGCTGCCTGGCCAGCTGTTCGGCCTCGGTGCGCGCCGCGTCCACGCGTTTCTCCAGCGTGACCTTCTCCGCCTCGATGGCCTCGGTCTCGCGTTGCTGCGTGTCGACCGCCGCCTCGGCCGCCGCCTTGGCCTCTTCGGCCTGCGCGGCGGCCCGTTGTTGCTCGGTGTAGGCGTCCTCGGCCTGCGCGCGGAGCACGGTCGCCACCTGTTGGGTGTCGCGCACCTGTTTCAGCTTCTCGGTCTGCTCCTGGCCGATGGATTCGAGCGTGCTCGTCCGGTGCAGGTAGCCCTCGAGCCCGCCGCCGTCGCTGAACAGGCTGACCATGGGATTGCTGAGATCCATGCCCGCGTACGACTGCGTGGCCAGCATCGAGACGGCGGCCTTCGTCGCCGCCACTCTGTCCTCGGCCGCTTTCAGCCGCTCCATGGCCATGGAGTGCCGCTCCCGCGCCCCGTCCAGCCGGACGATCTGGCCGTTGTACGCCTCGACCATCCGCCCGGCGTTGACGGCCAGCTCGTCCAGCCGCGTGTTGGCCGCGGCCAGCCGTACGCTTGCCACCCCGAGCGCCTTGGCCCGCTGCTTCACGGTGGCGCGCGCCCTGGCGACCTCACCCGCGGATGGCGCGGGCTCGGCGGCGGCCGGTGGGCACAACGTCGCCACCATGCAACAGGCGACGAACAGGCGTGTTCTGACGGTATGCATACGATTCCCCCCTGCGCATGCGTCGTCACTCTATGCACACGATTCCCATTAGTCACACAGCGCACACATGAAACTTACGTAACGTAATCACCGCAGGCGGAGTAGGCGTTCTATCCACGGCCGGAGTCCCGTCGAGGGCGGTATCGCCCCCTTCGGGTAGGCGAAGACCGGCGTCTCGCTCCCATACGCAGCGTGAAGTTCGGCGGCCTTGCACCAGTCGGCGGTGACGCGGGCGGCGGCCCACGCGGCGGCGATGGCCGGGCGCGCCTCGGGATGGCGTTCGAAGGTCTGGTAAAGGGTCATGGTGGCGTGGGCGGCCTGGTGCCCGACGCGGGGATAGGCGGCGCCCGCCAGGTAGGGGGCGGTGACCCTGCCGCCGTAGGCGGTGCCGAGTACCCAGGTCCAGTCGGCGACGACGAGGGCCAGCACGGGGTCGGGCACGGCGGCGGCCGCGCCGTACATGCGCTCCTGGCGGGGTCCGGCGAGCCTGCACCTCGTCCACAACCAGTCGAGGTCGGCGGGAGGGTCGCCGCGGGCCAGCCACGAGAGCGTGGCGAGGGAGCGCGCGGTGAGCAGGCGGGACAGGTCGAGCACGTCCCTGAGCATGCGGGGGCCGGGGTCGAGCCAGGTCGGCCAGTCGATCTCATGGACGCGGGGCACCAGGTCGGCCAGTTCCCCAGGAACGGGGAGCGGGCAGACCCGGTGCCCCTTGACGGTGAAGCGCTCCACCGGGCTTACGCGTTCTCCTGCCTGGCCGGCGCCTCGGTCAGGACCTGTGGGGACTCCTCGGCGGCCGTGACCGCCGGTGTCCCGCCGCTTGCCCGCTCAGGCGCGCCGCCCCCGGACGCCGCGCCCCCGGCCCTCGACCCTCCGGCACCCGACCCTTCGGCACCCGTGGACCCTGAACCTGAGGATCCGGAACCCGTGGACCCGGAACCTGAGGATCCGGAACCTGAGGATCCGGAACCCGTGGACCCGGAACCTGAGGATCCGGAACCTGGGGACCCCCGGCCGCCGGAACCGCCTGAACCCTGCTGCGGATCCTTCGTCGGCGGGACGGTCGGCGCGGGAGTGGGGGTGGGATCCGGCTTGGGCGGCTCCGTCGGCAGCCGCGTGGCCGTCGGCTCCGGAGTGGGCGGCGGGGACGTCGCCGGCTGCGTGGCCGTGGGGGTCGGGCTGGGGGTCGGGGTGGGGGGCGAGGTGGCGGTGGGCGTCGCCGTAAGGGTGGGCCGGGGGGTGGGCGTCCTCGTGGGGCACGGCGTCTTCGTCGGACTGCCGTGGTGGTCACGGGGCGGGTTCGTCCCCGGCGGCTCCCCCGGCGTCAGCGTCGGCGGCGTCGGTGCCGGGCCGGTGCGGGTCGGCTGGGGCACCCACGGGACACGCGGCGGCGCCGGCACGGGGTCCGGCGTCGTCGCGGTCACCGGCGCCGTCGACCGGTGCGCCCCGACGGGATAGGTCGCCGAGCTGTTGAGGATGGGCTCCACCGTGATCGGCGTGTCGTGAGGGTTCGGCAGCCAGGGCAACCTGATCCCCGGCGGCTCCCCGGTCGCGGGAAACGCCCCCGAGGCGATGCCCGTGATCCCGTCACCCTCCTTGCCGAAGTAGGTGAAGATCATGCCGATGGCCGCGAGGGCGGCGACCGCCGCCAACGCGCCCGCCAGCGCCTGCGACCAGCGCCGCGCCCTCCCGTCTCCCGCGTGGGGAAACCCGGCCGCGTCCAGCGCGGCCGACCGCCGCGCCACATACCTCCGGTACGGCAGCAGCTCGGGGTCGGCGAAGCAGCTCATCACCCTGACCCTGAGCGTCTCCGGCAGCGCCGCGGCGGGCATCAGCTCGAAGACCTTCGCGATCGACACCTGCCCTGCCCGGTGCGGCGCGCAGGTCTCGCACCTGTCCAGGTGGGCGACCACCTCCCCGCGCATCTCGGCGGTCAGCTCGCCGGAGAAGCCGGTGAGGATGGCGGCCCGCTGCGGGCAGTCGTAGGGACCCTTCCGGGCGAGGACCTCGGCGGTGATCGCGTCGCCGAGCCGTTCGGCGGCCGCCTCGTGGGTGATCTCGATCTGGCGCGGCGTGACCCCGAGAACCGCCGCGACATCGAACGTGGACAGGCCGTGCCTGGTGGTCAGCTCGAGCAGCTCGGCGTCGGCCGCCGTCAGGCTGCGGACGGCGTTCCACGCCATGACGCGCAGGTCGGCGTCGGCGGGATCGGCCAGGGCAGGGAGCGCGACCATCGCCTCGGTCTCGTCGCCGCCACCGCCGGTGCGCCGGCGCAGGCACTCCTGCCTGGCCAGCGCGTAGAGCCAGCCGCGCAACCTGTCGGGCTCGGCCAGGGCGCCGATGTGGGCCTCGGCGGCGATGAGGGTGTCGCGCAGGGCGACCTGGGCGCTGTCGGGATTGCTGAGGAGGGTCCAGCAGTAGTGGTAGATGCCCTCGGCGTGCGTGTCGTAGAGCGCCGCGAGGGCACCAGGGTCGCGGGCGCGGAGAGCCTCGACCAGGACGCGGTCGTTCATCTGTTGTGTGGCGCGGAACCCATGGCTCGGAGCAGCGCCACCCTCCTTTCCACGCTCTTGCGGCAGGGGTGATGTCCGGGCGGGCCGGCCGAGCACCTGACGCGGACTGCGGGCACGCTGACCGGCCTCCCTTCAGCCAGATGGGACCGAGAAGGCGAGCCGCGGCCTCGCCGCCGCTGCGCCGACGTGACCGAAGGTAATGGATCGGTAACTTGCCGTTCTACCGGTTCATTGGGGTCCGCCAAGAAAAACCCGTAGCCCTGACCGATTTATCGTCTTATTGACGAGCGGATCGCCAAAGAAAGCCCGTCCGGAAATGTCACGAATGACAGCGCACAAAGAGGGCCCGCGGGAAAGCGCGGGCCCTCGTCGGGTCGTCAGGGGCGTGGATCAGGGTGCCGTCAGGGCTTGCTCTCGCCCGGCGGCATCTGCCGTCCCTTGTCGTACGCGAACGGCGCGGTCGTCGGCTTGACCGTGTGCACCGGTTGCGCCCCGCCCAGCGCCAGCTCCTCGTAAGGACGTCCGGTCGAGCCCCAGGTCCTGGCCACCACGTCCGTCATGGCCACCTTCGCCGTCGCGGGCAGCCCTTCGACCGTCAGGATGAACCGCGGGGGCTTCCCCGCCCGCACGTCGTCGACGAACGTGCTGGCGCCGGCCACCAGCTTGCCCGCCTGGTCACGCAGCAGCGCGGTCACGACCAGGCTGCCGGCGGGCAGCACGTAGGGGTTGTCGACCTCGCCGGTGACCAGGTAGCTGCCGTTCTTCTGCTTGACGGTCTGCGACCTGGTGATCGGGAACGGCAGCAGCGACGACGGGACGCGCGCCGCCTGCCGCCACTGCGTCGAGCGGTACTCGATCGTCACCTTCGCCGGCTTTCCTGAAGCCGGCATCTGCCCGGTGAAGGGCAGGTCGCCCCCCGGCGGGACAGCGTCGAGCGGCTGGTCCATGCGGGCCACCTCGGCGCCCTTGGCGTCGCGCCCCACGATCGTGGCGACGACGTGCTCGCCGAAGTGCCAGGGGTTGCTGTTGACCAGCACGCCCGCCCAGTTCACGACGTACCCGTCGGCGCTCTTGGCGACCGACGAAGCCTGCTCTTTGAGCACGAGCGGCTTCATCTGGACAGGTGGCTTCTCCGCCGCGGCACAACCCGCCACGAGGACGAGGGCGAAGGCGGCGATGGTACGGATACGCGGAATCACGTTGCCGTGATAACCCGTTTCCGGGTACGGCAGGCATGAACACGCGCCTGCCGTACCAACTCTTTAGTCAATGTTCAGCGTTGGCGGGCCACGCGTGTTTCGTCCCACACCGGTTCGGCGGATTCGTACACATTTCCATCCGCCCCGAACACCAGAAACCTGTCGAAGTCATCGGCGAACCAGCGGTCGTGCGTGACCGCGACCACCGTGCCGTCGAAGGCGTTCAGCCCCTCCTGCAGCGCCTCGGCGCTGGCCAGGTCGAGGTTGTCGGTCGGCTCGTCGAGCAGCAGCAGGGTCGCGCCCGACAGTTCGAGCAGCAGGATCTGCAGCCGCGCCTGCTGCCCTCCCGACAGCGTCTCGAAGCGCTGGTCGGCGATGAGCCCGGCGAGCTCGTAGCGGGCCAGGACCTTCATCGCCTCGTTCTTGAGCTTGGCGTGCTCGGTCATGACGATCTCGCACGGTGTGCGGCCGTGGAGCTCGGGGCGGGCGTGCGTCTGGGCGAAGTGTCCCGGCACGACGCGCGCGCCCAGCCTGGCCACTCCCGTGTGCGCGACCGGCTCCCCGGCCAGCAGGCGCAGGAAGTGGGACTTGCCCGACCCGTTCGAGCCGAGGACGGCGACGCGCTCGCCGTACCAGATCTCCAGGTCGAACGGCTTCATCAGGCCCGTCAGCTCCAGGCTCTCGCTGATCACCGCGCGCTTGCCCGTACGGCCGCCGCGCAGCCGCATGCTGATCTTCTGGTCGCTCGGCGCCACCTCCGGCGGCCCCGCCTCCTCGAACCGGCGCAGCCGCGTCTGGGACGCGTGGTAGGCGGCCGCCATGCCGTCGTTGTACCTGGCCTTGTTCTTGAGCATGTTGACCAGGGCCTTGAGCTTGGCGTGCTCCTCGTCCCACCGCCTGCGCAGCTCGTCGAGGCGCTCGTTCCTGGCCTTGCGGGCCTCGGCGTAGGTGCCGAACCCACCACCGTGGATCCAGACGCCGCCCGACTCGACCGTGACGATGCGGTCGGCGGCGTTGGCCAGCAGCCGCCGGTCGTGACTGACCAGCATGACGGTCTTCGGAGTCTCGTTGAGCTGCTGCTCCAGCCAGATCTTGCCGGGCACGTCGAGGTAGTTGTCCGGCTCGTCGAGCAGCAGCGTCTGGTCGGGCCCGCGCAGCAGCGCCTCCAGGACCAGGCGCTTCTGCTCCCCGCCCGACAGCGTGGACGTCTCGCGGTACTTCACCCTGTCGTACGGCACGCCGAGCGCCGCGATCGTGCAGGTGTCCCAGAGCACCTCGATGTCGTAGCCGCCCGCGTCGGTGTAGTCGGTGATCGCCTGGGCGTAGCGCATCTGGGTCTTCTCGTCGTCACGCTCCATCATCGCCAGCTCGGCCTGGTCGAGGCGGTGCGCCGCCTGCCGTACCGCGGGTGGGGCGACGCTGAGCAGCAGGTCGTGCGCCGTGCTGCCGTCGCGGATGCTGCCGATGAACTGGCGCATGACGCCCAGCCCGCCCGAGCTGGCCACGCTGCCCTCGACCGGCTGGATGTCGCCGGCGACCAGGCGCATCAGCGTGGTCTTGCCGGCCCCGTTCGGCCCGACGAGCGCGGCCTTGACGCCCTCGCCGATGCGGAAGGACACGTCGTTGAGCAGCGGCCGCCCGTCAGGCAGGACGTAGGTGAGGTGCCCCACCTCGACGTGTCCCATAGCGCCCCCTTCAGATCCCGTGCAGGCTATCCGTCCTCCCCCGTGTCCGGCATCCCATTTCTCACCGGCTAGCCGCTTATCTGATCCTTGAGCGTCGGGATGAGGAGAATCTTGTTCTGATGCGGGCCGAGCAATTCGAGGCCAGTACGGCCAGCCTGCGCATCGCTGCTCGCGCCCTGGCCATCGTGGAGCGACGCAACGGCAGCCTGGCCGAGGAGGTACTCACCGAGGAATTGCCCTGGGTGACGTGGCTGCCCGAGACCGAACGTCAGGCTTGCGTCCGCGAGCTTCTCGGGCATCTGACCGCCGGAGCGGATACCGGCGAGCTCCTGCCGTTCGGCCGGGCCCTGACGTCTTGGCGGTCCACCGCGGTGGTGTGGAGCGATCCGCAGCTTGCCCGCGAGCTCCAGGGGCCCTTTCCCGGCGACGGGCCTGCGGTCCCCAAGCCACATGGCGAGTCGTCATGACCGGCCGCGAGGAGGAGGTCCCCCGCCCCAACCCCTGGGGTGTGCGGTTCGCCGATCGTCGTGCCGCTGAAGGCTGGAACCACCTGCTCTCCCAGGCCCGGGAGAACCTGGACCGGGCGTGGGTTGCGATCACCGGCGATCCGCGTCACGTGGACAACCGCCAGCACCCTCTCAAAGGCGCGCTGGGCGCGGTGAAGGTGGGCGGAGAGCCTCTGGAGCAGTGGCAGTACGAAGCGACTTCCGGTGGCCGCATCTGGTATGCCATCGATGACGACAACCGCACGCTGTGGATCACCGAGGGCGGGCACCGTACACCCCGAACAGACCGACGAGCGCAACGGTCACAAAGCGCACGTCAGAACCTTCCTCATCGAATGCTTGCTTCCTGTACGGCCGGACCGAGGAATCGGGCGGGCGCTGGATGCTGGGTGAGCGCCTGATAGCAGGTGATCAGACCGACCAGGGCCGTGCCCCAGAACAGGAACCCGCCGTAGGTCAGGCCGATCACCCACAGGTTCGCGCTGCCGGGCGCGGTCGGGAACTCGGCGAGGCCGACGAACTCACCGATCGTGGTCACCGCCGCCGGCAGCCCCATGGACAGCAGGCCGACGCCACCGATCCAGCCGGCGCCCAGCACCAGCCGGCGGGGCACCCACCGGGCCCAGCCCTGGATCAGCGCGAGCGCGCACAGCGCGCCGAACACCGGAATGGTGACGCTGAAATCGGCCAACGGGCTGTACCAGTGGTGCGCACCCACCAGCCCCGATTCACGGTAGCCGCCCACCGGGTAGCCCAGGGCCCACACCGCCTTGAGCGTCGCGTAGGGCAGCGGCGCCAGCGTCGCGGCCCAGCCGAACCGGCGCAGCCGGCGGCCGACAGCTCGCACGTCCACCGACTCGGGGCGCGTGCGACGCTGGTAGGACCAGGCGGCGACGGCGAGCGCCCCGACGCCGGCGAGCACGATGAGCTGGTCGACGAACAGCGTCCAGTACGGCTCGGCCGCCCAGCCGGGCAACCCGGTGACCCACAAGAGCACCCGCAGCAGGTTGAGCAGCAGGATCTGGCCGCCGAAGCACAGCAGCGCCAGCGCGCCGATCCAGGTCGCCGCAAGCAGGCCCGTGCGCGGGATCCGCCGCCCGAAGGGCCGCACCGTGGCCAGCGCCAGCACGGCCATCGCGGCCAGCGCGAGCACGCTCCCCCACCCGGCCAGGCCGTCCAACTCGGGCAGCGGCCGGCTGGCGCACGGATCCGCGGCGGTGGCCGTGGCGGCCTCGGTGGCGCTGCAGCGCACGGCGAGCCACTCACCGCCCATCGTCCAGTAGGCGCGCAATCCCGCGTACGCCGCCGCCCAGCCGGCGGCGAGATAACCCGCAACAGGTGATCGTTGTCTCATGAGGTCTCCGTCCGATGTTCGTTCGGTGATCCCACACTCCCTCCGCGGACGCCGCTCCCGCGTCTGCCCGAGGGCCAGGAAAGATACGACCTCAGGCATACGCGGCTCCGCCCCTGGGCAGACGCGGCGCGCCCTTGCCCGTTCGTAGACTCAGGGCCATGTCACAGGCGATCGGACGGCTGCTCTCGCAGGCCAGGGCACGGCCGCCGCTCGCCGACGCCGCCCTGGCCACGCTGGTGGGCCTGCCGCTGCTGGGCTGGACCTGGCTCGTGCTGACCGCGACTCCCGGCCCCGCGCCGCTCGCGTTCGCGGGTGCTCTACTGGCGCACACCGCGATGGGCTTGCGGCGCGCAATGCCGTTGGCGTCCTTCGGCGCGGTCTCGGTGGGATGCGCGGCGATGCTGGCCGGCACCGGGGTCCTGCTGCTGCCACCGTCGATGCTGGTGTTTCCGTGGTCGCTCTACTCGGTGTGCGCCTACGGATCGCGGCGTGCTCTGGGCTGGGGGCCGGCCGCGGCCGTGCTCGGATCCGCAGCCGTCGGCGCACGGTTCTGGCTCAACCCGCGCCAGGCGGCCGGCCTGCCCCCGGCGTACGTCTTCCTCTTCCTACTCGCCGTCACCATGGTGGCGTGGAGCCTCGGCATGTGGCGCCGGACGCAGCGGGCGTACCTGGCCTCGCTGGAGGATCGGGCGCGCAGAGCGGAAGCCGATCGGGAGGAACGCGCTCGACGGGCCGTAAGCGACGAGCGAGCCCGGATCGCCAGAGAGATCCACGACGTGGTCTCGCACTCGCTGTCAGTGGTGATCAGCCAGGCGCAGGGCGGCACCTATGCGGTAGGCGCCGATCCTGGCCGGGCTGCGGAAATCCTCGCCACGATCGCCGACGCCGGACGCCACGCGCTGGCGGACATGCGCGGCCTGCTGGGCGTGCTGCGCGCCGACACGCCGCTGGAGCCCGAGTCCGGAGACTCCGCGCCGACGCTGGCCGAGCTGCCCCGGCTGCTGGAGGGGACCAGGGCCGCCGGGCTGGAGGTGACGTTCCGGCAGGACGGCACCGAGCGGCGGCTCAGCCCCGCCGCCGAACTGGCGGTCTACCGGCTGGTCCAGGAGTCGCTGACGAACACGCTCAAGCACGCGGGCGCCGGCCGCCGGGCCCTGGTGGTGCTGAGCTGGGAGACGGCCGAGCTTGCGGTGCGGGTCCAGGACGACGGCCCCGGGGATCCCGGCGGGCCCGGCGACGGCGCAAGGCTCGGCCTGGTCGGCATGCGCGAGCGATTCCTTGCCTTCGGCGGTACGGTTACCGCCGGACCGGCAACGGCCGGTGGGTTCCACGTGTCCGCCCGCCTGCCGTACCCCTGCGGACCGGAGCGAAGGGGCAGACGTGACGATCAGAGTGTTCTTCGTCGACGACCAGGTGATGGTCCGGGCCGGCTTCGTGATGGTGGTCGAGGCTCAGCCCGACATGATGGTCGCCGGTGAGGCCGGCGACGGCGCCGAAGCGCTGGAGAAACTGGCCGTCACGACCGCCGACGTGGTCCTGATGGACGTCCGGATGCCACGTATGGGCGGGGTTGAGGCGACCCACCGCCTGCTCGCTCGTCCCGGACCTGCGCCCCGGGTGGTCGTGCTCACCACGTTCGACCTCGACAAGTACGCCTTCGCCGCGCTGCGGGCCGGAGCCAGCGGTTTCCTGGTCAAGGACGCGCCGCCGGAGGACCTGTTGGCCGCGATCCGCACCGTGCACCGTGGCGACGCGGTCATCGCACCGTCCACCACCCGTCGGCTCATCGACCACATCGCCGCCGACCTCCCGGTGCCCGATGACGGTCCTGACCCACTGGCCGCGCTGACCCCACGGGAACGCGAGATCCTCCAACAGATCGCGCTCGGCCGGTCCAACGCCGAGATCGCCGGTCGGCTGCTCCTGTCCGAGGGCACAGTGAAGACCCATGTGGGCCGCATCCTGGCCAAGCTCAAGCTCCGTGACAGAATCCAGGCCGTGATCTTCGCCTACGAGAACCGCCTTGTCCGCGCTTCTTGATCGACAGATCCCGGGTTCGAGTCCCAGGCGCCCTACCAGCCAAAACGGCGGTCATCGATCTTGCCCAAAAGGGCGACGACGGCCATTTCGACAGCCAAGAGGCCTGACCTCGCCAGGAATCCGGCCACTTGCGCGTTCTCTGATCACCCGAACAGCTTCTTTGCGACCGCCTCGACGGTCGCTCGTTCGATGTCCGGGAGCACGTGCGTGTACGTGTATCAAGGAATGCGGGGCCAGTAATCAGGCCAGAAGAAGACGGCAATCTCGCGGCGCGGCATGGGGGTCACGGGTTGCACGTGAGGTGTCCCACCTCGACGTGTCCCATGGCGATTCCCTTTCAGAGGTCCTCGCGCAGGCTACATGGGCGTTTCGCGGGCGGGCATCCTCTTTTCAGCGCGCACGGCCGGCCACACCCCGGAGAAGTTCGGTCTTCACGACTCCCTCGACCGCGTGGCAGAGCTTGGCATCAGTTGTGAGCAACGGAATAGCTCTGTCGAGCGCCAGTTGGGCGAAGATCGCGTCATACATGCGGAGGGTGAGCCGCACCGCCAGAGTGGCGGCTCTCTCGAGCCGGTCTGCGTCGACCTGGTGGACGCGAACCCCGAACTCATCAATGACCCGGACGGCCGCGACGAACTCTTCAGCCGTCAGGCGACCGGCGAGAAGCCCCTTCTTCCGCAAGACTCCCGCGACTTCGATGCGCGCGAAATCGGCTGTCTCCAGCCCGACCTGATCATGCAGGAAGGCCTCTTGAATTTCGCGAGCATGCTCGAAGCCAGGTTGATCGACAAACCACCTCAGGAACACGCCCGTATCGACGACGTAGGCGTCAGCCACGCGACTCGTCCCGAAGGCGATGGAGCTCTTCGTCCACGCCCGTTACTCCACGCATCCGCTCCCGGATCCGTTCCAGGGTCAGCGCTGCTCCCTCACGGCGGCGTGTCGCTGCGATGTTCTCACGGACGAGTGCCAGCACCGGCGGCACCTGGTCCTCGGGCAACTGGTCGACCAGCGAGTGGAGCTCGTCACGCATCGCGCTCATATACGGAGTCTACGATTCAGGCATGATCGACGGCAGCGCCTCGCCGTTAGCGCGACCATAGGCGTCATGGCTCGCACGTGAAGTGCCCCACCGTGTCCCATGGCGATTCCCTTTCAGAGGTCCTCGCGCAGGCTACATGGGCGTTTCGCGGGCGGGCATCCTGTTTTCAGCGCGCACGGCCGGCCACACCGCGGAGAAGCCGTCGTGCCGCTGAAGGGTGGAACCACCTGCTCTCCCAGGCCCGGGAAAAACCTGGACCGGGCGCGGGTGTCACGTGGACAACCGCCAGCACCCTCTCAAAGGCGCGCTGGGCGCGGTGAAGGTAGGCGGAGAATTCCTGGAGCAGTGGCAGTACGAGGCGACTTCCGGTGGCCGCATCTGGTACGCCGTCGATGACGACAACCGCACACTATGGATCACGAGGGCGGGCACCGGACACCCCAAACAGACCGACAAGCGCAGGGGTCGCTGACACTAGACAGGGGTCATGGCTTGCACGTGACGTATCCGAACTCCCCGTGACCCACGGCGATTCCTCCATCGGTGGCTCGCGCAGGCTGCATGGCGGTTTCGCAGGCGGGCATCCGATTTTCAGCGCGTGCGTCGGCCACACCGCGCAACAGTTCGGTCTTCACGACTCCCTCGACCGCGTGGCAGATGAGCCTCTCGGCGTCAACCTGGTGGGCGGGGGCTAGCTGCCGGTACGGCGGTGCGCCTGGTTCCGCTCCTCGAACCGGTCCTGCGCGTCCAGGACGGCGTCGCCGTACCGTGCGGCCCACACGCCCATCGCACGCATGGGGCCGAGCAGCGCGACACCGGCCTCTGTCAGCGCGTAGTCCACGCGCGGTGGCGCCTCCGCGTACGCCCGGCGGTCGACCAGGCCGTTGTACTCCAGGCGCCGCAGTGCCTCGGTGAGGACCTTGGGGCGGATCCCGCCGATCCGGGCGACCAGTTCACGTGGCCGCATCGGACCGCTCTGGCCGAGCGTGTACACGACGACGCTGTCCCAGCGGTTCGCGAGCACCTCGAACGCCATGCGCGCCCGGCAGTCGGAGGTGTACGCGAGCTCCGGCAGGTCGGGGAGATTCTCCACGCCCCCATCCTGCCCGCTCCGACGGACACCACGTGGTGCGCATCGGGCCACCTACCGTCGGGGACCGGCATCACCTGCGATGTCACCTCGGCACTGCCGGGTCGCCGACGATCCGGAGTCAGGAGTCAGGAGTCACACCATGCGTATCGGCATCCTCGGCACGGGCATGATGGCCACGACACTGGGCGGCGCGTGGGTCCGCGCGGGGCACGACGTGCTGGTCGGCGGACGCGACCGGGCCGCGGCCGCCGCGACGGCGGCCCGTATCGGCGCCGCGGGGTACGGGACTCTCACGGACGGGGCGGCCCACGGCGACCTCGTCCTCGTGGCGGTCCCCGCGGACGTGGCGCCGAAGGTGGTGGAGGGGCTCGCCGGCACCCTCAGCGGGCGGACGGTCGTCGACTGCACGAACCCCATCGCGCCGGCCGACGGCGGGCTGATGCTGACGACAGGCGGCACGACGTCGGTCGCCCGGCGGATGGCGGAGGCCGCGCCGGGGGCCCACGTGGTCAAGGCGTTCAACCTGTGCCACGAGAGCATCTGGACGCTGCCGCGCCCGGCTTTCGAGGGCGCCCCGCTGGCCGTACCGTTCTGCGGGGACGATCCGGGCAGCCTCGACCAGGTCACCGAACTGATCACGTCGATGGGCTGCACCCCCATGCCCTGCGGGGGGCTGGCCCGCGCGGTCTACATCGAGGCGACGGCGGCGTTCGCCATCGGGGCGTGGTGGTCAGGAACGGAGCCGCGGTTCGCCTTCCCGACACCGGCACAGGCCTCGCCGAACTCCTAGAGCCTGCCGTTCGACGGCGTCGACGCCGCGGCGTGAGGGCGCTCAGGGCGAGAAGTACAGCAGGACGGCAAGAACTACTAGACAATAAGTCATCTAATGACTAGAACTACGAGGACATCCCCCATCTGATAGGGGCCCGTGATGCGGCGACTCCTGCTGTCTCTCGTTCTCGTCCTCACCACGATCGCCGGCGCCCCCGCGGCCGCCCTGGCCGCCGCCTGCGACCTGCCCACCTTCCGCGGCGCCGGCACCGACGCCAGGCTGACCTCCCTGTTCACCGCGTACGGCAACGACAACAGCCGCCTGGACGACTGGACGGGCGCCGACGGCACCTACTCCGTCAGGCTTCCCGACGGCAAGGAGCTGTGGGTGTTCTCCGACACCTTCCTCGGCCAGGTCAACCCGGACGGCTCCCGCCCGCCGGTCAGGGAGGAGGGCGGCACGACCGTCTTCCTCAACAACTCCTTCGCGGTGGAGCGCGACGGCCGGCTGTCCACGATCTACGGAGGCACCGCCGAGGACCCCAAGGCCGTGATGCCGCCCCGCGACAAGGACCACTGGTACTGGGCCGGCGACGCCACGCTCGCCGGCGGCGTCCTGGAGGTCACCTACCAGGAGTACGAGCGGTTCGGCACCGGCCCGTGGGACTGGCGCTGGCACCGCAACGTGGTCGCCCGCTTCGCCCCCGGGCGCCTCGACCGGCCGATCAGCGTGCACGACCTGCCGTCGGGGCGCAAGGTGGCGTGGGCGTCCGCCGTCCACAGGGACGGCCGCCACACCTACGTCTACGGCGTGGAGGACCTGGGCTCGCCCAAGTACATGCACCTGGCCAGGGTCAGGGGCGCCAGCCTGCTCGGCACGTGGGAGTACCTGAAGGCGGACGGCACCTGGTCGAGGAACCAGGCCGACTCGGCCCGCCTGATGGAGGGCGTGGCCAACGAGTACTCCGTCAGCCGGGTCGGCGACGGCTACGTGCTGATCACGCACGACACCACGGAGGTGCTGAGCTCCAGGATCGTCGCCTACACCGGCTGCACGCCGTACGGGCCGTTCGGGAACAAGACCACCGTCTACACCACACCCGAGACCGGCGGGAACATCTTCACCTACAACGCCCACGCGCACCCGGAGATCGCCGGACCCGGGCTCGTGGTCTCCTACAACGTCAACAGCTTCGTCAACACCGATCACTATCGCGACGTGACGATCTACCGCCCGCGCTTCCTGGACCTGGCGTTCGAGTGACGCGCAACTGGGCCGCCCGGCTGCGGGAGATCACGGTCGAGGGCATGCGCGCGCTCGTCCTGGAGAACGAGCGGCTGCGCGTGACCGTGCTGGCCGGCAAGGGCGGCGACGTCGTGGAGTTCCTGCACAAGCCGACCGACACCGACCTGGTGTGGCTCTCGCCGCAGGGGCTGCGCAGGCCGCTCCCGCAGCAGGCGGCCGACGACGTGGGCGCGTTCCTCGACCACTACGAGGGCGGATGGCAGGAGGTCTTCCCCAACGGCGGCGCGCCCAGCGTGTACCGGGGCGCGCGGCTGGCCCAGCACGGCGAGGTCGCGGGGCTGCCGTGGTCGGTGGAGGTGCTGTCCGACTCGCCCGAGGAGGTCGCGGTACGGCTGGCGGTGCGCACGCGGCGCCTGCCGTACCGGGTGGAGAAGGTGTTCAGGATCGCCTCGGGGACGGCGGCGCTGGAGATCGAGGGACGGGTCACGAACGAGGCGGGTGTGGCGCTGCACGCGATGTGGGGCCACCACCTGGTCTACGGCCGGCCGTTCCTGCGACCGGGCGCGCGCATCAGGGTGCCCGAGGGGGTGACGGTGATCCCGCACCCCTCGTCGATCGATCCGCTCGGACGGCGGGCGGCGGAGCTGTTCGTGGCGCCGCCGGAGGGGGCGCCCAGCGAGATCGTCTATCTGACAGGCTTCGACACGGGATGGTACGAGGTTCTGGCCGGGGTCGGCCTGCGGGTGGAGTGGGACGCGGGCGCCATGCCGTACCTGTGGCTGTGGCAGGAGGCCGGTGCCACGAAGGACTGGCCGTGGTGGGGCAGGGCGTACGTGGTGGGGCTGGAGCCGTTCTCCGGCATGCCGACGGACGGCCTGGCCACGGCTGTGGACAACGGGACCGCGATGCTCCTCGGGCCCGGCGAGTCCAGGACCTCATGGGTGCGCGCGGAGGTGATGACGTGAGCGAGTTCGACGGCAAGGTGGCCCTGGTCACGGGCGGGTCGACGGGCATCGGGAAGGCGGTCGTCGAGCGGCTGGCAGGGGCGGGCGCGGCGGTCGTCTACTGCGGGACGGAGGCGCCGTTCGGGGGCGAGCGGGTCACCGGGGTCGTCGCGGACGTGCGCGACGGGGAGCGGATGCGCGAGCTGGTCGAGCTGGCCGAGTCCAGGTACGGCGGGCTGGACATCGTGGCGACCTGCGCGGGCGTGCAGCGGTACGGCACCGTGGAGGACACGCCGGTCGAGGTCTGGGACGAGGTACTCGACATCAACCTCAAGGGTGTCTTCCTGACCTGCAAGGCGGCCGTTCCGGCGCTGCGCAGGCGGGGCGGCGGGTCGATCGTCGTCATGTCGTCGGTGCAGGCCTTCGCCTCCCAGGCGCACGTGGCCGCCTACACCGCGAGCAAGGCCGCGCTGAACGGCCTGACCAGGGCGATGGCCCTCGATCACGCCGCCGACGGGATCAGGGTGAACGTCGTGTGCCCCGGCTCGGTCGACACCCCGATGCTGCGCTGGGCGGCCGACCTGTGGCGCGGGCCGCTGTCGCAGGACGAGCAGGTCGCGGCGTGGGGCCGGGCCCATCCGCTGGGCAGGGTGGCGCGGCCGGAGGAGGTGGCCGAACTGGTCGCCTTCCTCGCCGGGCCGCGCTCGTCGTTCATCACCGGCGCCGAGCACCGGGTCGACGGCGGCCTGCTCGCCCGCAATCCAGCCGCGCTGCCCGACTGACAGCGACGACCGTGCCCGCCGGGGTTCGACTCACCGCAGCCTGGTCACCGCGCCGGGCGTCAGCCGACCGGCGAGCTGCTCGAGCAGCGCGATCACCTCGCCGATCTCGCCGGGGTCCGTGGTGCCGAGTGCCGCGGCGAGCGGGCCGTCGATCGGCGTGGACCGCACCCGCGTCACCCTGTCCGACAGGGCCGGCGCGGGTGTGATCACCTGACGCCTGCGGTCGGCCGGGTCGGGCGCGGTGACGACGGCGCCCGCCTCCTTCAGCCGGGCGACGGCGGCCGACACCGCGCTCTGCGGCAGCCCGGTGCGGGCGGCGACCTCCCCGACCGTGGTCTCGGGGTGCGCGCGCAGGTCGCTGACCACGATCAGCACCGTGCGCACGCTCGTGGTCCGCGGGCCGATCCCCTCGGTCGGCATGGACTCCTCGCCGATCTTCATCAGCGTACGGCCCAGCAGGAACAGCTCCACTCCGTTCATGTCCCCAGACTACATCAGACTTGATGCATCAAATTTGATGCTTTATGGTGAGAGCCATGACGAACCACATCCACGTCGAGGTCAGGGGCGACGGCCCGGTGCTGCTGCTGTCGCAGAGCGGCGAGGGCGACGCCGACAGGGGCAAGGACCTGGTCGACCGGCTGGTCGGCGACTTCACCGTCGTCACCTACGACCGCAGGGGGCTCTCGCGCAGCGCGCTCGACGACCCCGCCGTCACGATCTCCATGGCCGAGCACGCCGAGGACGTCCACCGGATCCTCGCGGAGGTGACCGACCAGCCGGCGGCCATGCTCGGCTGCAGCTTCGGCGCCGCGCTCGGGCTCCACCTGGCCGCCAGGCATCCCGAGCAGATCCACACCCTCATCGCGCACGAGCCCGTCGCGCCGTGGCTGCTGCCCGGCGACCTCATGGAACGTCACGTGCGGGAGCTGGCCGAGGTCCAGGAGGTCTTCGAGCGCGAGGGGCTCGTGCCCGCCGTCAAGCTGGTGGCCGAGGTGCTCGGCATCGACCCCGGCAGCGACGACAAGGAGCCGGACCTCACGCCGTTCCCCATGACGCCGCAGCGGGTCGCCAACTTCACGCACTTCCTGCGCCACGACCTCACCGCGATCAGGGAGGATCGGCTCGACCCCGAGGCGCTGCGCCGCTCACCCGTGCGGATCGTCCCCGTCGCCGGCCGTACGACGCCGCGGGGGGTGTTCGACTACCGGTGCGCCGAGGAGCTGGCCGCGCTCGTGGGCGCCGAGCTGGAGGTGCTGCCCGGCGGCCACAACGGCAACCTGACCCATCCGCGCGCGTACGCGGACGGGATCAGGCGGCTGCTCGGCTGAGGGCTGAGGTCGCTCAGGTCGCTCAGGTCGCTCAGGTCGCTGAGGTCGCTGAGGTCACGGCCCCGCGGCCGGGTCGGCGAAGCGCTCGTTCGGCACCTGGGCGTACCACCCGGGCCTGCCGGGGTCGCGGTCGTAGGGGTAGCCGCCCAGCTCGGCATAGAGCTCGGCGTAGCGGGCCAGCCGTTCCCTGTCCAGCCGCACCCCCAGCCCTGGCCCGTCCGGTACGGCGATGCGCCCGTCCCGGTAGGCCAGCTTCCCTCCGGCGATGACGTCGTCGACGAGGTGGTGGTAGTGCGCGTCGGCCGCGTAGGTGAGGTTGGGCAGCACGGCGCCCAGGTGCAGCATGGTCGCCAGCTGGATGCCCAGCTCGCCCGAGGAGTGCACGGCCACGCCGAGCTGGAACGTCTCGCACACCGCCGCCGCCTTCACGCACGGCCTGACGCCGCCCCAGAAGGTGGTGTCGAGCAGCACGACGTCGGCGCCCCGCCGCAGCACGTTGGCGGCCAGTTGCTCGAAGTTCACCACGACGGTGTTCGTCGCGAGGGGCACGGAGACCCGCTCGCGGATCAGCCGCAACCCTTCCAGCCCGAGGACCGGGTCCTCCAGGTAGTCGTTGTCGAGGTCCTCGATCGCCCTGCCGAAGCGCAGCCCCTCCGCCATGGACAGCACCGCGTTCGGGTCGTAGCGCAGCCGGTCGCCGGGGAAGGCGGCGGCCAGCGCCCGGTAGCACTCCAGCTCGTAGTCGGGCGGGAACACCCCGCCCTTGAGCTTGTGGACGGTGAAGCCGTGCGCCCGCTTCAGCGCCCTGGCGTGCTCGACGAGCTGGTCGGGCGTGCGCACCTCGGGCGCCGCGTCGCCCTGGTAGCGGAAGAACAGGTAGGAGGCGAACGGCACCGACTCCCTGAGCCTCCCGCCGAGCAGGTCGTGGACGGGCACGCCGAGCTGCTGGCCGATCAGGTCGAGGCAGGCGAACTCCAGCGCGGCCAGCAGCTGGGTGCGGTTGTTGTAGAGCGAGGCCGTCGGGTTGGCGATCTTGAAGCGGAGCGCCTCGAGCTGGAAGGGGTCGTGGCCGGACAGGTAGTCGAGCAGGCCGCGGAAGGCGGCGGCGGCGCCCTCTCCCCCGCCGCCCATCTCGCCCAGCCCGATCAGCCCGTTGTCGGCCTCGACCTCGACGATGGTCCTGACGAACCTGCCCCAGTGGGCGCCGTTGCTGTGCCGCAGCGGCGCTTCGAGCGGGACGGCCACCGTGGTGGCCCTGATGTCAACGATCTTCACAGCATCCCCCGAACGGCGGCCACCCCGCAGGCGGGCAGCCGTACCTTGACCTGCTCGTCGTGGACCTGCAGCGGCGTCCCGCCGACCGTGGCCGCGCGCAGGCCGCGCAGCCTCACGGTGGCCTCGACCTCGGTCGCGGCCAGCGACTGGAGCCGCATGACGACCCCCTCGGCGGTACGGCCGAGCGAGGTGATGTGGACCTCCGGATGGTCCACGGTCGCGAAGACGCCCTCCGCGCCGGGCCGCGCCGTCCCCGTGGCGAGGATGCCGAGGAACGGGTCGGTGAGCCCGGCGGCGGCCAGCGGGCCGAGCACCCTGCTCGTCATGGTCGAGGAGGAGGTGACCGCGTAACGGAAGGTCGTCTCCCCCTGTTGCTGGGTGGGGAAGTTCGTGTCCCAGATGTTGTTGAGCGCCCAGGAGTAGATCGTGCCCGGCTCCTCGGCGAGCGTGGCGGGGAAGGGCGCGTAGGGCATGTGGATGGTGCCGAGCTGCACCAGCGGCGCCTCGAGCGTCGCCCACGCCACCGACAGCTCCGGGTCGTCGAAGGCCATCCAGTGCCTGATCGGCAGCATGTAGGCGGCCGAGCCCGGCACGCTCGGACCGCCGCCGACACCCCCGGTCAGCTCCCAGGCCGCGGGCGGTCCGGCGCAGGCGAACGGGAAGGCCAGGAAGACCGCCTCCTTGGCCGGAGTGCCCTGCTTGGCCAGCCGGTAGGTCAGATCGACCCGCGGCACCCCGTCGTAGAGCTCGATCGTCGTGCGCACCCAGTCGACGCCCTTGGCCTGCAGCTCGACGACCAGCTTCTCGCCGATCGCGGTGCGCTCGGCCTTGACGACGGCGGCGTGACGGCCGATCGCCCGGTCGCCGAGCAGCGTCCTGTCGTGCGCGCCGACATGCCCGGACATGTGGTTGAAGTGGGGGGCGGTGGCGTAGCGGTCGTAGACGTACTGCCCGAACCCGGCGGCGGCGTCGGCGTTGACCAGGTCCCTGCCGGCCCGCTTGTCGAAGATCGAGCGGATGTACGCTTCCTTGATGTCGTAGCCGACGCGGTAGAACTCGTTCTCGATCGTCTCGCCGGTCTCCCTGGTCGTGACGGCCTCGCCCGGCCTGATCGACAGGAACGCGTAGCCGTACCCGGGAAGGTCGCCGACGACCGCGCTGACGTGCCGGCCGATCGGCCTGGTCGGCCAGTCGACGGGGTGGACGACCTCCTCGTGGTGCGGGACCCGCTCGCCGGTCCGCTCGTCCACCAGCGCGATCGGCTCGTCCAGCGGCACCACGTCGCGCGGCAGGAAGGCCCGCACCACGTCCGTGCGGCGCTGCGTGCCGGGGTTCACGACGACGAAGCCCCTGCCGCCGAAGGTCCTGCCGAACCTGCGCATGCCCGCCTGCAGCAGGTCGGCGGAGTCGTCCTGCGCGTCGTAGGCGCCGGCGGACTTGCGCGTCCACTGCAGCCCGCCCGAGTCGCCCGCCTCCTCGGCGTCCTCCCACGGGTTGGCCGCGCCCCAGGTGTGCTCGTTGAACAGCGCCACCTTGTCGTAGGCCAGATCGACCTGCTCGGTCGCGTCCGCGCCCGCCAGGGTGTGCAGCGTCTCGGCGGCCCGCAGCGCGCTCTGCGCCCGTCGCACGTAGCCGAGCGGGCGCGCGCCCGAACCCAGCCCGTCGGCCCACCAGTCGGTCCAGTCGCCCTCGTGGACGGCCAGCCGGTCGTGATAGCGCTCCTCGACGTGTGCGAAGAAGTCGCTGTTGACGGCCGAGCGCAGGTGGGGGTAGGCCCATCTGGTGTTCCACTCGCGCACGATCGAGGCGGGCACGATCGAGGGGCCCGCGTTGTCCGCGTGCGCCCCCTGCACCCTCAGGTGCAGGGCGTCCAGCGCGTACGGCTCCCGCTCCGCGTCCGGCCCCTGCCAGCCGAACGTGCCGGGGCCGTACGGGTAGCCCCGCCCGGCCAGCGCGCACAGGTAGCGCGGCAGCAGGTCGTCGGCCAGCTCGAAGGAGTCGGCGAGGCCGACCGTGTTGCCCTCCATGTAGGCCATGCCGTGCGGCGTGTCGGTGAACCAGACCAGCAGCTCGTTGCCGCTGGGCGCCCGCCACCGGAACGGCCGCGTGAGCTTGTCGCCGCCGTGCAGGTACGGCACCGACCGCCCGGCCCAGTTGTGGGCGGCCGCCAGGTAGCGCACGCCCACCGAGTTCAGCGCGTCGATCAGCCCGACGACCGCGCCCGGCACGTCGGTGTGCATCGCCGAGCGGGCGGGCAGCTCCTCGGTGAAGCGCAGCTGCCGGTACAGCTCCTCGGTCGAGCACGCCTCGGTGTGCAGCTGGAACGGCAGGGCGGTCACCTCGATCAGCCCGTCACGCATCCGCTCCTTGAAGGCCGCGACCAGGTCGCGGGGGCGGGCGGCGAGCCAGCGCAGCGCGGGCATCGACGACTCCACCGTCCATCGGAACCTCGCGTCGTCGGGCCAGTCCGCGCTCTCCTCGGTCAGCCGCAGCGCCGCGTCCAGATAGTCGAGGTGGTGGCGCAGCACGGTGCCCTGCGGATCGGTGTAGCCGATGTCGAGATGCGAGTGGTGGACGACGAAGACGTCCCAGTGGCGCTGCGGCGTGACGGTGACCAGCGCCTGGCCGATCACGCCCTCGCCGTCGCGCAGCTCCAGGGTGAGGTCGCGCGGCCGGGTCACCTCGGGCACGAGCAGCGTCACGTCGGCGCCCTCGGCCCTGTCCACCACGCCGTCCGCCGCCCCGTCCCCCGTGCGGTCGTCCGCGCTGTCCGGATCGGCCAGGACGTGTTCCAGGTGGGCGGGCACCAGGCCGGTCACCGACACCCTGACCGCCTGGCGGCCGTCGTGGGTGATCAGCGGCAGCACCGAGACCCGTGCCTCCAGGCCCCGCACGGAGATCACCGGTGTCGAGGTGTCCTCGCGCAACGCCTGCCGTATGCCGTCATAGTCGGGGGAACCAAGGCTCGGCTGCAGCAGCCGGCTCGTCATGACAGACCTCCTAGGGCGAGTCCACGGGCGAACATCCGCTGGGTGACCACGAACAGCACCACCGTGGGCAGTGACACGACCAGCCCCGCCGCCAGGCCGACGGGCACCGGCGTGCCCGCGTAGACGTCGGTCAGCAGGCCTGCCAGCGCGGTCATCACCGGCCGCACCTCGGCGGTCTGCGACAGCGTCAGCCCGAACAGCAGGTCGTTCCAGATGAAGGTGAAGTTGAGGATGAACACAGCGGCGAGCGCGCCGGCGGCCAGCGGCAGGTAGACGCGGAAGAAGACACGCAGGGTGGACGCGCCGTCCATCCTGGCCGCCTCGAAGATCGAGAAGGCCACGCCGGAGAAGAAGTTGCGCAGCACGAAGGCCGACAGCGGCACGCTGATCGCCGTGTAGACGATGATCATCCCGAGCCGGGTGTCGTAGAGCCCCGCGTCGCTGTAGCCGACGAAGAGCGGGACGAGCAGCATCTGCGACGGGAAGATCGTGCCGCCGAAGATGACCATGAACCAGAGGAAGCCGTGGCGCAGCCGCAGCACGACGATCGTGTACCCCGCCATCGCGCCGATCAGCACCCCGAGCGCGGGGGAGACGACGCTGTAGAGGGCGGTACTTGCCAGGCTCTGGCCGAGGTCCGCCCGGTTCCACGCCTGGAGGAAGTTCTGGATCAGGGCGACGTCGGGCGAGGGGATCCACGCCCGCGAGGGGTCGTAGGTGTCGGCGGGCCGCGCGGCGTTGACGACCAGCAGGTAGGTGGGGCCGAGCCAGATCAGCCCCAGCACGACGAGGACGAACCTCCTGATCATGCGCGCCTCCGCAGATACAGGTACGAGGCGAGGCCCGTGACCACCGTCAGCAGGACGGCGACCGCAGAGCCGTACCCGTATTCGCCGGCCACGAACGTGTCGCGGTACATCGTGACGGCGAGCGTCTCGGAGTTGCGCCCAGGACCGCCCTGTGTCATGACCCACACGATGTCGAAGCTCTTCAGGCTGGCCACCAGCGCGAGCCCGACGACCACGGCGGTCAGCGGCGCCAGCAGCGGCCAGATGACGTGCCGGAACAGCCGCCACCCCGAGGCCCCGTCGAGCCGGGCGGCCTCGATCGGCTCCTTGGGTATCGACTGCAGCCCGACCGCGAACAGCAGCGTGTTGACGCCGAGCTGCTGCCACGTCCAGACCAGCAGCATGGCGATCGTGTTCAGCGGCGCGTCCTGCAGGAAGGCGGTGTCGACGCCGAGCAGCCGGTTGGCGATGCCGTCGTGCGACAGGATCGGGCTCCACACCAGGCCGAGCCCCGCCCCGCTCAGCGCGTAGGGCAGCATGAACGGCACGCGGAACCACGCGCCGCCCCTGATGTCGTACGACAGCACCGCCACCAGCAGTCCGAGGCCGACCGGCAGCACCATCGTGCCCACGACCCAGATCAGCGTGTTGCGGGTCGCGGTGAGCAGCGCGGGATCGTCGAACAGCTTGACGAAGTTCGCCGATCCCGCGAACTCCGGCGGGGCCAGCCCGTCGTAGCGCGTGAGGCTCAGGTAGGCCGTCCAGACGAAGGGCGCGTACAGCAGGCCCGCCACCAGCAGGACCGCCGGGGAGACGTATCCCGCGCGGAACCTGCCGAGCAGCGGAGCCGTCGTCCTCCCTGTCACTGGTGCGTGCTCCAGTACTCGTCGGCCTTCTTCTGGATGTCCTCCAGCACCTGCCGGTAGGTCTCCGGCTTGGCCACGAACAGCCCGAAACCGTCGAGCGCCGCGGCCAGGATCGGCGGTGGCGTGGCCTCGAAGTAGCGGTTGACCAGGCGGTACCCGCCGCTGCCCGCGTCCTTGGTGACCTGCCCCAACGCCTCGCTCTTGATGGTCACCCTCGGGTTTGCGCTGACGTCGCCGCGGGCGGTGGCCCACTTCTCCTGCGCCTGCGCGGTGGTCCACCACTTGAGGTACTTCATGCTCGCCTCGGGATCCGGCGCCTTGGCGAGCGAGCAGAGCGGCCCGCTCTCGAAGATCATCGAGGTCTTGGGCAGGGCCGGATTGACGTTCGGGATGACGAAGAACCCGGCGTCCAGGTTGCGCTGGGTCATGCTGGTGTTGAACCAGGTGCCGAACGACACCATCGCCACCTTCTCGTTCTTCAGCGCGTCGGCGGGGTCGGTCTTGTCACCCGGGTGGCTGAAGTATCCGGCGTCGATGAGCGACTTCCACTTCTCCATCACCTGGACCACGCCGGGGTCGGTGTACTTCGCCTTCCCCGTCGAGAGGCGGTCGTAGAGGTCGGGATCGGTCCCGGCCAGGAGTTGCTCGAACCAGACGAAGGAGAACAGGACGGAGGTGTGGTAGATGGCCTTGATGTCGGCCTTCTTGAGCGTCTCGGCCACCGTGATGAGCTCGTCCCAGGTGGTGGGCGGTTTCAGGCCGTGCGCGTCGAAGATCTTCTTGTTGTAGAACATCCCCCAGTAGGCGACGTTCAGCGGCACGCAGTACTGCCTGCCGTCGACGGTGTAGTAGGTGGCGAGGTCCTGCGACAGGTCGCCGTTCCTGATCGCTTCCTGCCAGACGGCGGTGGTGTCGGCCACCTGCTTCTGCCCGACGATCTCCTTCAGCAGCTCCCCGGTCTGCCAGGTGAACAGGTCGGGCTTGGCGTCGGTGCGGAACGCGGCCTTGATGAAGGCCTGGTAGGTCGGCTCGTCGGTGTAGCCGACCGGTTTCATCGCCAGGCCGATCTGCTGCTTGGACAGGGCGCCCATCTCGGTGAAGTAGGGACTCCACGCGCCCTTGTCGTTGTAGAGGGTCAGCTCCGTCTTGGCCTGGCGGGCGGGGGTGCTCCCGCACGCGGCCAGGAGGAGGAAAGCGGTCATCAGGATGGGGGTTCGCCGGATCATGACCGGCCTCCTGTTCTACATGAGCCTGTGCTCGATCACCGTTTTCACGTCGATCAGGTGGGAACGCATGAGCTCCTCCGCGGCCGCGGCGTCGCCTGCCTCGATCGCCTCGAGGATCGCCAGGTGCTCGTCGTGGTCACGACGCCGGTCGTCGAACAGCCGCAGGATCTCCCGCTGCTCGGAGGCGTGCACGCGCAGCAGGGAGTCGACGACCTCGCCGAGCACGCTGTTGCCCGCCAGCCTGGCCGCCACCCGGTGGAAGGTCATGTTGGCCTCGTGCAGCTCGGCGTCGTCGCCGCGCAGGTGCATGGCCGCCTGGCCGAGCACCTCCCGCAGCTCCTGCGCGCCAGGACGGCCCGCCGCCAGCCCTGCCAGCGGCGGCTCGATGAGGATGCGCGCGTCGAGCAGGTCGAGCAGCTGCCCGCCCGGCATCGCGCGCCTGTTGGGATTGGGCAGCACGACCCGCTCGATGTCCGCGCCGACGTAGAGGCCGGAACCGTGCCGCATCTCGATCGCGCCGGTCGCCTCCAGACGGCGCAGCGCCTCGCGCAGCGTGGGCGTGGTCACGGCGAACCGCTGCGCCAGCTCGCGTGTGGTGGGCAGCCGGTCGCCCGGCTGCAGCCCGCTCTCAGTGATCAGACCGAGAACCTGCTCGGTGAGGACGCCGGAGAGGGAAGGCCGGGCAACCATCATCTAATGATTAGATCACTTATCTCCTGTATTTTCACCTCATGAAGAGAATCGCCGGGGTAGCGGGCGTTCTGGCGCTGCTCGCCCTCCTTGGGGTCGCCGGCGCCGGCTGGTACTACTCCGGCCTGGTCATCGACCCGTCCCACGGCGATTCGTATCCGCTGGAGGTCGTCTCCTACGACGGCACTCGGGTGACCCTGCGCGGGGGCGCCGACACCGACGCCCCCGGCTCGTTCGGCCTGACCTGGGCCGCCGGCAACGCGATCCTCGGCGACGTGGTGGCGCGCGGCCCCGGCACCGTCACCCGCAAGGTCGACACGGTACGGCGGGGCACGCTCCGACCCGGCGTCCGGGCCTACCTGGACAGGTGGATGTGGGGCCACGAGGACCCGCGCTCGGCGGTGGGCGTGCCGTACCAGGAGGTGCGGATCAGGTCCGAGCTGGGCGACTTCCCCGCCTGGCGGACCGAGGGGAACGGCACGACGTGGGTGATCGCCGTCCACGGGCGCAACGCGAACCCGGCCGAGGCGTCCCGCGTCATCCCGGTTTTCCACAGGCTGGGGATGCCGGTGCTGAGCATCACCTACCGCAACGACGAGGGGGTGCCCGCCGGCCCCGACGGCAAGCACCACCTCGGCGCCTCCGAGTGGAAGGAGGTGGCCGCCGCGATCTCCTACGCGCGCGCGTCCGGCGCCACCGGCGTCTACCTGTACGGCTGGTCGATGGGCGGCGCGATCGTGCCGATGGCGGCGCGCATGCTGCCGGACGCGCCGATCAAGGGGCTCATCCTCGACAGCCCCGTCATGGACTGGCGGGCGCCGATCGAGCTGGGAGCCAGGCAGCGGGGGGTGCCGCTGTGACTGGCCTCGGTGGGGATGTCCGTGGTCGAGTGGCGGACCGGGTTGTCGTTCGCCGAGCTGGACCAGGTGGCGCACGCGGCGGACCTCTCGGTGCCGGTGCTGCTGTTCGTGGACGACGACGACCAGACGGTGCCGGTGGGGCCCGCGGTGGAGTTCGCCCGCCTCCGCCCGGACATTGTTCGACTTTTCAGGACATCGGGCGCTGGGCACACGGGCTCCTGGAACGTCTCCCCCACCGCCTACGAGAAGGCCCTGACCGACTTCGTCACCCCGCTCCCCTGAGGGGCACTCGCTCTCGCGCTCTCGTCAGGGCCTGGCGTCCTGGTCGAGGAAGGTCAGCATCTGCTCGATCTGCGCCTGCCGCGACCGCTCCACCTGCCCGGCCCACTCCTTCACCCGCGGGTTCGCCCCGTTGTAGACCTCGACCCGCGCCATCTGGATCGCGTCGTCCTGGTGGGCGATCAGCAGGTTGATCAGGTCCCGCTCGTTCTTCACCGCGGCTATCCGCGCCCGGTCGGTCTCCGGGAGCCCGCCGTGCCCGGCATGGGCGTCGGACGGGGCGGTCAGCGGCTGGTCCCATGCCGACAACCACCTGGTCATCGTGGTGACCTCGGCCGCCTGGGTGCGCTCGATCGCCGCGGCCAGCGTCTTCATCCCGAGGGTGGTGGCCTTGCCGCCCGCCAGCCGTACGATCTCGATGCCCTGCTTGTGGTGCGGGATCATCATCTGCAGGAACATCACGTCGTCGGCGTTGACCTGCTCCTGCGGCTGCTCGCCGCAGCCCGCCCCGAGGAGCAGGGCCGCGGCGAGGGCGGCGATCAGACGCGCTTCCACAGCGCCGGCACGTTGGGCGGCTCCCATCCGGCGATGGCCGTGTGGGCCTGCAGGCACTCGTAGGACAGACCGGCGTACGTCACGCGGTCACCCCCCTTGTAGGCCTTGCCAGCCTGCCACGTCCCCGCGGGCACTGTCGAGGTCGGCGTGGGCGTAGGCGTGGGCGTCGGTGTCGGGGTGGGGGTCGGAGTGGGCGTCGGGGTCGGCGTGCCGCCGCCTCCGCCGAAGTCGACGTCGGAGCAGGTGTAGAAGGCCTCGTTGCTGCCGACGACGCGCTGCCAGATCGAGTAGAGGATGTGGCGGCCGCTGCGCTGCGGCAGGTTGATCGTCCAGTTCGTGAACGTCGTGGGGTTCTGGTTGGTGAACGTGCGGATGTGCACGAGGTCCGACCACTTCAGGGGCATGGTCGGGTTCCACCCGTCACGGGTGATGTAGAACTCGAAGTTGCTGTTGGAGTGGGGTGCGGTGGCGTGGTAGGTGAGCGTGAAGCTGCCAGGTCGCACCGACGTGGCGGGCCAGTCGGCGCGCTGCAGGTCGAGGCCCCGGTACTTCTCGCGTCCCGCGCTGCAGAGCTTCCCGTCGGGGATGAGCTCGCGATGCCGTCCGCCCGCTTCGAGGAGGGAGACCTCGTTCCAGTCGTAGAACGCCTGGGTCCCCCCGGCGGCGACGGCGGCCTTGCAGGCGTCCGACCTGGGCGCCTCCGGCCCTTCGTTCTTACAGACGTAGACGCGGCTCGGCGGGTTGGACATCGTGCCATGTGCGTTGGCGGCGCCGGCGGGGAGGAGGACGAGAGCGGCTGTTCCTGCGGCTAAGGCGGCGGTTCTCTTGTTCACGGGAGCTCCCGGGGGTGTTAACTAACAGGAAACCTTCCTAAGGATTAACTTTGAACGACCCCCCGCGCAAGGGCCCCTGTCAGCAACTTTTCCGTTCTGGCGGTCCCGTCGTCACTTCGAGCGTTCCAGAGTTCGACGGCCCGCGCCGCCGTCGCGAACGGCACGGGGCAGACGGATCCCCGCGCCCTCGCCCAGGGCGCCCACCCCACGCCGGCCGCGCCGCGCCGCGCCGGACCGCGACCGCGACCCGGCCGGACGGGACTGCAGGCGCACGGGACTACGGGCGGGCGGGACCGCGGACGCGACCGCGGACGCGACCATGGGCGCGACTGCGGGCAGGACCGTGAGCGGGACGGCGGGCCGCCCCGCGGGCGGGACGGCGTGTGCTGGCCTTCCGTGTCGCGAGCTACCGCGCCGCGGCTGCCTCCGCCGCCCGGTGGTCCTCGACGGCCCGGTCGACCTCCTCCTCCACCAGGTCGGTGTTGATGGCGATGGCCGCCGCCGAGCCCATGCCCGCCGCCGTGATCACCTGCGCCCGCCGGTCGGCGACGTTCCCGACCGCCCAGACACCGGGCACGCTGGTACGGCCCGAGCCGTCGGTGACCAGCCAGCCGTGCGCGTCCTTCTCGCAGCCCAGGCCGGCCAGCAGCGCGTCGTGCGGCGTCATGCGCGGGGAGACGAACGCCGCGCTCCTCGGCACGACCCGCCCGTCGGCCAGCTCGACCCCGCGCAGCCGGTCACCGTCCACCACCAACCGCTTGATCACGCCCTCGACGACGGGCACCCCGCGGGCGGCCAGCCGTACCCGGTCCTCGTCGGTCAGCTCGAGCGTGTGCGAGAAGAGCACGACATCGCCCGACCACTGGCGCAGCAGCAGCGCATGGTGCAGCGCGCCCGGGTTCGTGCCGAGAACACCGATCGGCTCGTCACGCACCTCGTACCCATGGCAGTACGGGCAGTGCAGCAGGTCCTTGCCCCACCGCTCGCGCACCCCGGGGATGTCCGGCAGCTCGTCGCGCAACCCGGTGGCCACCAGCACCCTGCGGGCCGTCAGCGTCGCCCCGCCGGCCAGCTGGACGGCGAAGCCCGGCTCGACCTGGTCGACCTGGCCGAGCTGATTGACCTGATCGACGCGGCCCTCGACCCACCGCGCGCCGTACCCGGTCACCTCGTCCCTGCCCACCGCGAGCAGGGCCGCGGGGGACATGCCGTCCCTGGACAGGAAGCCCTGCATGTGCGCGGCCGGGGCGTTGCGGGGCTCCCCCGCGTCCACCACGGCCACCCGCCGACGGGCCCTGGACAGCACCAGCGCGGCATTCAGCCCTGCCGCGCCGGCGCCGATCACGATCACGTCGTACTCGGCCTCGTTCGTCATGTGGATCATGGCGATCACCTCCGTACCCAGAGTGCGACCGCGGGCGCCGAAGCCGCAAAATCTGTTGCCGTTTCCGGGACACCTTCGCCTGCGCCACACGCCACGCCCGGACACCGGCCGTTCCTGGCCCCACCCACCCGCCGACCCGGGGCACCGGCCGTTCGTGGCCCCACCGACCAGTCGGCCCGGGACGACGGCCGCTCCTGGTCCCACCCACCCGCCGTCCCAGGGCGCCGGCCGCTCGTGGCCCCACCCACCAATCGGCCCAGGGCACCATCTGCTCGTGGCCCCACCCACCCGCCGAACCCCGGGGCACCAGCCGCTCGTGCTCACGCCCACCCGCCGGCCCGGGGCGCTCCAGGCCCCGTCGCGGGCGTTGATCCGCGGTGGCGGGCACGCCATGCTGCTTCGGTGAAGGCGCACCCGACCGGCACGGAGTGGTCCCGATGGGAAAGAAGTTCTCGATCCGCGGTGTCGAGTTCGACCTCGACGACATCACCGACGCCCACCTGCAGCGGGGATACTCCGGAGGGCACCTCGAGGTGACGACGGCGGACGGCCGCAGCCACGTGTTCTACCTGGACATCCGGGACGCCTATGACGAGCAGGCGTATCTCATCCTGAAGTACGAGTCGGGCTGCTATTCGGAGACGCGCCCGAGGAGCTGGGGCCGGACCGAGTGACGAGCGCCGGGTTTGTCGGTGCCGCCTGCGAGAGTCGGGCCATGCCGACCTCAGGTCTCACCCCCATCGCCGCCTTCTGGGACTCCTCGGCGGACACCTTCGACGACGAGCCCGACCACGGCCTCCGTGACCCGCATGTCCGCGCCGCCTGGGCCCGGCGGCTGGCCGGATGGCTGCCCGGGCCGTCAGCCGACGTCCTCGACCTCGGGTGCGGGACGGGGTCGCTGACCCTGCTCCTCGCCCAGCTCGGACACCACCCCACTGCGATCGACCTGTCGCCCCGCATGATCGCCCAGGCGGAGCGCAAGCTGTCCGAGGCGGGCTTCGCCGTACCGCTGATCGTCGGCGATGCCGGCGACGCGCCCGGGGTGGGCCGCCACGCGTTCGACGCGATTCTCGTTCGCCACCTCGTCTGGACCCTCCCCGCCCCCGAGGAGGCGCTCCGTCGCTGGCTCGACCTGCTCAGGCCGGACGGTCGCCTCATCCTGGTCGAAGGCCGATGGGGCGGTTCCGACGCAGGCGGTTCCGAAGGAAGCAGCTCCGACGGAGACGGCTCCCACACAGGCGGTTCCGACGGAGACCGTTCCGACGGAGACCGTTCCGACGGAGACGATTCCGTAGGAAGCAGCTCCGACGCAGGCGGTTCCTACGCCCCGGGATCTCCTCCCCTGCCGTGGCTGGGCGGGGTCCCCGCCGTACGGCTGATCGCGGCGCTGGAGCCGCACGCCCGCATCGTCCACACCGAGCACCTCACCGACCCGGCGCTGTGGGGCCGTCCGATCAGCGACGAGAGGTACGTCGTGATCGCCCAGGCTCCTCGTCCTCACCGGTGAGCGGACACGACCACCGGCTCAGCCACTCACCTGCGCCATTTCGAGGAGCAGCATCGCGTCGTGGTCGGGCGTCCCCGGTTCCGCCTGGTAGACCACCAGCCGATGCCCTTCGCTGCGTGCGACGGTCAGCACCTCGTAGCTCAGCGCCATGGGGCCGACGGCGGGATGCCGGAAGCACTTGCGGCCGTTGGTGCGCCTGCGCACGTCGTACCTGTCCCACAGGGCCGCGAACTCCTGGCTCTTGACGACCAGTTCTCCCACCAGGCCGACCACGTCGGGCGCGTTGGGATAGGTCCCGGCGACGGCACGCAGGTGAGCCACCGTGGCCGCGGCCACCTCGTCCCAGTTGCCGTAGACGCGTTTGCCCTGCGGGTGCAGGAAGGTGTAGCGGGCGGTGTTCCGCAACGCGGCCGGCCACTCCTCGATCCCCGGCAGCAGCCTCATCCCCGCCTCGTTGGCGGCCAGCAGGTCGTTGGCCCGGCTCAACACGTAGGCCGGGCAAGGACGGACGATCTCCAGCAACCGCCGCACCTCGGCCCTGACCTGCTGGGGCGGCCGGACCGCGGTCGGCCTGGCCGCGGGAGCGTTGGCCAGCTCGAACAGGTGCCCTCGCTCGTCATCAGTCAGCCGCAGCACCCCGGCGATCGCCTCCAGCACCGGAGGGCTGGGATTGCCCTGCTTGCCCTGCTCCAGGCGGGTGTAGTACTCGATGCTCACCCCGGCCAGCATCGCCACCTCTTCGCGGCGCAACCCGGGCGTACGGCGGCGCCCGGTGGTGGCGGGCAGCCCCACCTCCTGGGGCGGGATCCTGGACCGCCGAGCCCGGAGAAACTCCCCCAAATCACTCTTCGCTGGCATTCCCACAGTATGTCGCTCCGTCGATACCCAAGGGGGGCCCTGCCAGAGCACCCCTTAGGCGGGCCTGCCGCACCGCGCCCCGAGGCAGGCACGCTGGTTCCGCACGCCGAACCAACCGCTGACCAAGGAGAAGAACGATGGCCGTTGTGGCAATCGTCGGAGTGGGCATCATGGGCCAGGGCATGGCCGCCAACCTCGCTCGCCACGGGCACGACGTGGTCCTGTGGAACCGCAGCCCGCTGCACCAGTCGATCTCGGACACCGCGCTGGTCGCCCCCACCCCGGCCGAGGCGGCTCGCCAGGCCGACGTGGTCTTCGAAGTGACCGCCAACGACGAGTCCTCGCGCACGGTCTGGCTGGGCCCCGAAGGCATCCTGGCCGGCGCCCGCCCCAGCACGATTCTGATCTCCTCGGCCACCCTGTCGGTCGACTGGATCACCCGGCTCGCGGCCGTCTGCGCGGAGCGGAACCTCACCTTCTACGACATGCCGCTGACCGGCGGCGCGGCGGGTGCCAGGACCGGCAACCTCACCATGCTGGTCGGCGGCGATCCGGCACGGCTGGCCGAACTCGCCCCGGTGCTGACCGCCGTCTCCCGGGAGGTCCGGCACTTCGGCCCCGTCGGCGCCGGCACTCGCTTCAAGCTGGTGCTCAACGCGCTCCAAGCCGTCCACATGGCCGCGTTCGGCGAGGCGATGCGGCTCGCCGGGTTGGCGGGCCTGGACCTCGGCCAGGTGGGGGCGGCGCTGCTGGAGCGGCCGGGCGGGGTCATCACCACGATGGCGCACGACAACCTGGTCACCCCGCCCCAGCCGATCAACTTCTCCGCCGAGTGGGCACGCAAGGACCTGGACTACGCCTCCCGCCTGGCCGGGCCGACCGACTACCCCCTCCTTGACGCCACCCTGGCGGTCTTCACCCAGGCCGTGACGGAGGGCCACGGCGGGGAGGACTGGAGCGTCGTCAACCGGCCACGACCCTGAACGGGTGACCGACCGCACTCCACCACCATCCCGAACCGGTGACCGGCCGCGCTCCACCACGATCCTCAACGGGTGGCCGATCGCGCTCCGCCACGATCCCGAACCGGTGACCGGCCGCGCTCCGGCCGTCAGGGGCGGGGCCGTTCCGCCGGGACAAGCGCAAGCGTCGCGGCGGTGTGATGCCTCACGAGCCCCTCCATGAAGTCCCGGTCGGGAAAGTCGCCCTCCAGTAGCCGCAGCGGGCCGGCGACCAGCGACAGGTGCTGCGCGAGCCGATAGAGCTCCATCCGGCGCTCGTCCAGCCCGTCGACGTGCAGGTGCGCGTAGTGCTCGTGGAACCGGATCCGCAGGAAGACGTGCTCCCACTCGACGTCGAAGAACATCGTCCCCTCGATGTCGACGAGCACCGGCTCGTCCTGGTCGTCGATCAGGACGTGGTCCGGGCCCAGCTCGCCGTGGATCAGTCCGTGGCTCGACCGAGGCTCGATGGCGGCGGCCAGTTCCTCGAGAACGGCGACGCACTCCGCCCTCGCCTCCGCGATCTTCCCGACACGGGCGGCGGCCTCGTCCAGATCCCGGAGCGCGCGGTCGAGCACCGCCGTCACGCAGGAGTCCGGCTGCGTGACCGAACCGTCGGCCACCTCAGCGATCTTCCCCATGCGCGGGCTCGTGCGCTGCCGCATCCGCTCCAAGGACCGGGCGAGCTTCCCGAGGATCGCCGTTCCGCCCTGCGGGTCGTCGTCCAGCCGCCTCTCCAGCGTTCCGCCGCGCACGTCCTCGACGAGAGCGAGATCGGCGGGAAAGCGCGACTGGGAATCGTCGGCGACGTACAGCCGCGGCACCCGGACGCCCACCTCCTCCAGCAGCCCGTGGGCGGCCGAGAAGAGGCGCAGACCCGAGGCGTGCGAGAAGGGCCCCTCATCCTCCACCGCGGCAGGCCAGTAGTTCTCGTCGTCGGACCAGAGGTACAGGATCGCGGCGAACCCGTCGTCGAACAGGAGCCGGTAGACGCCCTTCTTGCTGCCCCCTCTGAGCCGCTCCACGCCGGCCACCCGACGGCTCGCCCCGAAGACGCTCCGCGCCAGGTCACTGACGTCCCCACGCTCCAGAAACACCCGACCACCCGCAAGCCCCATGATCAGAACTGTAACCGCGCGGGGCCGTCGACGAGGAAGCGGGAGCGTCCGCCCACCGGCTATGACCTGGACACCTCGGCCGGCGACATCGCAGCCTCGGTGACCACCAACAACTCGATCAAGGACTGCTGTACAGCAACCAGGTACAGGCGCCCGCCCCCATGCCCGAATGGCAAGCGGACCCGCGCCATTGAGCACCGGGAGCGAGGCGGCGCCACTCCTATGGCCGTAGCCGCACTGCCGCTTCGATCCGGCCGCCGATCCCCACGATCGCGAACACGATGGCCAGAGGTGCGAGGCTCTCGTTTCCGTTCAGCACGGAAAGGAACCCCACGACTCCAGCCATGAAGATCAGGGCGCTGCTGATTCCACAAACCACATAGGCGTTATTGCGAGTTCTCGGGGTCGGAGCGATGACTCCCAGGGCCTGGATGGCTGATTTTCGTCCCGCCGGGTCGCGAATCTTCTCAAAGGGCGCAGCGAAAGGCTCATCCATGGGACCCAGAATGTCACGATGATGACCATGGGTGGCCTACCCGCGGATTACGATCAGGGTCCGCGCCAACCGGCGAAAGGTCGCCTTGGGCTGCGGAGAAAGCCAAGGCAGGAGAGGCCGTGAAGGCGCTGACGATGATGTATTCGCGACGGCCTAAGGTGGCCCATCTCCCTCACAACGATGTGGAAGGTGCGCCGGCCAGGAGCGGGGGCGGTCAATAGCCGCTGTACTGGTCCCGCATCAGGTCCCAGAACGATCGGAAGCGCGTGGCTCCGGGCAGCCATGAGGCCATGAACCAGGCTTCCCACTCACCATCAGGGGTCTTGATGTGTGGGTTGAGCAGGAAGGCGCCTTCGTCGTGCTCGCCGATCCAGAGGGTGTCCGGGATGTACTCGGTCCGAAGGTGCAGGCAGCAGTCCTGCGCCTCGCCGTAGGTGAAGTACTCCTCGTCAGATACGGGAGGAAGGTCCTCGTCAGCCCACCCGAGCGCGATGTCTGGATCTACGTCTCGGAGCCAGCCGATTTCCGTGACCGACGCAAGGTGACCCTCTCCGTAGCCGACGATGTCCCAGCCGTTGGCGGCCTGGAGATATTGCCGGTAGCTGGGTGGAAGGGTGATCCCAAGACGTTCCTCAGCGCGGGCGATCTCTTCCTCGCCGGCACCGGTCGAGCCCAGCCGTTGGGGATCCCGAGTCTCGTACTTACGCTGCTCGGCGTGATCGCGATAGTTCCACTCAAGGATCTTCTCGCTACCGGTGCGCAGAAGATCAAGCCATGCATAGGAGGGGGTGCTCATGGGCGGAAGATACGGGGACGCTCCGACACGCGGCGGGGGCAGCCGGCCGGGCATCGTGGGGGCCTGGCCTTCCCTGACCTGCCACGCCGCCGCGTCACAGGGGTCCGGACAGGACCCCGTGACGAGCGGTAGCCGCGCAGGCCGACATCCGTCAAGCGGCGTCGAGAGCCTCGGTGATCTTGCGAGCCATCTCGGCCATGGCGGGGCTGGGCTCGCCCTTCCCGGGCCGGGCGGAAGCTTCGATGGCGACGATGACGGTGCGGCGGAAGTTGTCGGCCTCCGCCGGAGCCTGCTTCTTGAGCAGGCTCATGGCCGCCGTCAGGGCCGGCAGCACGTGGTCGGCGAGTGCGGCCGTGGACTTGCCGTTCAGGCCCTTGGGCGCCTTGGTGAGCACGTGCCCGACCAGGCCGGTCGCCGAGGTCAGGGCGATGGAGCCTTCGGTGGCGATCCTGTGGGGCGAGCCGGCGGCACCAGCGGCGGCCATCAGCGAGACGGCGCCCCACGCGGCGGTCCGCAGGGTGAACGTGTCCTGGTCGTTAAGGGTGATGGACATGGTGGTGTGCTCCTTCAAATCTGTTAGGAAACTCAATTGATGGAATGCGGGCCTGTTGGTGCCGGGGGTGTCGAGATTGCTCAGGCCGGGTCGCCCGAGAAGATCTCGCCCGGCCTTGCGGCCGCACTCGCTGCACCGTTCATGGCATTCACCATCGCCGACCGCTCTGATACCGGGCTGTTGCCGTCCTGACGCGGCCGCTGACACGACCTAGGCAGGGTCAGCCGGGTCGAGGGCTCCGGTGATCTCGCGGGCCATCTCAGAGAGGCGGAATCGCCACCCCGGCGTGCGCAGGCACAGCACGTCCAGATCAGCAATGCCCGGACGGCCGCCGAGACCTCAGTCTGAGCATTGAGCAGGCTGGCCGGTGGCGGTCAGGTCCACCCGGCGTCGAACCGATGAACATGCGCGCGGGGCCTCGTCCAGCCCGGCCTGGTCGGCACGGGCCGCGATCACTGCCCTTTTCTCTCCTACTACTCCCCGAGCACAGCACACGAAATGGGCCCGGAGGATGCTCCGGACCCATTCCGTGTGCAGAACGGTGGTGAAGTCAGCGGTTGTAGGAGCGAGCCGTCACGCTCCCAAGCCCATTACTCCCGTCCTTTGACAGATAAACGGTTATCCCTTCGTCGTGAAGGTTGATCCACCCGCCACCCTGCCCGTAGGGGGCATCTTTCGCGCGTATGGAGTCGGCGTACAGGGTGCCCGGGTAGTTGGAGCCGCGTGTGCGCCAGACCGCTACCCCGCCTTGGGGGAAGGTGATGTCTCCGTCACCGTCCTTAAGACCCTTCACGTACTCGGTGGCGACGCCGTCGAACACGCTCTCGCCGGCGTACAGGGCACCCGAGTCGTTGGAGCCGCGCGTGCGCCAGACTTTCACCCCACCCGGGAGGAAGGTGATATCTCCGTCACCGCTCTTAAGACCCTTCACGTACTCGGTGGCGACGCCGTCGAACACGCTCTCGCCGGCGTACAGGGTGCCCGGGTCGTTGGATTCGCGTCTGCGCCAGACTTTCACCCCACCGGGGAGGAATGTGATGTCTCCGTCGCCGCTCTTAAGACCCTTCACATACTCGGTGGCGACGCCGCTGACGGTGGCCTCGCCGGCGTACAAGGCGCCCGAGTCGTTGGAGCCGAATTCGCGCCACACGTGCATCGCGCCCTTGGAGAAGGTGAAGGTTCCGTCGCCCTTGGTCGACCCCTGTACCCACGGGGTGGTGACGCCATTGACGGCGGTGAGGGCTTCCAGGATGGGATTGCGTACCTGAACGGTCGTGGTGGAGATGTGCCGCTGGGTGCCGAATTCGGCGACGAGGGTGTAGGTGGTGTCGCGCTTCGGGGCGTCGGCGGCGTCCAGCACCAAGGAGTACGGGCCATGCGACCCGGCGTGCTTGACCTTGGGAACGGGCTTCCGGCCCCCCGGGAACAGGATCTCGTAGGTGAAGTCGTCGGACCCCTCCCAGTTCAGCGTGACCTTTGTTCCGGCGTCCACGACGGCGTTGTCCGCGAGGAAGCCGTGCGGCGCCGGTATCTCCTGTGGCGCGGTCTTCACCAGCGCCACCGCCGTGTAACTGTTGCGCGGGCTCCCGCCCTTGCTTCTGCTGGCGTTCTCGGTCACTGTCAGCACGGCCAGCCCGGGTGTGGGGGCGACGGTGATGTTCTCCAGCGTCAGCACCATGTAGTCACCGGGGCCGAAGTTGATTGCTTTACCGCCCTTGTCGGTGACCTGGAATGCGGAGCCTTGCGTCTGGACGGTCACCGAACGGGGGCTACCTGACTTGATGTCGGTGTACTCGGCTTTGTGCGTGATCGTGGCGAAGTCCTGGGCAAGTGTGAGGTCGCCGGCGCCAGTGCCGACGGGAACCGTCAGCGTGATCTTGGAGTACGCCGTCTGCCCGGTGTTCGTGACGAGCAGGTACACCGTCCCCGTGGACTTGGACTGCCGCCCGGCCTCTGACGCCGCCAGGGGCGCCGGGTCGGTGAGCACGGTGTAGGTCAGCATGGTCAAGGTCGCGACTCCTTCTCTGGGAGGACGGCGCAGCCTGATGACCGGCGCGCCGAGATAGGACCGGGCTGGACAGGTCGGGCAGCGATACGGGTGATACATCCGAAATCCGGCGCTTGTGACGCACCGCAGAAGACCACCCTTAGATCCAAACGCCGGCATTGGAGCGCGACAAGAGCACTCAAGGACGCCATAACAGGACTAGTCAGCAACATCTTCAGCGCCTTGACACGCATTCGGACCATGCGTCACTGCGCCACGCGAAGTAGCAAACCGTGCCTCGTTGCAGACTGTCCGGGGCAAACGTGCTGCATGCGGACACTGCGCCCGAGGCGTTGCAAACGGTCTCCCGCGCGTGCAGCACACCCAGAGGGGCGCGCAAAGCGGCCCGCCGAGCGGAAGGCCTCGACCCCGCTGTGGATCCGCGTGCCGATGGGGCCACGAGCCGGCCGCCAGCGAATCGTGCGCGCCCCTGAGCAGGTCCGTGAGAGCACTCGCCTTCGACGCAGACCTGCCCTTCACCTACGCTTCCGAGCCCACCCCCCGAAATATTCCTTGACACGAATATTCTCCATGGAGAATACTTCTCGGCATGGACGCACTCCTCGCCGCTCTGGCCGACCCAGCCCGCTGGCGGCTCGTGAGCCTGCTGGCCGAGCGGCCCCGGCCGGTCGGAGTCCTCGCCCAGCTCGCAGAGGCACGCCAGCCGCAGACGACCAAGCACCTGCAGGCTCTGGAGCGTGTCGGCGTCGTCACCTCCCAGCGCTCCGGTCAGCGCCGCATCTACGCGCTCCGAACCGAGCCCCTACGGGAGCTGGCGGCTACGCTCACCCGACTGGCCAACGCCGCGGACCAGGCCGGCGGCCCGCGCGAGACCTACGACCGCTACGGTCTCGGCCTCCACACAGAGCGGCTCGCCGCCAAGGAACCGGGGTGGGCCGACGGCCGCTCGTTCACCTTCCACCGGCCGCTGGACGGGCGCCCGCAGGAGGTCTGGCGCCACCTGACCGAGGCCTCCCTGCTCGCCCACTGGTGGACACCGGACGACCTGCGCGTCTCCGAGCTCGTCTTCGAGGCGCGACCGGGCGGGCGGATCATCCATGAGTACCGCGACGCCGACGATGCCGACGGCTCCGACCTGGTCGCCGGACGCGCACACGGAGTCGTCGAGGACGTAAGCCCCGGGGAGCACCTCGCCTACCGGCTCTCCCCGCTGCTTCCCGACGGCAGCCCGGCCTTCACCGCCCACCTCGACCTCGACCTCCGGCCCACCGGCACCGGTACGGACCTCGACGTCCGCTTCAGCATCACCGACAGCACCATCGAGTCCGCGGACTTCATCGCAGGCATCGAGATCGGCTTCGGCCAGAGCCTCGACAAGCTCATGGCGACCCTCGCCGCGGACTCCAGCAACACCGACACCACCGGCGGCGCCGGAAATGACATCACCATGAGGAGCCCGAAATGACCAGCTCGACTGGCCGCAAAGTAACCGCGAACCTGAGCCTCACCCTTGACGGTCGTTACCACGGCCCCGGCGGGCCCAACGACTTCGGGCCGTTCGCCCCGTATGTGACCACCGACGTCGCGCGCGACCACATGACCCGCATCTGGGAGAACGCCACGACGGCGCTGCTCGGCCGACTCAACGCCGAGGGATTCATGGGTTACTGGCCGTCGGTCGCCGAAGACGACAACGCCGACCCGCGTGATCGCGGATACGCCACATGGCTGGTCGACACCGAAAAGGTGGTCTTGTCGACCACCCTGGCCCAAGCACCGTGGGACCGCACCCGCGTGGTGAACGCACCCGCCGCCGACGTCGTCGCCGACCTCAAGGCCACCGGTGAGGGCGACATTCTCGTCAACAGCAGCGCGAGCATCATCAAGCCGCTGCTGTCGGCGGACCTGCTCGACCGGCTCTACCTCATGATCTTCCCCGAGATCGCCGGAGGTGGGCAGCGACTGTTCGACGACGGCCTGCCGGCCACCAAGTGGACGCTCACCCACCAGGAGACCGGCGAGCTGGGCGAGATGGCCATGGTCTACGACCGAGTCCGCTGAACGGGCACAGCTTGAAGTGCACTGGTGGCAGCTCCTACTCCTCGGCGGCGCCCGGTGTCGAGCGTCAGATGATCGAGAAGAGGCAAGCGTGATCGGCCCTGCTGAGGGCCGCTGTGGCATAGGACCGTCGCCACGGTTTGAGGGGATTCACAGGCTCATCACCGCGGCCCTCGATGCAGGGCTATTTCCTGATGCCGATCTCGACGCCCCCGTCCCAGCGGGGCCGACGCCACTGCACGCGAGCCGTCAAGCGGCGATCCGATCGCAGGCCATGCACCCGCCGGGCCGAGAGGTGACAACCCTTACGAGGGCTGTCTACCCAGGATCTCTCAATGAGCGATCGCCCAGCCCGAGACGCGGGAGCCGAAGTCGGCGATCGTCACGGCCTCAACCCGCTTCGAAGGGAAGCCCCGCGTCGACTCCGCACACTTCCTGCTCGCTATTCCATGCACACCTTCGACCTGGGGGTTTCTGTGGGCACATGGGCCGCTTACCTCGCATGTCAGGCACCGAGCGACGCCGCGAAGATCCTCCCTGCTGGTAATACCTGGGGTCCGGATCCATGGGAGGAAGTGGTTGCCCCGGGATGGTCGGTCGCTGAGACCGAGATTCTGGCGGCCGAGGATCATGAAGCTGTCTTGGCGCAGACGAACGGGCGCGCGCTGTTGGCTTTCGTATTGGACAGCGATTTGGCGCACGTGATGGGGGCTGCCGATGGTGAGACTTGCTGGGAGCTGTATCTCAATGAGCACCATGCCGAGGCATACGACGTTGCACCACCCGAAGTCGCCTATGCCCAGGACGCTGATCTTCACCAGCAGATAAGCGTCTGGATCGAGGCTGCTACAGGCCACGTTGTGTCACCAGAGCAAGTCTGCAAGGTCATCTCTACTCCCCGCACCTTTGCCGATGATGCCCTGCGCTCGCTGCTGTACGTCTTTGGCATCGTCACCGAGCACATGTCGTTCGGTGATGATCTCTCCGACCTATGGCGCTCGTGAGAGCCCCTACATGGGGCCAGGGCAACGATGCCCGCGAGGCCAGATGGAAATATCCGGTCTTGCATCGACATGGCGATCATGCACGAAGCGATTCAACTGCGCCAAGATCACGGCATCGTCAGGATTAGCTCGCCGTATCCGAAACGAACGTGTCGTCATGGAGGGAAACGATGTCCCATGACCGACCCCGAAGACGGAGGGGGTTCAGTCCCCGACCGGAACTCGTAGTCACTCACTTAGACACGCAGAAGCCCTCCGCGATCCCGCGGAGGGCTTCTGAGCTGGAGCCGCCTTCGGGATTCGAACCCGAGACCCCTTCATTACGAGTGAAGTGCTCTGGCCGACTGAGCTAAGGCGGCGTGCCATACAACGTCATGAAGTCTACAGGAGCCCGCGGAGTCCTCGCGCCTTCCTTTTCACTCGATCGCGGGGCATCTCGTGTCCTCGCGCGGCGCCCGGCCGGTCAGCAGGTAGGCGTCGACCAGCCCGTCCACGCACGTCGACCCGTTCAGGTAGGCGGTGTGCCCGTCGCCGTCGAAGCTCACGAGCACGCCGGACTCGAGCTGCCCGGCCAACGCCCTGGCCCAGCCGTACGGCGTGGCGGGGTCGCGGGTGGTGCCCACCACGAGGATCGGCGGCGCGCCCGACGCCCGCAGCGGCCGGGCCGGGGTGGTCGGCGGAGCCGGCCAGAAGGCGCAGGGCAGCGAGCTCCACATGATGAACGCCCCGAAGCCCGGCACCTTCCGCTCCGCCTCCTCCGCCGCCTTCGCGAACCCGGCGGTCGTGCGGGGGTAGGGGCTGTCGACGCAGTTGACGGCCATGTTGGCCTCGGTCTGGTTGGTGTACGTGCCGTCCTCCGCGCGTCCGACGAGTCGGTCGGCGCTCCGCAGCAGCAGGTCGCCGTCGCCGTTGGCCGCCGCGTGGAGCGCGTCGGACAGCAGCGGCCACGACCGCCGGTCATACAGCGGGGTCAGCGCGCCGAGCGTGGCCAGCGCCTCGGTGACCTGGCGCCCGCCACCTCGCAGGGGCCTGCGGTCCGTACGGCGAAGCACCCCCGCGAGCTCGGCGACGGCACCGTCGACCGTACGGCTCCGCAGAAGGCAGTCGGGAGCGGCGACGCAGTCTTCGGCGTAGGCCCTGAAGGCGTCGGAGAAGCCCTTGGCCTGCCCTTCGTTCAGCCGCACCCGGGTGAGGGCGGGGTCGATGCCTCCGTCGAGCACGAGCGCCCGCACGCGACGGGGGAACAGGTCGGCGTAGTGGGCCCCTAAGGACGTCCCGTACGACTTGCCGAGATAGGTCAGCCGGTCGTCGCCGAGCGCGGCGCGCAGGATGTCGAGGTCGCGGGCGGCGTTCGTGGTGCCGAGGTGCGGGAGCAGGCGGGCCGAGGCGGCCTGGCAACCGCGGGCGAACTCCCGGGAGCCCTTCTCGAGCGCGGCCACCTCGGCGGTGGTGTCAGGGGTGGCGTCGAGGGCGAGGAAGGCGTCCAGCCGTTCGTCGCTCAGGCACTCGACCGGCGACGACTCGCCGACGCCGCGCGGGTCGAAGCCGACCACGTCGAACCTGGCCCGCACCTCGGGGCTGACGACCAGCCGGGCGGCTCTGCCGTACTCGATGCCCGACCCTCCCGGGCCGCCGGGGTTGATGACGAGGGAGCCGAGGCGGTCGCCGGTGGCGGGCAGCCTGATCACGCTGATGGACAGCCGGTCGGCGCCCGGGCGGGCGTAGTCGAGCGGTACGGCGAGCTCGGCGCACTGGAACCCGTCGCCGCAGTCGCTCCAGGCAAGCTTCTGCCGGTAGAGGTCGGGAGAGGGGGTGGCGGGCGCGCCGCACGCGGCGACCAGCAGGCTCACCCCGAGACCGATGACGAACCCGCGCCGCCCCACCCCACGTCACCTCCGCGATCCGACTCCGGCACGAACGCCACCCGAGGCCGCCCTTCAGGAACGAGCCCGTGCCGTCAATCTCCAGAGCCCGCGCCGGCAACCGTCAGTCGCCCTCGCCGTACGTCGAGTCGTACGCCTTGCGCGGACCGCACACGCTGGCCTTCGAGCACGAGCACCGCCGCCCGCCGTCGTTCAGCCGCACCACCACCGAGTCGGACGGCACGTTGTGCCCCACCACGGTCCCCGGCCCCTCGGGGGTGTCCACAGCGGCCCCGACCCGCGGCGTGGACGCCCGGAACTCCTGGTACAAGGGATGCTCGTACTTCAGGCAGCACATCAACCGGCCGCACGCCCCGGCGATGCGGAGCGGGTTGACCGGCAGGTCCTGGTCCTTGGCCATCCGCACCGACACGGGCTCGAAGTCCTTCAGGAACGTCGCGCAACACAGGTCGCGCCCGCAGGGGCCGATCCCGCCCTGCAGCCTCGCCTCGTCACGCGGCCCGATCTGCCGCAGCTCGACCCTGGCCCGGAGATTGCGGGCCAGGTCGCGCACCAGCGCCCGGAAGTCGACCCGATGCGGGGCCGAGAAGTAGACCGTGTAGACGTTCTCCTTGTCGAGGTAGTCGACACCCACCACCTTCATCGGCAGCGCGTGGCGTTTGATGAGCCGCTTGGAGACGCTGCGGGCCTCCGCGCGCCGCCGTTTGTTGGTCTCGTCGCGCGTCAGGTGCTCCTCGCCCGCCAGGCCCTGGCACACCGGCAGGCCGTCGATGTCCTCACTGGAGTACTGCGGCGCCCACACGCATTCGGCGACCTCCGGCCCCGCGTCGGTGGGAACCAGCACCTTGTCTCCCACCTTGGGGCTGTGCCCACCCGGATCGAGGTAGTAGAGCCTCCCGTAGCGGGTGAAGCTCACGGCCATGATCATTCCCATGGGCTCGCGCTCGCCTCCTGACGGCCTCGGACATCCATACCGGCCTTCATTCCCACCCTACGAGAGGCAGCACCGCTCAGGGGGCACGGCAAGCATCGAAGTCGGCGGTCAGGGGCGGCGCAGCCCCAGCATCATCGCCTCGACCGCGATCTGCGGGTTGACGTTCGCGGCCAGCCGTTCCCTGCACTGCATGATCGCGTCGATCCGCCGCAGGCTCTCCTCGGGCGTCGACGCTCTGGCCAGCGCGTCGAGGTGGAAGCGGTGGTCCTCGTTGGCCAGCTGTACCGGAGCGCCCAGCTGTACGGCCAGCACGTCACGGTAGTACGACACGAGCTCGAGCAGCGCCACGTCCAGGGAGTCGCGTTTCACCCTGGTGGCCCGCGACTTCTGCCGGTCCTCCAGCTCCTTGAGCGCCCCGGCGCCGCCCCGCACCAGCCCCCTGTTGAGGCCCTTGCCCGAGGACCCCTCACCGTAGAGCTTCCTGAGCTCGGCGGTCTCGCTCTCGTTGAGCGCGGTGGTCGCCGCGGCCGCCTCCTCCTCGGCGGTCTTGACCAGGCGCTCGGCGGCCGTGATGCAGTCGCCGACCCCGCTGAGCGAGCGGGGGATCGCCAGCACGGCCTCGCGGCGCTGCCGTACCCCATCGTCGAGGGCGAGCGCCCGCGCACGGGACAGGTCGCCCTGCGCGGCCCGCGCGGCGAAGGCGGCCATCTCCCACGGCACGTTCTCGCGGGTGGCCAGCACGTGGGCCACGGCCTCGCCCGAGGGGGTGACCAGGCCGACGACCCTGCACCTGGACCTGATCGTGATGATCATGTCGTCGGGGGCGGGCGAGCACAGCAGCCACACCGTCCGCGGCGGCGGCTCCTCGATGGCCTTGAGCAGCGCGTTGGCCGCCGACTCGGTGACCCTGTCGGCGTTCTCGAAGAGGATCACGCGCCAGCGGCCCTGGGTCGGGGCGCCGGCGGCCCGCAGGATGAGCTCGCGGGTCTGCTTGACGCTGTAGGACAGGCCCTCGGGCTTGACCGCCTCCAGGTCGGGGTGGGAGCCGATCATCACCTGATGGCACTGCTCGCAGTGGCCGCACCCGCCCGACGGGCACAGCAGCGCGGCGGCGAAGGCTCGCGCCGCGTCTTCGCGGCCGGACCCGGGCGGCCCGGTGAAGAGCCAGGCGTGCGTCATGCCCGCGCCGCGCCCGCCCCCCACCACCTCGGCGGCGGCGAGAGCGGCCCGCGAGAGAACGGCAGCAGCCTGCTCCTGGCCCACCAGGTCGTCGAAGACGCTCACCGGGACAAGGTTAGTCGCGGATGGCGGGCATCGTGCCGGTGATGTCTTCGGACTCGCTCGGCACCGGGTCGGGCAGGATGTCGCGCACCCGGTCCTGGACGGTCCTGCTGATCTCGTCGAGCGGCAGCGTGCCGTCGACCACGAGGTAGCGTTCGGGCGCCGCCGCGGCGAGCTTGCGGAACTCCTTGCGCACCCGCTCGTGGAAGTCCAGCGGCTCCGACTCGATGCGGTCGGCCGCGCCGCCCAGCCGGGTCAGCCCGATCGACGGCGGGGTGTCGATCAGCACCGTCAGGCGCGGCACCAGCCCCTTGGTCGCCCAGGCGTTGACGTCGGCCACGTCGGCGGGGTCGAGCGACCGGCCCGCCCCCTGGTAGGCGAGCGAGGAGTCGACGTAACGGTCGGTGATCACCAACGCGCCTCGCTCCAGCGCGGGACCGATGACCTTCTCCACGTGTTCGGCGCGGTCGGCGGCGTAGAGCAGCGCCTCCGCCCTGGGCGACAGGCCCTTCTCCGCCGCGTCCAGCAGGATCGCGCGCAACCGCATACCTATCTTGGTCGAGCCGGGCTCTCTGGTCTGCACCACGTCGTACCCCTGGTCGCGCAGCCAGATCGCCAGCAGTCGCGACTGCGTGGTCTTGCCCGAACCCTCTCCGCCCTCGAAGGCGATGAACACCCCCGGCACTTCTTCCACATCCCCCGGTGTGTAGCGCTCGCCACGCAGCGCGGCGAGCAGGTCCTCCGAGAGTGACACACCCTTCCTGTCGTCCACCCGCCGCAACGCCAGGGCGCCGCCGACCATCACCAGGCCGCCCACGGCGAGCAGCGCCAGCACGGCACCTCCGGTGAGGCCCGCCGCGGGCGCGACCACGGCCGCCACCAGCAGCAGCGTCACCCTGGCGACCGGCTCCATGAAGGCGCCCCGCAGGACGTCCATGCCGACCCGCCAGGCGACGCCCGCGCACAGGCCGAGCGCCACCGTGAGCATGACCACCACGGACCGGTCACCGACGAGCGCGATCACGCCCAGCGCCGCACCCACCGCGACGACCGAGACCCCCAGCAGGCGCAGCCGCGACAGCTGTGTCAGAACCCGAGAACCGAAGAACAATCCGATCGCGACGCCCACGCCGAGCGCCCCGACCACCACCCCGTAGGCCACCGCGCCGGCCAGCACGCTGACACCGACGAGCGCGCCGCCCGCGGCCACCGTGGCCAGCAGCCCCGCGCGCACACCGCGCGCACGCCGGTCGGCGCCCACGGCCCGCCAGCCTTCGCGCACCGAAGGCGTCGCGACGGCGCCGCCGCGCCTGGGCAGCCCGCGCAGCGTGAACACCAGCGTGGCCGACACCAGGTAGGCGAGCGCGCTCCCGGCCACCATCCACTGCCCCGCCGCGGTCAGCACGGTGAACAGCAGCGCGGCGACCGGCGCCGTGCCGTACGTCACGAGGACGCCGAGCCTGGTCGCCTCCTCCAGCCGCTCCGTGGGCACCAGCGCGGGCACCGCGGTGTCGCTCGCGGCCCCCCGGAACAGGGTCGCGCACTCGACGAGGAAGGCCGCGGCCACCACCCACGTGTAGCTGCCGGCCAGCGGCACCGACGCCACCAGCGCGAGCCTGGCCAGGTCGGCGACGAGCATCGTCATGCGCCGGTCGAGCCGGACGCCGATCGGGCCCGCCAGCGGGCCGAGCAGCAGCGCGGCCAGCAGCTTGGCGAGGAACACCCCGCCGACGGCCGCCGCCTGCGACTGGTAGCCGTTCGCCGCGGTGACCTGCGCGGCCAGCACGGTCAACGCGAGAAGGGTGAGCCAGTCGCCCAGGCTGCTCGCGGACATGGCCATCCACAGCCTGCGGAAAGATGAGATGTCCAGCACATGCGCCGGTCTGCGGACGGTCATGGTGTCAGGGTATCCAGGGGGGTTGAGGTCGGGAGTCTGATATGCCCGGCTGTTCGTGGCCTGAGGGTAATACCTGTGGACTCCCCGCGCAGGCAAGTTCGGCCGGGCAGACCGCGCGGTGTCGGCCCACGCGCGCCCCCGCTCCCCGCGGCCCCGTTCGCGCGCGCACCCGCACGCCCAGGCGGCACCCGCCCACTGACGGTGAACGACGGAACGACGAACCGGGCACGGCACGCGCCATGCCCGGCTGAAACCGCTCTGCTGACCGGCTGCCGGATCACCCCGTCAGCTTACGATCGGTGACCGACAATTCACCGGTCACGATTTGGCGGCAGGCTTCTTCCTCGTCGTCGTGGTCGTCTTCTTCTTGGCCGGAGCCTTCTTCGCCGCAGGCGCCCGCTCACGCCGCTCGGCCAGCAGCTCGGCGGCCCGCTCGATGGTGATGTCCTCGACCGTGTCGCCCTTGCGGAGCGAGGCGTTGGTCTCCCCGTCGGTGACGTAGGGCCCGAAACGCCCCTCCTTGACCACGACCGGCTTCTTGGAGTTGGGGTCCTCGCCCAGCTCGCGCAGCGGCGCGGCGGCAGCCGTACGGCGACCGCGCTGCTTGGGCTGCGCGAACAGCTCCTTGGCCTGCTCGATCGTGATCGTGAGCAGCTCCTCCTCCGAGCCGATCGACCGCGAGTCGGTGCCCTTCTTGATGTAGGGACCGAACTTGCCGTTCTGCGCGGTGACCTCCTCGTCGTCGATCACGCCGACCACGCGCGGGATCGACAGCAGCCTGAGCGCGTCCTCCAGCGTGACCGTGTCCAGCGACATCGACTTGAACAGCGAGCTCGTGCGCGGCTTGGGCGCGTCGGCCTTCCTGGTGCGCTTCTTGGCGTCGTCGTTGGCCTCGGGCAGGACCTCGGTCACGTACGGCCCGAAACGCCCGTCCTTGGCGACGATCATGTTGCCGGTCACCGGGTCCCTGCCCAGCTCGCGGTCGCCGGTCGGCCTGGCGAACAGCTCCTCGGCCTTCTCGGCGGTCAGCTCGTCGGGCGTCATGTCCTCGGGGATGTTGACGCGCACGCCCTCGCGGTCGAGGTAGGGGCCGTAGCGACCCACCCTGATCACGATGTCGCTGCCCTTGATCGGGAAGGAGCTGATCTCCTTGGCGTCGATCTCGCCGAGGTCGGTGACCATCTCCTTCAGGCCCTCGTCGCCCTCGTGGCCGAAGTAGAAGCGGCGTAGCTCGGGAACGCGCTCGGCCCGGTCGTTGGCGATGTCGTCGAGGACCTTCTCCATCTCGGCGGTGAAGTCGTAGTCGACGAGGTTGCCGAAGTGCTGCTCGAGCAGGTTCACCACGGCGAAGGCCAGGAAGGAGGGCACCAGCGCGGTGCCCTTCTTGAACACGTAGCCCCGGTCGAGGATCGTGCCGATGATCGACGCGTACGTCGAAGGACGGCCGATCTCCCGATCCTCCAGCTCCTTGACCAGCGACGCCTCGGTGTAGCGGGCCGGCGGCTTGGTGGAGTGACCCGACACGTCGAGCCTGGTCAGCCCGAGCGCGTCGCCCTCCGCCAGGTTCGGCAGCCGCTTCTCGGAGTCGTCACGGTCGGTCGACGGGTCGTCGGCGCTCTCGACGTAGGCCTTCAGGAAGCCGTGGAAGGTGATCGTCCGGCCCGTGGCGGTGAACTCGGCGCCGCCGCCCGCCACCTTCACCGTGACCGACTCGCCGACCGCGTCCTTCATCTGCGAGGCCACGGTCCGCTGCCAGATCAGCTCGTACAGGCGGAACATGTCACCGCTCAGCCCGGTCTCGCCGGGCGTGCGGAACTCCTCACCGGACGGGCGGATCGCCTCGTGCGCCTCCTGGGCGTTCTTCACCTTGCTGGCGTAGACGCGTGGCTTATCGGGCACGTACGCCGAGCCGTACAGCTTGATGGCCTGCGACCTGGCGGCCGCGACCGCCGTCTCCGACAGCGTGATGCTGTCGGTACGCATGTAGGTGATGAAGCCGTTCTCGTACAGCCGCTGCGCCACCTGCATCGTGTACTTCGCGGAGAAGCCCAGCTTCCTGCTGGCCTCCTGCTGCAGCGTGGTCGTCCGGAACGGCGCGTACGGCTTGCGGGTGTACGGCTTGCGCTCCACCGACTCGACGGCGAACGACGCGGTGCGCAGCCGTCCGGCCAGCTCGGCGGCGGCCTGCTCGGACAGGTGGAGCACGCTGGCGTTCTTGAGCCGCCCGTCGGGCCCGAAGTCGCGGCCCTGCGCGACGCGCTTGCCGTCGACGCCGGTCAGCGTGGCGGTGAAGTCGCGCGGCGTCTCCTCCGGCTTGTTGGAGTCGAACAGCGCGGAAAGGTCCCAGTAGTGAGCGGCGGTGAACGCCATCCGGTCGCGCTCGCGCTCCACCACGAGCCGCGTCGCCACCGACTGCACGCGGCCCGCGGACAGGCGGGGCTTGACCTTCTTCCACAGCACCGGGCTGACCTCGTAGCCGTAGAGGCGGTCGAGGATGCGGCGCGTCTCCTGGGCGTCGACCAGCCGCAGGTTGAGGTCGCGCGGATTGGCGACGGCCTCCCGGATCGCCTGGGGCGTGATCTCGTGGAACACCATGCGGTGCACGGGCACCTTCGGCTTGAGCACCTCGCGCAGGTGCCACGCGATGGCCTCGCCCTCGCGGTCCTCGTCAGTGGCGAGGTAGAGCTCGTCGGCGTCCTTCAGGAGCTGCTTGAGCTTGCTGACCTGAGCCTTCTTGTCGGGGTTGACGACGTACAGCGGCTCGAAACCGTGGTCGACGTTGACGCCGAGGCGTGCCCAGGCCTCCCCCTTGAACTTCTCGGGGATGTCGTCCGCCTTCTCCGGCAGGTCACGGATATGGCCGATGCTGGATTCGACGATGTATCCGCGCCCCAGGTAGCCCGCGATCGTCTTCGCCTTGGCCGGCGACTCGACGATCACCAGGCGATTTCCGCCGGCGCTGCCGTTGTTGGCTGGCACGCTGCTTCCTACCTCGCTGTTCGCTTGCGTATCCCCCTGCCGGGAGCGGGCACAGATCTGAAAGGTAACCCGTGCCGAGGGTTTTTCCTTCCCCGGGGGCCACCGTCTCACTCAAGGACGCAGAATAAGGCCGAGTGAGTGCCATCGCTCCCTAACTCACCCTGGAGACTAATCGCTGTGCTGGCCTACTCCTACATGGACGTCTATATCCCACGCGACACTTCGCGTGAAGCCGCACGTCAGCTGCTGACCGAACATGCTGAATACGGACAGTGGGAGCTCGCCAGAGTGCGGCTGCACCCCGATGGCAGCCGGCATGTGCGGCTCCGTCGCAAGGTTATCCGGGTCCGCAGCACGTTGTGACATGGCTTTGCCCGCCCTGGGGCCGCGCCCCCCAGAACGGGCAAAGCGTCTCGCCTTTGCCCGTTCCCGCTGGCACGGCCGGGCAAAGTGTCATGGGTCCCGCGAGGGGACGACGGACCTGTGCCCGCCCCCGGTTTGGAGCGGGCAGACGATCCTTTGGTGTTCACCCGCCGGACGCGGGTGGTGCGATGGCTACTTCTTGCCGAAACGAATACGGCGGGTCGTCGCGAACAGCGTGGCGGAGACGGCGAACATGGCGCCCATGACCAGCGCCAGCAGCGCGTTGGAGGTCATCCCGGTGACGCCGGCCGGCTGAGCGGCGCTCATCAGACCGAGGTCGCCGACGGGCAGGGACTTGGCGGCCGAACCGACCGCCCCGCCCACCGGGGTGGAGGCGACCAGCGAGCCGGCCGGACCGAGAGCCGAGCCGGGGTTGGTGCCGGCGGGAGCGCCCTGGCCCTGCTGCAGGGCGGGCACGGTGGGTACGGCGGGCATGGCGGGCGTGGCGGGCTGCCCCGGCAGGCCGGGCAGACCAGGCAGCGCGGGCAGGCCGAGCGTGCCGGTGAGGTCACCGACCACCGGCAGGGCGGGCAGGCCCGAGCCGCTCATCTGCTGGGTGAGGTTGCCCACATCCTTCACGCCGGCCATGGCGGGTACGGCAGGCATGGCGGGCAGCAGGCCGCCGGCCTTCGCGCCGGCCATCCTGCCGCTGGTGCGCGTCCAGCCGAAGGCGCTGGGGCCGTCGCCGACCGGCCGGCCCACCCTGGCGCCGCCGAGGCACCCCGCCGCGGCGTCACCCAGGACGGCGACCGCGTTGCCGCAGACGTTGACCGGAGCGGTGATCGGCGCGATCACCTGGTTGCCCGCCAGGACGCCGGACCGGCCGGACGTGGTGTTGCCGCCGCCGCCGACGCCGTTGTGCGGGGAGACGGACGCGCCGCCCCTGCATTGGGCCTCGGACAGGCCCAGCGCCGCCACCGCGTTGCCGCAGGCGTTGATCGGCGCGGTGATCGGCGCGATCACCTGGTTGCCCGACAGCACGCCCGAGCGTCCGGAGGTGGTGTTGCCACCCGCGCCCCTGCCGCCGTTCTTCACCGACACGCCGCCCTTGCAACCGGCGAAGGCCTGGCCGAGAACGGCGACCGCGTTGCCGCAGACGTTGACCGGAGCGGTGATCGGCGCGATCACCTGGTTGCCCGACAGCACGCCCGAGCGCCCCGAGGTGGTGTTGCCACCGGCGCCGCTGCCCGCGGCGGTGTTCTCGACCGAGCTGCCGCCCTTGCAGCCGGCGGCGGCGTTGCCGACCGCGTTGCCACAGGCGGTGATGGGCAGGCTGATCGGGGCGATCACCTGGTTGCCGCTGCCGGCGCTGAAGCGCCCGTCGGTGTCGTTGCCCGAGGAGCCAGGACGGCCCGGCGTCCTGTGGTAGCCGTGGCCCGGCTTGCCCGGGCGGTTGGTTACGCTCGACCCGCCCTTGCAGCCGGCGAACGCCTGGCCGAACACCGCCACCGCGTTGCCGCAGATGTTGATCGGGCCGCTGATCGGCGCGATCACCTGGTTGCCGCCGAGCACGGAACTCCGGCCCGAGGTGGTGTTGCCCCCCGCGCCGCCCTTGCCGACGTTCTTCACCGAGGCGCCGCCCTTGCAGCCCGCGGTGGCGTCGCCGAAGATGGCCAGCGCGTTGCCGCAGGCGTTGATCGGCGCGTTGATCGGCGCGGTGACCTGGTTGCCGCCCAGGATGCTGCTGTCGCCGGAGGTCCTGTTGCCCCCCGCGCCGCCCTTGCCGACGTTCTTGACGGAGGCGCCGCCCTTGCAGCCCGCCTGGGAACTGCCGAACAGCGACAGCGCGTTGCCGCAGGCGTTGATCGGGGCGTTGATCGGCGCGTTGACCTGGTTGCCGCCCAGGATGCTGCTGTTGCCCGACGTCCTGTTCGGGATGCCCGTGTTCCCGACGTTCTCGACCGACGCCCCGCCCTGGGAGGTCGCGGTCGAGTCGCCGGCCGCGGCGATCGAGTTGCCGCTGATGTCGACGGGAAGCGAGATCGGCAGGTTGACCTGGTTGCCACCACCGATGGAGGAGTCTCCGGAGGTGTCGGCGGCGGCGGTGCCGCCACCGAAGGACATGACCGCCACCGCGAGCAGAGCCGCGGGAGTCGAAGCCTTGGCCCACGTACGCATGATGAATGCTCCTAGTGGTTCTGGGGGGATTACCTGACAGTTCGCGGGCAGCCGAGGCCGAGCGAGGTCGTGACGACGACCGCGCACAGCGGAGACCTCGGAAAGGTCGCGAACCAGATCTGACCGGTGAAAGCACACGCTCCGCGGAGGGGACTCGGCCCACGCTCCGGCTTCGAGCGGAATCAGTCAGGTGAGAACGAAGGGTCGTCCGCCGCTGTGCGGAAGACCGGGGGCAGCACGCACGCCAGCGGGGCGCGCTGAGCCGTCTCGCGCGGGTCGACACAGGACCGCGCGAGGTCCCCCATGCCCGGCCCGAACGGGCCGTTGCCACCGCTGTTGGGGGCCAAACCCTTGGCGCCCATGCTCTTGCCCGCGGTGGAAGGTGCGGGGAAGCCGGGCTTCGACTGGCTGGTCAGCCCGTCGACTTCAGCTCCGGCCATGGCCTCGGCGGTGTCCATCACCAAGGCGGTGCCGCCTGCCGTGGGGAATCCGGCGACGGCCTGAGGGGTGTCGGCTCCTGTCGCCGCGGTGGTCTCCGCGGCAGCCGGAGTGGTCCCTGCGGCCGCCGACGTGACATCCGCGGCAGCCGGAGTGGTCTGCGCTGCCGACGTGACATCCGCGGCAGCCGGGGTGGTCTCCGCGGCCGCCGGAGTGGCGGTGAGCAGACCGAAGAGCGTGGCGAGCAGCCAACCGGCGGCCAGCAGGCCGCCCACCGTCAGCGCTCGTGCGATGACCGAGCAGGCGCCGGCCGCGAACCGCGCCATCCGGGCGGCCCGATCGGTGGTCACGCGCTCCTCTGAAACAGTCACGGGCACGCGCCGAGCAGGGAGGGCATACGCCCTCCACTGCCGCACCGGCATGCGTGCCACGTGACCTCCCGAGCCAGAAACCGACCTCATCTGTGAGGCCGGTCCGTGGACTCACCCCTCAACGGTCCGTAACCGTAGCAGCACCCAAGGTGGTCGCAAGGGCTTTTCAGCAGAGTCCCAGGAATCGGTCAAGCACCCGCACCCCGAACTGGAGCGAATCGACCGGCACCCGCTCGTCCACCCCATGGAACATCCCGGAGAAGTCCAGGTCCGCCGGAAGGCGCAGCGGCGCGAAGCCGTACCCGGAGATGCCGAGCCGGCTGAAGGCCTTCAGGTCCGTGCCTCCCGACAGCGCGTACGGCACGGCCTTCGCGGCCGGGTCCTCCGCGACCAGCGCCTCGGCCATCGCCGACACCAGTCGTCCCTCGAACGGGAACTCCAGCGCCACCTGGTGCTGCACGAACTCCCTCGACACGTTCGGCCCCAGCAGCTCGTCGATCGTGGCGAAGAACTCCTCCTCGAACCCGGGCAGGAACCGCCCGTCCACCACCGCCTCCGCGCTCTGCGGGATCACGTTGGCCTTGTAGCCGCCCTGGAACATCGTCGGGTTGGCGGTGTTACGGAGCACCGCGCCGATCATGCGCGCCATCGGGCCCAGCTTGTCGACGTCCTCCGGGCCGATCTCCAGCTCCTCCAGCAGCCGCTTCACGGTCGGCGTCAGCCGTACCGGCCACTCGTGGCGGCCGATGCGCGCCACGGCGTCGGCGAGCTCGGTGACGGCGTTGTCGCCGTTGAGCATCGAACCGTGACCCGCGCGGCCCTTGGCCGTCAGCCGCATCCAGGCCATGCCCTTCTCGGCGGCCTCGATGAGATACAGGCGCCGGTCGTCGCCCAGCGACACGCTGAACCCGCCGACCTCGCCGATTGCCTCCGTGACGCCCTCGAACAGCCCCGGATGGTTGTCCACCAGCCAGTTGGCGCCGTAGGCGCCACCCGCCTCCTCGTCGGCGGTGAACATCAGCACCACGTCACGCGGCGGCCTGCGCCCCTCCCGCACCCGCTGCCTGGCCACGGCCAGGATCATCGCGTCCATGTTCTTCATGTCGACGGCGCCCCTGCCCCAGACGCACCCGTCGTCGATCTCCCCTGACAGCGGGTGGTGCCGCCAGTCGCCCGCGTCGAACGGCACGACGTCCAGATGCCCGTGGAGCAGCAGCGCGCCCCTGCCCGGGTCCTCCCCCTCGATCCGGGCGACCACGTTGGCCCTGCGGTCGCCGCTCTCGAGGATCAGCGCCTCCAGGCCCACCTCGGCGAGCTTCTCGGCCACGTACTCCGCGGCCTTCCTCTCACCCGGACCGGCGTTGTCGCCGGCGTTCCTCGAATCGATGCGGATCAGGTCGCGGCAGAGGTCGACGACCTCGTCCTCGCCGGTGCGCGCGGTCATGCGGACTCCTTCGATCAGGTCTCGAGGAAACACGGTATGACGCACCCCGCAGAGTTTGCTAACCTTACTGAGCCGACGCGGGATGACGGTCCCGCGTGCAGGCACCAAGTCCGGGTGGCGGAATAGGCAGACGCGCTAGCTTGAGGTGCTAGTGCCCTTTGCGGGGCATGGGGGTTCAAGTCCCCCCTCGGACACCACGAAGGCCCTGAGAATGTGCGAGTCACAGGCTCAGGGCAGCTTCATTTCCGCCTCCGGAACGAGCCGTGACACTCCGCTGATACTTGTGGGGCCGAGCACGACGATCACGCACTCGCGACCAGGGCCGCGAACCAGTCGGCGGCCTCACGTTTGATCGCCGGGTGTCCCCGCCCCCTTGATCCCGAGAGTTCAAGTCCCGCGCCGGCTTCCGATGCTGCGGTGCTGGTTGAGCTCCGGTCGCTCTCGGCGAGCCGACGCTTGAGCGCGGCCGGACTACGACCTCGCGGCCTGACCAACGCGGAGAAGCGCAGCGCCCCCATCCTCTCGCCGATGGACGGGGGTGCTCTCGTTCGTACGCAGCGGCGCCAGGCGGTCGGCAGGGGGGAGCGGCGGCGCCGTTCGTGGGCGGGACGGGTTACCTGACAGGCCGAGGGACGTTGTCCCTGAAGTGGGCCCCGTCGTTCCCGAGGAGGTTGCCGGGCGGGTTGTAGAGGCACACGACGTACGTGTCGAACCGGCCGGATGCCTGCCTGGTGGCATGCGCGCAGCCCAGCTGGGTTGAGGACTTCCACACCACCTGCGTGAACCAGCCGGTGTCGAAGGAGTACCCGGGCTTGTTGAAGTCGTAGTGCCTGATCCCGTCGTACCAGCCCTTCACGGTGTCAGCGCACGAGGTCACCGTGCCGGAGTTGGCGGTCGAGAAGAAGGACAGCGCCTCCCCGCGGCCGTTCTTGAAAGGTGAGCTGTGGTCGATGGCTCCCTTGTCGGCATAGTAGGCAGCGGATTTCTTGGCCGCTTCCAGGCCCTCCGGCTCAGTCCACATCGCGGGTACCCCGTGCCGCGCGCGATAGGTGTTGTGCGCCTTGAGGCAGTCCTGCTGGTAGGCGTCATCCGCGGTCAGCCGTGAGGAAGAGCGGACCTTCGCCGATTCAGCGAGGCCGCTCCCGGGGAGAGAGGCGACGGCTTCCCGCGGCAGCGGTTGCGGGCCGTGGGCCTGGCTCTGCGTCGACGCCGAGAGCGGCGGTGTGGCGCTCGCGGGGGTGACGCCGAGGGCGAGAGGGAGTGTCAGTGCCACGGCGGCCGGCAGTACCCGCGGGGGGAGGGACATGAGAGGACTCCGATCGAAACCTGTCGCGCTATGTGATCCTTCAGACGCGGACGGTAGCCGAGCGTGATCGGACGGTCACACTAGCCGGTCGGTGACATGCGCCTTTCCCATCGAAGGCGATCTTTGCCGGCGCGGCCGGACCGGCGTCCCGACAAGGTAGGTGAAAGGATCTTGCACTGCTCCGAATGGAGCAAAGACGCGAAATCCGCGTGCATCAGGCGATCTCGAACAGCCATTCTTTGCCCATGCATGGGCATCCCACGGAGCCGATCCTCTCCAGCGGACTGCTGGGCTTTCCCCCTGATGCTCGCGTGCTCATCGTCAACTGCGACGACCTGGGTATGAACGAGGCCATCAACATCGCGGTGATCGACTCGATCGACAGGGGAATCGCCAGTTCCTGCAGCCTGATGGTCCCCTGCCCGGCCGCGCGGCATGCCATGGTCCAGCTCCGCCGTCGACCGGAGATCCCCTTCGGCATCCACCTCACCCTGGTCTGTGATGCAGCCACCTACCGGTGGGGACCGTTGACCGCACCGGAGAAGGCGCGCTCGCTCGTCGACGATCAGGGCCGGCTGTTCGTCGCCACACCCGACGGACGTGCCGCGCTGCTCGCCCGTGCCCGCCTCGACGAGGTCGAACGCGAGTTCCGGGCACAGATCGACACCGTCCTGGACGCCGGGCTCGCGCCAACGCATCTGGACTTCCACTGCCTGGCCGACGGGGGGCGTGACGACATTCTCGACATGACCGTGATGCTGGCCGCCGAGTACGGCCTGGCCGTTCGGGTATGGCTGGAATCGGGGCGGCGCAGGATGCGCGAACAGGGTCTGCCGGTCATCGACAACCCCTTCCTCGACAGCTTCTCCCTTCCCCTGGAGGACAAGACGGCTCGCTACACACGCCTGTTGTGCGAGCTACCGGCCGGGCTCAGTGAATGGGCGGTGCATCCGAGCCTCGGCACCCCACCGACCCGGGCGATCGACCCTGGGTGGCGCGTACGCCGAACCGATCACGAATTCCTCACCTCGCCCGCCACCCGCGATCTCTTCCGCCAACAGAACATCACCGTCATCGACTACCGGATGATCCAGGAGGCCTGGTCCCGTCGCGGGCCTTCTTCTCCAGAAGTGCGGGAAACGAGCGAAGCCGCTTCGGGCAGCGATCAGGACGCCGCAGGGAGAACCCGCTCATGAACGCCCCATTTCCAAGCAACGATCACGTGGGTGGAGCCTTGGCAGCCCGAGTGTCCCCTCGGACGCGAACCGCCGGCCCTGAGGTTCTGGTCGGGTGAACGTCATGGCCAAGACTTCGTGCTTGTCGGAGCGACAGATCTGGCGCGTGCCCGGTTCGCCGTGAACTTTCGCCTTGCGCGCGGGCAGCTTCGGCCCCGCGCGAAGCGACTGCGGTATCTCACCGGCCAGACCCCCGGGACAGCCGGCCTGACCAGGGGAAGGCCAGCCGGAGAGGTTCCCTGACTCGAGGGTGACCACAGGTGAAAACCGGGTGACATTTCGCGTCACTTGCCGCAAGGTGGAGCGCGGTCGATGAGTTTTGTCGGTGGTGTCGGTCAGTCTTTGTATGACCACGACTGCTAGTGCGACCCGAGGCTGGGCCCCAGCCATGACCATCATGTCCGACGACCCCGATCGAGGTATCCGTGTCCAGCCCACAGCTCGACTCACCCGCCACATCCGCGCCCGCCGTTGCGGGCCGCACTCCGCCCGTGATCCGGCTGCTGGTGCTCGCCACCTTCGTGGTCATCCTCAACGAGACGATCATGATCAACGCGATCCCGAAGCTGATGGGCGCGTTGCACATCACCGAGCAGACCGCGCAGTGGCTCTCGACCGCCTTCATGCTGACCATGGCCGCGGTCATCCCGGTCACCGGCTGGTTCCTGCAGCGGGTGTCCACCCGTCGCGCGTACACCACGGCGATGGGTTTGTTCCTGCTCGGCACGGCGTTGGCCGCGGTCGCGCCGACGTTCGAGGTGCTGCTGGGCGCCCGCATCGTCCAGGCGTCCGGGACGGCCGTGATGATGCCGCTGCTGATGACCACGCTGATGCAGGTGGTGCCCGAGGCGGACCGGGGCCGGGTGATGGGCAACGTCACCCTGGCCATCTCGGTCGCGCCCGCGATGGGGCCGGCGGTCTCGGGAGTGATCCTCCAGTTCGGGTCCTGGCGGCTGCTGTTCGCCGTGGTGCTCCCCATCGCCGCAGTGATCGCTTGGGGCGGGCTGAAGCAGCTCAAGAACGTCGGAGAGCCCCGGTTCAGCACCGTCGACTGGTTGAGCGTGGTGACCGCGGCCGCGGGCTTCGGCAGCCTGGTCTACGGGCTCAGCCGGTTCGAGGGCGGTGACGTCCGCCTCGCCGCCGCGATCGTGGCCTCCGGCCTGCTCCTCATCGCCGTCTTCGTCGTCCGCCAGCTGAAGTTGCAGAAGCGCGGTGTGCCGCTGCTGGACCTGCGTACCCTGCGCCACCGCACCTACACGGTCGCACTGATCATGATGTCGGTGGCCTTCATGTCGATGCTCGGCTCGATGATCCTGCTGCCGCTGTACCTGCAGAACATCCGCGGACTCAGCGCCCTGCAGACCGGACTCCTGGTGATGCCGGGCGGCCTCGCGATGGGGCTGCTCGGTCCGACCGTCGGCCGCCTGTTCGACCGGTTCGGCGGCCGGGTCCTGGTCATCCCCGGCGCGATCGGGATCATGATCGCGCTCGCCGGCTTCACCCAGGTCACGATGACCATGCCGTACTGGCAGCTGCTCGGTCTGCACGCGCTGCTGATGGTGTGTCTGGCCGCGACCTTCACCCCGGTGTTCACGCTCGGGCTCGGCGCGGTTCCCCCGCACCTCTACTCCCACGGCAGCTCGATCCTGAGCACGCTGCAGCAGGTCGCCGCGGCCTTCGGCACCGCGCTCGTGATCACCGTGATGAGCGCGCGAGCCGATGCCCTGAGATCGGCGGGAGCCCCGGAGGCTCTGGCGACCCTCGACGGCATGCGGCTGGCCTTCATCATCGGCGCGGTGCTGTCCGTGGCCGTGGTCGTCACCGCCCTGCTCCTGCCGGCCCGGGCGAACAACTCCGGCGAACTCGTCGGAGCCGGTCACTGACGCCGGCGTGCCGGCGGTGAGCGGAACGCCAAGGCGGGCGGGCCATCAGCGACCCTTCCTCGACGCTTGTCGAACGTGATGCCGGAGCAATGCGAGATCGCCCGCCTTGACCGAACTGGCCGAGCTGCTCCCGAACGACAGGCTCCGCCTCGACGAACGCCCCATCGCCGATCATGGCGTGGGGCGTTTGTGCGGGGACGGCACCTCCAGGCCGCGCAGGACGGTGCCTGCCGTACCAGGTTCCTTGCTCGTCCCCATGTCGCGAAGGAGATGGTCGCGTTGACCAGGTACGTGATCGGGCCGGACGTGGCCCTTCGACTGGCCCGCGACGAGGCCGTGATTCCCGATGAGCACCAGATCCTGGCTCCGACGCTGCTTCGCTCACAGCTGCTGTCGCTCCTCTACCAGGCGGTCCGCTGCGGCGAGGCGACCAAGAAGGACGCCGCTCGGCAGCTCGACCACGTACGTGGGCTACGGATCCGGCTGCTCGGCGACCGCGTCCTGCAGAGCACCGCGTGGAAGGTCGCCGACCGGCTCGGATGGGATGACACGTACGCCGCCGAGTACATAGCCCTGACCCAGCTCCAGGCCGACGCGTTCGTCACGCTCGATGCTGAGCTCGCTCAGGCCGTGCAGGGGCTCGTGACGACGGCGCCCATCGAGGCTCTGTTCTCGTCGAACGCGGTGTGAGCCGCAGCTCGTCGAACCGGCCTGGTCATGGGCGTCGTGTCGGCACGGGCAGGCGGATCCGCGCGGCCCGCGCGCTGATCGCCCGGAGCTCCCGTGGTCGGTTCGAAGCCTCCTGTCCGTTTCATGACGAGGTCATGGGTGATCGGTGACGCGGTCTCTGGGACGGAGATCGGCGGTTCGGCAGAGTCGACGACACAGGCCGAACGATCACTGAAGAGGACCCACCATGCGAAATCTTGCGAGACTGGCCGCTGTCGGAGCATCCGCCACCGTGCTTGCCGCGGGCCTGGTGACGCCCGCGCAGGCGGCCGCCACCTCGTGGGCGCCCTGTCCGGCCGAGCGCGGAGTCGACGCGCGGCAGGAGTGCGCCACCCTCCAGGTTCCGATGGACTACCAGGCGCCCGGTGGGCCGACGATCTCGCTGGCGGTGTCGCGGATCAGGACCGCCAAGCCCGGTCTGCGCCATGGCGCCCTGTTGATCATCCCGGGCGGGCCGGGCAGCCCTGGCCTGAACCGGCCGAGCGTGCTGGTCAAGCGGCTGCCCCAGGAGGTGCTCGACCGCTTCGACATCGTCGGGTTCGATCCTCGCGGCGTGGGCAGGAGCTCGCCGGTCTCGTGCGGGCTCGAGTCCAGCGATCTCTCGCTCACCAGGCTCAAGCCGTACCCCGACGCCGACGGCGGCATCGCGGAGAACGTCGCCTGGTCACGCAGGATCGCCGAGGCCTGCGCCCGCAACGGCGGGCCGCTCGTCCGGCACATCAGCACCCGCAACGAGGCCAGGGACATCGACAGGATCCGTACGGCGCTGGGCGAGAGGAAGATCTCCGCCTGGGGCGTCTCCTACGGCACCTACGTGGGCGCCGTGTACGCCACCATGTTCCCCGACCGCACCGACCGGGTCGTCCTGGACAGCAACGACGATCCCGATCCGCGCCGGGTGGCGCGGCAGTGGCTGGCCAACTACGCCGTCGGCGTGGAGGACCGCTTCCCCGACTTCGCCTCCTGGGCCGCGGCCCGTGACGGCGACTACGGCCTCGGCACTGACGCCGCCGCGGTTCGCCGCGCCTTCCTCGACCTCGCGGCGAAGCTGGACCGCAGCCCCTTGGCGTGGCCAGGCGCCAACCCCGGGCAACTGAACGGCAACCTGCTGCGGGAGATCATGCTCAACGCGCTCTACTCCGACGCGAACTTCCCCATGCTGGCCGGACTCATGCGCGCCGCTCTGACCACCCCGGACGAGCTCCCCCCGCCGAACACGCCGTCCCCCGACGCCCTGCAGAACACCGCCGCCCACGCCGGCGCGACCATGTGCAACGACGTCGAGTGGCCGGACTCGGTGGCCCGGCACGAGCGTCAGGTGTCGCGCGACCGGGCCGCCCACCCGCTGACCGCGGGCATGCCGGTCAACATGGGGCCGTGCGCGTACTGGCCCGTCAAGCCCGCCGAGCGGCCCGTGCGGGTCAGCTCGCGCGGACCGGCCAACGTGCTGCTCATCCAGAACCTGCGTGACCCGTCGACGCCGTACAGCGGTGCGCTGAAGATGCGCCAGGCGCTCGGGCAGCGCGCCCGCATGGTCAGCGTCGACTCCGGCGGCCACGGCGTCTACCTCGCCAACGGCAACGCCTGCGGCGACCAGGCCGTGACCGAGTTCCTGACGACCGGGGTGCTGCCGGACCGCGACAAGGACTGCTAGGAATCTCCCCGATCGTGGGTGCGGGCCCGCCCGTAAACGTGCCGCGACGCCTGCCCGCGCTCCCGGGCTGAAGAGTGGCGTGCGGGCGGGGGTACGGGATCCCGACGGGTCACGGGCGGGGGTGCGGGATCCCGACGGGTCACGGGCGGGGGTGCGGGATCCTGACGGGTCTTGATACGTTTCCTACGGGTGCGCCGGGAAGTCTGGTCGGCATTTTCAGGTCATGCGGCTGAAGGGCTGACACATGCGCGCTGATGATCTCACTGTCACGTTCCCGGCCGCCTGCCCGGCGCCGGCGGGCCGGGCGAACTGCGCATGGCGGTGACCGCCTGGCTGGCGGTGGCGGTCTTCCTGGGCGCCTACGCGCTGATCGCCACCGAGAAGATCCACCGCGTCGCGGCCGCGCTCGGCGGGGCGGGGATCATGCTGCTGGTCCACGCCACCGACGCCGAGGCCGCGTTCTTCTCCGAGTCGACCGGGATCGACTGGAACGTCATCTTCCTGCTGCTCGGCATGATGGTCATCGTCGGGGTGCTGAAGCAGACCGGGGCCTTCGAGTACCTGGCCATCTGGGCGGCCAAGAGGGCACGCGGCCGGCCGTTCCGGCTCATGGTCCTGCTCATCCTGATCACGGCGGGCGCCTCGGCGCTGCTCGACAACGTCACGACGGTGCTGCTGATCGCGCCGGTGACGCTCCTGGTCTGTGAACGGCTGGCGCTGCCGGTGGCGCCGTTCCTGATCGTCGAGGCGATGGCGTCCAACATCGGGGGTACGGCGACGCTGGTGGGCGATCCGCCGAACATCATCATCGCCAGCAGAGGCGGGCTGACCTTCAACGACTTCCTCGTCCACCTGGCGCCGTTCATCGTGGTGCTGCTGGTGGTGTTCGTCGGGGTGTGCCGGTTGCTGTTCCGCGAGTCCTTCTCCTACGACCCGGAACGCGCCGCCGAGATCATGAGCCTGAACGAGCGTGCGGCGATCAGGGACCGGCGGCTGCTCTGGCAGTCGCTCGCCGTCCTGGCCGTGGTGATGGCGGTCTTCGTGCTGCACCTGTACGAGCCGTCGGTGGTGGCCGTTCTCGGCGCGGGTGTCCTGGTGGCCGCCACCAAGGTGACCACGTCGGAGGCGCTGGACGAGGTCGAGTGGCCCACGCTGGTGTTCTTCGCCGGGCTGTTCGTCATGGTCGGCGCGCTGGTGCACACCGGGGTCGTCGCGCAGATCTCGCGGCTGGCCGTCGAGGCCACCCAGGGACAGCTCGGGCCGGCGACGATGGTGCTGCTGTGGGCCTCGGCGGCGCTGTCGGCCATCGTGGACAACATCCCCTACGTGGCCACGATGAGCCCGATCGTCGAGCAACTCGTCAACGCCAACGGCGGCGAGGGCGGTCAGGTCCTGTGGTGGGCGCTGGCGCTCGGCGCCGACCTGGGCGGCAACGCGACCGCGGTGGGCGCCGCGGCCAACGTCGTGGTGGTGGGCATCGCCGCCCGCAACGGCACCCCGATCAGTTTCTGGCAGTTCACGCGCTACGGCCTGGTGGTCACGGTCGTGTCGATCGTTCTCGCCACGCCGTACCTGTGGCTGCGCTACCTCATGTGACCGTCCTGGCCGGTCCTGATCCACGACCCTGCCGCGCGTTACGCTGACGGCATGCGAGCGCGCGACCTTGCCGGCGACTTCCCCACGGTCACCCTCGACACCCCCGCCATCGAGGCCGCCCGCCTGCTGGCCGACCGCGACCTGCCGGGGTTGATCGTCCTCGACGAGAGCGGCCGCCCGTTCACCATCCTGCCCGGCACGCAGGTGCTGCTGCTGGCCGTACCGCGCTACTGCCAGGACGACCCGGCGCTGGCTCGCGTGGTGGACGAGGCGCACGCCGACCTGTTCCTGCGCCGGCTGGGCGACCGGACGGTCCGCGCGTGCCTGCCCGAACGGCAGCGTGAGCTGCCGATCGCCGAAGGGAAGGCGACGGTGCTGGAGATGGCCGCGCTGATGGCCCGCACCCGCAGCCCCCTGGTCGCGGTGGTGGACGACGGCAGGCTGCTGGGTGCCGTCACCCTGCAGGCCCTGCTCGACCACACGCTGGCCTAGCAGCCGAGACAACGCGGGAGTACCGGCCCCTCGCCGCGATGCCGCCTCCCGCGGTGTGCGGGCTACGGGAGAAGCACGGAGGTCAGGGCCGTGGCGAGGGCGTCGAGGGCGGCCGGGTAGGCGCGTTCGGACGACGCCGCGAAGCCGATCAGCAGGCCGGACGGGGAGCCGGCGGGGTCGTGGTGGAGTTCGATGAGTCCGCGGAGCGCGAGCCCGTGGGCGGCGCAGTGGTCCAGGACTTCCCGCTCGGTGGGGCCGTCGTCAGGGAGGGTGACGAGGGTGTGGAGCCCCGCCGGTACGCCGTGGGCGGTGAGGCCCGGGATCGCGGCGACGCGGTCGAGCAGGAGCGCGCGGCGGCGGGCGTAGCGCAGGCGGGCGGCGCGGATGTGGCGGTCATAGGCGTAGGTGGCGATCAGGTCGGCGAGGACGAGCTGGTTGAGGGTCTCGGTGTACTGGTCGGCTTCCCGCTTGGCCAGCACGACCTCCTGGAGGAGGTGGGGCGGCAGCACCATCCAGGCCAGCCGGAGCGCGGGGGCGAGGGTCTTGGAGGCGGTGCCGCAGTAGACGGTGTGGTCGGGGGCCAGCCCCTGGAGCGCGCCGACGGGCTGGCGGTCGTAGCGGAACTCTCCGTCGTAGTCGTCCTCGATCAGGAGGCCGCCGGTGTCGCGGGCCCACGCGTAGAGCGCCTGGCGGCGGCTGGAGTGCAGCGGGACACCGGTCGGGTAGTGGTGGGCCGGGGTGAGGAACACCGCCGCGGTGCCCGGCACCAGCGCGTCAGCGCGGGCGCCGTGCGCGTCGACCGGCAGGGGGACGGTGGCCAGCCCGGCGCGCCGGACCACGTTCCTGAAGTGGTTGTGGCCGGGGTCCTCGACGGCCGCGGTCGTGGCGTGGCGCGCGGCCAGCACGGCGCCGAGCAGGGTCACGCTCTGGTAGTAGCCGGAGGTGATGACGATGTGGTCGGGGGAGGCGATGACGCCGCGCGTGCGGCCGAGGTAGTCGGCGAGCGCGCGCCGTAGCGCGATGTCGCCCTGCGGGTCGCCGGACGCGAAGATCTCCGGCGGGCCGCCGGTGAGGACCCGGCGGGTGGAGGCGAGCCAGGCGCGGGTGGGGAAGGCGCTGATGTCGGGCAGGCCGGGACGCAGGTCGTGGCGGGGAGGCGGCGGCGCGGACGCGGGCCGCGGGGCGGCCGGGGCGCGCGCCGGCAGCTCGGCAACCGTGGTGGCGGACCCGGGGCGGGTGACCAGGAAGCCCTCCTCGACCAGCTGGTCGTAGGCGGCGGTGACGGTGCCGCGTGAGAGGCCGAGTTCGCGGGCCAGCCCCCGGGTGGACGGCATGCGGGTGCCCGCGGGCAGCCGTCCCTCCCGGATGGCCGAGCGCAGGGCGGACTCCAGGCCGGCGCGCCTTCCGGTGCCGGTCTCGACGCGGAGATACAGGTCGATCCCCGAACTGGTCCAAGAAAGTGGCACAGGACTGGATCTTATCTGTAGTCCGGTTGCTTCCTAGGCTCTGAGCTCGACAGCCCGGGACGCGGCGGGCACCAGCGTGCCGCGCGACGACACCGCCTCGAAGGGATGCCCGCCTTGACAGTGATCGCGCACCTCAGCGACACGCACATCGACGACGGCGAGCGCAGCCTCGAACGCGCCGCGGCCGTCATGAGCCACCTCGAAGACCTTCCCTACGACCTGGACGCCGTCCTGATCACCGGGGACATCGCCGACCACGGCCTGCCCGCCGAGTACGAGCGCGCCCGGCGGCTGTTCGCCTCGCGGCACCCGGTCCTGATATGCCCGGGCAACCACGACGACCGCGCCGCGTTCCGCGAGCACCTGCTCCAGCGGCCCGCGTCGGCCGCGCCGATCAACCAGTCGCTCCGCGTCGGCGACGCCGTCGTCGCGCTCTGCGACTCCTCGGTGCCGGGCAAGGACGAGGGCTTCCTGGAGGACGAGACCCTCTCCTGGCTGGAGCGCCTGCTCGCCGACACACCGAGGACGGTGCCGGTGCTGGTCGGCTTCCACCACCCGCCGGCCCTGCTGCACGACCCCTTCATCGACGGCCTCCGCCAGTTCGGCGCCGAACGGCTGGCGGCGCTCGCGGACCGCCACGACAACATCGTGGCCTTCCTTTCCGGGCACGCGCACACGGCGGCGGCGACCACCTTCGCCGGTCGGCCCCTGCTGGTGGCACCGGGTGTGGTGTCCACCCTCCGGCTGCCATGGGAACGGCGGGCCCGTCCCGATGACCACGTCCACCTCGACCAGCCGCCCGCGCTCGCCTTCCACATCCTCGACGACGAGGGGCGACTGACCACCCATTACCGCAATGTCGTCTAAGTTGGTGATCTTCGACAACGACGGCGTGCTGGTCGACAGCGAGCCCACGGCACACCGGGTGATGTCCGCCTACCTCACCGAGCTGGGGTACCCGATGACCGTGGACGAGTCCCTGCACCACTTCCTGGGCAACGCCGGGCGCAACGTCCACCAGGTGATCGCCGACCGCTACGGAGGAGTCCTGCCGGAGGACTTCACCGCCCGCTGCCACGAGCGCGTCTTCGCCGCCTTCCAGAAGGGCGTGGCCGCCGTGCCGGGCGCGGCCGAGGTGCTCGCGGAACTGCGCCGGCGCGGCGTCCCGTACTGCCTGGCCTCCTCGTCGGACCACGCCTGGATCGACCTCACCCTCGACCGGGCGGGGCTTCGCGACCTGCTTCCCGCCGAGGCCGTCTTCAGCGCCCAGGACGTCGGCGGCGTGGGCAAGCCGGCGCCCGACGTCTTCCTGCACGCGGCGGCGACGCTCGGCGTCGCTCCTGACGACTGCCTGGTGGTCGAGGACAGCCCCAACGGGGTCCTGGCCGCCCGTACGGCAGGCATGGACGTGCTCGGATACACGGCGCTGACCCCCGCGCAACGGCTCGTCGACGCCGGGGCGACCGGGCTGATCTCCCACCTGCCCGAACTCCTCGACCATCTCTGACACCTGCCGACTAGAGCGAGGCCCGGCTCCCGGAGGCGACCGCTCACGAAGCCCGGTTCCCTGTAGGCGGCCGCGCTCGGCCCGGTCCTGCCACAGCCCGAGAGAGACACGACGAAGGCTGATCCGCGGACGAAGGGGCGGGCGCGGGCCCGGAGGAAGATGCGGACGCCGATCCAGGGCGCGCAGGCGCAGGCCCAGCGGAAGACGGGGCACAGGCCCAGGAAGGCACGGGCGCAGGCGCGGGCCCAGCGGAAGGCGCGGTTCGCCGACCAGGACGGGGCCGCCTGGCCAGGGCGGACAGGTGGAGCCGGACACCCGGGATAGCCTTCGGGCGGCCTGGGCAGCAGGTGGGCATGACTGGGATGACAATACGGAGCACCGCGTTCAAGGATCACGGGGAGATCCCGCGCGACCACTCCCGCGCGGCCGGCGACGTCTCCCCCCAGCTCCAGTGGTCGGGCGTGCCGGACGACACGGCCGAGCTGGCGCTGGTCTGCGACGACCCCGACGCCCCGAGCGGCACCTTCATCCACTGGCTGGTCGCCGGCATTCCGCCGGGAACCACCGGGCTGGACGCCGGCGCCGACCTGAAGCAGTACGCCGTGGGACGCAACGACTTCGGCGAGCCGGGGTACGGCGGGCCGCACCCGCCTTCGGGCGGCAGCCGGCACCGCTACTTCTTCCGCGTCTACGCCCTGTCGGCCCCGACGAACCTGGCGGACGGGTTCGACTTCGAGGAGCTCAAGCTGCGGATCGATGCCACCACGCTGGCTGCCGGCACCCTGGTCGGGACCTACGCTCGGTGACCAGGACCCTGGTGCGGGCCGTCCAGGAGGCAGGGGTGCGCGACCCGCGCCTGCTGGAGGCCGTGCGCGCCACCCCGCGCAAGGGGTTCGTGCCGCCGGAGTTCGCCGCGCGGGCCGAGCGGGACGAGCCGATCCCGATCGGGCACGACCAGCCGACCTCGCAGCCGACGCTGATCGCCCGGATGGTCGAGGCCCTGCGGCTGTCGGAGACCGACAGGGTCCTGGAGATCGGGACGGGATACGGCTACCAGACGGCCCTGCTGGCACGGCTGGCCCGGCAGGTGTACTCCGTCGAGCGTCACGCGGACCTGGCGGCGCACGCCAGGGCGAACCTCGGGTCGGCGGGTGTGCGCAACGCCGAGATCGTGGTGGGCGACGGCAGTCTGGGCCTGGCGGAGCACGCGCCCTTCGACGCCGTCGTCGTCTCCGCGACGGCGCGCCAGGTGCCTGCCGCCCTGGCCGCGCAGCTCGCCGAGGGCGGCAGGCTGGTCATGCCGATCCGCACGCGGGAGGCCGACATGGTCACCCTGTTCGTCAAGCGGCACGGCCGCCTGAGACAGCAACGCCTGCTGCTGCCCGCCTGCTTCGTGCCGCTGGTCCAGCCGGGGACCGACCGGTAGTCCTTTCCCGCCGGCAGTCGCGTCCCCCACGTCCCGCCGGGCAGTCGTGTCACTCACGCGTCGCGCCCTCGCAGGAGCAGGCCGCCGGTCAGCAGCGCCGCGGCGGCCCACGCGGCGAGGACGCCGAGGCCGGCCCACGGGCTGAGAGGCAGGCTGTCGAGGTGGGCGGTGGCCTGGACGGCGAGCCCCGCGTTCATCGGCGAGATCCGCCACAGCAGCCGCTGCCAGTCCGGGTCGTTGATCAGGAAGGGGACGGCCGCCAGCACGTACAGCAGGCCGAACAGCACCCCCATGGCCGTCGCCGAGTCCCGTACGGCGGTCGCGACGCCCAGGCTGAGCAGGGCGATCAGGGCCAGGTAGAGCACCGAGCCGGCCGCCGCGCGCAACGTCGGGCCGTCGGCGAGCGACAGGGGCGGGAAGCCGTTCGCCGGGGTGAAGCCGTTGCCCGGCAGGATGAGCCGTCCGGCCGTCAGGGAGCCCAGGACGGCGACAGCACCGGCGGCCAGCGTCACGCCGGTGAGGACGACCGCCTTGGCGGCCAGGACGGTGACCCGGCGCGGCATCGCCGCCAGCGTGACGTGGATCAGGCCGGTGCCGTACTCGCCGGTGATCGCCAGGACGGCCAGGATGGCGACGACCGCCTGGCCCGCCTGGACCCCGATGAGGCTGAGCTTGGTGACGTCGTCGGTGCATCCCGTCGCCTGGCAGGACACGGTGGCCGCCGCCGCCGCGCTCAGCGCCGGGGTCAGCGCGACGAGGGCTAGCAGCAGCCAGGCGGGACCCGCCAGGGTACGCAGCTTGGTCCATTCGGCGTGCAGTGCCTGCCTCATGCGTCCCTCCGGCGCAGCCGGACTGCGGCCAGGCCGAGCGCGAGCGCGGCGTAGCCACAGGACACGGCGAGGCCGGCCCAGGGTGGCAGCGGGTAGTAGCCGGCCTGCGGCGAGATGTTGCCGACCACGTGCGCGTACTCGGGAAGGCTCTGCTGGATCGCGAAGCCGGCGGCCGGAGTGAGCCGCATCAGCCACTGCGTCGCGCCCAGGGGCAGGACGGAGGACGTCGCGAGGATGTGCGGAAGGACGATCGCCGCGAGGGCGACGGTGACCGCCGCGGCGCTGCGCCGGAACAGCGCGCCCAGGGCGAGCGCGAAGACGGCGACGACGGCGAGCAGCGCCGCGACGCCCGCGACGACGCGCACCTCGGTGAGCACGGGCACCGGAAGGACGTAGTTGCCGTTGGCGCGCAGGACGCGCGTGCCGATCAGGACCGTCGCCGTGGCGGCGGCCAGCCCGGCCACGAACGTCGCCACGGCGATCACCACGGCCTTCGCCGCCAGCACCCCGCCGCGCCGCGGGACGGCGATCAGCGTGGTGCGGATCAGCCCCCTGCGGTACTCGCCGGTGACGAACAGCACCGCCACCACGACCACCCCGATCAGCCCGGCCAGCACGCCGGACAGGGTGCTCTCGATGGTCCTGCCCTCGTCGCTCGGCCCGATGTCGCCGACGCCGGTCACGCTGACCGCGCCGCCGGACCGCTCGACCCTGCCCGGATGGTGCGGTTTGCCGTCGGGCCCCACGGTGACGCCGATGTCGTCGTGGCTCCACGCGCCGCCCGCCGTACCGTCCACGCCGATCTGGTCGAAGACGGCGGTGGCCTCGGAGAAGCGCGCCGCCGTGATGCTGCCGCCGAAGTCGCCCCGCGTCGTCGTGACCGCGCCGGGGGAGGTGGCGAAGATGCCGACGCGCACCGTGTCCGGCAGCCCGGCCAGGGTGACCGTGCCGACCGTGGTCCACCGCCGCCCGTCGGCCGACTCGTAGCCGGTGAGGGAGTCGCCGGTCCTGGTGAGCCGCAGCCAGCGCGGCGACTCCTTCGAGACGCCGCCAGGACGTCCTGCGACGTCGTGCACGAAGTCGTGCTGCATCCGGACGCCGTGCTCGGCCGTGACCATCACCGCCGCGTAGGTGGAGCCCTGGCGCGTGCTCTCCTTGACGATGACCCCGGCCTTCGCCCACGGCGTCAGTCCGGCGACCTCGTTCCTGACCCCCGGCGTGACGTCCGGCAGGCGGATCCTGCCGCTCAACGAGGTCACGCGGGCGGTGATGCTGCCGTCCCCCGCGAGCGACCGGTGCACGAAGAAGAACCTGTCGTTCACCGCCTGGCCCTCGGGCCCCAGCGGTGGCTCGGGGCAGGGAACCTCGACCGGGCCCGCGCTGCACGACGTGTGGCTGCCCGACGCCGCCAGCAGCCCCAGCAGCGCGGTGACCAGCGCCGCCACCACCAGGCCGACCACCCAGCCGCGGACCGTGCGGAACTTTGTCCATTCCGCGCGCAGCACGCTCATCGCGCCGCCCCCCTGAACTCCACGGTGTCCCTGGTCAGCTCCATGTAGGCCTCCTCCAGCGTCGCTCGGTGCGCCGCCACCTCGGAGAACGGCACGCCGTCCCGGCCGAGCAGCGCCACGACCCGCTCGGGGGCCAGCCCGGAGACGGTGAGCGTGTCGCGGCCGGCGGCGGCCACCGCGGCGCCGCCCTCCCTGGCCAGCGTCCGCATCGCTTCGGAAAGTGCCGAGGTGCGCAGCGTGACCCGGTCACGGGAGGCGGCCGCGATCAGCTCGGCCGTACCGGTGTCGGCCACGACCCTGCCGCGGCCCACCACCACGAGATGGTCGGCGGTGTCCTCCAGTTCGCTCATCAGATGGCTGGAGATCAGTACGGCGCGCCCCTCGGCGGCCAGCGACCGCAGCAGGCCGCGGATCCACACGATGCCCTCCGGGTCGAGGCCGTTGACCGGCTCGTCGAGCATGAGCACCGGCGGGTCGCCCAGCAGCGCCGCGGCGATCCCCAGCCGCTGGCGCATGCCCAGCGAGAACCCGCCCGCCCTGCGCCGCGCCGCCGACGCCAGCCCGACCAGTTCCAGCACCTCGTCGACCCGCCGCGCGCCCATGCCCTGCGAGTGGGCCAGCCACAGCAGATGGTTGCGCGCGCTCCGGCTGGGCTGCAGCGCCCCGGCGTCCAGCAGCGCGCCCACGTGGCGCAGCGGGTGCCTCAGGCTCCGGTACGGCCGGCCGCCGACCAGCGCGTGACCCTCGTCGGCCGCGTCCAGGCCGAGGACCACCCGCATCGTGGTGGACTTCCCCGCGCCGTTCGGGCCGACGAACCCGGTGACCTGGCCCGGCCGTACGGTGAAGGACATCCCGTCCAGCGCCATGGTCCGGCCGAACCGCTTACGCAGCCCGGCGACCTCGATCGTTGCTCGCATGCCGGGAGATTAGGCAGCGGCGGCGGCGCGAGTCGTCACGCCGCCGAGCGATCTTCCCCGTCGCTGGGCCGAGCGACACCGGGTCCCTCACACGAGGGATGCCATCGACCCGGCCTGCGGCGACAATGACCTGTGTGGTTCGGGCATGGGTGCATCGCAGGGGCGCGGAGTTTCCGCACGCGTTCATCGTGGTCGGCGCGCTGCTGACGCTCGTCGCGGTGGCCGAGTCGATCCTGCGTGCCCGCGGCCTGACCGCCGACCGGCCGGCCGGGCTACCGGTGTTCGTCCTGCTCGGTCTGGCCACCACGCTGCCGCTGGCGCTGCTGCGGGCGCAGCCGGCCGTGGCCGCCGTCGTCGTCTCCGGCACGGCGGTGCTGTCGCTGACGGCCTTCGAGACCCTGACCGTGGCGGGGGCGTGCGCGCAGCTGGTCGCGGGCTTCCGGCTCGGGCGCGGCGACGGGCGGCGGTGGCTGGCGCTCGTGCTGGCCGCGCCGTTCCCGCTGCTGGCCCTGCTCGGCACCGGCGCGGTCAGCGACGTCGCACCCACGCGGGGCGCGCTTGAGGCGGGCGCACTCGGGACGGGCGGGCTCGGGACGGGCGGGCTCGGGACGGGCGGGCCAGGCGGGCTCGGGACGGGCGGGTTCGTGTCTGGCGGGTTCGGGCTGCACGACGCGGCGGGCATGTCCGCCGGCGGCTACCCGTACCTGCTCGTCCTGCTGCTGGCCTGTCTGGCCCCGGCGGCGGCCCTGGCCGGCGTCGCCTGGCGGGCGCGCGGCGACGCGCGCGAGAGCGGCGTCGCCCGGCAGGCCATCGCCGACACCCTGCTGGAGCACACGGCGCGCGGCGAGCGCGCGCGGATCGCACGCGAGCTGCACGACGTCGTCGCCCACCACATCTCCCTGGTCGCCGTGCAGGCGGAGACCGCGCGGCTGGCCACCCCCGGCATGCCGGCCGCGGGTGCCGAACGGCTCTCGGCGATCGGCGACACCGCCAGAGCCGCACTGACCGAGATGCGGCGGCTGCTGGGGGTGCTGCGCGAGGACGCCGAGACCACCTCGGCGGACTGGCACCCCCAGCCGGGCCTGCGCCTGTCCGAGCTCAACGAGCTGGTCGACGAGTCGCGGCAGGCGTCAGGGACGGCCACCCGCCTCATCCTGCGCGGGGACCCGGTCGAGCTCGATCCCGGCGTCGAACTCGCCGCCTACCGCATCATCCAGGAGGCCCTCACCAATGCCAGGCGACACGCGGCGGGCGCCGCCGTCGACGTGGAGCTGCGCTACACCGGCCAGGGGGTGCTCGTGCGCGTCCGCGACAACGGGCCAGGCCCGTCACCGGACGCGCCGACCACGGGCCACGGGCTGTCCGGCATGCGCGAGCGCGCGGCGGCCGTCGGCGGCGAACTGTCCACCGGCCCCGCCCCGGGCGGCGGCTTCCTCGTCGAGGCCCGCCTGCCGGGCAGAACGGCGGCCGACCGGTGAGCGCGCCACCGAGCCGCGAGCCGCGCCGACGGAGAAGATCGGCGACCAGTCAATGAGCGCGGCACGAAGCATGCCGGGAAAGGGGACGAGCTGCCCATGAGCACGGTGCGGATCGTCGTGGCCGACGACCATCCGGTGGTGCGCACCGGATTCGCCGAGCTGCTCGGCACCCAACCCGACTTCACCGTGGTCGGCACCGCCGGCGACGGCGCCGAGGCCGTACGGCTCTGCCGCGAGCTCTCCCCCGACGTCGTCCTGATGGACGTGCGCATGCCGGGCACGAACGGCATCGACGCCACCAGGCGGCTGGCCGGCGACGGCGGGCCGCGCGTCCTCATCCTGACGACCTTCGACCTGGACGAGTACGTCTACGACGCGCTGCGCGCCGGCGCCAGCGGGTTCCTGCTCAAGGACGTCACCGCCGAACGGCTCTTCGACGCCGTGCGGGTCGTCGCCGGCGGCGAGGCCCTGCTCGCGCCCACCGTGACCCGCCGCCTGATCAGCGAGTTCGCCCAGCTGCACCGCCGGACCGAGACCGCCGCGCTCTCCGCGCTGACCCCTCGCGAGACGCAGGTGCTCCGGCTCATCGCGGAAGGACTGTCCAACCCGGAGATCGCCGGCCGGCTGACCGTGACGGAGGAGACGGTCAAGACGCACGTCAGCCGCGTGCTGAACAAGCTCGGCCTGCGTGACAGGACGCAGGCCGTGGTGGCCGCCTACGAGACCGGCCTGGTCGTCCCCGGCCGCCGCCCCTGACCCGGCCGACCCGGCCCGGCGGCCGCCGTCCCTGACCCCGCTCATCCGGCGCGCGGATCCCGGTAGAACGGACGGCACTCCAGCATGCGCCCGTCCCGCACCCTGATCTGCTGCACGATCAAGGTGTCGACGTGCCTGCCGGTGGCACGGGCCAGGAAACGCACCCGGTTCCGCACGATGACGGTGTCGGGTGCTCCTGCTCCAGGAACTCCATCGACTCCCAGACGTCGCTGAAGACGGCCAGAAACCGCTCCATCTCGGCATGTCCCCGCCAGGTCCCGGTGCCGGTGAACGGCAGTCCCGGCGCCTGGTGAAGGACCACCTCGGCGTCCAGGAGAGCCGCGACGGGCTCGTAACCGGCCTTCCCGAACCCTCCCGCGGCCACGTACGCGGCTTCGGCCGCGTAGAACTTCTCCATCACCGCCCAGGCCCCCGACCGCTCCCCGTCAACCGTGCTCACGCCAGGATCATCCCCGGCATACCGGGCCGTCCGCCGGCGCGAATCGGACTTCTCGCCTGGCCCGTCACCGGACGGCCTGGCGCTGACCGATCTCGAGACGATCGGCGCGGTCAGCCTGGCCGGCCGGCCAGCGGGCCGCTGTCGTTGACGGCGGCGTGGGTGAAGGCGTCGACGCGGGCGGTGGCGCCGGTGGTACGCCAGATCAGCCCCCATTCGAACGGCGGAGCGTCATCGATGGGCAGGTAGACGACGTCAGGACGGGCGTAGTAGTGGACGGCCTGCGCACCCACGACGAGCATCCCGGCGCCCGCCCCGACCAGGGCGAGCGCTTCCTGGACCGTTTCCGTGACCTGGCCCTGGCGGATGGGCCTGCCTGAAGGGGTGGTCTGCGGCGCCCGGTCCAGACGCCAGTAGCCGGGCAGGGAGGCGGACGGCTGCAGGAGGACGTCGCGGGCCAGGTCCTCCAGGGTGACCGAGGCGCGGCCGCTGAAGGGGTGTCCGGCGGAGACGGCCAGCATGCGCGGCTCGGTGAACAGGACCGGGCCGGTGGCCAGGTCGGGTTCCCTGACCGGGAAGCAGACGATCGCCACGTCCACCTCCTCGGTCCGCAGCCGGTGCAGGAAGTCGGACATGTGCAGCTCGTGCAGCCGGACCTGGCAGTCGGGATGGCGTCCGCGGAACGTGGTGGCGGCCTCCAGCGCCACCTGGCCGGCCGCCGCTCCGGCGAACCCGAGGTGCAGCAGGCCGCTGATCCCTCTGGCCGCCGCGATGGCCCGGTCCAGCCCCGCCTGGATCTGCGCGTGCGCCGGCGCCAGGTCGTCGTACAGCCTCCGGCCGATCGACGTGAGGTTCACCCGGCGGCTGGTCCGTTCGAACAGCGGGGCGCCGATCCGGCGCTCCAGCTTCTGGATGGTCTGGGTGACGTGTGAGCGGGACACCAGCAGCCGCTCGGCCGTCCGGCCGAAGTGCAGTTCCTCGGCCAAGGCCAGGAATGCCGCGATCTCGTGCCGTTCCAGCCCCACTGCTCCCCCTGCGCCGTTCACTGTGACTGAACGATTGTTCCAGGTCGCGGCGTTGTTGGGCGATTCGCCGTCGATCAGAGTTGGCGGTGCGGGGGACACCCCGCGATCACCTGCTGACAGGAGCTTGAGATGAGCTTTGTGCCCTTCACCCCGGACGACGCCGCCGTGCTGCTGATCGACCACCAGGTCGGGACGATCGGCTGGGTCGGCTCGGCCGACCACGACGAGCTGCGGGCCAACACCGTCCGCCTGGCCAGGACCGTCAAGGCGCTGGGCATGCCGACCGTGCTGACCACCAGCATGGAGGACCAGGTCCAGGGGCCGCTGATCCCCGAGCTCGAGCAGATCATGCCTGCCGAGTACGCCGCGCGGATCCAGCGCACCGGAGTGGTCAACGCCATGGCCGACCCCGCCTTCTCCGCCGCCGTGGAGAAGACCGGCCGCCGCCGGCTGATCGTCGCGGGTGTGACCACCGACGTGTGCGTGGTCTACCCGGTTCTCAGCGCCCTCGCCGGCGGCTACGAGGTCCAGGTCGTCGTGGACGCCTCCGGGTCACTCACCACGGTCAGCGACGAGATGGCGCTGCGCCGCATGGAGCGCGCCGGCGCCGTGCTCAACACCACCCGGCCGCTGCTGGCCGAGCTCGCCGACAACTGGGCCGGCCCGGCCGGTCAGGCCGTCCTGCGCGTTCACGCCGAGCTCGAGGCGCAGCGCTGATCCTCCCGGGCCCCGGAGAGCGGCCCCGTCCCCGTGGCAGGAGCGACGACATGACAAAGATCCTTCTGATCGGGCTCCATCCCGGCGCGATCGACTTCGGCAGGCATCCGGGCCTCGACGAGGCGACGCTCGCCGCCCGGATCGAGCAGGGCTTCGCGGCCGTGCGGACGGCCGGCTTCGAGGCGGAGCCGTGCCTGGTCGACGCCGACCCGGACGCGGCTGAGAAGACCGTCCGTGACCGGCTGGCCGAAGCATCCTTCGACCTGGCCATGATCGGCGGTGGTGTGCGCATGACACCCGAGCACACCCTTCTCCTCGAACGGCTGATCAACGTGCTGGTCTCGGCGGCGCCGGGCATCCGGTTCTGCTTCAACACCTCCCCGGAGAGCACGCTCGATGCCGTACGCCGGTGGATGCCGGCCGGCCGCGCCCACGAGGGGAGGTCACCCGGCCCGAAGGAAGCAGTTTGACGCGCCTCGAAGGCAGCCCGCCGCACGCCCCGCCGTGTCAGGGGTTGTTCAGGTAGGCGAGGACGGCGAGGACGCGGCGGTTGTTGGTGTCGTCATCGGTGATGCCGAGTTTGCCGAACATGGAGGTGGTGTACTTGCTGATGGCGCTTTCGCTGAGGAAGAGCCGCTGGCCGATGGCCTGATTGGACAACCCCTCGGCCATCAGGCCGAGCACGGCGTGTTCGCGTTCGGTGAGCCCTCCGAGTCGCCGGTCCGAGGACCCGCTGGACAGCAGCTTGGTGATGACGGCCGGGTCCATGGCGGTCCCGCCGCCGGCGACGCGCTCCAGCGCGTCGATGAACTGGTCGGCGTCGAACACGCTGTCCTTGAGGAAATAGCCGACGCCGCCGGAACCGTCGGCCAGGAGTTCGCGGGCATACAGCTGTTCGACGTGCTGGGAAAGGATCAGGACCGGCAGTCCTGGCACTTCCCGGCGGGCGGCGAGAGCCGCCCGCAGGCCCTCGTCCGACTGGGTCGGCGGCATGCGGACGTCGACGACGGCAACGTCCGGCCGCCACGTCAGCAACGCGTCGAGCGTCTCGGGTCCGGTGGTCGCGGTCGCCACCACCTGGTGTCCGTACGCCTCGAGGAGGCGGATCATCCCGTCGCGCAGGAGGTAGAGGTCTTCGGCTACAACGATTCGCATGGGACCACCATCCTCACACGGGTCGGACCGCCCGCCGGACTGGTGATCTCCACGGTGCCGTCGAAGACCGACAGCCTGCGGCGCAGCCCCGCGAGCCCGCCGTCGGCTCGCACGCTCACCCCGCCCCTGCCGTCGTCCTCGACCTCGACGGCGATGCCGGTGTCGTCGCGGACGACGGAGATCCGCGCCCGGGTCGCACGGGCGTGCTTGGCGGCGTTGGTCAGCAGTTCGGCCACGCCGAAGTACAGGGCGGACTCGATCGGCGGGTCCAGGCGTAGCCGGACGTCGGCGCTGACGGTCGCCTCGAGCGGGCTGTCCAGGGCGAGAGCGCGGACGGCGTCGACGAGCCCCCGCTCGTTCAGCACCGGCGGGCTGATGCCCCTGACCAGTTCGCGCAGCTCGGTGAGGGACGTGGTCGCGCCGGCTCGCGCCTGTCGCAGCAACGCCTTGGCCTGGTCGGGATCGGTCTCCATCAGCTTCTCCGCGGTCGCCAGGGACATACCGAGCGCGACCAGGCGGGCCTGCGCTCCGTCGTGCAGGTCCCGCTCGATCCGGCGGATCTCGGCGGCCTGCGCGACCGTGGTGTCCGCGCGCTGGGCCGTCAGCTCGTCCACCCGCTCGGCCATCGTCATCGCGGGCGACGGGCCCAGGAAGCGGACGGCTACCGGCTCGGCGGACCGCCAGGCGTACGAGGCGCCGCCGATCGCCACGGCCAGGCCGAGCACCCCGATCAGGCGCGCGAAGAACGCCGGCTGGGACAACCCGAGGACGGCCGCCGCGAGTCCGGCCGGCGGGATCGCGCAGATCACGCCCACGGTGACCGGTGCGATCGCCGTGAACCGCAGGTCACGCCAGGTGGCGGGATCGCGCCACCTGGTCCGCCATTGCTGGTCCATGCGGGCGTCCCGGCTGGTGCGCTCGTAGGAGTACCCGTTCCACCAGTACCCGGTCGACATCTGTGTCACCGCCCCGGGCTGCCGGTATCCGCCGGGGATGACGGTGCCCGTCCATTTTGCGACGAGGGAGCGGAACATCCGGCAGACCGGGCGGGACAGGGCGAGCGTGCCGATACACGCCCACAGGAACGGCACTGTCCCCGACCACGGGTCTCCGTCCCACCACCAGATCCATACCGCCACGGCAGCGGCCCACACGGCCGGGACCAGCATGGCGACGGCCGCCACGACGCACGCTCGCCCGAACCCCACACAGGCACTCACCACCCACGACACCAGCTGTCGCATGATTCCCCTTCTCACTCCGGCACCCCGACTCACCAGCACCCGGACCGCGGCACCCGCAGCGGGCTGGTGTCTCCACAGTGCACCGCACGGAGTCTGACACCCCCCGGATCGGCGCTGAAGTGGGGCTGGACCCACCAACCCGTACGTCCAGGCGCATACCGCCCCTCCCGTCGCGCTCCCTAACGTCGACACCACGCCAGCCGACACAAGGCCGGCACCACGCGAGCCGACGCAAGGGGAGATAGCGACATGAAAACCACCAACCGCACCACGGCCGAGACCGCCCGCCCCGACCGTCCGCACACGCGACGAGCCTTCGCCACGGCGAAGATCCTCGTCGCGGCCTACGGCGCGCTCAGCGCCGCGGTCCTCGTCACGGTCGCCATCGTCGCGACCACCGGACACGCGGTGACCTCGTTCATGTGGGGCCGGTCAGCCGGAGTGCTCGCGAGCGCCGCGGTGGCCTACTGGCTGACCGTCCTCGCCGCGCGGGGAGCACGATGGGCCTATCTCCGTATGCGCATCATCACGGTCATCATGCCGATCGCGATCATCGCCATCGACATGATCCCCGGAATGCTCCCGGCGTGGTTCGTCATGACGCAGGCCGTCTGCGCCCTCCCCGTCGCCGCGGCCGCATTCGTCGTCAACGGATCCCGGCTGCGCGCCGCCTTCCCCAAGACACGCTGACCCCTCGCCCGCACGCTCCCTGCCCCGTCTCCAGCACCCGGTCGGCCGAACGGTGCGTCAATCGCGACCCGGCGGATCCGCGGCGTCCCGACCGGTGGCGTGATCAGTAGGCCCCGGGGTTGAGCTCCTTCAGGACGGCCTGCCCCGCCGCGCGATGCTCGGCGGCCGCGGCCGGATCCGTCCCGTCGAGCACGACCGCGATCCCCTCGTGGGCCAGCGCCTCCGCGTACCGGTTGCCCAGTCTCGGGGCCAGCTCCAGCGCCTGCCGGTGCAGCCGCAGGGCCTCCTCGGGCAGGCCCGCCAGCCGGCAGGTCTCGGCGTAGCCGTTGAGGAAGCGGATCTTCCAGTGTTCCTCGAAGAGTTCGTCCAGCAGCGCGAACGCCTCCCGATGGCTGGCCAGCGCCTCCTCGTACCGGCCCATCTGCCGCAGCGCGACGCCCAGGCAGTTGAGGCACCAGGCCTCGTTGTGCTTGTGCCCGTCCTCGCGGGCCAGCGTCAGCGCCTCCTGCAGGTGCCTCACCGCGTCGCCGGGTTCCTCGGGGGCGACCGCCACGCCGAGGGTGATCCGGGCCGTCAGCGGGGATGCCGACGCGGGGTCGGTGTGCGGGATGTCCAGCGCCTGCCTGGCCAGCCGCGCCGCCTCCTCGCGGTGTCCCAGCTGCAGCATCGCCCAGGACTCGCACGCGGTCGCATGGGCCGCGCCCATCGGGCAGTCGGCCGCCGTGTACAGCCTTCCCGCCAGCCGGAAGAGCTCGAGCGGCTCCTCGACGTACCCCTCGTCCCATCGCAGATAGGCACGGCGCATGGCCAGCTCGGCCTCGAACCGGGCGTCCCCCGTCCGGGACACCAGCGGTGCCGCCGCCTCGTACGCGGCCTCGGCCTCCGCCATCCGGCCCGCGTTGTACCGGGCGAAACCCAGGTCGCTGTGCGCCTCGGCCAGTTGCAGCGGATCGCCCAGACGCTGCGCGGCCACCAGCGACCGCTCGAACAGGACATTGAGGTGCGTGGTGCCGCAGCGCCGTGCGAAGAAGGTGCGCATGAAGCGCGGCAGCTCGCACGCATGGGCGTCGGCTCCGGTGGCGACCGCCACCTCGAAGGCGGCCATCAGGTTCGAGTACTCCGTGACGAACCAGAAGAGGGCCGCCTTCTTGTCGGTGAACCGCGGCAGCTCGGCGGGAGGCCGGCCAGCGGAGGCCGCCCGGCTGCCCGAAAGCAGCGGCATCGCGGCGTCGGCGGCGGCCGCCGCGTGCACGTAGTAGTCGAGCACCCGGCCGAGCGCCTGCTCCCGCTCCTCCGCTGAGTCCTGCTCCTCAACGGCCCGGCGCGCGTGCTGGTGCACCAGGTCGTGCAGCCGGTACCGGCCGGCCGCCGGCTGCTGGACGAGGTGCGCGTCGAGCAGGTCCTCCAGCATCGCCCGGGCGCTGCGCAACGGCACGTCCGCCAGCGCCGCCGCCACGTACTCGTCGAAGGAGGACCCGAGCAGCAGGCCCAGCAGGCGGAACAGGCGGCGCTGGCCCCGGTCCAGCTGCCGCACCGACATCGCGAACGCGGTGTCGAACTCGTCCGCGCCCTCCCGCATCCGCTCGACGAGGATGCCCACGGTCCAGCCCGGCCGGTGCCGCAGCCTGGCCGCGGCCAGCCGCAAGGCCAGCGGCAGGTGGCCGCACAGCCGCAGCACCTCGGCCGCGGACTCCGGTTCGCGGGACAGCCGGCCGTCCGAGCCGCTGGGGTCACCGCTGGCGCGGGCCAGCAGCTCCGCGCTCTCCTCGGGGGTCAGCACGTCCAGCGAGACGGGGGGCACCTCGTCCAGGCCCAGCAGCCGATTACGGCTGGTGATCAGGGCGACGGAGGCGCCGGCGCCGGGCAGCAGCGGGCGGACCTGGTCGGCGTCGGCGGCGTTGTCGAGGACCACGACGGCCCGCCGGCTCGCCAGTTCCGACCGCCAGCAGGCGGCCAGCGGTTCGATGTCGCCCTCCTGCGGGATCTTCTCGGAGGGGACGTCGAGCGCGGCGAGCAAGGTCCGCAGCGCGGCGTCGTGATCGAGGGGCTGCCGTCCCTCGGTGAAGCCGTGCAGGTCCAGATAGAGCTGGGCGTCCGGGTAATCGGCGGCCAGCAGGTGCGCGGCGTGCACCGCCAGGCAGGTCTTGCCGACGCCCGCCATGCCGTCGACGGCGACCACCCGGCCGCTGTCCACCGCGGCGAGCACGGCGGCGAGCGGGGCCTGGCGTCCGGTGAAGTCGGGCACGTCGCGCGGCAGATCGTTGCGTGGCGGGCGCGGGGCCCCGGCGGGCGGGGACGGCGGCTGCACCTGGCGGCTGCTCTTCGGGGGCGCCGGCAGCGGGCTCGAGGCGCGTTCCCACAGCGGACGCAGCGGGCGGGGGTCACGCTTGACGAGGCGGCAGAGCGCGATCACCGCGGGCCAGGGCGGTGCCGTCTGGCCGCTGAGGTAGCGCGACAGCGAGGACGAGCTGAGACCCGTGTCCCGCGCGAGGGCCCGCACGCCGAGCCCGGACAGTTCCTGGAGCATCCGCAGCCGGGCGGCCAGCTCATCCTGGGGATCGGCCGTCGTCGTCCGCTGCTGCACACCCACGGTTCTCCGCCTCTCTGTCCCGCTCCGGCACTGACTTTCCGCGCCGGATCTGCGCTGGTCAAGGCCGTTTCAGCTGTCCCAGCGTGTCCCATCTCCCTCGTCCTGGCAAACCCGCTGGGCTGTGATGGACCCACGCCCCGCAAGGACGGGCGCCGAACCTGAAGAGGAGAACACCGACATGCAGTCCCGTATGCAGAACCCCGCCGTCGTCCTGTCCGGTGCGATGCAGCCCATCCAGGAGCTCTTCAAGAGCGTGCACTCCGGCGGGGTGGACGGGCAGATCCTGGAGCTGGTGCACCTGCGGGTCAGCCAGATCAACGGCTGCAGCGCCTGCGTCGACGGCGGCGTCAAGACGAGCCGCAAGGCCGGAGTGAGCGACGAGAAGCTGGCCACGGTCGTCGCCTGGCGGGAGACCCCGTACTTCACCGACGAGGAGCGGGCGGCGCTCGCGCTGGCCGAGGCCGCGACGCGGCTGGCCGACCGTCCCGACGCGGTGAACGACGAGATCTGGGACGCGGCCGCCACCTACTTCGACGAGAAGCAGCTGGCCGCGATCATCCTGATGATCGGCGTCACCAACCTGTTCAACCGGCTCAACGCCACGACCCGCCAGCTGGCCGGCGCCTGGGGCTGACGGTCCCGCGCCCGCCCCCCGGAAGCCGGGAGCGCGCTCGCCCACCGGAAAGCCGGCTCGCCGGCCGGAAAGCCAGAGCGCGCTCGCCCTCCCTGGGAAGCCGGAGCGCGCTCGCCCGCCGGAAACACGTCGCGTCGAACGTCAGTTTCGGAGAAGCCGCCGCAGCGGCGTCCATGACACCCTTGACCATCAAAGCCGCATACCGGAAGGAAGCTCCCAATGAAGGACACGAAGCAGGCCGACAAGACGTTCGACGGATTCACGGAGCATGAGCGCGCCGCGATGAAGGAGCACGCCAAGGAGCTGAAGGCGGCCGCGCGCCGCGGATCGCGCGCCGACAAGGCCGCCGAGGACGAAGCCGCCGTGCTCGCGAAGATCGCCGAGATGCCGGACGCCGACCGGGTCCTGGCCGAGCGGATCCACGCGATCGTCAAGGAAAGCGCGCCGAGCCTCGCGCCGAAGCTCTGGTACGGCATGCCCTCGTACGCCAGGGACGGCAAGGTCGTCTGCTTCTTCCAGAGCGCCCAGAAGTTCAACGCGAGGTACGCGACGTTCGGCTTCAGCGACCAGGCGAACCTCGACGAAGGCGCCATGTGGGCGACCTCCTACGCCCTGAAGGAGCTCACCGCCGCCGACGAGGCGATGATCGGCGAGCTCGTGAAGCGAGCGGTGAGCTGAAACCGGACCGCCACGCCGTACAACGCGGCTGATGGGAGTCTGGCCCGCGAATCGCGACAACCCAGCCCGCATGACACCGCCGCCAGAAAGCGGACCCGCTCAGTCGACGGTCATCCGCTACCCTGACTCGGATTGATCATTTCCGGGAGAGGGCGCCGTGATGCAGGAACCCGCGGCAGATGCGTTATCTCCCGTTTCGGCAGCGCTGCGCTTCGGTGCGGTTCTGGCCGCGGCTGGACCGGTGGTCCTGACGGCCTTCGGGGTCGGCAGGCAGAGCGTCGGCTGGTTCTGTTCCGAGACGGGTTCTGCTCCTCCTGCGGGTGAAGGCCCATACGCGCTGGAGCACGTGCCGGGAGAACTGCTGTTCTGGGGCGTTCTCCTGCTGCCGGTCTTCGTGGCCGGCCTGCTCCTGCGCGGGTCACGTCGGGCCACGCTCGCCGCCGTCGCCACGGTCAGCACCGTGCTCGCGTTCGGGCTCGTCACGGCGTTCTACCTACCCGGTCCCGACCCATGCACCGGGCAGGAACATGTGGTCATGCCGCCCTGGCCTTTGATCGCCTGCTATCCGGTGGCCGCAGGGGCACTGCTCCTGGTGGCCCGGTCACCCCCGCCTCGGAGACCGTACGGGATCATCCTGTGGGCGGGAGCCGTCGGCGCGGCGGCATGGGCGGCGATGTTCCACCGCTGGACGATCACATACGACATGTTCTTGGGTGGCTTCGTCTATCTGAAGACCCCGGAGTCCATCTGGGACGGCCTCGCCTGGTGGTCCGGTAAGGCCGACGCGATCGGATTACCGGTCGCACTCGTCGCATTGGCGGCGGCCGCGAGAGTCACCGCTTCCATCCGATGGGGACGGTGGGTGGGCACCGCGGCCGCGGTCGCCCTTCTCCTCTTCCCGCTGCTCGACGTCGTGACGTACGCCGGCCAGTACAGCGGCGACTACGAGATGTCTTTCGCCGATTCGGTACGGTGGCCGCTGCTTGTCTCGGCCGTCCTCGTCGCGTCGGCCACTTGGAGCCCCGCCGGGCGGATCTCCTGGGCCACGACCATCCGCCTGGCGCGAAGCATGATGCGCGGACAGTCGAAAGATGTGGCCGCTGGTCGGGTGAAAGAACTCGCCGTCGCCACTGTGATCGCGGTTGCCGGCATCTGGTTGATCGTCTCGTCCTTCACACCGACGCGGTAGGAGTACAACGACAGACCCCCCGGTCCGGAGTGGTATCTACGCCGGGAGCACTTCATCACGCGATTCGATCGTCCAGTACACCGGAGTGCTCCACCCAGCTCAGAAGCGGATTCGACATGGTCGTCTTCCGTGCCCGTTCACCCGCGTCCGGCGTCGTTGCCAGCACCAGCGTTAGCATCGTCCACTGAAGCGAAACTTGCCGTCAGCTGAGGCGAAGGCCTCTGTCATGCGCTCAGTCGCGAACGGTGTAGCCGCCCTTGCTCAGGGGCAGGATCGGCGCCGTGCCCATGCAGATCGGCAATTCCTGCTCGAACCCGAGGACGGCCCAGCTCCAGCCGAGCCGGTCCCGCTTGCCTTCGTCGTCGACGGTGAACCCGACCCGCTTGCCGGTCGGGATCTCGATCTCCGCAGGGGACGCGCTGACCTTCTCGATAACTCCGGTCACCACCGCGACGTCTCCGCCGACGTTGAGGCAGTCGATCTTCCCCTGGAAGTCCGCGAAGACCTTCCCGTCGGGGAACCAGTGCTGGACCCGGAAGGTGCCCTGGGACTCCGTGGCGAAGCCCTTGGCTTCGATGGCGAACCGGACCTTGTGCCCCTTCCACCCGGCCCCGAGGATGTCGAGAGTGCCCTCACCGGTCCCGGACAGGAGGAAGTCCGGCAGCGCGGCGGGCTTCGGTCCGGGGTCGGCCTGTGCGGCCGGCGCGGTCACTGTGAGTACGGCGAGCCCGGCGGCGAGCCCGGCAAGGGCGACACGGCTCCGGCGGGCCAGTCGTGTGATGGTCATCGAGAATCCCCTTGATCTCAACTGTTCGTAACACCACCAGGCTCGCGACCGGGATGCCGCCACCCCTCCCACCCGAGGGTGATCCCGCTCCCCCTTACGTGGGAACTCGCCCGGCCGGTGGCACGTCAGCGGAACGGGACACCGCGATCGCATGATCGGCCCCGGTTGGGAGCCCTTGGAAGCGCGGGCGGCTCCCAAGGAGGGAGAAGAGACCGGGTGAGCCGGGAAAACGAGAAGGTCCCTGGAGGCGTAATGCCTGCTCAGGGACCTTCTTCGTGAAGCGCGGCCGAGAGGACTCGAACCCCTAACCTTCTGTTCCGTATCCAGTTCGAGATCGTCCAGGGGCATCCATCGCTGTCAGAAGCGCCTGCTCAGCGACTTCTCTCGCTTGATCAGCTTCCAGGCGTGTACACCGGTGTCCGGGGACGTTGTTAGCAACGGCGTTAGCAAGATCAGTTGGTCCACCGGCCATCCTGGTGTTGCCGACTGGTGATCAACCGGCCTGTTGAACCGCGGGCACGAAGCCGCCCTATGTTTCTCCGCCATCGGCAAGGCCGCCGAAAGATCCTGGATCTGTCGGTGTCATCGCCGATGTGAACGTCGGCGATGGCGGCTGGCGAAAGGATCAACACCGGTCCCAGTGACGGGATGAAGCGAGTTGAACATCGTCTTCTTTGACGGTCAGGGCGCCCCCGGCCCTGTCCCAGAGAGCAGCCCGGCCGGTCGCGTCTCCGAACAGCACTAGAGGACGGCCCGGGACGGGTGCCGCGCCCTTAAAAGCGATCTTCTCGGTAACGGGCACAAGGCAGACCGCCTTCGGCTCAATCCCGTGAAAGGCTGCCGTCGTCCCTGCGGCCCGCAGTTCCCGCAAGGCGATGACGCCACTCCGGTACCCCTCCTGAATGCCGAGGACGCAGGGCACCAGAACCGCGACCATCAACGCGAACAGTGTGGCGAACGTGACCGCCCAGAGAGGAACGATCAGGTTCACGTGATAGCCCCATCCGACAATCGCCAGAGAGACCAGGGCCAACAGCAGCGTGAGGCCGGTCAAGGACCATGCCGGCTGCAATGCCCGCCACCACGGTAGCTCGACGTCATCCGCGCCCAGACCAAAGACACTGAGATAGGTCTCATACGTCAGCTGCCCATAGACCATGGGCAGCGGTATCGCGATGGTCACCAGCATGGGAAGCAGCCATGAAAGGGCGACCTTCAGCGACGTGTAATGGAAGAAGTGACGAACTCCGGCGATGGTGAGGGGCGTGATCAGCGCCAAACCGGCCAGACCAACGACGTCGGGGGGCGGGTCCGCGGCGAGGGCCCACCCTAGGAACGCCATCACCGGAGGAAACATGCTGCCCAGCAGCCAGGAGCGCAGCAGCCACCTGCAAGGGATGACCGACGCGACCACGACGGCGAGCGCGACAGCGGTCCACGGTTGCCTCGGCCACGTTTGCCCCAGGATGACACCGCCAGCGAGCGGCGCAAGCACGGAAAACGCACCGCCAGTCGCGGCCATCGCCGCACGCGGTGGCTTCGACGAACGATGTCTCGCCTCCAGACGCCGTAATTCGTCCTCGGAGCTCTCGCCCACCGCCTTACGCACCAGCAGCCGGCGACCGTTGAATTCCGTGGTGCGACTATTCGCGAGAGCCTCAGCATCGGCCACGGACTGCGCATGTACTTCGCCGTCGACCGGGCGCCCCGTCAAGGAGTCGAAAACCCGGTACCGGGAGTCGAAGTTTCCCGGCGGTCGACGAAGGTGCGTCCATCTGATGCGGACGGAGACTCCATCCTGAATGCACGAGCGAAGCAGGTGGCGCCTTCCCGCGGTGAGCGCTCCGATGCGCGATCCGGCGATGGGCACATCGACCTGGAACCGTGACCCATCTGTGGACCGACGCACCCGCCAGCCGCGGGACCCGCACATCACAGGCACTAGCTCGGCATCCTCGGGCGGGGCTTCGAACTCCACGCGCACCGTATGGTCGTACGGGTATGGCGTGTTGGCTTCGGCCCATGGTTCCCAGGTCGTCTCGTATGGTCCAATGGACCTTTCCGCCGGTCCGGCTTTACGGCTCCGGGCGGCCAGCAAGACCATCAGCACGAGTAAATTCCGGACTGCCACCTCAAGAGTGTCAAGCAGAGCGGTCAACGCTTGGAGCCATTCCCGCCAACCTTCATCGAACTGTGAGACCAGACGAAGCCGGGGAGCGCGTCGGTTGAGCATAACCAGATTCTCACTTCGTGCCCATCGAGCCTATGATTCTCGAATGTCCCCTCGATCCGCTAGACCGCTTCTGCTGGTCCTCGGTCTCCTCGCTGGCTGCGGCGTGGCCCAGGAAAGCCGCGCGGACAGCATCGTGCCCTCAAAACCGGAGGACACGGCGGCGGAGACCATCCAAGGACGTTGGTGGACTTGGGCGGCCTCCGAAGACGAGAGCACGAATCCTGTCACGGACACGACAGGGGAGTTCTGCGACCGGAACCAGCCAGAGGATGTGTGGTTTCTCGCTGAGACCTTTGGCGTTACCTTGCAGCGAAAATGCAAGGTTCCCGCGGGACGGCCGGTGGTCTTCCCGCTGGTGAATCAGATCGGCGCCGAGGCGCATTGCAGGGAGTTTATGGCCACAGCGAAGGGCACGGCCACCTTTGACGGCAAGGTGATCAGGTCAGAACGGATGGAAGGCAACGACGTCACCGTGACTGGTGTAGCGGGCAATCCTCTGACTGGTGAGGAGGGAACGACCACGTCATACGCTTGTGGTGTCTGGGTGCGCCTCCCGCCTCTGAAGGCCGGCCGTCACAAACTGACCATTCGCGGGTCCTCCGGAGACTTTCCGCACCGGCGTTGATTACACGCTCATCGTCGGGACCGACCAGCAAGCATGAGTACATCCTGAGAATTCGACGAGCGATTAGAAAGGATTACCGGCTACCTCCCGCCGGTAACCGGGCGCCCACCGTACTGATGACCGTTTGCCTGTCGGGGCGGCCCGGCCCGCCGCGCTCGGTTGCGTCCATGGGAGTGGTGTACGAGTTTGACCTGGTCACAGGCATGGCGGCGTGAAATGGCGACGGCCATCGCGTGATCCTTCGATTAGCGAAGATCAAATTCGAAGGAGAACACGCGATGGCCGCGGACAACAGTGTG
>NZ_JBSFNE010000008.1:0-446965 GCF_053586935.1 Nonomuraea sp. NPDC003727
GTTTGAGTAGTTCGGGGTGATGCTGCGGTGGTCGTAGCCGGCGCCGGGCCCCCCCCCCCCCGCCCCCCCCCCCCCCCCCCCGCCGCTAGCCTTCCCCACGGACGCCCCGGGCGAGCTCGGCGGTGAGGGCACGGAGGGCCGCGAGCCCGGCATCCTGGTCGGGGGCCTCGAGAAGGGCCTCGACCAGCGCGGAGCCGACGATCTCGGCAGCCTGCTCGGGCGTGGACACACCGATGTCGTCGACCGGCTGCTCCGTCGTACGGGCCGTAGCGAGCCGAAGGCGCCGGGTGCGAGAGACTGGTGGGGTGACCATCGAGAACGGCCGCCCCGCTCCGCCCCCCACCAGCAGTCCCTCCATCGTGCTGCTGACGCTGGCACGGCAGATCGAGACCGAGCTCAACGCCGTCCTGGCCCCGCTCGACCTCACCGTCAGCAGGCTCGGGCTGCTGGCTCACATCGCCATGATGCCCGGCGTGTCGTTCAGCGACCTGGCGCGGATGTCCGGGACGACGGTGCAGAGCGTCCACGCCGCCGTGAAGGTGCTGGCGGGTGCCGGGCTGGTCCGCGACAACACCGCCCGCGCCGGGTCCGCGTCGGCCATCGAGGTCACGGCGGACGGCTCCCGCCTGCTCCAGACGGCTCAGGAGGCGGTGGCCCAGGTCGACGACCGGCTGTTCGGCCCGGGCGGGGACCCGATCCGCCGTCAGGTCGGCGATGCCGTCCGCGCGGCCTTCCAGGGCGGCGAGCCGCGTCCCGCAGGAGGAACCGGCCGCCAGAGCGCATGAGGAAATGTCGGCGCCCCCGTCTAGGCTCTCGACCCATGACGGCTGACCGCAAGCACGGCGTCCCGGCACCGCCGACCGACTCCACCGTCCGCTCCGCCGACTGGGACAGCCGCGACCTGTCGGGCGAGCAGCACCGGCGGGTCGCCTTCGTCGACGTCGACCTGACCGAAGCCGTCAGCAGGGGAGCCGAGTTCGTCGAGTGCACCTTCCGCGGCTGCCGCTTCAACGCCTCCACCCACGAGGAGACCGGCTTCATCAACTGCACCTTCACCCGGTCGTCGTTCTTCGACGCGACGTTCACCAGGTGCAAGTTCGTGGGCAGCATGTTCGACGGCTGCACCCACGACCTGATGAAGGCCGACGGAGGCGACTGGTCGTTCGTCGGGATGCCGGGCGCCGACCTGCGCAAGGCGTCCTTCACCGGGGTGCGGATGCGTGAGGCCGACCTGACCGGTGCCCGCTTCGCGGGGGCCACGGTGCGCGGCGTCGACCTGTCGGGCGCCTGGCTGAGCAAGGCCGACTTCACCCGCTGCGACCTGCGGGGCAGTGACCTGTCCTCGCTCGACCCCTTCGGCGCCGAGATCGCTGGGGCGGTCATCGACCCGGTCCAGGCCGTCACGCTCGCCACCAACCTGGGGCTGACCGTCCGCGACCAGGGCTGAGCGGGAAAACCGCTTGCCGCAGGAGGCGGGCGGCTCGGTAGGGTCGGGGCCATGAAGTGACGACACCGGCACCCCCTGCGCACGACGCCGTCCGAGCCGTTGCTCCGGCGTCCGTCCCGGGTGCCCGCGACCGCCGTCATCCACTTCACCCGATCGGACGCTCATGACCGACGACATGTTCCTCACCCTGGTCGCCGACCGCCTCGCTGCCCTGCCCGCCGTACGTGCCGTCACCCTCGGCGGCTCGCGCGCTCAGGGCACCCACACCCCGGACAGCGACTGGGACCTGGCCGTCTACTACCGGGGCGGTTTCGACCCGGCCGATCTGCGCGCGGTCGGCTGGCCCGGCGAGGTCTCCGAGATCGGCGGCTGGGGCGGCGGCGTCTTCAACGGGGGAGCCTGGTTCACGATCGACGGCCGCCGGGTCGACGTCCACTACCGCGACCTCGACGTCGTCGAGCACGAGCTCGCCGAGGCCCGGCAGGGCCGCTTCCGCTGGGAGCCGCTGATGTTCCATCTCGCGGGCATCCCCAGCTATCTGGTGGTCGCCGAACTCGCCCTCAACGACGTCCTGCGCGGCACGCTGCCCCGCCCCGGCTATCCGGAGGCCCTGCGTGAGACGGCCCCGCGGGTGTGGCGCGACCGGGCGGACCTGACTGTCCAGTACGCCGCGGCCGCGTACGTCCCGCGCGGCCAGTCCACCGAGGTCGCGGGGGCGCTGGCCACCGCCGCCATGCAGACGGCGCATGCGGTGCTGGCGGCGCGCGGCGAGTGGGTCACCAACGAGAAGCGGCTCCTGCAGCGGGCCGGGCTGCGCGGCGTCGACGCGATCGTGGCAGGACTGCGGCCGGAGCCCGACGCCCTCGGGCAGGCGGTCGCGGCGGCGCGGAAGCTGTTCGCCGCCGCCGTCCAGCGGTGAGCCCGGGGTTCGATCCGGCCAGGACACGGACACCGGACACCGTGCGAGGTCAGTCGGCGGCCTGGGTGGCGGCCAGCGCGGCGGCGGGGTCGGGTTCTGGCGGGCCGGCGGGGAACCAGTCGCCGTCCGCGTCGACGAACGGGTACCAGCGGCCGTCCCTGCCGTAGCGGACCTGAGCGCCGCCGAGGGTCCACCGGTTGCGGACCGCCGCGAAGCCGGGCAGGTCACGTCGCGCGCGGGCGACGGCCTGCCGGGGCGGTGTCCACGTCGTGGCGAGCGTGTCGAGGGCGGCGGCGCCGCCGTACCGCCATGACCGGACGGCGGCCGGGCTGCCGATGTCGAGGTCGTGGGTGGCGGCCAGCCGTACCCGGTCCTGGAACTCGGTGAGCACCGCGGCGGCCCCCGACACCAGCAGCTCGCGGGCGCGCAGCGCCGCGTCGGCGGCCAGCACCCGCAGCGCAGCGGGGTCGATGCCCGGCGCGGGCTCCACCTCCAGGGGCTCCGGGGCGGGCAGCGCGTCGAGCGGCTCGGCGGTCGCGAAGGACGGCAGCGGCGGGATGCCGTGCGCGTAGGCCTCGGCGACGGGGGTGCCGGTCGGCGCGGTGGCCCGCTGGAGCGAGGCGATCAGGTCGTCCTTGTCGAGGCCGCGCATCAGCATCAGCAGGAACGGGTCGCGGTCGAGCAGCCACGAGGCCTGGTAGCACAGCGCGGCGGCGTGCTTGCACGGGTGCCCCCAGTCGGGGCAGTCGCACTCGGGCTCGAGGTCGCCGACTCCAGGAAGGAGCTCCACCAGGTCGTACGGCAGGTCGCCGTCGAGCAGCGCGGCCAGATGGCCCGCCTTGGCGGCGATCTGCTCGACGAATCCCGCCGCCACGGGTGCCACGTGCACGACCGCGGCGTACTCGCCTTCGGCCATCGCGGCGAGCCGGCCGGAGCTGACGGTGATGGGGCCGAGCTGGCCGGTCTTGGCGTAGGCGCGGCCCTTGGCGAGCAGGGTGTGGTCGAGCGAGGTGTCCTCCAGCGCCTTGAGCCAGGCCCTGCCCCACCACGAGGTGGCGAAGCGGGCGCCGGCGCGCTGCGGGGCGAAGGCGGGGAATCCCTTGGCGGCGGTCATCGCAGCTCCACGAGGTTGAGCAGGTCCGCGTCGGTCAGTTCGGTGAAGTCGTTGGACAGCACGGCCTCGGCCAGCGACCGCTTGGTCTCCAGCATGGTCGCGATCCGGTCCTCGACGGTGCCCTCGGCGATGAGCCGGTGCACCTGGACGGGCCTGGTCTGGCCGATGCGGTAGGCCCGGTCGGTGGCCTGGTCCTCGACGGCGGGGTTCCACCAGCGGTCGAAGTGGATGACGTGGTCGGCGCGGGTGAGGTTGAGCCCGGTGCCCGCGGCCTTGAGCGAGAGCAGGAAGACGGGGGCCTCGCCGTCCTGGAAGCGCCTGACCATCTCCTCCCGCCGGGCCACGGAGGTGCCGCCGTGAAGCAGCTGGGTGGCGATGCCCCTTGCGGCGAGGAAACGCTCCAGGAGCCGGGCCATGGTGACGTACTGGGTGAAGACCAGCACCGCGCCGTCCTCGGCGAGGATGGTCTCCAGCAGCTCTTCGAGGAGCTCGAGCTTGCCCGAGCGGCCGTCCAGCACGGGGTCCTTCTCGTGCAGGAACTGGGCGGGATGGTTGCAGATCTGTTTGAGGCTCGTCAGCAGCTTGACGATGAGGCCGCGCCTGGCCATGCCGTCGGCCGCCGCGATGGAGGCCATCAGCTCGCGCACCGTCGCCTCGTAGAGCCCGGCCTGCTCCCTGGTGAGCGAGACGGGCCGGTCGGTCTCGGTCTTGGGCGGCAGCTCGGGCGCGATGCCGGGATCGGACTTGCGGCGGCGCAGCAGGAAGGGCGCGACCAGGCGGCCGAGCCGTTCGGGCCGCGGCTCCCAGCGCGTACGGAAGCGCGCGAGCGGGCCGAGCAGCCCCGGCGTGGTCCAGTCGAGGATCGCCCACAGCTCCGACAGCGTGTTCTCCACCGGCGTGCCGGTCAGCGCGACGCGCGCGGCCGAGGGGATCTCGCGCAGCGCCTTGGCGGTGCCCGATCGGTGGTTCTTGACGTGCTGGGCCTCGTCGGCCACGACCAGGTCCCAGGTGTGCTCGGCGAGCACGGCGGCGTCGACGCGCATGGTGCCGTAGGTGGTGAGCACGAACCCGGTGTCGGCCAGCGTGCGCTGGGCGCCGTGGTAGCGGCGGACCGGGACGCCGGGGGCGAACCTGGCGATCTCCCGCTCCCAGTTGCCCAGCAGCGAGGCGGGGCAGACGACCAGCGTCGGCCCGCTGTTCCTGTGCAGGTGGAGCGCGATCAGCGTGATCGTCTTGCCGAGGCCCATGTCGTCGGCCAGGCAGCCGCCGAGACCCAGGGAGGTCATCTGGGCCAGCCACCGCAGGCCCGCCAGCTGGTAGTCGCGCAGCGTCGCGGCCAGCCCTTCGGGCGGGTCGACGGGATCGGCGACCAGCCTGCCGCGCAGCTCCTCCAGCACCGGACCGGGGGAGACCGCCACCTCCTCGTCCTCCACCAGCGCCGTGCCGGTGAGGGCGGCACCGAGGGCCTCGATGCCGGTGAGCGGTTTCATCTCCCGGTTCCTGGCCTTGCGGGCCAGCTCGGGGTCGATGAGCACCCACTGGTCGCGCAGCCGTACGACGGGGCGGTGGGCCTCGGCCAGCCGGTCCATCTCGGCTTCGGTCAGCTCGTCGTCGCCCAGCCGCAGCCGCCAGTCGAAGCGGAACAGCCCGCTGGACTCGCCGCCGACGACCGCTCTCGCGCTGACGCCGCGCACCAGGTCGCGTGGCCAGTGCACGTCGATGCCGGTGGCCGCGCCGGACAGCAGGCCGGACACCTCCTCGTCGGACAGCTCGAGCTCGTCGGGAACCTCGGCGTCGAGCAGCCGCTCCAGCGGCGGCCACCGCCGGGCCGCCCTGCGCAGCTCGACCACCGCGTCGACCTTGGCGCGGGGGCCGAGCCCCTGGTCGCGGCCCGCCCAGAGCTCGGCGGCGTCCACGACCAGCGCGGGGTCGGCGATGCCGTGCAGCTGTACGACCGCGCGGAAGGCGGCGTGGTCGGCGCCGGCGGTCTCCACCCGCAGCGACAGCCGTACGCCGGGGTCGGCCGCCCATGCCCTCAGCTGTGGCGTCTTGACCGGCTTGGCGGCCGAGTAGGCGGGCACGCCCACCGCGCGCACGGCGCCTGGGGAGCGGGGCATGCCGTCGGCGACGGCGTCGAGGAAGGCGCGGACCAGGCCCTCGGCGTCGGGCAGCAGGCCCGGGGCCGACGGCAGGGGGACGGCCCGCGCCGTGGCGGGCATCGCGTCGGCCAGCTCCCTGACCTTGGCCAGGTCGGCGGCGTCCAGGGGGCCGGCCCGCCACGCGGCGTGGTCGCCCGCGCTCACGCCGGGCCTGATGCGGCCCTTGGCGACGATCTGGAGCGCCAGCAGCGCCACGGCACCCCAGAACCGGGTGGCGGGGTCGGCACTCTGGTCGGTGCGGGCCCTGCTGAGCAGCGCGACCGCCTCGGTGACGGGAACGCGGGTGACCGGAGTTTCACGAGGCCCTTCCGGCTCCGCGATCGTGACTCTCTCGTCGCCCGCCGGGTCGAGGAAGGCCACGGTTGCTGCCCTGGGCGGGTCGCCCGGTTCGAAGACGGCCGTGTGCCGAAGGAGTTCCCGCATAGCCGTACAGCGTACCGTACGGCGTAGCTGTGGTTTACCGCAGCCGCATTTCGGCAGTTGCCCTCATTCTGGGCATATTCGATCACTCATAGGCTCTGAGGCATGACTGCTGAGAACGGAATCGCCGGTTGGGCGACAGGCCTCATGGAGACCCTTGGCGCGCCCGGCGCGGGCATCGCCATCGCGCTGGAGAACCTCTTCCCCCCGCTGCCGAGCGAGGTGATCCTCCCGCTGGCCGGGTTCACCGCGGCACAGGGCGGCATGGGCCTGATCGAGGCGCTGGTGTGGACGACGGCAGGCTCGGTCGTCGGCGCGCTCGCGCTCTACCTGGTCGGCGCGCTGCTCGGCAGGGACAGGGTGGTCGCGATCGCCCAACGGCTGCCGCTGGTGAAGGTCTCCGACATCGAGAAGACCGAGGAATGGTTCGCCAAGCACGGCGTGAAAACGGTGTTCTTCGGGCGGATGATCCCCATCTTCCGCAGCATGATCTCCATCCCGGCCGGGGTCGAGCGCATGCCGCTGGGCGTCTTCCTGGCGTTCACCACGCTCGGCAGCGCGATCTGGAACACGATCTTCGTGCTGGCGGGCTACGTCCTCGGGGAGAACTGGTCGCTCGTCGAGGGCTACGTCGGCATCGGCACCAACCTTGTCATCGGCGCGGTGGTGCTCGCCGTGCTCGTCTTCGTCGGCGTACGGCTGGCCGAGCGGCGCAAGGGCCGGCATGCGAGTCGTCGCTAAGGTCACGCTGGGAGCGCTGAGCGCCGTCGCCGAGCTGATCGCGCTCCCCGTGCTCGCCCACCCCCGCATGGGCGCCGCGCTCGCCCGGGTCGCGGCGACGGAGGCGCGCAGGCTGGACGTGCGGGTGGGCGACTTCTCGCGCGGTCAGGCCCTGCGTTTCCTGGCCCTGCGGCTGCCCCTCGGAATCCTCGGCGGCATCGTCGTCGCCCTGCTCGTCATCGGCCTCGACGTGGGAATCCAGGTGCTGTGGGCCTGGGGCCACGGCGAGGCGTTCGACGGCATGCGCATGACCCCCGGCCTGCTGGCCTACTTCCTGGTCGCGGGACTGGTGCTGCTCTTCCTCGACCTGTCGGGCCTCGTGGGCGTGCAGGCCGTCGAACGGCGGCTCGCCCTGCGCACCCTCGGCCCGCACTCCACCGAGGCGCTCGAACGCAGGATCGCCGAGCTGGCCGAGACCCGCGCCGGCGTCCTGACCGCCGTGGACGCCGAGCGCCGCCGCATCGAGCGGGACCTGCACGACGGTCTGCAGCAGCGGCTCGTCGCGCTGGCCATGGTGATCGGCAGGGCCCGCCGCGGACGCCCCGAACTGCTGGCGCAGGCGCACGAGGAGGCCCAGCAGGCCCTCGCGGAGCTGCGCGAGGTGGCCTGGCGGGTCTACCCGAGCGGTCTCGACGCCCTCGGCCTGGGCGAGGCGCTGGCCGCCGTCGCCGACCGCTCGGCCGTACCGGTGAAGGTGACCTGCGAGCTCGACCGGCGGCCACCGCGCGCGGTGGAGACGGCCGCCTACTTCGTGGTGTGCGAGGCGGTCACCAACGCGGCCAAGCACGCCGAGGCGGACCTGATCACCGTCGACGTGCGCGCCGATGGGACAATCATCGCCGTGAACATCGAGGACGACGGCAAGGGCGACGCCGACCCGGCGGGCGGCGGACTGTCCGGCCTGGCGCGCAGGGTCGCCGCGCTCGACGGCTCCTTCGCCGTCTCCAGCCCCGCCGGCGGGCCCACCGTGATCCGGGCGGAGCTGCCATGCGGGTGATGCTCGCCGACGACTCCACGCTGCTGCGCGAGGGCCTGGCCAGGCTGCTCGCCGAGGAGGGACACGACGTCGTCGCCGCGGTCGGCGACGGCGCCGCCCTCGTCACGGCGGTCGAGGCCGACCGGCCCGACATCGTGGTGGTGGACGTGCGCATGCCGCCCACCCACACCGACGAGGGGCTGCGCGCCGCACTGGAGATCAGGCACCGCCGGCCGGAGGTCAAGGTGCTGGTGCTGTCGCAGTACGTGGAGAAGAAGTACGCCACCGAGCTGATGACCGGCGACGTGTCCGGCGTCGGCTACCTGCTGAAGGACAGGGTGGCTCAGGTCGCCGACTTCCTCGACGCCCTCGAGCGCGTCGGCGCCGGAGGCGCGGCCTTCGACCCCGAGGTGGTACGGCAGCTGCTGGCCCGCACGACCCAGACCGACCCGCTGACCAGGCTGACCCCGCGCGAGCGCGAGGTGCTCGAGCACATGGCGCAGGGCTACACCAACGCCTCCATCGCCGAGGCGCTGTACGTGTCGCAGAGCGCGGTCGAGAAACATGTCAACGCGGTCTTCGACAAGCTCGGCCTGTCCCACACCACCGGCTACAGCCGCCGCGTCCTGGCGGTGCTGCGCTTCCTGTCCTGAGGGCAGACAAGGTCAAGGTCTGCACGTCCGCCACCACGGCCGGTTCGCCTCCATCGAAGGCGCACCGGCCGACGGAGACCGGCTGCCCTCCTGCAGGAGTGCCGTCCTTGGCTCCGGCGATTCAGCCTCACCCGTGGCGAGGGCGCGGGCCGGTTCGTTCGCCCCGCGCGACTGTCAGGCTCTCGCCGCGAGTTCATCACGGCTTGGGTCGGTATTGCTTGGGCAGCTTGAAGCCGCGCTCGGCCATGATCTGCCGCAGCCGGTCCGGGTAGTCGGTGATGATCCCGTCCACCCCGTCGTCGACGAGCTTGTTCAAGGTGGGCTCGTCGTCGACGGTCCATGGAATCACCTTGATGCCCAGACCGTGCGCCTGATCCACCATCTCCCTGGTGACGTACGGCTGGTAGCCCGGGTCCGTCACCCTTCCGTTCTGCGGGAACCCGTGCACCGGCGAAAAGGCGTCAGCGCCGAACGACTTGATCGCCTTGAGCGGGTCCCCGCCGAAATCGTCGATGTCGATGCCACCAAGCCAGGGTGAGGCCCCCGGCTTCCCGGTCTGCAGGAAGTCGCGGTTGGTCAGGGCTACGATCGGCAGCCGCGGCTCGACCTCGCGCACCCGCATCAACGCGCCCCAGTCGAAACTCTGGATGGTGACCTGCCGCATGAGCCCGGCCCGCCGGATCTCCGCCAGCGTCACCTGCACGAACTGCTCCCTCGGCGCCGTCTCATGCGGCGCGCCGGCCTCGACCTTGGTCTCGACATTGAGCATGACGCGACGCGCGCGATAGCGGTCCACCAGCTCGAACACCTCGCGCAGGGTCGCCATCCTGGCACCGGGAACCGGCCGCTGGCCCGGGAACTCCGGCAGCGTCATGGAGCCGCAGTCCATCGTCCTGACCTGCTCGAGGGTCAGCGTGTTGATGTACTTGCCGACATAGGGGAACTCGGGATCGCCCGGCACGGCAGGCGCGGTATCCCTGCACTTCCTGTTGCTGATCCTCCGGTCGTGAGTGACGACCGCCTGGCCGTCCTCGGTGATCTGCACGTCGAGCTCCAACGTGCTGACACCCAGCTCGAGCGCGTTGGCGAACGCGGGCAGAGTGGCCTCCACCACCAGCCCCAGCCCGCCTCGGTGAGCCTGCAAGTCGAAGGGGCGCCTGTCCGCGTCGGCCGCCCCGGGCAACGCCGCGAGCGCGGCACCGAAGATCGTGGCAACCGTGACCACGCGCGATCTGCTCATGGGCCACGAGTATCGACGATCACCGAGGCGGCCGGCCGTACGGGAGGTGATCGTGAGACGAAGGTTCGGTGAGGAGCCGTGCCGCTCAAAACCGGCTCATCGTGACTTTCGGCGTTCGCATGAGCGCCTGCCGGAGCCGCGGTCGTCGCTGGTACCGGCCAGCGGATCGCCATTGCGACCGCCGCCCGTTGCCGGCGAGCCCCGCAGTACTCAGGTGACGATCTCCAGGTCCTGGTGTGGGTGCGTCGCGAAGCCGGTGCCAGGGGGAAGCGTCTCGTCGTTGTGCGCGAGCAGGAACCCGAACCCGACGTCCGCCGGGTCGTCGTGCGGCCCGAACGAGAACGAGCGCCGAGACTCCAGCCAGTCATCCGTGGTCGCGAACCGGTCGCCCGCCCCCCCGCGGCCTGCTGCGCGCCGCCCACCAGGCCGGGAGCGCTGTCGGTGAAGTCTTGGGAAAGGTGAGACGCTTGGTCTCGTTCCTGGAGCGGGCGACGAAGGACGCGTGGATGTCAGTCACGCCCGGTGAGCGGTGTCATGGGCGGGGAGACCCGCTGAGTGAGCGAGGAAGGCGGCAGATGCCACGCGCGGGAGTCACCGCGGAGCGCCTGACCCGGGCGGCGGCGGACCTGGCCGACGAGATCGGCTTCCAGAACGTGACCGTCTCGGCGCTCGCCCGCGGGTTCGGCGTCCAGCCCGCAGCGCTGTACACGCACATCAAGGACGCGCAGGACCTGCGGGTACGGGTGGCCGAGCTGGCCCTGACGGAGCTCGCCGACAGGGTCGGCGCCGCGCTGGCCGGCCGCGCGGGCAAGGACGCGCTGGTGGCCTTCGCCAACGCCTACCGGGACTACGCGAAGGAACATCCGGGAAGGTACGCCGCGGCCCAGATCGAGCTCGACCCGGAGACCTCGGCCACCCGCGCGGCAGCCCGGCACGCGCAGATGACGCGGGCGATGCTGCGCGGTTACGACCTGTCGGACCCCGACCAGACGGACGCGGTACGGATGCTGCACAGCACGCTCCACGGATACGTGTCCCTGGAGACCTCGGGCCGGTTCGACCGCCACCCGCGCGCGGTGGACACCTCGTGGTCCAGAACCCTGGACGCCCTCGACGTCGCCCTCAGACACTGGCCTTCGGCCTGACACCCCACCGCCCCCTTGCCCCTTCCACGGCACCGGTGCACGGTCGGCAGGCGCGCTGGACAGGCGCAGGCGCTCGCTCCGGCGGTGACGAACGTGACCGGGGCCGGCGTCGAGGCCCTTGCGCTCACCGCTGGTCGCTCGCCTCCGTTCGCACGATCCGGAGATCCCGACAAGGCGCCAGGAAGCTCTCGACGTACCACCCCAGATCGACGAACTCGGGCACGCGCGCGAAGGTGCGGTACTCCAGCAGGGGAATCAGCGAGACCGACGCCCTGTCCTCGTGGAACATCACGTTCGCGAAGAAGCCGCCGTCGGGCAGCCTGGCGGTCACGCCTACCGTTTCTCCGGCCTCGTAGGAGGCCCGCATCTCGCGTCTCGCCTCGGCCAGGCCTTCCAGCGGCAGATCCTTCCAGTCGAAGCCGACCATGTACCAGACGGAGTCTTCGTCACGGAGGAACTCCCAGCCCGCCCGGGCGAGCCGGTCGAGGATTTCCTCGAAGTCCACGTCGCGCTCGAACTGCAGGCTGATGATGACGTCGCGGCTCATGTTTCCTCGGCCAGTTCGTGGACCGCCCATCACGATCACCGAGAGTCTTGCCGGTGGCCTGCGTCTCCCGCAACCGCCGGGCGAGGCCACACCCGGCCGGCGGTTGAGGCCACGCCCGGCACGACCCCCGGGTCCATTCTTCGACGCCGACCACATTCCCGGCCCAGACCCCGGCCGCTCCCGGTTCGCTGTCCGCGTGCCAAGGCCCGATGACGCCTCTCGGTTGCGTCGCGCGAACACCTCGGACCCGGCGGCTCACGCCACGTCCAGTCCGACCCCAGGTGGCCGGCCTGCGTCACCGAGCGCACCGCTCAAGATGTTCAGTCGAACGCAGGGCTTCGGAGGCGTCAACACTGAGGGGACCCGCTCACACAGTTGCCTGCCTTTCGCCGTGTCCTGGCCGGCCCCCCGATCGAAGCGCGGGTGTCACCGTCGGCCGGTCGCGGCTGATGGAATGTCGGTGGCTCGCCCTAGGGTGGGTGCCGTGATCAGCCAGCGGGCGCTCAACCGCGCCACCCTTGCCAGGCAGCTGCTCCTGCGCCGGCATGCGATGAACCCCATGGAGGTCATCGAGCACCTGGTCGGACTGCAGGCCCAGGCGCCCCTCCCGCCCTACTTCGGGCTCTGGTCGCGCATGGCGAGCTTCCAGCCGCAGGAGCTGTCGGAGCTGCTGGTCAGCCGGCAGGTCGTGCGCATCACGCTCATGCGCGGCACCGTCCACCTGGTCAGCGCCCGCGACTGCCTGGCCATCAGGCCGCTCATCCAGCCCATGCTCACCCGTGCCCTGGCGGCCAGGCGGGTCGACGGCGTCGACCGCGACGCCGTCGTGGCGGCCGGCCGGGCGCTGCTGACCGAGCGGCCGCTGTCGGTGAAGGCCATGACCCCGTTGCTGGCCGAGCGCTTCCCCGACGCCGCGCCCGGCGACCTGCCGGTGATCCTTCGGTCTCTGCTGCCCATGGTCCAGGTGCCGCCGCGCGGGGTGTGGGGCAGGGCGGGCGATGCCGTCCTGACCCCGGTGGAGGCATGGCTGGGCCGTGACCTCGACCCCGAGCCCGCGCTCGACCAGCTGTTACGGCGCTACCTGGCCGCGTTCGGCCCGGCCACGGTGGCCGACATGCAGGCCTGGTCGGGGCTCACCGGGTTGCGCGCGGCCGCCGCCCGGCTCGACCTGGTCGATCTGGGCGGCGGCGTGCTGGACCTGCCCGACGCGCCGCGTCCCGTGGAGGACACCCCGGCCCCCGTGCGCCTGGTCGCCCCCTTCGACAACCTCGTGCTCGGCCACGCCGACCGCACCAGGGTCATCTCCGACGAGCACCGCAAGCGCGTCATCACGATCAACGGCCAGGTCCACGGCACCGTCCTGGTCGACGGCTACGTCCACGGCATCTGGAAGCGTGACAAGGCCGCGGTCACCGTCTCGCCGTTCGGGCCGCTGACCGCTGCCCAGCGCGAGGAGATCGAGGCCGAGGCCGTCGCGCTCCTCGCCTTCGCCGAGCCGGGCAAGCCGCCCGCCGTCAGCTTCGACTGAGCTTCGACTGAGCGGCTGCCCACCGGTGACCCGCAAGCGAGTCAGTGGGGCGCCAGTGTTCAGCCACCCCCGAGCATCCCGCCGCCCCCAGGCCGCGCGGGCGTCCCGCCAGGCGTCGCGTCGCCCGTAGTGTAGGGATCATGTCGACCCGCATGACCGTCGCCGTGCCGACGACGGTGCCCGCCGAGCGCCTGTTCCAGGTGCTCACCGACTGGCCGCGGCACCGGGAGTGGATGGTCCTCACCACCGCCCGCGCCGTCTCGGGTGACGGCCATGGCGTGGGCGCTGAGCTGGCCGCCTTCACCGGGCTCTGGCGGGTGGGCTTTCTCGACACGATGGTCGTCACCCGGTGGGAGCCGCCCACGACGGTCGCGGTCAGGCACACGGGCCGGCTGGTACGCGGCACGGGCGTCTTCAGGATCGTCGGCGGCCGGCTCGTCTGGGCCGAGGAGCTGTCGCTTCCGCTCGGTACGCTGGTGCGCCCGGTGGCCAGGGCGTTCATGCGGTGGTCGCTGCTGCGTCTGGTCCGGCTGGCCCAGCGATCACGCCCTGTGACCGGCTCTCCCGGGCGGAACGGCACGACCTAGCCGCCGGCCGCCGCACCAAGACCCGCGTTTGACCGCGCACCTCCCGCCGGGACCGAGGGCCGAGCCCCGGCGAATCGCACGTCCAGCAGACCCGTCCCGGCGAACCGGTGCGTCCGGGAAGAGGCGGCGGCCCCGCCGGACGGCCTCGCCCTACCCGCGAACCGTCTCGCGTGCCAGGCCCCGCTCCAGCAGTTCGCGCAGGACGGCGGGCGGCTGGACGCCGGAGAAGCGCGGCGCGCCGTCGATCACCAGGGTGGGGACCCCGGTGACGCCCAGCTCGGCGGCGCGGCGCTCGTCGGCCCTGACCTCTGCGGCGTAGGCGTCGCCGGCGAGCATCTCCCGCACCTCGTCCGCGTCCAGCCCGGTCTCCACGCCCAGGTGTTCCAGCACCGTGTGGTCGGCCACGTTGCGTCCTTCGGTGTGGTAGGCGCGGAACAGCCGCTCCATCGCCTGGTCGGCCAGGCCGTGGCGGGCGGCCAGGTGGCTGAGCCGGTGGGCGTCGAAGGTGTTGACCGGGCGGGCGGCGTGCAGGTCGAGGTCCAGCCCTTCCGCGGCGCCGACGGCCCTGATCCTGGCGGCTCTGGCGGGCGCCTGCTCGCCCCACCACTCGACCAGCGCCTCGGCGGCCGACTGGCCGGGCGTCCGGCTCGCGTCGGGCGCCAGCTCGAAGCTCCGCCAGACGATCTCCAGCCGGTCGCGTTCGGCCATGTCCGCCAGCGCCGCCGCGACGCGTCTCCTGCCGATGTAGCACCAGGGGCACAGCACGTCGACGTAGATCTCGACTCGCATGACCATCCTTTCGTCAGCACCGGGATGACTCCACGGGATGGATGCGATCCTGCAACCTCAACCGCGCTTGAGATCAAGTGCCGTCAGCGCACCGCCACCTTGGCACGGCTGACGGCGGTGGCGAAGGCGGTGATGACCGGGTGCGGCCGGGAGCCGTCGCCGTGCAGCTCGGGCTGGAAGAGGGTGGCCAGAAAGAACGGGTGGCCGGGGATCTCGGCCACCCTGATCGCGCCGTCGTCGGCCCGTCCGGTGAACCTCAGCCCGCCGTCGACGAGGCGCTGCTCGTAGTCGGCGTTCAGCCCGTAGGAGCAGTTGTAGCGCTCGACGGTGGTGGACGAGCCCATGATCTGCTCGACGAGGGAGCCGGGGGCCAGCCGTACCAGGCCTTCGTGGCCGGCCAGGGAGCATTCCAGCGGCAGCAGCAGGAAGTCGCGGGCGGCAGGGTCGTTCTCGGCGTGGGCCACGTCAAGGCCGAGAACGCCTCTGGCGTACTCCAGCATGGCGTGCTGGAAGCCGCCGCAGGTGCCGAGGAAGGGGATGCCGTGCACGCGCGCGGTGCGCGCGGCGTTGAGCGCGCCTTCCTCGCTGCGGTACGGGCTGCCGGGCGGTACCCAGATGCCGTCGAAGCCCTCCAGGTCGGTGGCGTCGGGCGTGGGAATCCAGTACGCGTCAAGTGCCAGCCCTTCCCGCTCGCGCAGCGACTGGAGGATCTGAGGGATGCGGGCGTGCGAGCGGACGCTGGGTGACCGGTCTCCGACCAGGGCGATTCTCATGCCCCCCATCCTGGCGAGCGAGGGTGGTTAAGCGCCAACGATGATTCCTGGTGGACCCATAAGCATTCCTGATGTGTGCGCGTATGTGATCGCGACAGGGCTTGCTCGATCGATTCCGTGCATGGTACGAATGGCCCAATATCGGCCCGGCCCGTAATATGGCAGGCCTCGCTGTGCTCGGTTCCAGAGAGGAACACGACATGCGCCCCGCCTTGGTCGACCTCCACGGTCACCGAGCCGGTCCCGGTCGCCCAGAGCCTCGACGGCCTGGCCACCGACGACCCCGGCACCCCCTCTTACAAGATCGTCGGAAGGCCGCACCGCCATGCCTGCTGAGCACCACACGAGAGGCACATCGATGAGAAGGACACGGTTCGCCGCCGCGCTGGCGACGGCCCTGGTCGTCGCCCTGTCGGGCGTGCCCGCCCCGGCCGCCGCCGCGCCGGTGGTCGAGGACCTGGGCCCCGCGTCGGAGGTCACCTCCATCAGCGCGGCCGAGTTCGTCGGGGACCGGCTCTACCTGGGCACCGGCGGCATCGCGCCGACACGGATCGGCGCCTACAACCCCGCCCGGCGTACGGTGAGCTCGGTGACCGAGCTGCCGACGGGTGAGGGTACCTGGGCCGCGGCGGCCGTCGGCACCGACCTGTACGTCGGCACCTACACCCCCGGCGACATCCACAAGGTCGACACGCGCACCGGCACGGCCACGAAGGTCGCCGACGTCAAGCCTGACCCCTTCATCTGGTGCCTGGACGCCGCCCCCGACGGCAAGATCTACGCGGGCACCTACCCGCGCGGGCGGGTGGTCGAATACGACCCGGCCACCGGCCAGACCCGTGACTTCGGCCAGGTCGTGCCGGGCGAGCAGTACGTGCGCAGCATCGCCGTCGACGAGACCACCATCTACGCGGGCGTGGGCGCGAAGGCGCATCTCGTCGCCATCGACCGGGCCACCGGCGCCAAGCGCGAGATCCTGCCGGCCGAGCTGGCCGACCGCACCTTCGTCGCCACGCTGGCGCTGGAGGGCGGCCTGCTGGCCGCCGGGCTGTCGGCGACGGGCGACCTCATGCTGATGGAGACCGCCGACCCGTCCCGCCACACGCTGGTGGACGCCCCTGGCGACTCCTACGTCACCGCCATCGGCATCGACGCGCCCAACAACGACGTCTACTTCGGCACCAGGCCGTCGGGGACGCTCTACCGCTACGACCGTGACACCGCGAAGCTCGACAGGCTGGCGGTGCCGTACGACGGGGCGGCGTTCAACCGCGTCTTCGTCGGCGGCGGCAAGGTGACGGGCGTGCTCACCAGCTCGGTCGTCGAGTACGACCTGGCCACGGGCGAGCTGACCGGCGTCGACCTCACGCAGGCCGGCATGCCGCCGGCGCCGGAGCTGCCGATGGCCGTCACCGCCACCCGTGACCAGGTGCTGGTCAGCGGCAAGGCGGGCATCCAGGTGCACGACCTGGCCGGCGGCGCGAGCACACGCACCTTCCTGCCGGGCGAGGCCAAGGCGATGACGGTCGTCGGCAGGCAGGTCTACCTGTCGGTCTACACGCTGGCCTACCTGTTCGGGATGCGGCCCGACGGCACCGGGCTCAGGCGCCTGACCCGGGTGGGCGAGGAGCAGAACCGCCCGCTGGACGCCCACTACGACCCGCTCTCCGGGCGGCTGCTGGTCGGCACCCAGCCGGAGTACGGCCTGCACGGCGGCGCCCTGGCCCTCTACGACCCGCGCCGCGACACGATCGAGACCTTCAGGAACGTCGTCAGGAACCAGTCCGTCCGCTCGGTCACCAGCATGCTCGGCACCGCCTACGTCGCCAGTGAGATCGCCGGCGGCCTCGGCACCACCCCGGTGGAGAAGGAGGCCCAGCTGGCCGCCTTCGACCTGCGGACCAAGCGGGTCCGCTGGTCGCTGGTGCCGGTACAGGGCGCCACGTCGATCTCCGACCTCGTCGCCCACCGCGGCAAGCTGTACGGCGTCGCCGACACCGGCGTGCTCTTCGAGTTCGACCCGTGGCGCAGGAAGGTGACCCGCACCGTCCAGGTGCCGCTGAGCGCGGCGCGCAGCGGCACGCTCGTGGAGACGCACGGCCGCCTCTACGGCACCGACGGCAGGACGATCTACCGGCTGGACCCGTCGGCCATGACGATCTCCACCGTGGTCGACGGGCTGGACGCGCAGGCCTACGGCACCCAGCCGCTGCTGGCCGCCGCGCCCGACGGCCGTGCCCTGTACGCGCTGCGCGCGAGGAACCTGGTGCGCGTCACACTCTAGGGATGGACCCGCACCTGCTCAGGACTCTGGTCGCCGTCGCCCGCAGGGGGTCGTTCTCGGCGGCGGCCGAGGAGCTCGGCTACACCCAGTCGGCGGTCTCCCAGCAGATCGCCACGCTGGAGGCCGATCTCGGCATGCCGTTGCTGCACCGCCGTCCGGTCGCGCCGACCGAGGCGGGCGTCCGGCTGCTGGAGCACGCGGGCCCGCTGCTGCTGCGCGTGGAGGCGGCGCGCGCGGACGTGCGCCGCGCGGCGGCCGGGCCCGCCCGCCGGCTGGCGGTGTCCGCCTCGCCGCTGGCCGTCACTGCCTCGATCGCCGTACGGCTGGCGCGTGCCCGCGCCGCCCACCCCCGCCTCGACCTCACGCTGGCCACCGTCGACCGCGACACCGTGGCGGCCGACGTCGCCGCCGGGCGCGCCGATCTGGGGATGATCGACGGCATCGCCGCGCCCAGCGACCCGTTGCGCCTGCCGGACGTCGGCCCGCTGACCGCGGTGGGCGTCGCGGAGGAGGACCTGGTCGTCGCCCTCCCGTCGGACCATCCGCTCGCCGGCCGACCGGGCCTGCGGCTGGCGGACCTGGTCGACGCGGTGTGGCTGCAGACCACGCTGTGCCCGCTCGAGCGGCTGCGCGACCTGCTGGGCGACGGCTTCCGCCCCGGCCTGGCCTACACCGGCGACGACGTGCACACCGTGCGCAACCTGGTCGAGGCGGGACACGGCCTGACCTTGCTGCCCGCCTCGGCCGGCCGGGGCGTCCCCGTGCTCGCGCCCCGCCTCACCCACCGGGTCGAGCTGCTGCACGGCGCGCTGCCTCCGGGCCCGGCCGCCGACGTCGCGGCCGCTCTCCGCTGAGCGTCAGCGGCGCCGGGCGGCCGCGCCGGTCCGCTCCCGCATCGGACGGCGGCGCAGCGCCTCCAGCGCCTCGTCGACCAGGCGGGTGAGCGGGTAGGGGAGTTCGGCCTCGAGTTCGGCCACGGCGGCGTCGGTCGCCAGCCGTTCCTCATCCATCGCGGGCAGCAGCGCCTCGGCCTTCGGGGTGAGGTGGACGATCCGCTGGCGGGCGTCGGCGCCGGGGGAGAGGCCGACCAGTTCCTCCCTGGCCAGCTGGGCGACGGTCTGGCTGGCGGCCGAGTGGGTGACGCCGATGGCGCGGGCCAGGTCGCGGATGGAGCTCGGACCCTCGAGGGCGAGTTGCCGGAGGACCGGCGCGTAGCGGGGGCGGAAGCCGTCCAGGCCGAGCTGGGGGTAGAGCGCCGTCACGCCGTCGTCGAGCAGGTCGAGCAGCAGGCGCAGGCGCGTGCCGAGCACCTCGCGTGGTTCCATGGCCCTAATATAACAGTGCTGTTGTATTTTCTGACGGAAAGGACCGGCATGTATCCCCCCATCGAGCCCTACGACCACGGCCACCTCGACACCGGCGACGGCCACCTCGTCTACTGGGAGGTCTGCGGCAACCCCGAGGGGAAACCCGCGCTCGTCGTCCACGGCGGGCCAGGCTCGGGCTGCACGCCCGGCCATCGCCGCACCTTCGACCCGGAACGCTACAAGATCATCCTGTTCGACCAGCGCAACTGCGGCCGGAGCCTGCCGCACGCCGCCGACCCGGCCACGGACCTGACCACCAACACCACCCACCATCTCATCGCGGACATGGAGCGGCTGCGCGAGCATCTCGGCGTCGACCGATGGCTGCTGTACGGCGGTTCGTGGGGCTCGACGCTCATGCTGGCCTACGCTGAGGCGCACCCGGAGCGCGTCTCGGAGATGGTCATCGTCGCGGTGACGACGACCCGCCGCTCCGAGACCGACTGGCTCTACAAGGGCGTGGGCGCGTTCTTCCCCGAGCAGTGGCAGCGCTTCAGGGAGGGCGTACCGGAGGCCGACCGCGACGGCGACCTGCTGTCGGCCTACGCGCGGCTGATGGCCGACCCCGACCCCGACGTGCGGGCCAAGGCCACCAACGACTGGGCCACGTGGGAGGACACGGTGATCTCCCTGGAGACCAACGGCAAGCCGAACGCCTACAGCGACCGACCCCCCGCCGAGCTGGCGGCGTTCACCAGGATCTGCGCGCACTACTTCGCCAATGACGCCTGGCTGGAGGAGGGCGTCCTCCTGCGTGAGGCGCACCGGCTGGCCGGAATCCCGGGCGTGCTCATCCACGGCCGCTTCGACCTGGGGTCGCCGCTGGGGACCGCGTGGGAACTGGCCCAGGCGTGGCCCGACGCCAGGCTCGTGGTGGTCGACGACTCCGGGCACACCGGCAGCGACACCATGCGTGAGGAGATTCTCGCGGCGGTAGCCGGCTTCGCCCGCTGACGCCGGGCGTCACCGCAGGTCGCGCATAGTCACCAGGTAAAGGGGCAGGGGTCCCGTGCCAGGCTGGACAAGGCTGGAGGGGGGAACCTGAGCCATGAATCCTGACGATTGGAGAAGAGGGCTGGTCGACGCCTGGACGGCGACCGCCAGCTTCGTTCCCAAGTTCGTCGCGTTCCTGGTGATCCTGCTGGTCGGCTGGGTTATCGCCAAGCTGCTGTACAAGATCGTCGACAAGGGGCTGACGCGCATCGGGTTCGACCGCTGGGTCGAGCGCGGCGGCGTCGGCCGGATGATGGAACGCAGCCGCTACGACGCGTCGGACCTCATCGCCAAGCTCGTGTACTACGCGGTGCTGCTGATCACGTTGCAGATCTCGTTCTCGGTGTTCGGGCCGAACCCGATCAGCGCGCTCCTCGGCGGCGTGGTGGCCTGGCTGCCCAAGGCCGCGGTCGCGATCATCATCATCGTCGTGGCCACGGCGATCGCCAGGGCGGTCAAGGACGTCGTCAGCGCCGCGCTGGGCGGCCTGTCGTACGGCAGGCTGCTCGCCACGATCGCGCAGGTGTTCATCATCGCCCTCGGCGTGATCGCCGCGCTCAACCAGATCGAGATCGCCACCACGGTCACCATGCCGGTGCTGATCGCGTTCCTGGCGGCGGTGGCCGGCGTCCTGATCGTCGGCCTCGGCGGCGGCTTGGTCAAACCGATGCAGCAGCGCTGGGAGGCGTGGCTGAGCAGGGCCGAGGCGGAGACCAACGCCATCCGCACCGAGACGGCGGCCTACGACCGCGGACGCCGGGACGCCATGGCGGGGGCGGAGGCACCCGCGACCGCTCCGGCCCCGGCGCGGGCCGGAGCGCCGGGATCGGCCCAGCCGGCACAGGGCGGCGGCTACCAGTCACGTCCGGGCGAGGCCGGGGGCTACGAGTCACGCCCAGGCGAGGCCGGGGGTTACCCGCCACGGCCGGGCGAGGCCGGCGGCTACGAGTCACGCCCTGGTGAGGCCGGCGGATACCGGCCAGGCCCCGGTGAGCCGCCGCCGAGGTGAGCCGGTGCCCGCGCCCTCCCGACGAGGTGGACGGAGAAGCGTCAGGTCGCGGGGGAGAGCATCAGGCACACCGCGCTCATCCGCAGCGTGGCGAAGTCGAGAGGGTGGCCGGGCTCGGGGGCCCGCCACCCTTTCTCGTGCGCGCCGTCCCAGAAGCCGATCAGGTAGCTGAGCAGTGCCGTGTGGCCCACCTGCTCGCCGATGGAGCGGATGGCGTGCCGTACGGCGGCGACGTGCTGGTCGAGGAGCGCCCCCACGCCGGGATGTTCGGCGGGCAGTGCGAGCACCCAATGCGCGAAATCCGCTCGGATCCGCTCCACCCATGCAAGATCAGACACCAGACGCCTCGAAGTCGTTTGCCGCAACGTTACCCTGCAACCATAAACGGCGACGCGCACAGAAAGTAATTTGCCGACTGCCGCACATGTCTGAAAGAAATTGACGGGTGATCCGCGTCGAGAAGTTGACCAAGATCTTCCGTCGCCCGCGCACGTTCGGCGGACCCTTCGGCGCCCTGCGCACGCTGGTGACCCGCCAGTACGACGAGCGCACCGCCGTCGACGACATCAGCTTCGACATCGCCGAGGGCGAGGTCGTCGGCTACCTGGGCCCCAACGGCGCCGGCAAGTCCACCACCGTCAAGATGCTGACCGGGATCCTCACCCCCACCAGCGGCGTCGTCGAGGTCGCCGGCCGGGTGCCGTGGCGCGACCGCCACGCCAACGCCCGCGCCGTCGGCGTGGTCTTCGGCCAGCGCAGCCAGCTGTGGTGGGACCTGCCGCTGATCGAGTCGCTGCGCCTGGTCGGCGACCTGTACGACGTGCCCGCCGCGCGCTTCACCACGTCGATGAAGAGGATGCGCGACCTGCTCGGGCTCGACGACTTCCTGGCCACCCCCGTCCGCCAGCTCAGCCTGGGCCAGCGCATGCGCGGCGACCTGGCCGCCGCCATGCTGTACGAGCCGCCCATCCTCTACCTCGACGAGCCGACCGTCGGGCTCGACGTGCTGGCCAAGCAGGCCGTACGCGAGTTCATCCTCGACACCAACCGGGCCGGCCGCACCACCGTGCTGCTGACCACGCACGACCTGGCCGACGTCGAGGCGCTGTGCAAGCGGATCATCCTCATCGACAAAGGCCGGGTGCTCTACGACGGCGGCATCGAGGACCTGGTCGGCGCCTACGCGCCACCCCGCAGGCTGGTGGTGCACACCGACGACGGCAGCCACACCTACGAGCTCACCGAGGGACTGAAGGTCCCCGACCTGCTGGCCAACCACGCCGTCCGCGACCTGTCGATCGAGGAGCCCGACCTGGAGAGCGTGATCAAGAGGATCTACGCCGCATGATCCGGTCCTTACGCGGCATGGCCCGCATCGGCCTGCGCTTCCAGTTCGCCTATCGCAGCGAGGTCGTCCTGACGTCGCTGACGCTGATCGCGCAGGTGTTCCTGCTGCGGATGGTGTGGACCGCGGTGTACGGCGAGCGCAGGCAGGCCGCCGATCTCACGCTGGAGCAGCTGCTGGCCTACCTCACCCTGGCCAACCTGCAGACGTTCGCCACGATGCCGGTCATCACGCGCCTCGCCCACTTCCGGATCCGCACCGGCACGGTGTTCTTCGACCTGGCCAGGCCCGTCGGCTACCTTCCGCAGATGGCCGCCTTCCAGGCCGGCCACACCGCGGGCGCGCTGCTGCTGCTCTCCCCGGTCGTGCCGGTGGTGCTGCTGGTCGGCTCGATCACCCCCACCTCGCACGCGCTGCCGTACGCGGTGACCTTGGCCCTCGGGTACGTCATCGGCCTGCTCATGGCGCTGCTGATCTGCCTGATCGGCTTCTGGACGATGGAGACCGGCGCGATCTCGCTGCTGTATCGCCTGGTCAGCCAGTTCTTCGCGGGCACGATGGTCCCGCTGTCGTTCTTCCCCGGGGCGCTGGGCGTGCTGGCGGACGCGCTGCCGTTCAAGTACCTGGGCTACGTCCCGGCCGCCATCTACGTCGGCCGGCTGTCCTCCGCCGAGATCGCCCGCGCGCTGCTGGTGGAGCTGGCGTGGATCGCGGCGCTGTGGGCGCTGCTGTGGGCGCTGTGGCGGCTCGCGCACCGCAGGGTGGTGATCAACGGTGGCTGAGCTCACCCGCACGCTGCGCCTGTACTGGCGGCTGCAGCGCGCCGCCATGCGCGGCGCCATGCAGTACCGGCTCAACACCGTCATCGGCATCCTCACCGGCGCGGTCTACCAGGGCAGCGGCTTCGCCTTCATCTGGGTGATCATGCACACCTTCCCCAGCATGGCCGGCTGGAGCCTGCCCCAGATCGCCTTCCTGTACGGCATGCGCCTGACCGCCCACGCGCTGTGCATGCTGCCGCTCAGCAGCCTCATCGGCATCGACTGGCTGGTCCGCGAGGGCGAGTTCGACAGGATCCTGCTGCGCCCGCTCAACCCGCTCGTCCAGGTGATGGCCAAGCGGATGGGGGTGGGCCAGCTCGGCGACCTGCTGGTCGGCGTCGTCCTGCTGGCCGTCGCGGGCGGTGCCGCCGGCATCGCCTGGACGCCCGGCCTCCTCGCCTTCTGCGCGGCCGCCGTCGTCGGCGGCGCGCTGGTGGAGGCGGCCTTCTTCCTCGCCCTGTCGTCGACGGCGCTGCGGATGCTCGACACCTTCGCGCTGCGGGTCTTCGTCGACGACGTCTTCAGCCGGTTCGGCTCCTATCCGATGAGCGTCTTCGGCGGCGTCACCCAGTGGGTGCTGACGTTCGTGCTGCCGGTCGCGTTCGTCGCGTACGTGCCGGCGACCGTCGTGCTGGGCAAGGCCGTCATGCCGCTGGCCTACGCCAGCCCCCTGCTGGGCGTCGCGCTGTTCGCGGTGGCCTACCGGATCTGGGCGGGGCAGCTGCGCCACTATCAGAGCGTCGGCGCCTGACCCAAGCCGGTCCGGGGAGGTCGGCAGGGGTGACCGGAGCGGGGCACGCGGGGACGCCGCCGTTCGTTCCGGCAAGTCAGCCGTGCCCGTCCAGGTCATGCCGGTCGGGGACAGCAGCCCGTTCCGTACGGCAGGCCGTGCCGCGGAAGGGGCTGCTGTTCAGGCCTTGATGGTGTCGGTTCGGCGCAGTCGCCATCCGGCCAGCGCGGTGAGCGAGATGCAGGACTTCTACGCCTACATGCTCGACGAGCTGGTCCCGCTGATCGACAGATGGCGGCAGCGCCATGCCGCCGGCGCCCGCTGACCGCCGACCGGGAGCGCAGGCCGTCGTCAACCGCCGCTGGTCGCCGACCGCCTGGTGTTCAGCTGGTCGAACCCGACCGCGACCAGGATGAGCACACCGATGGCGATCTGGAGGTAGAAGGCGTTGATCGCCAGCAGGTTGCCACCGTTGTTGAGCACTCCCATGATCAGTGCTCCGGTGAAGGCGCCGATGGCGCTGCCCTTCGCGCCGAACAGGCTCGCGCCGCCGATGACACAGGCGGCGATCGCGCTCAGTTCGAAGCCCGTGCCCGCGGTGGGGATGCCCGCTCCCAGCCGGGAGGCGAGCAGCACCCCGCCGAGACCGGCCAGCATGCCTGAGATCATGTAGACCGAGACCGTCACCAGGCGCACGGGCACACCCGCGAGGCGGGCCGACTCGGGATTCGAGCCGACGGCGTAGATGTAGCGGCCGAAGACCGTCCGGGTGAGCACGAACCACATCACGGCGGTGACCGCGAGGGCGATGATGAGAAGGTTGGGAATGCCCAGGACGGTGCCGTTGGCGATCGCCTGGAACGACTCCGGCACGCCCTGAATGGTCTGGGCGTCGGTGCTGAGCAACACCATTCCACGGGCGATGCCGAGCATGCCCAGGGTCGCGATGAACGGTGGCAGCAGGGCACGGGTCACCAGCAGACCGTTGACGATCCCGAGAGCGGTGCCGATCCCCACGCCGAGCAGGATCGACGGCAGGATCGGCATGCCGGCGACCAGGAGCTGCGCGGTGGTGGCGCCGGTCAGGCCCAGGACCGACCCGACCGACAGGTCGATCCCGGCGGTCAGGATGACCAGGAGCTCGCCGACCGCGATGATCCCGAAGATCGCGACCTGCCGGGCGAGGTTGGCCAGGTTGTTGGCGGTGAGGAACTCGTCGCTGGCGAGCGTGAGGGCACCGACCGCCACGAGCAGCACGACGAGGCCGCCGCTCTCTCGTCCTGCGATGTCGCCCAGCGTGACGACCCGTCGCCGGGGCTCGGCCACCTGCTCGGGCGCCTCCCTGGCCTTCGGCACCGTCGCCAGCCCGGGTTCCGCACCCCCGGGCGGCCTGTTGACGATCGTCGTGGTCTCGATCGGCTCACGCCAGATCAGCTTCGGCATTTCGGCTCACTCCTCCTGAGTCGGTGGAGTCACGCCCGGGGCCACCGTGGGCTCTCGGGTCGGCGGCGTCTCGGCGCCTGCGGTACCGCTCGCCAGGTGGAGCACGTCCTCCTCGGTGGCGGATCCGGGAAGCTCACCCGCGACCGCCCCGTCGCGCAGCACGAGGATGCGATCCGCGAGCCCCAGCAGCTCCGGAAGGTACGACGAGACCACGATGATCCCCAACCCTTTCGCGGCCAGGTCGCCGATGATCGTGTACAGCTCACCCTTGGCCCCGACGTCGATGCCCTTCGTGGGCTCGTCGAACATCAGTACTTTCGGCTTGGTGAGCAGCCATCGGGCGAGCAGCACCTTCTGCTGGTTGCCGCCGGACAGCGTCGACACCGGCTGGGCGTAGGAACCGGCCCGCAGCCGCAGGCTGTCGAGCAGCCGGTCGGCCTCCTCGACCTGCTCACGACCGGGCAGGAGACCACGCCGGGAGCCGGTGCGCAGGCTGGCGATGGTGACGTTCTCCCGGATCGACAGCTGCGGCAGCAGCCCCAGCACCTTGCGGTCCTCGGTCAGCAGTCCTACCCCGGTGCTCATCATCGTGCGCGGTCCGGACGGTTTCACGGACTTGCCCTCGACCTCCACCTCACCGGCCACGATGGGGGACGCCCCGAAGATGGACAGCAACAACCCGCTGCGCCCCGACCCCAGCAGCCCTCCGATGCCGAGGATCTCTCCTGATCCGACGTGGAGGTCGATGGCCGGCGAGTTCTCGAACCGGCGCAGTCCCCTGACCCGCAGCGCGGGCGTTCCCGCGTGCCGGTGGGTCTCCGGGTAGAGCGAGCTGATCTCCCTGCCGACCATCGCGGTGATCAGGCGGTCCTCGTCGTAGTTGCTGATCGGCCCTTCCTCGGACAGGCCCCCGTCCCGCAATACGGTCACCCAGTCGCCGATCTCGAACATCTCCTCCAGCCGGTGGGTCACGTAGAGCATCGCGATGTCGCGCTCGCGTAGCCGCCGGATGTGCTCCAGGAGTCGCTCGGACTCGGCCTCGGTCAGCGCTGTGGTCGGCTCGTCGAACACGATCACCTTGACGGAGTCGGCGGTCAGCACCTTGGCGATCTCCACGAGCTGGCGCGTGGCCGCGGGGAGCCGTTCCACGATAGTGGCGGGGCTGATGTCGGTCAGTCCGACCTCGTCGAGCGCCTTCCTGGCATGGGACCGCAACCGGGCCCTGGCGATGATCCCCTTGTGCGCGGGAAGACGTCCCATGAAGAGGTTCTCCTCGACCGACAGGTGCGGGAGCAGGCTGAGCTCCTGGTAGACGGCCTGAATGCCGGCCGTGCGCATGTGCGCGGGGGTCGGCGTGGTGACCGGTTGGCCGTCGATCTCGTAGGTGCCGCTGTCGCGGCGCAGCGCGCCCGTCAGCACCCGGATCAGGGTCGACTTCCCCGCGCCGTTCTCCCCGGCGAGGCAGTTCACCTGGCCGGGAACGAGACGGAGCGAGACGTTGCTGAGCGCCTGCACGGGCCCGAAGGCCTTGGAGACGTCACGTAGCTCGACGACGGGTTCCATCATCATTCCGCCTTCATCGTCGGCGGATTGAGCAACTGCTTCACATCCGGCTCGTTCATGTTCTCCTTGTCGGCCACGACGGCGCCGGGGTCGATGTCACGCGGCGGGATGCGACCGACCGTGGCCATTCCGGCCCCCAGAACGCCCTGGTAGCCGAAGAAGTAGGGGTTCTGCACCACCAGCGCGTCGATGGTGCCGGCGGCCAGCGCGGCGTTCTCCTGCGGGTCGGAGTCGAACGCCACGACGGGGACGGTGTCAGCCACCTTGTTGTCCTGGATCGCCCGCGCCGCGCCGACTCCCGAGGTGTTGTTGTCCGCGAACACGCCCGCCAGGTCGGGGTTGGCGGTGAGCGCGTCGTTGACCTGCGACGCCGCGGTGTTGATGTCGTTGTTGTTGAAGCGCTGCAGTACCACCTTGACCTGCGGGCAGTTGAGCGCGAGGCCCTGCTTGAAGCCGGCGTCCCTGGCGACCAGTGACTGGATGCCGGCCACGGACGATTCGATCATGACGCCGCCGCTCGTCTTGTTCAGCGCCTTGAGCAGGTCGCACATGCGCTTGCCTGCCTGCATCCCGGCCTTGACGTTGTCGGTGCCGATGAAGCCCTCCGAGGCGGTGGTCACGCGGCTGTCCACGGTGATGACCTTGAGCCCCGCCTTGCGCGCCCGGTCGATCGCCGAGTTCAGGGCGCTGGAGGAGTTGGGCGCGATCACGAGCCCGTCAACGCCTCGGGAGATGGCGTTCTCCACCAGTTGCACCTGCTCGTCGATGTTCGTCTCTGACGTGGGGCCGAAGGTGCTCACGTTGAGGCCGAAGTCTCCGCCCGCGTGTTTCGCCCCGGCGATCATGGTCTGCCAGAACGAGGAATCACTCGCCTTGATGACCACGTCGATCTTCTTGCCACTCGCCGCCCCGCCCGCGCCTCCGCCGGTCCCCTGAGCGGCCGAACTCGTCGCCCGGCCTCCCACCACTCCGATCACCAGTGCCACCAGAGCTATGGCTGCGACGAGCGACAGCGAGAAGACGATACGTGAGCGAGCCATGACGGCCTCCTGAAAGCGCTTTCAGGGATCTCGACAGGCGTCTCAGGCGGCTTTCAGGCTCGCTCGTCGGCTTGGGGGACGGACCAGCGCCCAAAGCGGTGAGGTGCGCCCATGGAGAAATTTTCAGTCAACACGTGCTCATTTGGTCGGACGCTTCCAGCAAAGCCCTGGAAGGGTCTCGGGGAAAACTCGTAAAGAGAAAAGAACTCATTACTCGCAACCGTTGCCGGCACCGCGCGCTGGGCGGCGGCCGGCGAGGTCGGGGGGTCTCGGCGGTCCGCCGCCGGGCGAGGCCGGCCCTGCGGTCGCGAGGGCGGGCGCCGGGTCAGGGGCGCTTGGCGGCCACCGCGCACAGGTGGTAGTCGCCCTTGACGGACGACCTGTCGGTGGTCGCGTCGGGACGCCACTCGCGGGTGTTGACGATGCCGGGCTCGAGCAGTTCGAACCCCTCGAGGAAGCTCTCGAACACGTCGCGGCGCCGGGTGGTGAACGGCGAGGAGGCGTTCCGGTAGACGGCGCTGACCTCGCCGGCCTTCTGCGGCATCGTGTCGGGCGCGACGTGTGTCAGCACCAGGTGGCTGCCGGCGGGAAGCAGGTCGCGGTACCGGCGGATGATGCCGCCCGGGTCCTCCGTGTCGGTGATGAAGTGCAGCAGGGAGACCACCAGGAGCGCGATGGGCCGCTCGAGGTCGAGCACCTGCGCCGCTCCGGCCATGACCTTTTCCGGCTCCCGCAGGTCGCCCTCCTGGACCGTGACGCCGGGGGAGTGGCCGAGCAGGGCCCTGGAGTGGGTCAGGACGACGGGATCGTTGTCGACGTAGACGACCTCCGCGCCGTCGATCACCTCGTGGACATGGCCGGCGGTCGGCAGGCCCGAGCCGATGTCGAGGAACTGGTCGACGCCCGACTGCCTGAGGTGGCGGACCGCCCGCTGCAGGAACGCCCTGCTGTTGCGGGCATCGCCCCTGACCTCGGGGATGAGCGCCAGGACCTTCTCCGCGGCACGCCGGTCCACCTCGAAGTTGTCCTTGCCACCCAGGTAGTAGTCGTACATCCGCGCCACGTTGGGGACAACTGCGCTGATACCCGGAGGAACCCGCTCACTGCTCATGAGGCAAACCTAGACGATCTACGTCTTGTCTTGCGATGATCGTGCGCATGTTAGGTCTGGACGCGACGCCCGGCATCAGCAAGACCAACCTGTGGGCCTGCATGGGGCTCGGGTTCCTGGGCACCGCCGTCATCACCTTCCTGCCGGCCGGCCAGCCGTACATCCTCAACGAGGTCCTGCGGCTGTCCTCCGGCGACCTCGGCAGGATCACCGGCTACCTGCAGATCGCCGCGGAGGTGGCGCTGATCCTCAGCCTGACGTGGTACGGCGCGCTGGCCGACCGGATCGGCAGGCGACCCGTCGCGGTCGCCGGGCTCCTGCTGTGCGCGGCGGGCGCGGCGCTGTACCCGTTCGCCGGCAACACGGCCGTCCTCGTCGCGCTGCGCGTCCTGTTCGCCCTCGGCATCGCCGCCCTGCACGTCACGATGTCCGCGATCACGGCCGACTACGTGCGCGACCACGCGCGCGGCAAGGCGTACGGCTGGCTCGGGCTCTTCAGCGGCATCGGCGCGATGATCGCCGTGCTGGTGCTGGTCAGGCTGCCCAGCATGCTGGAGGAGGGCGGCATGGAGCCCACCGCCGCCGCCAGGACCGGCTTCCTGGTCGTCTCCGCGCTCGTCCTGCTCGGCGCCCTGGCGCTGCGCCACACGCTCTCGCCGGCCCTGGGCGCGGCCGAGACGCCCAGGGTGCCGCTGACGCGGCTGATCGCCGAGGGCGTCAGACTGGCCCGCGACCCCGGCGTGGCGCTGTCCTACGCCGCCTCCTTCGTGGCGCGGGCCGATCTGGCCCTCGTGGCGAGCTTCCTGTCGCTGTGGATCGCCGACCACGCCACGTCCGTACGAGGCATGTCGGCCACCGAGGCCCTGGCCAGGAGCGGCGCCGTCGTCGGCATCGCCTACACGGTGATCGTGGTGGGCGCGCCGCTGTTCGGCTGGCTCGGCGACCGGATGCGGCGGCAGCACGTCGTCATCCTCGCCCAGGCCGTCGCCGCCGCCGCCTACCTGTCGACCCTGCTGGTCAGCGACCCGCTCGGGCCGGGGATGATGCTGGTGGCCGCCTTCATCGGCCTCGGCGAGATCGGCGTCATCACCACGGCCGGGCCGCTGCTCGCCCAGCAGGTGCCGGCCCGCTACCGCGGCTCCTCCTTCGGCGTGCAGGTCCTCTGCGGCGCGATCGGGATCTTCGTCATCTCCGGGGTCGGTGGCTGGCTGTACGACCTGTGGCGGCCGGCCGCTCCCTTCGCGTTGTCCGGGGCGTGCGGGCTGCTCGTCGTGGCCTTCGGCCTCGCCGTACGGCGTCGCGTCGTGCCGCACCCCGAGGCGGTAGCCGCCGCCTAGATTCTCCCGTTGCGGCGCAGGACATCGATGGCGTGGACGGTGGTGGCCCCACGCCACTCCAGCGCGCCCGCGGGGGAGACGGTCGCGTAGTCGACGCTCCAGCCGCCGTCCTCCTGCTGGAGCGCGGCCAGCCGGTCCAGGTCCGCCGCCACCGCCTCCTTCGCGAACAGCCGCCGCGACGGCAGATCGGGGTAGGGCGAGAAGTCGAGCGGCCGCAGCTTCTCCTCCTCCGTGCCGCCCTCGACCCGCAGCTCGCCGTCCGGCGGGATGAACGCGGCCAGCTTGTCGAGCAGGTCGGCGTGCTCGGGCCGGGTGTCGAGGAATCGGACGGCGAACGCCAGCACGTAGGCGTGCGGCTGCTCCTTCAGGGCCGCGATCGCCTCCAGGCAGTAGGCGGTGGCGCGGGCCAGCCACGGGTGCCCGCCCACCGCCCCGTCACGGGCGGCCGTCCGCCAGGCGGCCGCCGCCGTCACCGCGGTGATCTGCAACGACGACGTCGTGGTGTCCGCGTCCCGCCACCACGGCGCGGTGGCGGCGGGGACGGTCAACGGCAGCGCGAACGGCAACCCCCCGTCGGGCCGCGTCACCGTCTCCAGCCAGTCGCACAGCTGGGCGGCCCGCGGGCTCGGCGCCTCCTCGAACACCTCGAAGGCGTGCAGTGCCGCCCCCGGCTGGCTCTCCGGCGAGCGCAGGTCCGGCTCCAGGCCCCAGCCGTAGCCGCCGTCGGCGTTGCGGTATCCCTCCAGCGCGGCCAGCGTCGCCTCGGGCGTGCCCGTACCGGCCAGCAGCTCGAAGCGGCGGCGGTCCAGCAGCCGCGCGTGACCGGCCATGAACGCTCTCACCTTGTCGATATCCATGCCCCCATCCTTCCCGGCCGCCGGCCTGCGGTCTTGTACGGATCAGCCATGCCCCCACGTCACCTCTCCGAACGGGCGTCCGGGCGAGCACGGCACCGTCCGGTCAGCGGGTCGGGCCGAGGACGTCCGCGGCGATCCGGTGGAGCTGGTCGGTGAGACGGTCGGGCGGGAACAGCCACAGGCCGAGCGAGTCGGCGCCGGCGTCGAGCAACCCCTGGAGCCGCTCCCGTACGTGCTCGGGGTCGCCGGCGGCGGCGAACTCGTCGATCCAGGCGTCCTCGACGGCCAGCGGCTGCCCGTCGGCCAGGGCGGCGACCCGCTGCCGGATCTCGGCGCCGTAGCGCGACCGGCCGACCAGCGCGGTGTGCGCTTCGGCCTTCAGGAAGAAGCCGACGGCCTCCCGTACCGCCTCCCGCGCCTTCCGGGCGTCATCGGAGACCGAGGCGAGGACGAACGCCGTGACCGGGGGAGCCGGCCGGCCCGCCACGGCCGCCTGCTCCCTGGCCCAGGCGACGTACGAAGGGCCGGCGAGAACCGACAGCAGGACTCCGTCGGCCCTGGCGCCCGCGGCCCGCAGCGCGCGCTGGTTGACCGCCCCGATCCACAGCTCGGGGGGCTGCCGGGGCGGGAACTCCAGCCGGATGCCGTTCAGCTCGTGGGTAGCGGTCCGGCGGTCGACCCGCTCGCCGTCCAGCAGCTCCCGCACCACGTCGAAGGTCTCGACGACGGCGGTCAGCGGACGCTCGGGCAGCAGTCCCATCTGCCGTAGCCAGTGGGTGTTGCCCAGGCCGACGGCGGCCCGGACGCGTCCGGGGTACATGCGAGCCAGTCCGGCCAGTTCCATCGCCAGGATCGCCGGATGCCTGGTCACCACGCTGGCCAGACCCAGACCGACGGGCACCGCCTGGGTGGCGGCGAGCAGCTGGGTGAGGCCGGACAGGCCGCCGGTGAAGAAGCAGTCCTCGGAAAACCACAGCTGCCCGAAACCGAGCCGCTCGGCCAGCGCCGCCCCCTCGGTGACCTCTTCGGGCGGCGTCAGGCTGCCGAAGACGACTCCGATCATGCTGGTGTCCACCATGGTCTCCTTCCGACGACTAACCGGACATTGTGTCCACTACGCCTAAGTGGATGCGGTGTCCACTTATTCCTGGAAGGGAGATCGAGGCCCTGTACCAGGACTTGTATGAGAAGTGTTGACACTTCTCTGTTCAATCCGCACCATGGTGGCCACCGGCGTGATCGTGGCCACGAAGGGAGATCGAATGTGACACGGCGACATCGGACGCTGGCCGTGCAGGTGCGCGACCGGCTCCGGACACTGGTCGTCGAGGAGGGGTTGCGCCCCGGCGACAGGCTGCCCTCCGAGAACGACCTCATCGCGCGCTTCAGCGTGAGCCGGACGAGCCTCCGCGAGGCCCTCAAGCTCCTCGAGCAGGAAGGACTCATCCAGGCCCGCCACGGCGACGGGCGCTACCTGACCTCCCAGCCCAGCCTCGATCGCCCGCTGACCCGCCTGGAAGGCGTCACCGAGATGCTCGCCAGCCGCGGCTACCAGGGGGACAACGCGGTCCTGGACGTCTCGGTGCTGGAGCCCGACAGCCACCAGCGGGAGACCCTGCGGTTGCCGGCCGGGCAGGCGATCGTACGGCTGGAGCGGCTGCGCCGGCACGAGCACGACGTCCTGCTGTATTCGATCGACTTCTTCGCCCGGTCGCTGATCTCGCGCCCGCTGGACGAGGTCGACTGGACCGGTTCGCTGTTCCAGACCCTCACCGAGCACGGCCACACCGTCGCGTACGCGGTGACGCATGTCCGTGCCGTCACCCTGACGGCCGAACAGGCGGCACGGGTCGGCATCGAGGAGTCAGGCGGGGCCTGGCTGGCGCTGCTGCAGACCCACCACGACAGCGGCGGGCAGCCGTTGCTCTACTCCGAGGACTACCACCGGGGCACCGACTTCTCCTTCCACCTGGTGAGGCGCCGTGACTGACCTGACGACCCGCCGTCCGGTGCTCTTCGACCACGACGGCGCCCTCGACGACCTGCTGTCGCTCCTTCTCCTCACCCAGTACGACACGGTCGACCTGCGCGGGATCGCCGTCACGCCGGCTGACTGCCTGCCCGTGCCGGCCATGTCGGCCACCCGCAAGATCCTCGAGCTGGCCGGGCTGCCGCAGGTGCCGACGGCCCTCGGCGAACTGACGGGGCGCAACCCCTTCCCGCTCGCCTGGCGCATCGACGCCCTCCGCGCCGACGCGTTGCCCGTGCTCAACCGGAGCGCGCCGCCGACGTCGCGGGACGGGGCGCTTCCCGCCCACGAACGTCTGGCCGCGTGGCTGCTGGAGGCCGACGCGCCCGTCACCATCCTCGCCACCGGCCCGCTGACCAACCTCGCCTGGTGCCTCGACCACCACCCGGAGGTCGCGGCCACGATCGAGGAGGTGGTCTTCATGGGCGGAGCCCTCGACGTTCCCGGCAACGTCGACGAGCCGGGGCACGACGGCTCGGCGGAGTGGAACGTCTACTGGGACCCCGAAGCCGCCAAGCGCGTCTTCGACTCGACGCTCCCGATCACGCTCTTCCCCTTGGACGTGACCGACCGGGTGCCGGTGACCACCGCCTTCACCCACGCCTTCGGCCGCCACTACGGCAAGCCGCTCAGCGATCTGGCCGGGTCGCTGCTCGCGTTGACGTTCGGCGTGCTGGAGACCACCGGCCTGCCGTACTGCTGCTGGGACAGCCTCACCACGTCATACCTGGCCGAACCCGGCATCTGCGGCTTCGAGACGGTCCACTGCGACGTCGTCACCGAGGGAGCCGGCCAGGGGCGCACCGTGCGCGACCCCGGCGGGCGGCCGGTCAAGGCCGCCGTCACCGTGGACCCCGACCGGTTCTACCGGCACTGCCTGGACGTCCTCACCCGGCGGTGAAGGAGCCGGGCTTCAGCCTGACGCCCGTGCCGGCTGCGAGGGTTCCACCGCCCGACCGCCTCGACGGCGGCCTGCCGTCCGGAGCGTGACGATCGCGCGCTCCGGACGGCGTCGCGACGGCCGACGCTCGCTCACGGTCTCGCCCATGGCCGCCACCGTGGATCGCGCCCGATGAAGGCCGGCAGCCTGTCCTGCGAAGACGCGTCCTTCCCGATCTCCACCTCGGGGCCGAACACCTCGACGCCGGGCCCGAACGGTTCATGCCGGGTAGGCGTGGGTCTCCGTGGCCTTGACCGACGCCCAGATGCTCTGCCCTGGTGTCAGGTCGAGTTCGGCCACGGCGGCCGGGGTGATGTCGGCGAACGCGCTGATCGGCCCGTTGAGGTGGACGCGGACGCTGTCGCCGTGCCGTTCGATGCCCTCGATGCGCGCCTGCCACAGGTTGCGGGGGCTGCCGTCGGGACGCGAGCGGTAGAGGGCGACCGCGGCGGGCGGGAAGGCCACGAACGCGGGCCCGTCGAGCTGCTCGGTGGTGCTGACCACCAGCTCGCCGACCTTGACCTGGTGCCCTCCGGCCAGGCCGCGGTAGAAGTTGAGCCCGACCAGGCGGGCGACGTAGTCGGTCCGCGGCCTGCGGGCCACCTCGGCGGGCGTGCCCTCCTGGACGACCGCGCCGTCCTCGATGACCACGAGCCGGTCGGCCAGCACCATCGCGTCCAGCGGGTCGTGGGTCACCAGGACGGTGGCGCCGTCGAAGCCGGCCAGGTGATGACGCAGCTGGGAGCGGATCTCCAGCTTGGTGTGCGCGTCCAGCGCCGCGAGCGGCTCGTCGAGCAGCAGCAGCCGGGGCCGTACGGCCAGCGCCCTGGCCAGGGCGACGCGCTGGGCCTGGCCGCCGGACAGCCGGCGGGGCCTGGCCGCGGCGTGCGCGGCCAGGCCGACGCGCTCCAGCCAGTCGCGTGCCGTACGGCGCGACTCGGTTTTGGCCGCGCCGCGGCAGCGCAGCCCGAAGGCGACGTTGTCCAGCGCGGACAGGTGCGGGAAGAGCAGGTAGTCCTGGAAGACCATGCCGATCGGGCGCTGCTCGACGGCCATGTCGTGCAGCGGCTGATCGTCGAGGGTGATGTGCCCGCCGGCCGACAGCCCGGTGAGGCCGGCCAGGGCGCGCAGCGCGGTGGTCTTGCCGGCGCCGTTGGGCCCGAGCAGGGCGACGACCTCGCCGGCGGCGACCTCCAGCGAGACGTCGAGGCCGAAGGCCGGTCTGGTGACGACCAGGCGGGCGCGCAGGGTCATGGGCTGCTCACCCACCGGTCGCGCAGGCTCGCCAGGATGACCACCGAGACGGCGAGCAGGACGAGGCTGAGCACGATGGCCGCCTCAGGCTCGCTCTCCAGCGCCAGGTAGACCGCCAGCGGCATCGTCCTGGTGGTGCCGGGGAAGTTGCCGGCGAAGGTGATGGTGGCGCCGAACTCGCCGAGGGCCCTGGCCCAGCACAGCACCGCGCCGGCCACGACGCCCGGCATGATCAGCGGCAGCGTGACGCGGCGGAAGGTGATCCAGCGGGAGGCGCCGAGCGTGGCCGCGGCCTCCTCGAAGCGCTGGTCGGTGGCGCGCAGCGCGCCCTCGACGCTGATGACCAGGAACGGCATGGCCACGAACGCCTCGGCGACCACCACGCCCGCCGTGGTGAAAGGCAGCGTGATGCCGAACGTGGCGTCGAGCCACTGCCCGATCAGGCCGCGCCGGCCGAGCACCAGCAGCAGCGCGACGCCGCCGACCACGGGCGGCAGCACCAGCGGCACGGTGACCAGGGCGCGCACCAGCCGCCGGCCGGGGAAGGACACCCTGGCCAGCAGCCAGGCCAGCGGCACGCCGAACACCAGGCAGACGGCCGTGGCGACCGTCGAGGTGACCATCGACAACCGCAACGCCTCCAGCACCTGCGGCTCGGCCAGCCGGTCCAGCAGCGTCGCCCACGGCGCCCGGACCAGCAGGCCGGCCAGCGGCAGCACCAGGAAGGCGAGACCGAGGAGGGCGGGCACCACCAGCAGCCAGGGCAGGCGGCCGGTGGTGCCTCGTCGCTCGGCGCCCTGGGCGGGTGCCGTGGGTGTGGCGGTCATCGGGGTCAGGGCGCCTCGAATCCGGCCTTGGTGAGCACGCCCTTGCCCTCAGCCGACAGCACCAGGTCGACGAACTGCTTGGCCGGGCCGGGCGCGGGCGCCTTGGACAGCGCCGCGATCGGATAGTCGTTGATCGCCTTGTCGGCCTCGGGGAAGGGGATGCCGCGCACCTTGCCGCCGGAGGCGATCACGTCGGTCTTGTAGACGAGGGCGGCGTCGACCTCGCCGAGCTCGACCTTGGTGAGCGTGGCCTTCACGTCCTGCTCGAGCGTCACCGGGGTGACCTTCAGCCCGGCCGCGTCCAGCGCCTTGACGGCCGCGGCGCCGCACGGCACCTGCTCGGCGCACAGCGCGACCTTGACCTTGGCGTCGGTCAGGTCCTTCAGGTCGTCGACCTTGGCAGGATTGTCGGCCGGGACGGCGATCTCCAGCTTGTTGCGCACGAACGTGGCAGGCGCGCCCGCCAGCCCCGCGTCGGTGACGGTCTTCATCGTGGCGGGGCTGGCGGCGGCGAACACGTCGGCGGGCGCTCCAGCGGTGATCTGCTGGGCCAGCGTGGCGCTGGAGCCGAAGTTGAACTTCACCGTCGTGCCCGGATGGGCGGCCTCGAAGGTCTTGCCGAGTTCGGTGAACGTGCCGGTCAGCGACGCGGCGGCGAACACCGTCACCGTCGCGGCCTCGCCGCCCGCCGCGGAGGCGGTGGCGGCCGGGGCGGCCGGAGCGGCCGCTTCGGTCGACCCGCAGCCGGACAGGCCCGCCAGGGCGACGACGAGGGGAAGGGCGAGGGCCCATCGGGATTGACGCCTGAGCACCAAGGACTCCTTACTGACTCACAGTGCGAGTGTGGTCGGGGATCTCCACGACGACGTTCGTGGACTTGATCACGGCGACCGCCACCACGCCCACCCGCAGGTCGAGCTCGTCGGCGGACTGGCGGCTCATCAGCGACACCACCCGGAAGGGACCCGCGGCGATCTCCACCTGGGCCATCACCGCGTCCTTGATGACCTCGGTCACGATGCCGCGGAAGCGGTTGCGCGCCGAGGAGTGGCCCGTGCCGTCCTCCGCCTCGATCTGGGTGCGGGCGAAGGCCGCCAGGTCGGCGCCCTTCACCTGGCGGTGGCCGTTCTCGTCGCGCTCGGCGGCCAGCCGGCCCGCGTCGACCCACCGGCGTACGGTGTCGGCGCTGACTCCGAGCAGGGCGGCCGCCTCGCTGATCCGGAACGTCGTCACAAGTAATCACCATACCTTCGCACATTCCAGTCTGAACACCCGGGTAGCCGCGCATCTGCGGGGCGAATCGCCGCCATGTCATGGCAGATGCGGCGAGCCCGCGCTGCGGCGGCGATGCGCGCTAGCGGGGGGCACCCCACTGGCCGGGCCCGCCGGGGATCGGCGTCCCGTCCTGGTACGGCTCGCGCGTGAAGATGAAGGTGTTCAGGTCGAGGAACCCGTCGCCCACCCTGAGCACCTCACCCGCGTAGTAGCCGTCCAGGCCGAGCCAGGTGCCGTCCTGCTGGGCCACGAAGCGCGAGGCCCGGCCCGGGCCGTTCACCGGCGTCAGCGACAGCCCGCGCTCGGGCAGCAGCCTCAGCAGGTACGGCGTGGGACCCCAGTGCCACAGCCCTGTCAGCGCCAGCAGGCCGGGGTCGGCGGCGACCGGCTTCCACGGCTCGGGCAGGCGCGGCTCGTGCTCGTCGAGGATGGCCAGCAGCTCGGTCGCCAGCGTACGGCTCACGCCCGAGGTGGTGTTGGCCATGAACAGCACGCCGACCTGGTCGGCCGGATCGCTCCACACGGTGGCCAGGAAGCCGGGCATCGACCCGGTGTGGCCCGCCAGGCGCCGCCCGCCGGACCTGGCCAGCTGCAGGCCCAGGCCGTACCCCGAGGTCCACGCGTCACCGTCGTCCACGGTGGCGGGTTCGCGCATCTCGGCAAGCGTCCCCGGCGCCAGCACGCCCGGCGTGGAGCCGGCCAGGAACGCCGCCCACCTGGCCAGGTCGGCGGGCGTCGACCACAGCTGTCCCGCCGGGGCCATCGCGGCCGCGTCGTGCTCCGGCTCGGGCAGCAGCACGTCGGCGAAGGGGTGCACGGCGTAGCCCGTGGCGTGCGGAGCCCGGGGGCGCGCGGTGGTGTCGTTCATCCCCAGCGGCTCCAGGACCTCCCTGCGGACCGCCTCCAGCCACGTCATGCCGCGATGGCGCGCCACCACCTCGCCCAGCAGGCCGAACCCGAGGTTGGAGTAGTGGAAGCGGCGGCCCGGCCGGTGCCGCGAGCCCTCCGGGCCGAGCCGGGCGGCCAGCTCGTCGAACGGCAGGCCGGGCGTGCGCTCCCACCACTCCGTCGGCGGCTCGGCCGTCAGCCCGCCGGTGTGCGAGAGCAGCTGGGCGATCGTGACGTGCTCGAACGGCGTGCCCTCCACGTGCTTGCCGAGCGGGTCGAGCAGGTCGACCAGGCCCTCGTCGCGCAACCTCATCACGACGGCGCCGACCATGGACTTGGTGATCGAGCCGATCCGGTACTGCGTGTCGGGGGTGGGCGCACCGTCCCCTACCTGGCCCCTGGCCCCGAACCAGGCCGGCCGGCCGTCCCGCACGATCACTGCCGCCAGCGACGGCACCCTCGACTCCGCCTGCTCCACGGCAAGCCTGCGCAGCAGCGCCCTGGCCGCCGTCTGACCCACTTCACTCATGAGCGGAAGATTACCGAGGGTCAACCCCCGCTCTGCCCACGTCAGGATGATCAGCCGGCACCGCTCCAGAAGGTCGTCCTGACGGAAAGCTGTCAGCGCGATCGCCGCGACGCATGCGCCGTTCTACGATCCTTGCGGATTCGGCGCTCGGGGGGCTCAGCGCACGCGCAGCAGGCGCCGGTCTGGAACGCGCGCAGGTCACGCCGTAGGTTCCGAGGAAGAGGTGTTCGCACATGGCCGCCCAGTCCTGGACGCACCCCGACACCGTTAAGACATCGCTGCTCAACGGTCGTCACCACCGGGCCGCCCTCGGCCTGTTCCTGGTCGTCGTGGTGGCGCACTGGGCCGAGCACCTGGCCCAGGCGGTCCAGATCTACGTCCTGGACTGGCCGATCCCCGAAGCCCGTGGCGTCCTCGGCGTGCCGTTCCCCTGGCTGGTCAAGTCGGAGTGGATGCACTACGGCTACGCGCTGCTGATGCTCGCCGGCTTCCTCCTGCTGCGCAAGGGCTTCACCGGGCGCGCCCGCACCTGGTGGAACATCGCGCTGGCCATCCAGACCTGGCACCACCTGGAACACTTCCTCCTGCTCATGCAGGCGGTGACCGGCAACAACCTGCTGGGCAGGCCGGTGCCCACCAGCATCATCCAGCTGCTGGTCCCCCGGGTGGAGCTGCATCTGTTCTACAACGCCGTCGTCTTCGCGCCCATGGTGGTGGCGATGCTCCTGCACCGGCGCCCCCGCGAGTCCGAGCGTGCCGGGATGCGGTGCGGCTGCGCGCTCGCCTACGGGCGATGACGATGGCGGGCGGACGGCCCGGCAAGCGGTCTCCGGCCTTCGCCGTGGCGATGACCCTCGTCGCTGCTTTCCTGCTGTACCTCGCCACCCCGAACATCGGTCATGTCATCCGGGCGGCACGGGCCGACGGTCTTCCTGGCACGTTCACCGCGCAACGCCTCTACTGCGTCCAGCATCCCGGACACGAGAGCTGCAGCTGGATCGGGACCTTCCGCTCCGACGACGGCACCGTGCGCCGGGCCGAGGTGGCGATGTACGACAGCGACCGGGAGTCACACCGTGCCGGCACGGAGACCAGGGCCATCGACGTCGGGCGGCCCAACCGGGTCTACGGGCCGGGCGGCTCGGGGGAGTGGATGTTCACGGCGCTGCTGCTGCTGGGCGGCCTGGCGATCCTGGCCCATCTGTACGTCCGGCCTCTGGTGCGACGCCTGTCCCCGCGGGCCGTCCACCGCTGATCACAGTCGGCCGCCGCTGCTCTACCCTGGCCAGAAGAGCTCGGGAGAGAGGTAGGCGTGACGGCTGGATCAGGCGGTCCCCCCGCGACGACGCTGGAAGCGGTGCTCGAACGGATCACCTTCGCCAGCGAGGAGACCGGCTACACCATCGCCCGCGTCGCCACCGAGCGGTCGGGCGCCGAGTTGCTGACCGTGGTGGGGCCGTTGCTGGGCGCGCAGGTCGGCGAGTCGCTCCGGCTGACCGGCAGGTGGACCTCCCACCCGCGCTACGGCAAGCAGTTCGAGGTGTGGTCCTACACCACCGTGCTGCCCGCCACGATCCAGGGCATCCAGCGCTACCTGGGATCAGGCCTGATCAAGGGCATCGGTCCCAAGATGGCCGAGCGCATCGTCGGCCACTTCGGCACCGACACCCTCGACATCATCGAGACCGCTCCCGAGCGCCTGGTCGAGGTGCCGGGGCTGGGGCCCAAGCGGACCAAGCTGATCGCGATCGCCTGGGAGGAACAGAAGATCATCAAGGAGGTCATGATCTTCCTCCAGGGCGTCGGCGTCTCCACCTCGATCGCGGTCCGCATCTTCAAGCAGTACGGCGAGGCGTCGATCTCGGTCGTCCGGAGCCAGCCGTACAAGCTGGCCGACGACGTCTGGGGCATCGGCTTCAAGACCGCCGACACCATCGCCCAGGCCGTCGGGATCCCGCACGACAGCCCCGAACGCGTCAAGGCCGGGCTGCGCTACACGCTGTCCCAGGCCGCCGACGACGGCCACTGCTACCTGCCCGCGCCCAACCTGGTCGCCGACGCCGTCAAGATCCTCGACGTGCCGGCCGAGCTGGTCAGGACGTGCCTGGACGAGCTGATCGCCGAGGAGGGCGTGGTCCGCGAGGACATCCCGGCGGGCGAGAACCTCGTTCCGGCCGTCTACCTCGTCCCCTTCCACCGCGCGGAGCTGTCGCTCGCCGGCAGCCTGCTCGGCCTGCTGCGCACCGGCCGCGACAGGCTGAAGGCCTTCGCCGACGTCGACTGGGTCAGGGCCGAGGACTGGCTGCGCGGCCAGAGCGGGGCCGAGCTGGCCGCCGAGCAACGCCAGGCCGTCCGGCTGGCTCTCACCGAGAAGGTCGCGGTGCTGACCGGCGGGCCCGGCTGCGGCAAGTCGTTCACCGTCCGGTCGATCGTGCAGCTGGCCCGTGCGAAGCGGGCCAAGGTCATCCTGGCCGCCCCGACGGGCCGGGCGGCCAAGCGTCTGGCCGAGCTGACCGGTCACGAGGCCACCACCGTGCACCGGCTGCTCCAGCTGCGGCCGGGCGGCGAGGCGACCTTCGACCGCGACAACCCCCTGGACGCCGACCTGGTCGTGGTCGACGAGGCGTCGATGCTCGACCTGCTGCTGGCCAACAAGCTCGTCAAGGCGATCGCCCCCGGCGCGCACCTGCTGCTGGTCGGCGACGTCGACCAGCTACCGTCGGTCGGCGCGGGCGAGGTGCTCAAGGACCTGCTGGCCGCCGACGACATCCCCCGGGTACGGCTGACGCAGATCTTCCGCCAGGCGCAGGAGTCGGGCGTCGTGGTCAACGCCCACCGGGTCAACACCGGCCGCCATCCCGTGCTGGAGGGCATGAAGGACTTCTTCCTCTTCCCGTGCGAGGAGCCCGAGGAGATCGCCTCGCTCACCGTCGACGTCGTCGCGCGCCGGATCGCCCGCAAGTTCGGCCTCAACCCGCGCCGCGACGTGCAGGTGCTGGCGCCCATGCACCGGGGCGCGGCGGGGGCGGGCGCGCTCAACGCCGCCCTGCAGGAGGCGCTGACCCCCTCGCGCGAGGGCATGCCGGAGCGCCGGTACGGCGGGCGCGTGTTCAGGGTCGGCGACAAGGTCACCCAGTTGCGCAACAACTATGACAAGGGCGCGGCGGGTGTGTTCAACGGCACGGTCGGCGTGGTCACCGACATCAGGCTGGACGATCAAAAGCTGACAGTCCTGACTGATGAGGAGGAAAGCGTCGACTATTCCTTCGACGAGCTCGACGAGCTGGCCCACGCCTACGCCGTCTCGATCCACCGGTCGCAGGGCAGCGAGTACCCGGCCGTGGTGATCCCGCTGGCCACCAGCGCGTGGATGATGTTGCAGCGCAACCTGCTCTACACCGCCATCACCAGGGCGAAGAAGCTGGTGGTCATCGTCGGGTCGCGGCGGGCGCTGGCGCAGGCCGTCAGGACCAAGGGTGCGGGAAGGAGGCACACGGGACTGACGCACAGGCTGTCAAGCGGCTGACAGCACAATGTGTCCGAATTTGAATGAACTCTCCCATAAGATGCAGCATCCAATGGATATGGCCATTAAGGTTTTTGGGTGCACTTTGCTGGTATGGGGGAGAGGGTTGTGTTGAGCGTTGCGCCAGCGTGGCGGAAGCCTGCCGCCGGGGTCGCGGTCATTGTGGCGGCGGCTCTGACCGCGTCGTGCTCGAACGGCTCGGCGGTCACCGGAGGGACCACCGCGGACGGCGGATCCGCGACCACGTCGGCGACGCCCGCGCCGCAGATCAAGATCAGCCCGGCCGAGGGCAGCGCCAAGGTGAAGCCCAACAAGAAGGTCGTGGTGACGGCCTCGGGTGGCGCCCTCGACGAGGTTGTCGTCGAGGGCGGCGGCAAGCGGGTGGAAGGCTCCTTCAACGCCGACAAGACCAAATGGGTCTCCAAGGAGCCGCTGCGGCCCACCAGCGCCTACAGCGTCTCCGCCAAGGCCGGGACGACCACCGCCGCGGCCAGCTTCAAGACCCTCAAGCCCGCGGTGGTCCTCGACGTCGCCGACCTGACGCCGAACCAGAAGGGTGAGAAGGTCGGCGTGGGGGCGCCGATCATCCTCACCTTCAACAACCCGGTGTCCGACAAGGCCGCCGTCGAGGGGGCGCTTGAGGTTGAGGCCGAGAAGCCGGTCGAGGGCGCGTGGCGGTGGATCAACGACACGACCGTCATCTACCGCACCGCCAAGTACTGGCCCGCGCACCAGACGGTGAAGGTGACCGCCCGCCTGAACGGCGTGCAGGGCGGCAAGGACATGTACGGGCTCGAGGACTACACCACCTCGATCAAGATCGGCGCCCAGCAGATCAGCAAGATCAACGCCAAGACGCACATGATGTACGTCTACCGGGACGGCAAGAGGGTGCAGACCATGCGGATCAGCGCCGGCATGGCCACCACCCGGGAGTACACCACCACGTCCGGCATCCACATGACGATGGAGAGGGGCAACCCGGTCCGGATGATCTCGCCGGGCCGCAAGAAGGGCGACCCCGGCTACTACGACGTGATGATCAACCACGCGGTGCGGATCTCCAACTCGGGCGAGTACGTCCACGCCAAGGACAACGTCTGGGCCCAGGGCAGGCGCAACGTCAGCCACGGCTGCATCAACGCCCGGCCCGACCAGGCCAAGTGGTTCTTCGACAACGCGCAGCGCGGCGACATCGTCGACATCAAGGGCACCAACCGGGCGCTGGAGTGGAACAACGGCTGGGGCTTCTGGCAGCTGTCGTTCAAGGAGTGGAAGAAGGGCAGCGCCCTGTAGCGTCGCCGGTGGCGAGGCGGTCCGCGCCTCGCCACCGACCGGTTGCGGCGCGCACCCGGTCGAACCGGACACTCCGTCCTGCGCCACAGGCCATTCTCGAGCCGCAGTCCCGCGATGATGTGAGGCATACGTGCGCATCGGCCCATACCGCATCCTCCGTCAGCTGGGACAGGGCGGGCAGGGCACGGTCTACCTGGGGCAGGACGAGCACGGCGGGCTCGCCGCCGTCAAGGTCATGACCGGCGGGATCGACCGTGCCTTCGCCCGCGAGGTCGCCGCGGCCCGCCAGGTCGCCGAGTTCTGCACGGCCCGCGTGCTGCGTGTCGACCTCGACCACCAGCCGCCCTACGTGGCCAGCGAGTACATCGACGGCCCCGCCCTCGCCGCCGTCGCGCCCGTGCGCGGCGCCGCGCTGACCAGGCTGGCCATCGGCACCGCCACCGCGCTGGCCGCCATCCACCGGGCGGGCGTCGTCCACCGCGACTTCAAGCCGGGCAACGTGCTCATCGGCCCCGACGGGCCCAGAGTGATCGACTTCGGCATCGCCAGGCTGGTCGACGTCACCGCGACCAGGGAGGGCGCGTCCGGCACGCCGCCGTACATGGCGCCCGAGCAGTTCCGCGGCCTGCCGGTGGGGCCGGCGTCCGACGTGTTCGCCTGGGGCGCGACGATGGTCCACGCCGCCAACGGGTGGCCGCCGTTCGGCAACGACACCTTCGCGGCGACCGCCTACCGCATCCTGCACAACGAGCCGGCCCTGGGCGAGCTGCGGGAACCGTTGCGCGGGATCGTCGCCAGGTGCCTGGCCAAGGATCCGGCGCTCCGGCCGTCGGCGCGTGACCTGCTGCTGGAGCTTCTCGGGGAGCGGGCGCCCGCGCAGGAGGACGCCGCCCTGCGCCACGGCGCCGAGGCGGCGCACGGCGGCGCCGTACCGACGGCCGGCGGCGTTGCAGGGGTGCCGGGCGGGGGCGGGGCGGTGCCCGGCGGCGCCGTACCGACCGATGGCGTCGGGCGCGAGCGCCCGACGGCAGAGCGTGGATCCGGTTTGGCGTCACGGCGGGCTCTCCTGGCGGGTGGGGTGGCGGCCGTGGTGGCCGCGGCGACCACCGGCGTGGTCCTGTGGCGCGGCTTCGGCACGCCGGGGGACGACATGGCCGACCAGCCGACCCCCACCGGCTCCTCGACGGCCCCGCCGACCTCCCGGGACCTCCCGCTCGCCCTGGAGAGCGCGGTCAACGTGACGCCCATGGCCGACTTCACCTTCGAGGGGTTCCTGCCCCAGGGCACCTGGGCCACCAAGGCGCGGGGGAAGCTGTCCTACGATCACGACGCGGTGTCGTCGGTCGACACCCGCATGGACATGACGGTGACGGCGGAGAATCTCGAGCTGACCCAACGCGTGGTCCTCACCGAAACCGAGTACATCGACGGAAAGGAGATGCCCGACCCGTCCCGAGCGCCGATCCTGCTGTACGCCCGGTGCCCTCACACCATGGGAGCGGTGGGCGTGATCGCCGATCTGGCCAGGACGACCGAGAACGTGAGCGCCTCGGGCCGCCGTTACGCCGGCGCGCTGGTCACCAGGAAGGCTCCGGCGCCGCTCGCGCGGCAGATCAGGGCGCTCCACGGCGACGAACGCACCGAGCGGGAAACCGCCGACACCAGCCTGTCGTGGGTGCTGGTGCTGGACGGGCGGAACAGGCCGAAGACGTTCGAGCTCTCGTGGCATTTCCCGCTCGACGAGACGACCAAGCTCACCGCCAGGTTCACCACCACCTACCGCGACTGGCGCGAGGGCGAGGTTCGAGCGCCCGGCTCGTAGGAGCGCCACCTGCCCCACTACCATGCGAGACCTACTAGTAGGTGTTACCTTCCTCTCATGGCGGACGTGACGTCCAGGCGGACACAGTGGCTGCGCGGGGTGCTCGACCTCGCCGTGCTGGCGCTGCTCGCCGAGACCGGCGAGGACTACGGCTACGCCCTGCTCCAGCGCCTGGACCGGGCCGGGATGCCCGACATGAAGGCCGGCACGCTCTACCCGCTGCTCAACCGGTTGACCACCGACGGCCTGCTGCAGGCCGAGTGGCGGGCCGGAGAGGGCGGGCCGGGACGGAAGTTCTTCAGGCTGACCGACGAAGGCCGGGCGGTACTCGCGACGCAGGGGCCCGAATGGGCGGCATTCGCGAAGACCGCGATCAGCGTGATCGAGCGAGGAGTCAAGGGATGACCGCTCTCGACAGGAAGTACCGCGAGGAGCTGACGCTGGCGCTGCGCCTGCGCGACATCTCGGGGGTCCGGGTCGGCGAGGTGCTGGCGGAGGTCGAGGCGCACGTCGCGGAGACGGGCGAGGACCCCACGACTGCGTTCGGCACCCCCAAGGAGTACGCGGCGACGATCGCCGAACAGCTCGACACGCGGTCGGGTAAGCCCTCGACCCTCCACCAGGCGATCGGGGGGCTGGCCACGGGTGCGCTGGGTTACGTCGGCCTGACCCTGCTCTGGAGGGCGTTACGGGCCGACGGGCCCGCGGCGTCCTTCACCACGGCGGACACCGTCGGGGGGATCGCCTTCATCGCCCTGATGACGGCCGGGACCTCCCTCTCCTTCCGCGCGGCCACCGCGCTCGCCAACGGCAAGCTGTACGGCGTGCTGGGCGGCTGCGCCCTGGTGGCCTCGCTCGCCTCCTTCCCTCTGTCGGAGGTCCTGCTCGACGACCAGACCTCGCTCGTCGAGGTCTCACGCTGGGTGGCGGTGGGCCTCGGGGTGGCGGCGGTCGCCGGTTCCCTGCTTCTCGTGGTCGGCGCCATCAGGCACGGCCGCGTGGTCGACCCCCGCTGAACGCACGCCGGTCCGGGCTCTCGGACCGGCGTGGCCCGCCGTGTGGGGCCGTTGATCGGCACGCGCCGCCGACGGACCGACCTTATTCGTCACCCCAGCGGCACGTGGCGCGGGCCGCGGATGCCGTCACGGTGGAGGTGTCGTGGACGCGATGGGGCTGGTTGGCCAGGATGAGGGTCAGGCGTCCCGGCCCGGGGACCGGCCAACTGCCCAGGGTGACCCAGGTGCCGCGATGGGCTTTCTGGTCAACGGTGACCGGTCCGCCCAGGTGCGGGGCGGTGGTGTCGTCGTCGTCGAGGTAGTAGTAGGCGGTGCCGGCCGACCGGCGGTCGTCGGCGATGAAGGCCTCGACGGTGCACCTGGCGTGCGGCCGGGTGTCGAAGTACCAGTTCACCAGCTGCGTGGCATGGCCCAGCTCGGACGTCACCTGCAGGAACAGCGCCGTGCCTGTGCAGCCGTCCTGCCTCCAGCCGCCGCCGGTCGGTCGCCAGCCGGGGTCGGCGTAGGACCATTCCGCCTGGCAGCCGAGGCCGTGCACCGCGCTCCAGGTGTTCGTGGCGGCAGGCGTGGCACGGCTTGGCGAGGAGCCCGTGACAGGGGCGCTCACCTGGGAGGGCACGGCCTCAGGCAGGGCGGGCGACACCTTTGTCACGACGGGCCCGGGGCCGGCGGCCGTCTGCGTGCCGCCCAGCGCCGACATCCCCGCCGCGAAGAGGACGGCGGTCGCCGCCACGACCGCCGTCGTGATCACCCATCGCAGGGACTTCTTGCGCGTCAGGAGCCCGCGGCCGGCGCCGGGGTCCGTAGGGCCCACGACCGGGCCCTCGGCTGCGGCGCCCGGCTCGTCGGTGCCGGCGCCTTCGCCGGCCGCCTGCTCGACAGGGTTGTGCCGCGCCGCCGATGCGGTTCTGCCGGCGGCGATGACCTGTGCACGGCGATCCACCCACGGCTGAGGATCGTCGACACCGAGAGCGTGAACCAGCGCTCGCAGCACGCCCTCCGACGGCAGACGATGCCCCTGCAGCGCCTGGCCGATGACCGACTTCGAGTAGGGCGCCTGGGCGCGCCGGGTCCGGTCCGCAAGCTCCCGTACCGACGGTGACCCCTGCTGCCGATGCAGCGCCCGTAACTCTCCGATGAAGACGTCCACCGGGTCCTCGCCGGACCCCGGCCGGTGTCCTCGTCCATCCTCGGCTACCGGGTCGTCACGATCTGACACTCGCCTCTGTCCTCGCTTCCTCGCTGGTCATCCGCTGTCCGGGCCCGGCGGGTGCCTGGTCGTCGCCCGCGTGCGGCGTCCACCGACGGTGGACACGGCAGCAAGTGATCTCACACCCTCGCGGCACACCGTCTCGTCCCTGACAGGAGTTCTCGGGAGATCTTTTCAGCGGATCACGGTCCTGGCCATCGCCGCCGCTCGGGGCGCCCAGAACGGCCGCTCGTGGTCGGGTCGCGTGGCCCGGAAGGCCGGGACAGTGGGTTACCTTCAGGCCGACTGAAGGTTCATGGTAGGTTTCAGCCTGCCTGAAGGATGACCTGAGGAGGACCTGTGGAAAGTCTGCTGCTGTCGGTGCATGTGCTCGCCGCCATCGTGTTCGTCGGCGGTTCGGCCGTCGCGACGAGCCTGTTTCCCCGCTACGCGCCCGTCGCCGCCGGCCTACCGGCCGGCGCGGGCGCAGCCGACCCCTCGCCGCCACCCGACCAGGGCGACAGGAACCGGGCGGTGGCCGTCGCCCTGCACCGCATCACCCGGGGTTACAGCATTCTCGGGCTTGTCGTGCCCGCCGCCGGGATCATCCTGGCCAGTGGCCAGGGCCGTATGGGCGAGATCTGGATCACCATCTCCATGGTTCTCACCGCCATCGCCGGCGGCCTGCTGGCCACGCAGATCTACCCGCGCCAGCGTGACGCGCTCAGCCGTCCCGACGACGGCAGGCGGTTGCGCCGGCTGTCGATGTTCACCGGGATCTACAACCTGGCATGGGCGACCGTCGTGGTCCTCATGATCGTCCGACCCGGCTCGGGCACGGGAGCGTGATGTCCGTGCGCGCCCTGCGGATCGCGGCCGGTCTCGAGACCGCCTCCCTGGTGATCCTCATCGTCAACCTGCTCACCGTGCACGCCAAGACGATCACGACGTTCGTCGGCCCGGTGCACGGCATGTGCTACGTCGCCGTCATCGGAGCCGCGTCGCTGGTCCCGCGGGCCTCCTCCGGCGCCCGCCGGCTTGCCTGCGTCCCGGCGGTCGGCGGCCTGCTCGCCCTGCGCCGCCTCCACTCCGACGTACGACACCCCGCCCCCGGCGCCCAGGAAGGCTGACCCGATGGACACGTACGGCGACCTGCCCTTTCCCCGAACCGAGCCGGCGTTGAAGGCGATGCGCTTCGCCAGGGACATCGAAGAGCCGGCGATCTTCAACCACAGCATGCGCACCTACCTCTACGGGCGCTTCCTCGGCGAACAGCAGGGTCTGCGACCCGGCCATGACTACGACGACGAACTGCTGTTTTTGGGATGCGTCCTGCACGACGTGGGGCTCAGCGACGAGGGCAACGGAGACCAGCGTTTCGACGTCGACGGCGCCGACGTGGCCGCGCGCTTCCTCACCGAGCAGGGAGTCGCGCCGGACAAGGTCGAGATCGTCTGGGACGCGGTAGCCCTCCACCTGTTCTTCGACGTCGCCCACCGCAAGCGGCCCGAGATCGCGCTCGTGACGGCCGGCGCCGGATACGACCTCACCCCCGCGGCGGCGCACCCCCTCCCCGCGGGCTACGCCGATCGCATCCATGCCGTGCTGCCCCGCCTGCACGCCGCGGCCGCGCTGCGCGACGCGATCGTCGGCCAGGCGCTCGACAAGCCGCACAAGGCTCCGCCGTTCAGCATGATGGGTGAGCTCGTCCGCCAGAAGACGCGGATGAGCTGGCCCACCTGGGACCAGCTCATGTCCCAGAGCCCCGGCTGGAACGACTTCGACGGCCTCGGCGGCGACTGACGCCCCTGGCCCATCGCTTCCTCGCCCCCACCGGCGGGCTGCACCGCCGGCCGCACGCCGCCGCCCCCGCCGCCCCCTCCCTCACCCCGCTCGTCTCCGTCTTCCTCGGGCTCCTGCACGACGTGGGCGCTGACATCACCGTCGGCTGGGCGGCCGGGGCCGACGCGCAGGACTGACCTCCGCACCTTCGGCCGGCGACACGGACGCTGAAGGACACCGACTCTGCCGGCGCCGGGGCGTCACGGCCCTCACGAAGCCGAGCGGGCGGCCGCGGCGGGCGGGATGTTGTGCGAGCGCCCGAGGATGTTGTCCGGGTCCCAGGCCCGCTTCACCTCGGCCAGCCGCGCGTGGTCGGCGGGAGTGTAGGCGGCCGCGGTCCGGTCCGGGTCGGTGAGGAAGTTCAGGAACGACCCGCCGGTGACGTGCGGGCCCAGCCAGCCGGTCACCTCGCGCATCCGCTCGTCCACCTCGGCGGCGTCGCGGGAGCCGTCCAGGACGGCCGTCGTGATCACCGAGAACGGCACGTCGCGGTGACCGACCGGGCCGGCCCCCTCGGCGGGCCGCGCCATGGCCCCGCCCCAGTGGCGCAGCTCGATCGCGCTCACCGGCTGCTCCGCGCCCTTGACGATCGCCTCGATCGCGTCGTCCGGCACCTCGCGCAGCAGGTCGAGGTGCTGGCGCACGGCCATCGGCGGGGGAGGGGGCCCGCCGAACGCGGTCGCCGCCTCCGCGAAGCTCATCGCCGCGAACCCGCCGGCCAGCGCCGGGCCCGCCGCGTCGACCAGCGGGGCCAGGCAGCGCTCGGCCGCCTCGGCACCGCCCGCGTAGAAGGCCCGTACGGCCAGCGCCCACCCGCCCGTGTCCGGCATCCGCATGAGGATGATCGAGGTGTTCGACTCGTCGGGCTCGTCCGGCGCCCACTCCCGGTAGCGGGCCAGCGTGTCGGCCGCCCGCTCGGCGGGGAACAGGGTCATGCCCGCGTAGACGTCGGTGACCGGGTGCAGCGCGAACTCCAGCGACGTCACGACCGCGACGTTGCCGCCGCCGCCGCGCAGCGCCCAGAACAGGTCGGGATGCTCCTCGGCGCTGACCGTGAGGCGCCTGCCGCCGGCCGTCACGACCTCGGCGCCCAGCAGGTTGTCGGCGGCGTAGCCGTACCGGCGCGACAGCCAGCCGGTGCCGCCGCCCAGCGTGTAGCCGGCCACGCCGATCGCGGGCGTGCCGGACACGGGCGCCAGCCCGTACGGCGCGGCGGCGGCGATGACGTCGGACCACACCGCTCCGGCGCCGGCGCGCGCGGTGCGCCGTTCGGGATCGACCCGCACCTCGGCCATGCGAGAGGTCTTCAGCACGATGCCGCCGTCGGCCGGCACGAGGGTGCCGTGCCCGGTCGACTGCACGGCGAAGGGCACGCCGTGCTCGCGGGCGACGGCGATCGCGGCCCGGATGTCGCCCGGGCCCTCGGCTTCCACGACGGCGGCGGGCCGGGGGTCGATGGTCCGGTTCCACGCCTGCCGTTCGGTGTCGTAGCGCTCGTGGCCGGGGGTGAGGACAGCGCCTTTGACGAGGGCGCGCAGTGTGTCTTCCATGTTGTGATCGTCGCGGTGCCGGCCGCCTCCGGTCGTCGTACGAGGGAAGACTCCTTCGGCTACGACCCAGGAAGTACGGCCGTACGGCCCACGGCGGCCGGCAAAATCGGTTGTCCGCCAGGGCGGCCGTCTGTTGTACTCCCGGGCAGCGAGTCGTCGAGAAAGGGAGCGCAGCGATGCGGAGAGCGTTCATGTCCACCCAGCCGCGAACCTTCCCCGACCCCAAGGACATGACGCTTCGTGCACGCCTTGACCCCACCGACGGCGGCCTATGTAGCCGCCGGTAGACCGTCATCGGGCGGTGACACCGCCCGATGACGACACCCATCACCGGCGTCCTGCGCGAGCTGCGGCCCGGACGCCGTTCCGCCGTGGCGCTCGCCGCCGCCATCAGCGCCGCCACGCTCCTGCCGCTGTCGGCGCCCCAGCTCACCCGCCGCTTCGTCGACGACGCCGTCGCCGGAGCCGGCACCCGCCACCTGGTCCTGCTCGCCCTGGCCTTCCTCGCGGTCGCCGTGGCCGCGCAGGCCGCGCGCGTGGTCACCGCCTGGCTCGCCGGCCGGCTCGCCTGGGACGGCACGAACCGGCTCAGGGAGCGGCTGGCCCAGCACGCCCTAGGCCTCGACATGGCCTTCCACGGCCGGCACACGCCCGGCGAGATGATCGAGCGGGTGGACGGCGACGTCGTGGCCGTCGCCCGATTCGTCGTCGCGTTCCTGATGGACGTCGTGGCGAGCCTGCTGCTGCTCGGCGGCGTGCTGGTCGTCGTGTTCGCCGTCGATCCCCTCATCGGCGGCGCGCTGCTGGCCTACTGCCTGCTCGCCGGCTTCGGGATGGCCCGCGCGCAGCGGCTGGCCGTACCGACGGCCGCCCGGTCGCGGGCGGCGAGCGCCATGCTCTTCGGCCACCTCGAGGAACGGCTGGCCGGCGCGGAGGACATCCGCGCCAACGGCGCGGGCGAGCACACCGTCTACCGCTTCCACCAGGTCGCCTCCTCCTGGTACCGGGAGGAGTTGCGGGCCTCGCGGATCGGCAGCGTCCTGCTGGCTTCGACCGGCGTGGCGTTCGCGGCCGGCACCGCGATCATCCTCGCCCTCGCCGCGTGGGCGCAGCAGGCGGGCACGCTCACCGTCGGCACCGCCGTCCTGCTGTTCCAGTACACGCTGATGGTCCGCGCGCCCTTCGAGCGGCTGATCGAGCAGCTGCGGCAGTACCAGTCGGCGCTGGCCGGGTTCGCCAGGGTCGGCGACCTGCTGGCGCGGCGGCGCGCGCTGCCCGACCCCGTGAACCCGCGTCCGCTGCCTGCCGCGGGACCGCTCGGCCTGGAGCTCGACGGCGTGGGGTTCGCCTACGGCGACGACGAGCAGGTGCTGTCGGGCATCACCCTGACGCTGGCGCCGGGCGAGACGCTCGGCCTGGTCGGCCGGACCGGCAGCGGCAAGACGACCATCGCCAGGCTCCTGCTGCGCCTGTACGACCCGACCGAGGGCGCGGTCCTGGTCGGCGGGCTGGACCTGCGCGCGGCCGATCCCGCCTCGGTGCGGCGGCGGGTGTGCGCGGTCACGCAGGACGTGCAGCTGTTCGCCGCCGGCGTCCGCGACAACCTGACGCTGTTCCGGCCGCACGCGGACGATGACCGGCTGCGGGCCGTCCTGGACGAGGTGGGTCTCGGCCCGTGGCTGGCCGGGCTGCCCGACGGGCTCGACACCGAGCTGCGCGGTGTCTCGGCCGGTGAGGCGCAGCTGCTCGCCTTCGCGCGGGCGTTCCTCGCCGACCCGGGACTCGTCGTCCTCGACGAGGCCTCGAGCAGGCTCGATCCGGCCACCGAGCGGCGCGTCGAGCGGAGCATCGACCGGCTGCTGGCCGGCCGGACGGGGGTGCTCATCGCGCACCGGCTGTCGTCGCTGTCGCGGGTCGACAAGATCGCGGTCGTCGCCGAGGGCAGGATCGTCGAGTACGGCCGGCGCGCCGACCTCGCCGCCGACCCCGGCAGCCGGTTCGGGCGGCTGCTGGATATTGCGGGGGTGCGCCGATGAGGGCCGCCCTGCTGGTCGCCGTCCGGCTGACCGGTTTCGACCTGCGCCGCTACCTGATCGGCGCGCTGCTGTGGCTGCCGGTCAGCGTCATCCCGCTGGCCGGCGGGCTGCTGCTACGGGCGCTGTTCGACCACATCAGCGGGCAGCGCGCCGCGCTGGAGGTGTCGCTGTGGCTGTGCGCGGCGTTCGTGGGGGTCGAGCTGGTTCGCGGCGCCGTCCTGGTCGTCGCCTTCACCTACGGGGTCTACTGGTGGGACGCCGCCGCGACGCTGCTGCGCGCCAACGTGCTGCGGTCGGTCATGACCGCGCGCGGGCCCGCGGCGGCCAGGCTGCCGCACGCGCCGGGTGAGTCGGTGGGCCGGCTGCGCGACGACGTGAGTGACCTCGTCGAGCTCGCCGACGAGTCGGTGCCGCTCGCGGGAGCGCTCCTCTTCGGCGGCGCCGCGGTCGCGATCATGGTGTCGATCGACCCCCTGATCACCCTCGTGCTGGTCCTGCCGATGATCGGGATCGGGGTGCTGAGCCGGCTGATGAACGAAGTCGTCAGGCGGCTGCACCAGCGTGCCCGCACGCTCGGCGCGGCCGTGACCGCCTACGTCGGCGAGATGTTCGGCGCCGTCCTGGCGATCAAGACCGCGGGGGCCGAGGAGGCGGCGCTGGAGCGCCTGCGCCTGCACAACAGCAGGCGGCGCGCGGCCGCGGTCAAGGACGGCATGGCCACCGACCTGCTCGGCGCCGCGACGGCCGCGAGCGTCGAGGTCAGCATCGGCCTGGTCCTGCTGCTGTCGGCGGCGGCGATGCGCCGTGGCGAGTTCACGGTGGGCGACCTGGCGCTGTTCACCAGCTACGTCGGCTGGCTGGCGGCCCTGCCGCGCACCGTCGGCGGGATCCTCTACCGGCTGCCACAGGCCGCGGTCGCCACCGAGCGGCTCACCGGGCTGATGGCCGGCCACGAGGACGCCGCGGACCTGTCGAGGAGCAGCGGCGTGTGGTTCCACCGTGAGCCGCCGCCCGCCGGCCCGGCGCCCTATCACGCGGACCCGCTGGAGGTGGTCGAGATCCGCGGGCTGAGCGTGCGCCACGCCGGCGGCGGCCACGGCGTGCGGGAGGTCGACCTGACGGTCAGGCGGGGGTCGTTCACGGTCGTCACCGGCGCCGTCGGGTCGGGCAAGACGACGCTGGTGCGTGCCCTGCTCGGCCTGGTGCCGCTCACCGGTGGCACCATCGCCTGGAACGGCGTGCGCGTCGAGGACCCCGGCACGTTCATGGTGCCGCCCAGGGCGGCCTACGTGAGCCAGGTCCCGCGGCTGTTCTCCGCCTCGCTGTGGGAGAACCTGCTGCTCGGCCGGCCCGACGACCATCTGGCCGGCGCGCTGAGGCTGGCCGCCTTCGACGAGGACCTGGCCGGGATGCCGGACGGCGCGGCCACGGTGGTCGGGCCGCGCGGGGTGCGGCTGTCCGGCGGTCAGGTGCAGCGGGCGACGGCGGCCCGCGCGCTGGTGCGGGCCCCGGAGTTGCTGGTCGTCGACGATCTGTCGTCCGCGCTGGACGTCGAGACCGAGATGCTGCTGTGGGACCGGATCGCCGCGGCCGGAGACGGCGGCGGCCCCGCGACGCTCGTGGTGGTGTCGCACCGGAAGGCGGCGCTGGAGCGGGCCGATCAGATCATCGTCCTCGACCGCGGGCGCGTCGCCGGCCGCGGCCGACTGTCCGAGCTGCTGGACGGCTGCGCGGAAATGCGGCGGCTGTGGAGCGAGGAACTTTTCTCCGAGGCCGAAGAGGATCCGCATTATCCCTCTGGCCGGAGAAGCCGCTGACAGGGAAAAGTCGATATCAATTCCCTCTTCTGTTATCTCGCTGATTTCGCGGAGTTTCGGCTCCCCTCGAGGGAGCCGGACTACCATGCAGAAAGGGACCGAAACCGGCAGATCCCGACAAGGATGACGGCGCCTTGACACCGGACCGTTCAGTGAATCCGCTGTCGCCGCCACGCCCGCCCGACAAGATGACGATCTTGCTATTGCCGCCTTTCCCATCTTCAGGCAGGGGAGGCGAATTCCGTTCACTTCGCCGCCGGAAGGCCCACGGGTATGGGTGTGACCGAATCCTCGATTTGGTCCCAGGGCGTAAAGAGCGGCCTATATCACCTGAATGCTGATACGAGAAGGCCCCAAGTGTACGAACTGCCGGCTGGGCATCGGATGGCGGGCCGCGATAAGCGCCGTTGACGCCTCCCGTTAGGAGTCGATATAAGAGGTTCTGACCGCGAATGCGGCAAAACCGGGGTACGACGTACATTCTTGTACGGGATTCAATTTCCAGTGTTTTTGCAGCTCTGCCGAGGAGCGCTCGCACCATGGCGACGAAGCAATCCCCTCCTGCGCGACCGACACCCTGGCCACCCAGTCCCGTCCTCACCGTCGCACGCGACACCCGACGCGGCGGGGGAGGTGCGCAGCGATCAGCGGCCAGCTGACCGCGGCTCCGCGCGGCCCCCTCCAGGCCACCGCGCGCCGCGCCCGCACGTTGTTCTGCCTCCCCTTCGCCGGCGGAGGCGCCAGCGCCTTCTCCTCCCTGCAGCGGGCCCTCACCGGCCTCCAGGTGGTGGCGCTCCAGCTGCCCGGCAGGGAGAACCGGCTCGCCGAGCCGCCCGCCTTCACCGTCGAGGAGGTCGCCGACCAGATCGCCCCGGCCACCACCTCCCCCTACGCCCTGTACGGGCACAGCATGGGCGCGCGGCTGGCCTTCGAGGTGGTCAGGGAGCTACGCCGCCGCGGCCTGCCCCCGCCCGTACGCCTGTACGTGGGCGCCGCCCACCCGCCCCACCTCAGGGTGCCGCTGGCGGCCACCGCCGACCTGCCCGACGAGGCGTTCATCGACCAACTCGTACGGCGCGCCGGCGCGCTGCCCGAGCTGAGGGACGAGCCCGAGCTGCGCGAGCTGATGCTGCCCCTGCTGCGATCCGACATGGCCTGGATCAAGCGCTACCGGTACACCCCCGAACCCCCGCTGGACACCCCCGTCGTGGCCGTGGCCGGTCTGCACGACGGCGAGGTGGCCCCGCCCGACATGCTGGGCTGGGCCCGGCACACCGCCGCCGGCTTCGGGCTGCGCACCGTGCGCGCCGGCCACCTGTTCGTCAAGGACGCGCCCGAGGAGCTGGCCCGCCTGATCACCGCCGACCAGGCCGAACAGGTCGACGGACCGGAGGCGGACGAGGTCCACCTCTGGCTGGCCGACCGCCCGGCCGGCGCGAAGGAGGTGCTGAGCCGCTACGGCGGCCGCACCGTGGCCGGCATCGCCGAAACGGGCGGGCTGACCCTGATCGCCGTCACCCGCGACCACCGGGCGGGCGTGGCCCTGCGGCTGACCACCGCGGCCGAGCCCGTCGAACTGTCCGAGCTCGACCCTGGCGAGCGCGAGCAGATCGAGGACGCGGCGGAGGAGGACCGGCACTGGCTCGCCCAGCGCGCCGTCACAGCCAGGCGGGCGCTCGTCGCGGGCGCGGGCCGCGGCGCGCCGGGCCCCTTCGCCGACCTCGGCGATGGCGGCCCGTGGCAGGTCGACGGCTGGCACGTGCTCCACCTGCCCCTGCACACGCCGCGCGGCCAGGCGCAGGCGGCGGTCGCCGTGCCGTACGGGCCGGCCAGACCGGCGCTGTTCACGCTGGAGGGCCGGACCGGATGACCGACGTGAAGCCGGGCCCGCTCCTGCACGAGCTGGTCACCGCCCAGGCCGACCGCACGCCCGACGCCGTCGCCGTCCGCCAGTGGGACCGGCGCCTGACCTACCGCGAGCTCACCCGCGCCGCCAACGCGCTGGCGCACCGCCTGCGCGAGCACGGGGTGGGCCCCGAGACGCGCGTCGGCGTCTGCGCCAGGCGCACCCCCGACCTGCTGGTGTCGGTGCTGGGCGTCCTGCTGTCCGGCGGCGCCTACGTGCCGCTGGACCCCTCACACCCCCGCGAACGGCTGCTGACGATCGTCGAGGACGCCGCCATCGACCTCGTCGTCGCCGACCCCGCGGGCGACCGGACGCTGGCGGGCGCCCCCGTCGTGCTCCTGCAGCCGGACGCCGGCGCGGCGCCCGAGCCGCCCGCGCGGCGCACCCACCCGGCCGGCGCGGCCTACGTCCTGTACACCTCGGGCTCGACGGGACGGCCCAAGGGCGTCGTGGTGAGCCACGACGCGGTGGTCGCCTTCGTCACGATGGCGGGCGGGCGGTTCGAGCTGGGCGAGGGCTGCCGCTCGATCGGCTTCGCCGCGCTCGGGTTCGACGTGTCGGTGCTCGACATCTTCGCCCCGCTGGCCAGGGGCGGATCGGTCATGCTCGTGCCCGACGAGGACAGGGTCGACCCGGCCAGGCTCCAGCGCTTCCTCGAAGGCCACGAGGTCACCTGGGGCACCATCCCGCCCGCCCTGCTGCCGCTGCTGGACCCCGACCGGCTGCCCTCGCTCGCCGACCTGCTCACCGCGGGCGAGCCCGCCGGTCCCGAGCAGGTCGCGCGCTGGGCCAGGCCGGGCAGGCGGCGCTTCCACAACTGGTACGGCCCGACCGAGACCACGGTGTGCGTCGTCGGCACCGAGCTCGAGGGCGCATGGGACCGGCCGTTGCCGATCGGTCACGCCCTGCCGGGCTGCACCGCGCACGTCCTGGACGACCAGCTCGACCCCTGCCCTGCCGGTGTGCCGGGCGAGCTCTACATCGGCGGCCCGCAGCTGGCCCGCGGCTACCTCGACCGGCCCGGCCTGTCGGCCGAGCGGTTCGTCCCTGACCCCTACGGCCCGCCCGGCGCGCGCCTGTACCGGACCGGCGACAGGGTCGTGCTCGACGCCGACGGCCGGATCGGCTTCCTCGGCCGCCTGGACCGGCAGGTCAAGGTGCAGGGCCAGCGTGTCGAGATCGGCGAGATCGAGTCCGTGCTGCGCGCCCACGAGGGCGTCCGCCAGGCCGTCGTCGACCTGGACACCGGGGCCGGCGGGCTGAAGGAGCTGACCGCCTACCTGACTCCCGAGGACGCCCCCGACCTGGCCGGGCTGCGCGCCCACTGCCTGCGGACGCTGCCCGCCTACATGGTGCCCACCAGGGTGGTGCGCCTGCCGGTCCTGCCGATGACGGTCAGCGGCAAGGTGGACATGGCGGCACTGCGCGCCCACCGGCCGTCCACGGCACCGGCGCGGGGCGGGCTGCCGCGAAGCGCCGAGGAGCGCGCCGTCGCCGCGGTGTGGGCCGGGACGTTCGAGAGCGCCGAGCCCCGGCTCGACGACGACTTCTTCGCGGCCGGCGGGCACTCCCTGCTGGCCATGCGCCTGACCGCGGGCCTGCGAGCCCGGCTGCGCAGGGAGATCGCCGTCGAGGACGTGCTGTCCGGCCGTACGGTGGCGGGCATCGCCGCGCGCGTGGCCGGCGCGCCGCCGCTGCACGAGGCGCCCGGGGTCGCGCCCGCCGCGCTGTCGGCGATCCAGCGGCGGATGTGGTTCGTCGAACGGCTCGCGCAGGGAACGCCCGTCCACAACATCGCGATGGCGCAGCGCCTGTCGGGCAGGCTCGACGTCGGCGCGCTGCGCGCCGCCCTGGCCGCCGTCGCCCGCCGCCACGAGGTGCTCAGGTGGCGCGTGCCGGAGTCCGGCGGTGTCCCTGCCGTCGCCGTCGACCCGCCCGGCGAGGTGCCGCTTCCCGTGGAAGAGGTCACCGGGGAGCAGGTGCGCGAGCGGTTGCAGGCCGCGGCGGCCGAGCCGTTCGACCTGGCCGGGGGCCCGCTGTGGCGGGCGCGCCTGCTGCGCCTGGGCGGCGACGAGCACGTCCTGGCCGTCACCGCGCACCACATCGTCTTCGACGGCTGGTCGCAGTCGGTGCTCTACGACGACATCGGCCGCGCCTACCGCGGCGAAGCGCTCGCCCCGCTGCCCGCGACGTTCGGCGGCTACGTCGCCTGGCTCGGCGGCAGGGAGGCCGCGGCGGACCTCGACTGGTGGAGCGCCCACCTCGACGGCGCCCCGACCGTGCTCGACCTGCCGAGGGACCACCCGCGGCCGGCCGTGCAGACCTTCGAGGGCGCGAGCGCGAGCGCCGAGGCGGACCCGGCGGTCAGCGCCGCCGTCCGGGCGCTTGCGGCACGTCTGGGGGCCACGCCGTACGCGGTCATGCTGGCCGCCTTCGCCCAGGCGCTGCGACGGCTGACCGGACAGCGGGACCTCGTCGTCGGCACCCCCGTCGCCGACCGGCGCGACCCGGCGCTGGAGCCGATGGCCGGATGCCTGGTGCAGATGCTGCCCGTGCGGATGCGCGTGGCCGACGGCGAGGCGTTCGCCGCGCACGTGACGCGCTGCCAGGCGACGCTGTCGGACGCGCTCGCCCACCTCGACGTGCGGCTGGAGCGGCTGGTCGACCGGCTGGGCCCCGGCCGCGACCTGTCGCGCAACCCGCTCATCCAGGTGCTGTTCAACATGTACGACTTCACCGAGCCCCGCCTGAGCCTGCCCGGGATCACCGCCACCCCGCTGCCTCCCGGACTGCCGGGGTCGCTGTTCGACCTCACCCTGTACGTCGGCGAGCGGCAGGGCCGCCACGTCCTGCAGGCCGTCTACAACCCGCGGCTGTTCCGGGCCGAGCGGGTCGAGGCGCTGCTGGCCGGCTATCTCAGGCTGCTCGGCGACCTGGTCGCCGCGCCCGACGAGCCGGTACGGCACGCCGCCCTGCGCCCCGCCACGATCGACCCGCCCGACGGCGCCGCTGTCCTGCCCGGCGGGACCGCGGCGCCGCCCGCTGTCCTGCCCGGTGGCGCGTCGCCGCCCGATGGCACCGCATCGCCGCCCGGCGGCGTTCCGGCGCCGCCCGGCGGCGTTCGGGCGCTGCCGGGGGGAACGGCGGCGCTGCCCGGCTGGAGCGGTTCCGGGGTCGTGGAGCGCTTCCTGCGGCAGGCGGCCGCCCATCCGCGGCGGGTGGCCGTCAGCGGCGAAGGCGGCGAGCTGACCTACGCCGCGCTGGCCGCGACGGTGACGGCGACGGCGGCACGGGTCGCGGCGGCGGTGCGGCCGGGGGAGGCGGTCGCCGTCCTGGCCGCCCGTCGAACCGAGCTGCCCGCCCTGCTGCTGGGCGTCCTGGCGGCGGGGGCGCGCTGGGCCGTCCTCGACTCCGCGCTGCCGCCCGCCAGGCTGGAGGCGCAGGCCAGGGCGGCCGGCGCGCACGCCATGATCGCCTGCGAGGGGGTGGCGGTCCCGCCCGAGCTGGACCGGCTGCCTCTCCTCACCCAGCCCGCCGCCCCCGGCGCGCGCCCCCGGGACGAGCTCCCCTTCGTGCCTCTAGAGCGGCGGGGGTATCTGTCCTTCACCTCCGGCACCACCGGAGCGCCCAAACCGGTCCGCACCGGCGAGCGGCCGCTGGCCCGCTTCCTCGCCTGGTACCCCGCCGCCTTCGAGCTCACGGCCGGCGACACCTTCGCCCTGCTGGCGGGCCTCGCGCACGACCCGCTGCTGCGTGACGCGTTCACCCCGCTCGTGCTCGGCGCCCGCCTGTGCGTGCCCCACCAGGACCACGTCCGCGACCCCGCCAGGCTGTCGGCGTGGCTGCGGGACCAGGCCGTCACCGTCGCCCACCTCACCCCGCAGCTGGCCACCCTCGTCGCCGCGGCGGGCACGCCGCTGCCGGACCTGCGGCTGGCGGTGTTCGGCGGCGACCGGCTGACCTGGGCGGAGGTGGCCAGGTTCGCGAAGGTCGCCCCGCGGGCCGGCATGGTCAACGCCTACGGCACGACCGAGACGCCGCAGATCCAGGCGATGCACCTCATCACCGGGATCACCGGGACCGGGATCTCCGGGACTTCCGGAATCTCCGGGCCGGGCGGCGACAGCGGCGACCCCGTGCCGGTCGGCCACGGCGTCGACGGCGCCGAACTGCTGGTGCTGGACGCCGGTGGCGCGCCCGCCGCGGTAGGGGAGCTGGGCGAGGTGGTGGTCAGGAGCCGCCGCCTGGCCGACGGCTACCTCGACGAGGACCTCACCAAGGAGCGCTTCACCGTCGAGGCCGACGGCGTGACCGGCCGCTACCGCACGGGCGACCTCGGCAGGTACGACCCCGACGGCGGCGTGGTGGTGGCCGGCCGGGAGGACGGCCAGGTCAAGATCCGCGGCTACCGGGTCGAGCTGGGCGAGATCGAGCACGCGCTGCTGGCCCACCCCGGCGTGCGGGCCGCCGTCGCCGTGGCCGTCGACCAGCCGGGCGGCCAGGTCACGCGCGCCTACGCCGTACCGGCGAGCGCGGCGACGCAGGCCGGCGAACTGCAGCGGCACCTGCGCGCCTGCCTGCCCGACCACGCGGTGCCCGCCGACCTGGTCCTGCTGCCCGCGCTGCCCCTGACCCCCAACGGCAAGGTGGACAGGTCCGCGCTGCCCGCGCCGGCGCCCAGGCCCGCCCCCCGGCGCGGCGAGGAGCCCGCCACCGGCACCGAACGGCTCATCGCCGGCGTCTGGCGCGAGATCCTCGGCCGGCCGAGGATCTCGGCCGGCGAGAACTTCTTCGAGATCGGCGGGCACTCGCTCGCCACCGCACAGGTCCAGGCCCGTCTCACCGCCGCGCTCGGCAGGGACGTGCCGATCGTCGACCTCTTCCGCTTCCCGACCGTCCGCGCGCTGGCCGCCCACCTCGACGGCGAGCGCCGCACGGCCGGACCGGAGCGTGCCGCCCGACGCATCGCGGCGCGCCAGGCACGACCGTCATCTCGCAGGCCCTACCAGGCCAGACAGGAGAACAAGGAATGACCGGTCCGGCGAACCACGTACCCGAGCAGGCCGTCGAGCCCATCGCGGTCATCGGCCTGGCCTGCCGAGTGCCAGGCGCCGCGGACGTGCCCGCGTTCTGGCGCAACCTGGTCGACGGGGTGGAGTCCGTCAAGTTCTACACGCGCGAGGAGCAGGAGGCGCTCGGCGTCCCCGACTACATGCTCGACGATCCGACCTTCGTGCGGGCGGCCTCGGTGGCCGAGGACTACGGCGGGCTCGACGCGGCCTTGTTCGGGATGTCTCCCAGGGAGGCCGAGCTGCGTGACCCGCAGCAGCGGATGTTCCTCGAGCTGTCCAACACCGCTCTGGAGGACGCCGGCTACGACCCGTCCCGCTACCACGGGGAGGTAGGGGTCTACGGGACCATCGGGTCGGACGAATACCAATGGCTGTACATCCGCCCCAACCGGAAGGTGTTCGCCTCCGTCGGCAACCTCGCCGTCTTCACCGGGAACCATCCCGACTACCTGGCGACGCTCGTCTCCTACAAGCTCGACCTGCGCGGGCCCAGCGTCACGATGCACACCGCCTGCTCCTCCTCGCTGGTGGCCGTCCACGTCGCCTGCGAGGCGTTGCGGGCCGGCGAGTGCGACATGGCGCTGACCGGCGGTGTCTCCCTGGAACTGCCCGCCGAGTGGGGCTACCAGTACCACCAGGACGGCATCTACGCCGGCGACGGGCACTGCCGCACCTTCGACGCCGCCGCGCAAGGCACCATCTGGGGCGGCGGCGGTGGCGTCGCCGTCCTCAAGCGCCTGTCGGACGCCATCGCCGACGGCGACCACATCCGCGCCGTCGTCGTCGGCAACGCCATCAACAACGACGGCGCCACCAAGGTCGGCTTCTCGGCCCCCAGCGCCGAGGGCCAGGCCGCCGCCGTCTCGCTGGCGCTGGGCGTCGCCCAGGTCGACCCGCGCACCGTCACCTACGTCGAGGCCCACGGCACCGGCACCGCCCTCGGCGACCCGATCGAGGTGGCCGCCCTGTCGAGCGTCTTCAGCCGGGACACCGACGAGGCCGGCTGGTGCGGCATCGGCTCGGTGAAGACCAACATCGGCCACCTCGGCCCGGCCGCGGGCATCGCCGGCTTCATCAAGGCCGTGCTGGCCGTCGAGAACGGCATGATCCCACCGAACCTTCACTTCGAGAAGCCCAACCCGCGCATCGACTTCGGCACCAACCCCTTCTACGTCGCCTCGCAGCTGGCCAAGTGGGAGACCGACGGCTTCCCCCGCCGCGCGGGCGTCAGCTCCTTCGGCATCGGCGGCACCAACGCCCACATCGTCATGGAGCAGGCGCCGCCCGCCGCCGTGCCCACCACCCAGCCTCGCCCCGCCCACCTGCTGCAGCTGTCGGCCCGCACGCCCACCGCGCTGGAGGCCGCCGTGCGCCGGCTGGCCGACCGGCTCGACGGCGCCGAGATCGACCTGGCCGACGTGGCCTTCACCCTGCGCAAGGGCCGGCGCGAGATGACCCACCGCGCCGCCGTGGTCGCGGCCGACGCCGCCGACGCCGTCGCCGCGCTGCGTGACGCGCGCCGCCTGGTCAAGGGCAAGGCGGGCAAGCCGCGCGTGGCCTGGCTGTTCTCCGGGCAGGGCGCGCAGTACGCCGGCATGGGCGCCCAGCTGTACCGCACCGAGCCGGTCTTCGCCGCGGCCGTCGACGAGTGCGCCGAGCTCCTGCACGAGGACCTCGGCCGCGACATCAGGACCCTGATGTTCCCCGCCGACGACGAGCGCGAGCAGGCCGAGGAGCAGCTGCGCCGCACCGCGCTCACCCAGCCCGCGCTGTTCACCCTCGAATGGGCGCTGGCACAGCTGTGGCGCTCGTGGGGCGTGGAGCCGGCCGCCATGATCGGCCACAGCATCGGCGAGTACGTCGCCGCCACCTGCGCAGGCGTCTTCGACCTGCCTGACGCGCTGCGCCTGGTGGCCGCCAGGGGCAGGCTCATGCAGAGCATGCCGGAGGGCTCGATGCTCGCCGTTCGCCTGGACGAGGACGAGGTGCGCCGGCAGCTGCCCGACGGGCTGTCGATCGCCACCGTCAACGGCCCCGGCACCTGCGTCGTGGCCGGGCCGACCAGCCTCGTCGAGGAGTTCGCCGCACGCCTGGAGGAGGCCGGCGTCGGGCACACCCGGCTGCGCACCTCGCACGCCTTCCACTCCCCGATGATGGACCCCGTCCTCGGCGACTTCCACGACATCGTCGCCCAGGCCGAACGGCACGCGCCGAGCATGCCGTTCCTGTCCAACGTCACCGGCACCTGGATCACCGCGCAGGACGCCGTCGACCCCGCCTACTGGACCCGCCACCTGCGCGAGGCCGTCAGGTTCGGCGACTGCGTGGCGACCCTGGCCGCCGAAGGGGAATGGCGCCTGCTGGAATGCGGCCCCGGCCGCCAGCTCGTCGGCCTGGCCCGCACCCAGCTGCCGCGCACCGGGCCGGCGCCGCTGGCCAGCCTGCCCGGCCCCGCCGACCCCAAGCAGGACCTCGAGGTGCTCTACGCCGCGGCGGGGGAGCTGTGGACCTGCGGCGTCCCCCTCGACGCCGACGCCTTCGGCGACCCGGCCCGCCGGGTCCCGCTGCCCGCCTACCCCTACGAGCGCACCCACCACTGGGTCCAGACGCCCATCGACTCCCAGCTGATCTACCCGCTGCCGCCGCGGGCGGGCGCGCTCCCACCGGAGGAGTGGTACTCCGTCCCCACCTGGCGGCAGACCCCCCTGGCCGTCACCGCGAGCCCGGCCACCTGGACCGGCCGCCAGGTCGTGTTCGCCGGCGAGGCCGCCGCGCCGCTGGTGGCGGCGCTGCGGACGGCAGGCGCCGACGTCGTGCCGGTCGTCCCCGGCCAGGCCTACGGCGTGGCCGCCGACGGCACCGTCTCCCTCAGGCCGGGCCACCGCGAAGACTACGAGACGCTGCTGGCCGACGTCGGCGTACCGGCACGGGTCATCCACGCCTGGGCCCTCGACGGCGCGCCGGCCACCGGCGTCCAGGACACCCTCGACGCCCAGGACGTGGGCTTCCACAGCCTGCTCGGCCTCGTTCAGGCCCTGGCCCAGGCCGAACGCGAGCACGACGTCCACCTCGACGTCGTCACCGCCGCGACCCAGGGCGTCACCGGCCCCGACCTGACCAGACCCGAGCACGCCACGGTGGCCGGCATCGCCAAGGTCGTCCCGCTCGAGGCCCGCTGGCTGTCGGTGCGCCACATCGACCTGGAGTCGCCGACCGGCGACCTGGCGGCCCTGCTGACCGAGCTGGCCGCCACACCCGAGGAGCCGGAGGAGGGCGTGCCGCCGTCCCCCGTGGCCCTGCGGGCCGGCCGCCGCTGGGTGCGCCGCTACCAGCAGGTGCCGCTGACCGCCACGGACGAGCCGGCGAACCTGCGCGAGCAGGGCGTCTACGTCATCACCGGCGGCCTCGGCGGCATCGGCCTGACCCTGGCCGAGGACCTGGCCGCCCGCCTGCGTGCCAGGCTCGTCCTGCTCGGCAGGTCGGGGCTGCCCCCGCGCGAGCAGTGGGACGCCCTCGAACCGGCCGATGACCGCACGGGCCGCGCCGTCCGTGCCGTCCGCAGGATGGAGGCAGCGGGAGCCGAGGTGCTCGTCCTGGCCGCCGACGTCACCGACCCCGGGGCGCTCCGGCGGGTCAGGGCGGCCGCCGTCGACAGGTTCGGCCGCGTCGACGGCCTCATCCACGCCGCGGGCCTGCCCGGCGGCGGCATGGCCGAGGTCAAGGAGCGCGCGGCGGCCGACCTCGTCATGGCGCCCAAGCTGGCGGGCACGATCGCCCTCCGCGAGGCGTTCGGCGACCTCGACCTCGACTTCGTGCTGCTGTGCTCGTCGGTGACCGCCGTCGCCGGCGGCTTCGGCCAGGTCGACTACTGCGGCGCCAACTCCTTCATGGACGCCTACGCCCACACCTGGCCAGGCCGGGTGCTGTCGGTCAACTGGGGCGCCTGGCTGGAGGTCGGGATGGCGGCCGAGGTCGCCGCGCCCGTGGCCTTCCGCGCGCTGCAGCGCGGCGACCGGGTCTCCTCGGTCGCCCACCCCGTGCTCACCCACCGGCACGAGACCCCGGGCCGCACCCCCTGGTACAGCGGGACGGTCGCGCCCGAGACCCACTGGATCCTGGCCGACCACCGCATCGGCGCGGTGCCCGTGATACCGGGCACCGCCTACCTGGAGAGCGCCGCCGCCGCCTTCCGCGACAGCGTGCCCAGCCCCGGCCCCGGCTACCGGATGGAACTGCGCGACGTGGCCTTCGTCGCGCCGCTGCCGGTGGCCGACGGCGGCAGCGCCGAGCTGCGCGTGCTGCTGACCCCCAGCGGCGACGGCATGGAGTTCGAGGTCGTCAGCGTCGTCGGCGGCCGCTCCCACCAGCACGCCAGGGGCGCGGCGGCCTGGGTCCGCACCGACCAGGAGCACACCGACGACCTGGCCGACGTACGCGCCCGCTGCTCCCTGGCCGGCACCGACGACGTCTCCAGCATCTTCACCTCCGCCTCCGGCCTGCTGTCGTTCGGCCCGCACTGGACCAGCCTGCGCTCGATCCACCTCGGGCAGAACGAGGCGCTGGCCCGGCTGGAGGCGGGCCCGCAGGTCGCGGCCGAGACCGGGACGTTCACCATCCACCCGGCGCTGCTCGACGAGTCCACCGCCTTCCTCGACCCCTCGGACGAGCACCCATACTTGCCGCTCGGCTACGGCAGGCTCGTGGTGCACGCCCCGATCCCGCCGCGGGTGTGGAGCCACGCCGTCCGCCGCGACGGCGGCGGGGGCGAGATCGTCGCCGCCGACTACACCCTCTACGACGACGACGGCGGCAAGGTCCTGACGATCTCCGACTTCGTGCTGCGCAGGATCGACACGGCGGCCGTCACCCAGTCCGTCGACGACGGCGCCAAGGAGAGCGTCGAGGACCAGGCCGTGAACGAGGAGTCGGCCGCCGCCGGCATGGCCATGGACCTCGACGGCGCCAAGTCCGGCATCTCGCCGGCCGCCGGCGCCGACGCCTTCCGCCGGCTGCTGTCGGTCGGCCTGGGCACCCAGGTCGTGGTCAACGCCACCCCGCTGGAGGAGTTCGTCGCGGGCGTCCGCGACCTGACCCAGGACACCGTCGCCGAGGAGCTGGACGCGGCCGCGGCAGGGGAGGCCGCCACGGCCCTGGACACCGACCACGTCGCGCCGCGCAACGAGCTGGAGAGCACGCTGGCCGGACTGTGGGGCGAGGTGCTCGGCGCCAAGCAGGTCAGCGTCGAGCAGGACTTCTTCGAGTTCGGCGGCAACTCACTCGTCGCCGTCCAACTGATCGCCCTCATCAGGAAGAAGCTCGGCGTCAGGCTGCCCATGCGCAGCCTCTTCCAGGTTCCGACGGTGGCGGGCATGGCCGCGCTGGTGGAGGAAATGCGCGGCCGGCAACCGGACAAGCAGGTGGCCCTGACCAGGCTGCCCCGGCACGAAAGGGCGTGACATGCGCGTCGGCCAGTACAAAGTCGTGGTCAACGACGAGGAGCAGTACTCCCTCTGGTTCGCCGACCGGCCGCTGCCGGACGGCTGGCAGGAGGCGGGCTTCGCCGGTGACAAGCAGCAGTGCCTGGACCACATCGAACAGGTCTGGACCGACATGCGCCCACGCAGCCTGCGTGAGGCCATGGAGGGGTAGGAGGAAGGACCGGTGAGCGGCTCGTAATCTTCCCCGCCTCCTACGCCCCAGGAACGCCTGTGGTTCCTGTCCAGATTCGACCCCGGCCTGCCCGCGCACCACGTCAACATCGTGGTCGGCCTGCCCGAGGGCACCGGCCACGACCGGCTGGCCAGGGCCATGGCGGAGGTGGTCAGGTCTCACGAGACGCTGCGCACGGCACTGGCCGTCGAGGACGGCTCCCTCGTCCAGGTTGTCAGGGCCGAGCTGCCGGTCGCCCTCGCCCGCACCGACCTGCTCGGCCTGCCCCCGGAGCGGGCCGAGCGCGAGTTCGACGCGCTGGCCCGCGCCGACGCCCGCCTGCCGTTCGAGCTGGACCAGGCGCCGCTGTGGCGGGCCCGCCTGGTCCGGCTGCCCGGCGGCGGCGAGCGGCTGGTGTTCGTCGTCCACCACGCCGTCTTCGACGCCACCTCCGCCGCCGTCTTCGTCGCCGAGCTGCTGGAGATCGACGCGGCCCTCGCGCAGGGCCGCCCGCCCCGGCTGCCCGAGCTGCCCGTCCAGTACGCCGACTATGGTCCAGCTCGAACAGCAGGCGCCGGCCCTGGTGGCCGCGCACCGGCGGCCGTGGCCGGTCGGCCGGCAGGTCGAGCCGGTCGGACTGTGGACGGGAGAGAGCCTGTCGCTGATCGGCACCCAGGTGACCGTGCTGGCGATGCCCATCGTGGCCTATCTCCTGCTCGACGCCTCGGTGGCGGAGATGGGCGTGCTCGGCGCCCTGGCCAGGCTGCCGATGGTGCTCTTCTTCGTGGCCGGGGTGTGGGTCGACCGGATGCGCCGCCGTCCGGTGCTCATCTGGAGCGACGCCCTGCGCGCCGTGATGCTCGGGATCGTGCCGCTGCTGTTCGTGATGGACCTGCTGACGCTGTGGTGGCTGTACGTCGTGGTGTTCGTCATCGGCGTCTTCGGCGTGCTGTTCGAGGTCGCCTACCGCTCCTACCTGCCGGTTCTCGTCCCCGCCGAGCAGCTCGGCGAGGGCAACAGCCGCCTGCAGCTCAGCGACTCGCTGTCGAAGGCCATCGGCCGCCTGGCGGGCGTGCTGGTGGCCGCCCGCTCGGCGCCGCTGGTCATCCTCATCGACGTGGCCAGCTACCTCGCCTCGGCCCTGTGCCTGCTGTCGATCAGGAAGAGGGAGGAGCCGCCCGCGGCCGACGGCGGCGGCACCCTGATCGGCGCCGTCCGGGCCGGGTTCAGCTGGGTGATGGCCCAGCCCCAGGTACGGCCGCTGGCCATCGCCACCGCCGTCTACTCCTTCTTCGACATCGGCATCCTGCAGACGCTGTACTTCCCCTACGTCGTCGACGGCGTCGGCGTGCCCGCCGCCTGGGTCGGCGGGGTGCTGGCGGTCGGCGGCATCGGGGCGATCATCGGCGCGTGGCTGTCGGTGCGGCTGATGAAGGGCATCGGTCCCGGGCCGACCATGCTGTGGTCCACGGTCGTCGGCAACAGCGCGCTCATCCTGGTGCCGCTGGCGGGCGGGCCGCTGTGGCTGGCGGTGGGCATGCTGGCGTTCGCGCAGCTGCTGGTGGGGTTGTGCGCTCAGGTGTTCATGGTCAACAACATCACCGTGCTGCAGACGGCGACGCCCAGGGAGCTGACCGGCAGGGTGACCGCCACGATCTGGGCCATGGGGTTGGTACCGGCGCCGGTGGGCGCCCTGGTGGCGGGCCTGCTCGGCCAGGCGGTGGGGATGCGTCCGGTGGTGCTGGTGGCGGCGCTGATCGGGGCGCTGGTGCCGATGGCGGTGCTGGCGCTGTCGCCGATCCCGAAGATGCGCACGGTGCCCGAGGCCCCGGTGGCCGCCTGAGACGTCCTCGGACGTCCTCGGACGTCCCGGCGCCGAGAGACCGCCGAGCGCGCCGGGACGGCGGCGGCACCGGCGACGGCACCGGCACCGGCACCGCGCATGACGCCGGGCGATCGTCCGTGGCGGGCACGGTGAGCCCGACGTCGTCACCGCGCGCATGACGCCGGACTCAGCGCCGGGCCTCCCACAGCGCGCAACCGGTGTCCTCCTCGTCGGCCGTCAGGAAGTGAAGGCTGCCGAGCACGGTCAGGGCGTACTCCGAGGGGCTGCCGGGCTCGGCCTGCAGCGTGATCAGCCGCTGGCCCGGAGCGCTGTCGACGGTGAACGACTCACAGGCGAGGACCAGGTCGCCGACGTCGTGACGGCAGACGAGCGTCATGCCGTGCCGTATCGGGGACAGGTCCTGGCGCGCCCACAGCCGGCGGAAGTCGGGGCTGCCGCGAGACAGCTCACGGACCAGATCGCTCAGGTGCGGGTCGTCGAGGTCGGCTCCCGCGTCGGCGCGCAGCTGGGCGACCATGACGCGGGCGCCCCGGTCCCGGTCGGCGTGGAAGTCGCGCGCGGCCGGGTTCAGGAAGACCATCCGCAGGAGGTTGTCCGCGTGTTCCTGGCCCTCGAAGAGGGCGGCGGCCAGCGGGTTGGCGGCCAGCACGTCCATCCGGCGGTTGACCACCAGGGCCGGGGTGTACGGCCAGCTCCGTATCAGCCGCAGCAGCTCCGGGCCGGCCCGTCCGGTGTCGCCGGGCCTTCTGTGCCGTCGCGGCCTGGGATGGGCGAGCTCGTGCAGGTGCGTCACGGCCTCGGGCGCGAGGTCCAGCGCCGCGCTCAGGGCGTCGATCACCTGGTCGGACGGGTGGCGCTCGCGTCCCTGTTCCAGACGGACGTAGTAGTCGGTGCTGACCCCGGCCAACATGGCCACCTCCTCCCGGCGCAGTCCCGGGGTCCGGCGAGGACCTGAGTCCAGCAGTCCTACCTGGGCCGGTGTGGTCGCCTCGCGTCGGGCGCGAAGGAACTCCCCCAGAAGGTTGTGACTGTCCATCTCATCACCAGATATTCGGGTGCATACAACGGCAGAAACCAGGCGGCCGGATGCCGTATTCCGGATTTACGGTGATTTAACTTTTACCGATTCCGGCGGGAGGCGGGGCGTCGGGACACGGCGGCGATCGTCGCCGTATGCGCCGACCGCCGCGCACCCATGACGCTGCGCAAACGGTGAGCACCGCTCCCTGGGAGCGACACTCCTACCATGCTCGGCGAAACCGCCCTTAGCGTGAATTCAGACGTCGTGTCGGTGCCGTTCGCCGTACCGATTCGGCGCTTCGCCAGCCGGGCATCGCCCGGGACGCATCCGATCCGACTGGAGCTGAGCTCGATGATCAAGCTGAGGAACGTTCTGGCAGCTGGAACCGCGGCGGCGGTCGCTCTCATGGCGCCCGTGACCTTGTCGGCCGAGATCTTCGGCGCCGGCGCCGCGGCCGCGACGCACGTCAGCGCGTCCGGTATCGACGACCCCGGTATTGGCAACTCCGGCGGCACCAATCCCGGCGGCGGAGGCAGCAACAAGAACAATTAATGAAATTCCTAAAATTCGCAGAAATCCCCGGAAACTCCTGGAAAAGGAATGAAAAGGCGCCGGATATCATCTTTCCGGCGCCTTCTTTGGTCCGGTCACCGAATCGGCGGTCACGCCCACCGAGTGGTCCAAGGAGCCGCCAGTCGCCGGAATTCGTCACCCTCCGCATTCCCGATTCCCGCGACACCAGGCGGCAGGCCGTTCGGCTCAGTCGTTGAGCTCAGTCGTTGAGCTCGGCCAGCCAGGCCAGTTGCTCGAGGCGGTCGTCCGTGGTGGGCGCGTTGAGCCCGACGATGAGCCGGGTCGCACCCGCCTTGCGGTAGTCGGCCAGCAGCCGCCGGACCCGATCCGGCGTGCCGCACAGGGTCAGCGCGTCGATCAGGTCGTCGGGCAGTTCCTCCACGGCCTCACCCATGTCACCGTCGAGATAGGCGTCCTGCACCCGGGAGGCGGCCGCGCCGAAGCCGAGCCGGTGGGCCAGCCGGTTGTAGAAGTTGACGCCCTTGGTGCCCATGCCGCCCAGGTACAGCGCCACCATCGGCCGCACCATGTCGCGGGCGTAGTCGGGATCGTCGTCCACCATCGCCATGACCATCGGCGACACCTCGATCCCCGCGGCGTCGCGGCGGGCGCGCGCCGCCCCCGCCCGCAGGCGGTCGAGCGTCTCGGCGAGGTGCTCGGGCGGGAAGTGGATGGGCAGCCAGCCGTCGGCGATCTCCCCCGCGAGCTCGACGGCCTTGGGCCCCATGGCCGCCAGGTGGATCGGCAGCGGCTGCCGGAGCGGGCCGGTCGTCATCGTCAGCGCCTTGCCGCGGCCGCCGGGCAGCGGCAGCACGATGGCCGGGCCCTCGTGCTCGACGGGCCGCTGGTCGAGCGCGGTCCGCACGACCGTCACGTAGTCGCGTAAGTGGGCCAGCGGCCGCTCGTAGCGCTGGCCGTGCCAGCCTTCGGCCACCTGCGGCCCGGAGGCGCCCAGGCCCAGCAGGAACCGGCCGCCCGAGACCCTGTCGATCGTGGCCGCGGCCATGGCGGTGGCGACCGCCGTACGGCTGGACATCTGGATCACCCCGCTGCCCAGCGCGATGCGCTCGGTGCCGGCCGCCAGCCACGCCAGGGTGGTGGCGGGGTCGGCGCCGTAGCCCTCGGCGGCCCATGCGGAGTCGTAGCCGAGCCGTTCGGCCTCCCGTACCAGTGCGAGCTGCGTTCGCGGGTCGGCCGCCGCGGGGCCGAGGGTGCCGATGCTCAATCCGAGTCGCACAGCCGCCTCCTGTCGCCAGATGCAGTGATCACATCATGGTCGAGGAACGGCCCGCCGCACACCCCTTGTGACGGAGCGGGCCCGGCCTCGTGGCGGGACGTCGGGAACAGGGGTCGCTCATGCCGCCGGTAGGCGGGATCCGGCCTGCTGGTACGGCGAGCAGAGCATGGCGGCCTGCACTAGGCTCTGCCTCCATGCCACACAGGGCGACGATCTTGCTCCTGCTGGCCTTGATGATCGCGGGATGCGGAACCGCACCACGTCATCAACATCAGGCCGCGCCGCAAACCTCCGCAACCGCGACGAACATGCCGCCGAAGGTGTCCCCGATACCTTCGGGCACGGGCAGCGAGCGCGCCGATGACGTCAACGGTGACGGACGCGCGGACCTGGCGTTCGAGTTCAACGACCACGATCGGCGATATCTCGCCATTGTCTACGGCTCGCCCCAAGGGCTTGATCCCGCGACACGGGCGGTCATCTCATCCGACACCTTCGTCCCGCTGCTGAGCGACCCGGTGCTCAGGGCCGACCTTGACGATGACGGGTTCGGCGACGTTCTGCGCCACGGCAGCCTGCCCGGCCACGAAGAGCAGGACCGTCTGCATGTCTTCTGGGGCGGACCTCACGGCATCGACGTCGGGACGCCGCCCACCCCCATCCACCCGCCCGCGATGAGACATGGGGCGGTCAATGGGGCCGTCGCCGGTGACTTCAACGGAGATGGCGCCGCTGACGTGGCGATACCTGGTCGGGATGACGGCACCGGGGAGGATGGCAGCCTGGCCGTGTTGTACGGGCCGTTCAGCCGGGACGCGGTTCCCGCACGCCGCACCATCCAGCCGTCACCGACCGGCGGCATGGGATCAGGGACCATGACTGCGGACAAGATCGCCGGGCGGCGTGCCACCGGGCTGGTCGTGCACGAGGCCGACGACGGCGAGCAGACCGCCGGCTGGCTCCTCACCGCCGGCCGGGACGGCCTGTCCGAGAAAGGCCGCAGACTCAACAAAGGCATGGCGACCGCGTTCGGCGACTTCGATGGTGACGGCGCCAGAGACGTCGTGATCGGCGACGACGGTAGCCGCAACAACGAGCCTCCCTACGAGACGGAAGCGCCCTCGGTCGACAAGGTTCTGACCGTCTATTACGGGAACGGCCGGCGCCAGGTGTTCAGGGGCACCCACGGCCCGGCGGTGTCCGGCGATGTCGATGGGGATGGCCGCGATGACCTCGCTTTCGGCGGGATGGCCCAGGATGCCTCGCCGACCTGGCTCTTCGTGGGCGGTTCCGGAGGCTTGCGGAACGCGGGAGGAGTCGTCGCGACGGGTGGTGCCCAGGCCGCGACGGCAGGTGACTACGACGGTGACGGCGACGACGAACTCGCCTTCCTCTCCGGTTATGACGCGATCACGGTCTGGGTCACAGACGGAAGGAAAGTCCTCGCCCGTTTCGACACCACAGGCTTCACCTCATGACGGCCGCACGCGTCGCGCCCGCCGGCCGCGTCACCAACCTCACGGGACAGAACCATCTAGTCCCGGCGAAGGCACCATCGGCCGGTGGCCGGAAGCATGGCCATGAGCACGGCGGCAACCGCGAACAAGCCCGTCACCGGGGCGGCCACGAAGAGCGGCACGATCACGGAGACGGGCGTGTCCGTCGTCAGTTCCCCGCCCGTCAGAAAGAACTGCACGCCGGCGCTCATGCTGTGCACAGCCGCCACACCGCCGGCCGTCGCGATCATCCGGCGCCCTGCCACCCTGCGCTGGGACAGCAGCAGAGCGCCCATGACGAGCACGACCCCCTCCGCCACAGCCACCGCCAGATTCGCCGCCATCAGCAACCCGAACGGCTCGTCGGCGAAGCGCAGGAACATCTGGGCGGCCTTGAGGATCAGGATCAGAAGCCCGGGAAGGCACAGCAGTGCCAGGGTTGTCGCGGCGGTCGCGGTGCCGCCACCGGGCCCGGCCGCCGGACGGTCCGCGGGCTGCCAAGGATGAGGAGCGGGCGTCGCGCCTGAGCGGCTGTCCGCCGGCCGCGCCTCGGGAGCGGGGCGTCGCGGGTCCGCCTCGACGGCGACGCGGCCCGATCGATCGCCGGGCACCGTTTCGCCGATCCCGGTGCCTTCTGTCGGTACGGGCTCGTGCGGCGGTACGGGGTCTTGTCGCGGTACGAGCTCGTGTGGCGGTTCGGGGGCGCTGGGCCGGGTCGGGGTGCGGATCATCGTGCCGCGTTCGGTGATCATGGCGGTGATGTCCGGTGGGAGCCAGCGGGTGGCGGCGGTGGCGTCGGCCGCGGGCGCCTCCAACTGGTCGAGGATGTCGTCCAGCGTGGGCCGGTCGGCCGGAAGTTTGGCCAGGCAGGAACGCAGCAGGGCCCTGATGTCGGCGGGGACGCCGTCGAGGTCGGGCGGTTCGTGGACGATCCGGTAGACGACCAGGTCGGCCATGCCGCCGCCGAACGGTCCGGTGCCGGTGGCGGCGTAGGCGAGCACGCAGCCGAGGGAGAACACATCGCTCGCCGGGCCGATCTGGCCGGCCCTGGCTTGTTCGGGGGACATGAATCCGGGGGTGCCGATGACGCGGGTGGAGGCGTGCACGGTGTCGAGGGCCTTGGCGATGCCGAAGTCGATGACGCGCGGCCCGTCGTCGGCGAGGATCACGTTGCGGTGGGTGAGGTCGCGGTGGACCAGGCCGCTTGAGTGGATCGCGGCCAGTCCCTCGGCCAGGCCCGCCCCCAGCACGCGGACTGCCGCGGCCGGCAGCGGCCCGTGCGCCGCGACGGCCTCGGACAGGGAGGGGCCGGGTATGTAGGCGGTGGCCAGCCAGGGCGGGTCGGCCTCAGGGTCGGCGTCGACCACCTCGGCGGTGTAGAAGCCGCCGACCCGGCGGGCGGCCGTGACCTCCTCGGCGAACCGGCGCCGGAACTCCGCATCGCCGGCCAGTTCGGCGTGCACCACCTTCACCGCGACCGCCCGGCCGCCGCGGGAGCGGGCCAGGAAGACCCGGCCCATCCCGCCGCTGCCCAGATGCCCGATCAGCCGGTACGGCCCTATCTGCCGGGGGTCGCCATTCCGAACAGGATCCATCGCCCCATACTCCTGCACAAGAACATCCGCGTCCGGCTGATTGCCGCAGTCGGATCACGCATCCGCGCCCACGGTGTCCTGCGGACCGTACGGCTGGAGCCGCCCCGCGGCCGGGTGCCCGCCGGGCACCCGGCGGGCACCTCTCAGGCGGCCGAGACCCTCCGCTCGAGCACCTGGCCGGGCCACTCGCCGACCGTGAACCGCTCGGTGGGGCGGAACCCGCAGCTCTCGTAGTAGCGCACCAGCTGCCCGTCATCGCCGGCGTAGCAGTCGACCCGCACCAGGTCCACACCCTGCTCGGCGGCCTCGGCCATCGCCTGTTCCAGGAGCGTCCGGCCCACCGCGCGGCCGTGGAAACGCTGGTCGATGACCAGGCCCTGCACGTACACCTCGGGCTCGGGCGCCGGCGCCACGTAGGTGACCGGCTCGCCGAGCGTCATGCACCCGGCCGGCAGGCCGTCGATCTCGGCGATGCGCATCCCGTCGCCGCCCGCCCAGCCGGTCACCATCTCCACGCGCTTGGCGCTGGCCGAGAACGGCTCGCTGCCCCACTGTCCCGTCCGGCCCTGCGAGACCAGCCACTCGATCGCGCTGTCGAACATCGCGACCACCGCCGCCACGTCGCCCGGCCCACCTTTACGGATATTCATCCCGGAATCCTACGAGCGGTCCGCCGGCACGCCCACCGCCGCCCCGTCTCCTGCCGTCAGCCGCCGCGTCCCCTGTCGGCACCCGGCCGGGGGACGCGGCGCCCGGACCTCCCTCCGAGGGCGACCCCGGAGGGACACGTCACTCCCGTACGGCGCGCGCCAGCGGCGTGTCCGCCGACGGGTCCAGCGGCGCCGACAGGAAGATCGGCGTCTGCGCCATGAACCGCGGCCGGCTGCCCAGGTGCTCCTGGGCGGCGTGCACGGTCAGCGGATGCACCACGTACACCTCGCCGGGCAGCCCGGTGGCGTACGCCAGGGGCCGCTCGGCGCTGGCGGCCTCCACCAGCCGGCTGGCCGGTACATGCTCGTACGTGCCGTCGCCGAGGGCGGCGGCCGCGTTGCGCTGGGAACCCACCCTGATCCTGGTCGGCGCGTCGTCCGGCCCCACCTCGGAGAACAGGATGAGCAGCAGCAGCGTGCCGGGGCGCCCGCTGACGGCCCAGCTGCCGTCCTCATGCATGACGTTGAGGTCGATGTGCCAGCCCCTGTCATCGGCCGGCGGCAGGTTCGGGAACCGGATCGGGATGTTGCCGCAGGCGCCGCTCGGCCGCCAGCCGCCCTGCCCGCACACCTCGTCCAGCGCCTGCGCGAGCACCGGAGAGCGGATGATCTCCCCGAACGGCCCCACACCGGTCATGTCGGCGGCCCACACCACGGGCTGCGTCCAGCCCGAAGGGTCGTCGGGAGACAGGCCGATCTGCTTCCACAGCAGCTCCTGCGCGGCCAGACCCACCTGCGGCGAGGCCGCCTGCACCTTGACGAAACCCTGCTTCACGAACTGGTCAGTCCAACTCATGACGGCCACGCTACAAGCGCGGTCAACCGGTTTTCCGGCGGCGGATCGGCCCCTTACGGCGCCGGTGGGCGCCCGTCAGACCAGGGTGAGCTGGTCGGCCCGGGGCGTCCGGCGGGTGGGGGAAGGGGCGGCGCCGCACCGCATGCCGTAGGCGCGGGCCAGCTGCTCGATCTGCCCGGTGATGCGCTCCTCGTAGCCCGGCGCGGGCAGCCCCGCCGCGTCGTACAGCTCCGCGTAGCGCTCCACCAGCCCGGGATGCGCCTGCTCCAGCCATGACAGGTACCACTGCCGCGTGCCGTACGGCAGGCGCAGCACCACCGGCCGCACCCCCGAGGCCCCCGCGGCCGCGATGCGCCGCACGGTGGCGGCCAGCTGGTCGGCCGCGTCGCTCAGCAGCGGCAGCACCGGCGACATCAGCACCTGGCAGTCGACCCCCGCCTCGCGCAAGGCCGCCACCAGTTCCAGGCGCCGCTGCGCGGTAGGGGCGCCCGGCTCGACCACCCGGCGGATCTTCTCGTCGACGAACGCGATCGAGACCGCCACCGGTGCCCGCGCCGCCGCCAGGAGCCCGGCGTCGCGCAGCACCAGCGGGCTCTTGGTGTAGACGGTGAACGGCACGCCCGCCTCGGCCAGCGCCGTGACCAGCGCGGGCATCAGCCGGTAGGTGGCCTCGGCCTGCTGGTAGCAGTCGCCGGCCACACCGATCGCGAGCGGCTCGCCCGGCCAGCGGGCCAGCTCGTCGCGCAACCGCGAGCCGGCGTTGGCCTTGACCACGATCCTGGTGTCGAAGTCGCGCCCGGTGTCCCAGCCGAGCGAACGGTGGCCGCGCCTGGCCACACAGCCGCGGCAGGCGTGGGCGCACCCCCGGTAGGGGCTGACCGCCCACCGCTCGGCGACGGCCGAGGTCACGGGCACCTTCTCGATCATCGTGCGGGCCTGCGTCTCGTAGAACCCGTCGCGCACGACGGCACGCCGCTCTATCGCGGGGCGCTCGTCGACGACGTCCACGAGCGGAAGCGCGTCCCAAGCCACAGCCACCATAGAACACGCATTCGACACCGGTTTCAAGCAGAACGGCGACAGCGCCGCCACTGCGCCGCCACTGTGCCGCCGGGCCCTCAGGCCGGCCACGAGGGCGACACCACTGTCCCGCGCCGGGCGGGCTCGGCGGCCTTCGCCGGCTGGACGAGGCGTCCCCGGCTCGGCGATCGCCGTTCCGCAGGGGCGGCCCGTGCCGCCGAGAGCGCGCGTCCGGCGCCCCTCTATCGTGAACCCCGACATCAGCGTCTCGGACGAGGAGATCCCACATGACCGCGCCCCACGATGCAGGGAACCGCAGGCCGCCCGCCGTCCGCCAGCTGCGCCTGGTCGTCGAGGCCGAGGACTACGAGGCCGCCCTGGCCTTCTACCGGGACGTTCTGGGCCTGCCCGAGCAGGCCGCCTTCTCCAGCGGCGACGGCGCCCGCGTGGCGATCCTCGATGCGGGCCAGGCCACGCTGGAGATCGCCAATCCCGCGCAGAAGAAGATGATCGACGACGTCGAGGTGGGTCGTCAGGTGGCGCCGAAGATCCGGGTCGCCTTCGAGGTCGACGATGCCCGAGCCACCACCGACGAGCTGGTCGCGGCCGGCGCCGAGCAGGTCGCGCCGCCCACCGTCACGCCGTGGCAGTCGCTGAACTCCAGGCTCGACACGCCGGGCGGCCTGCACATCACGCTGTTCCAGGAACTGCGCACCCTGGAGGAGCGCGAGTCGCTCGACGGCTTCGGGACCGAGGACGGACGACGCGCCGACTCCTGAACCCCGGCCACCCCGGTCCGGCGGCCCCGAGACGGTCACCCTGATCGCGCTCCACCGGCGCAGGAGACCCGCGGGCGGGCCCGCGGTGTCCGGCTCACCCCGCCGTCGTCCTGCCCGCGCGGCCCGCGCGTGACGGCCAGGCCCAGGGCCAGGCAGGTCAGCGGGATGGCCGGGACCACGTAGCGAACGTCGTAGCCGACCGCGAACGGCGGTAGCAGGACCAGCGCCACGGCGGCCAGGCCGGGAAGCAGCGCGTCGGCGCGCCGCCGTACGACCGCCAGGACCAGCGCGGCGGCCAGGACGAACACGAGCAGCGGGAACGGCAGGTAGCCGACACGCTGGTAGGCGCGCAGCCAGCCCGCGTACGGCTCGGCGATCCTGGTGGCGGCCGGGCCTTTCTCGTACGACTCGGCGACGGCCCGCACCGACTCCCGCAAGGGCCGCGCCTTGAAGGGGAACCAGTACGGGTTGGTCCGCCTGACGGACGGGTCCCGTTCGGTGGTGCGTTCCCAGCGCAACAGCCACCGCAGGTCGGCGCCGGCGGCGGCCAGGTAGTCGCCCGGCTGGGCCAGGATGGCGGCCCTGGCGAACCGGCCGGCGAGCGCGTTCCGGTCGGCGCGCACCGCCCTGATCGGCGACCACGGAGCCCACAGCCAGAACGGCGGCGCCGGCCTGGCGGCCACCGGTATGCGGGGGCACAGCGGGGCCAGGCGGGGTTCGGGGCGGATCACGGCGCAGTCGGCGAACGTGGTCGTCCTGGCCCACAGGAACTGGCCGTCGGCCCTGGTCAGGCCGAAGGTGCCGCTCGTGGCGCCCATCCAGGTCGCGTACGCCAGCAACGGCACCGCGCCCGCCAGCACGAAACGGCTCCAGACCCGCCACCTGTGGCGGTGCCACAGCAGGTGGCCGGCCGCCAGGACGAGCACCACGGCCCCGATGGTCCTGGTGAGCGTGGCCAGGGCCAGCAGGGCGCCCCCTGCCGCCGCGGCCGCCGGGGTGAGCTGCCGCCGCAGCAGCACCAGGATCCCGCCCGTGGTCAGCACCACGAACAGGGAGTCCGCCATGATCATGTGTTCCAGCAGGATCAGGAACTCGTCGTACATCAACGGCGCCACCAGCGCGGTCGCGCCCCACCCGGGCAGCCCCCGGCGCCGCAGCAGCGCGTAGGCCGCCACGGCCGTACCCAGCCCGAGCAGGTGCTGGACGGCGGTGACCAGCGTCAGGCCGGGCCCGGGGGAGAGCGCGGCGAGGAACAGCGGGTAGCCCAGCGGCCGGAACGCGCCCGGCTCGGGCGCGGCGGCCGCCTTCAGATAGGTGAAGGAGTCGGCCCAGAACCACAGCGCCGGCCGGTATCCGAGCATCGCCAGCCCCCTCAGGGCGAGCGCGGGCACCAGCGCGATCAGCAGCGGCAGGTGCCGTTTTCCTGGCAGCACGAAGACAACGGCCGGCGCCGTCATGGGGAGGCTCCTTCGGCAGGGCCGGCCGGGGCTGCTCACCCGAGCCCCCGCCGACGTGATCGTGTGGCCGTTCCCGTCGTGTCACGGGCGGAACGGTTACCGAGTCGTGGCGCGCGGAACGGCTCGGCGTGGCGCCGGTGGGCGGTCCCGCGTCCTCATCTGTTGATTGCCGTCACGGCCGCGACAGGTTCACGCCGCCCGGCGCACCCGGCCCGGCCGGCGGTAAGGACGCGCGGCCTGAGCAGCCCGGACCCGGCCGCCCTTGCCCGATGGCCGGAAAGATGCGCAAGTGGTGAACCTGACCGGCGCGCCGCCCGACTGTTCGGGGTGACGGGAGGACGTGATGACCGATGAGCTGCTGGTGGTGCGCGCGCAGCTGGGCGAGCGGGCGGCGCTGGCCGAACTGGTGGCCCGCTGGCGGATGCCGGTGTGGACCTACGTGCGCCGCATGCTGGATGCCGAACGGGCCGATGACGTGACCCAGGAGATCTGGCTGGCCGTGGTCCGGGGGCTGCCCCGGCTTCGGGAGCCGTCCCGGTTCGCGCCCTGGCTGTTCACGATCGCCCGCCGGTCGGTGACCGACCGCCTGCGCGACCAGTACGCCCGGGAACAGGAGACGCTCGCGGCCGGCGACGTGGTCGCCGAGGACCCGGTGGAGGCCGTGGTGGATCGGGCCGAGTTGGTGAGCCTGCTGTCGGGCCTGCCGGTGCCGGAGCGGGAGGTCCTCGTGCTGTTCTACCTGGAGGACCTGCCGGTGGAGGACTGCGCGCAGATCTGCCGGGTCCCGGTCGGCACCGTCAAGTCCCGGCTCAACCGCGCCCGTCGCCTGCTACGCGCCCGCCTGGAGGAGAAGGGATACCGGCCGTGACCGAGGAGCGACCGCGCCTGTCGGCGCAGGAGATGATCGAACGGCTGGAGCCGTCGCTGTCACCGGGCAGGCGTCTGCGGGCGGTGACCGCGCTGGTGGCCGGGCTGGCCGGGGCGGTGTTCGTGGCCGCGCTGTGGTGGAGCGAGCCGGGCCCGCTGCCCGGCCGTACCCACCTGGCCTTCGCCCTGTTCACCGTGTTCTGCCTGGCCTGGACGGGTTACGGCGGGTGGCTGCTGACGCGCCGGGTGCCGCTGTTCGCCACCGACCGGGTGATCGCCGCCTGGATCGGCCTGGCCGCCTCGCTGGCGACCACGGCGGCGCTGGCGGCGGCCGCCGTTCAGCGTGGCGCCGGCCTGGTCCTGGCGTTGGCCGTCGGGGGACTGTTCGTCGCGGCGGCGCTGGTGCTGGCCGTGCGCGCCCATGCCCGTAGGACGGCGCTGCTGCGCCGCGTGCGGGAACTGACCGGCGGACAGGAGGAGTGAACGGCCGCCCCGGCCCTCAACGGTGACGCCTGCCCGGGCGCGCCACGACAGCGGTTCGTGGCGGGACGACAGACATCTTCGAAGGGAAGGAATACCGATGGCACACAACGCGAAACTGATCCGGCGCCGGTTCGGGACGGTGGCGCTGCTCGTGGCGGTCCTGGTCGTCACCGGGCTACTTGTCGCAGGCCTCATCATGCTGCCGGCCTGAGGCCGCCACGCTGTGGCCCCCCGCTGGCATCGCACCGTCCGGCATGGAGTGCTGGCCACACGGCGACGCCGGGCGCTGAGCTCACCGCACGTCCTGGGCCCTCCTCACCGACGTGTACCTCGGGGGCCCGCCCGGTAGCCGGCGATCGAGGTTCGGCGCCACGGCCTCACTCTGCATGGCCGGCTCCGGCTTCCTTGGCCGGCTCCGGGTCGGCGGTCAGGTGGTCGAGGAGGACCTGGCTGATGTCGCCCAGGTGCCGGAGCTGCTCGGGGGTGAGCAGATCGATCAGATGCTCGCGCAGGCTGGCCACGTGCCGGGGGGCCGCGGCCCGCAGTGCCGCCAGGCCGTCGTCGGTCAGGACGGTGAGCCAGCCGCGCCGGTCGTCGGCGTAGTGCTCCCTGCGCACCCACCCCTTCGCCTCGAGCTTGTTGATCGCGTGGGAGATGCGGCTCGGCTTGGAGTTGGTCCAGTGCGCCAGTTCGCTCATGCGCATGGTCCGCTCGGGCGCCTCGGAGAGCAGGACGAGGAGCTCGTAGTAGGTGGGCGGCATGCCGGCCGCGGCATGCAGGTCGCGCTCGAGGCGGTCGGTCAGCAGGCGGGTGGCCAGCCCGAACGCCCGCCAGGCGCGCTGTTCGTCGTCGTTGAGCCATCGTGTCACAAAACCATCGTACTCAAAAGTTGCGCGCTGAAATAAGCCGATGTACCGTCCTGCTGAATCTTCCAGCACTGAACTAATCGGCTTGGAGTGAGACATGCATCCCAGCGCGTCCACCGGCACCTACAGCATCGACCCCGCGCACAGCCGCTTCGGCTTCGTCGCCCGGCACGCGATGGTCACCAAGGTCCACGGCAGCATCCCCGTCAAGGAGGCGACCGCCTTCCTCGACGCCGGCGACCCCGCCGCCTCCAGCGTCCACGTGGTCCTCGACGTGGCCGGGATCCAGACCGGCAACCAGCAGCGTGACGCCCACCTGCGCACCGGCGACTTCCTGGACGCCGCCGGCCACCCTTCCATCACCTTCGAGTCCACCGGGGTCAAGCACGTCGGCGGCGACAGCTTCGAGGTCACCGGCCGGCTGACCATCCGCGGCGTGACCAGGCAGATCACCATCCCCCTCGACTACACCGGCACCGCGGTCGACGCCCAGGGCCTGACCCGGGTCGGCTTCGAAGGCAGCACCGTGATCAACCGCAAGGACTTCGGCATCACCTACAACGCCGTCCTGGAGACCGGCGGAGTGATGATCTCGGAAAAGGTCACCCTCGACTTCGACCTGTCCGCCGTCAAGACCGCCTGAGCACAACCCCCTGAAAGCGACATCATGCGTACCGTCACGATCCCCGTCCTCGCCGGCGCCCTCACCCTGACCTGCGCGCCCGGACCGGGCGACGGGATCCGGGGGCTAGGCGTCGTGGCAGGCCACAGCTAAACTGGTACGGTCGTACCAGTTTTCCGGGAGGGTCCCCCATGGCCTGGCTGCTGCTCTTCGGCGCGATCGCGACAGAGGTCGTGGCGACGTCCGCGCTCAAACTCAGTAACGGTTTCAGCCATCTCGGCTGGAGCCTGGTCGTCGTCGCCGGATACGTCGCCTCGTTCGTCCTGCTGGCCCAGGTGCTGAAGGCGCACATGGATGTCGGAACCGCCTATGCCGTCTGGTCCGGTGTGGGCACCGCCGCCATCGCGCTCATCGGCGCCGCGTTCCTGGGGGAGAGTCTCACCCTGGCCAAGGTCGCGGGGATCCTGCTGATCATCGGCGGGGTGGTCGTGCTCAACCTGGCCGGTGCCCATTGACGGGGCGGGCGGCCGGGCCCGCCGTACCGGCCGAGCGGCCCGAGCGGCCCGAGCAGCCGGAACAGCCCGAGGAGCCCCAGGGGCCCGAGCGGCCGGAACGGCCTGCGCGGACCGCGCAGCGGGACAGGTCTGCTGCGGCCGGCCGGCCGCAGCAGACGCGCGCCCGAAAGCGCCGGGCCGCGCTGCTGGAGGCGGCCGTCGACCTGCTCACCGAGGGCGGTTTCGCCGCGGTGACCCATCGCGCCGTCGCCCAGCGGGCCGAGCTCCCGCTGGCGGCCACCACCTACTACTTCGCCTCCCGCGACCAGCTGCTGGCCGAGGCGTTCGGCCGGCTCGTCGACGTCGAGCTGGCCGCCACCCGCCGATGGGTGGCCGACCACGGGCCGCGTGCCGTCCTCGACGAGGTCGTCGCGGCCGACCGCATGCGCCAGCTGGCGCTGTGGGAGCTGTACGTGCACGCCGGACGCGATCCCGTCCTGCAACAGATCGCCCGCCGCTGGACCGACGGCTGCGTGGCCGTCATCGCCGACGCGCTCGGCCTGCCCGCCTCCGACGCCCGCGTGCGGCTGCTCTACACCACCGTCTCGGCGCTGTGGCTGGAACACGTGGTCGAGCAGCGCCCGGCCGGCGACGCCCGCGCCCTGCTCGACCTCGCCCTGCGAGCCATCGGCTGAGCCGCCAGGCATTCACGACGATCCTCGCGGTGACCGGGAGCGTTCGACGACGAGCTCCTTCGGCACCCTCGCACGCGGTCGGGTGCGGCCTTGCCCACCGGCTCACGCAGCGGCCCCAGCTCGCGGGCCCGGCCGGTGAAGTCGCCCACCCCGCGGGCGGCTCGCACCTCCCCAGGGCCGGCTTGGCGGCTGGCCGCCGAGATCCTTCTCCGGTCCGTCGCGGCGGGTGGCCGGTGAGCGTCACGCCTCGCCGGGGAGCCGATACTCACCCTGCGGCGCCATCAGCGAGGCGGGCCTTCCGGCCGGGGGCGCACGCCGTCCAGAACGAGGGTGAGCAGCCGGTCGGCCAGGGCCGCGCCGTCGGGTTGCTGCTCGGCGGCCAGGGAGATGGCGTGGACGAGGGTGAGCAGCTCGACGATCGAGACGTCGGACCGTACGGCGTGCGCCTGCCGGGCCCTGGCCAGCAGGCCCTGTCCGGCCTCGACGATCATCGTGTGGCAGGTGGCTCCCACGAGGGGATCGCCGTCGTCGGAGCCGCCCATCAGTGAGGCGGCCAGGCCCCGGTTGGACACGGCGTGCGTGGCCACGGCGCCGAGCCAGCTGACCAGCGCCTGTTCGGGGTCGGGGGCGCCGGCCAGGTCGGTGGCGGCGGAGCACAGGGTCTCGACCTTGTCGCGGAAGACAGCCTCCAGCAGCCGCCGGCGGGAGGGGAAGTGCCGGTGCAGGGTGGCCGAGCCGACGCCCGCGCGCCGGGCGATCTCCTCCAGCGACGCCTCGGCTCCCTGTTCGGCGACGACCGCGGCGGCGGCGGCGAGCAGGCGGTCGTAGTTACGGCGCGCGTCGGCGCGCATCGGCCGCTCGGACGGCATCGGTTCTCCTGGGGGCTTGCAGAAACGGGGTGGCCCTCCATATTCTAGCCCGGCTATAACCGGAGGGCCACCCCACTTAGTGGGGCGGCTCAGCATGCCCATCTTCTGGAGCCACATCGTGAACACTGTGAACACTGTGAACCCCGCGGACAACACCATCGTGGTGGTGGGGGCGACCGGCCTGCAGGGCCGGGCCGTGACGGCGCACCTGCTGGCCGACGGCTGGCGGGTACGCGCGGTGACCCGCGACCCGGAAGGCGCCCGCGCCAGGGCGCTCGCGGCGGCGGGCGCCGACCTCGTGAGCGCCGAGATGGACGACGTCGCCTCCCTCATCGCCGCGGCCGACGGCGCGCACGGCCTGTTCGGCGTGCAGCCCACCGTCGGCTCCCCGGGCACCCCGGCCGGTTTCTCCACCGAGGACGAGGTCCGCTGGGGCCGCAACGTCGCCGACGCGGCACAGGCCGCCGGCGTCCGGCACCTGGTGTACGCCTCGGTCGCCGGAGCGGGCCGCCACAACACCGAGAAGCTGCCCCAGAACGTGGTGAGCAAGTGGCGCGTCGAACAGCACATCGCCCGCCTAGGCCTGCCCGCCACCTTCCTGCGCCCGGTCTCGTTCATGGAGAACTACACCGGCGGCTACCACCTGCGCGACGGCAGCGTGACCGCCCCGTTCGCGGCCGACGTGCCGCAGCAGATCATAGCCGTCGACGATGTCGGCGTCTTCGCCGCCATGGCCTTCGCCCACCCGCACGACTGGATCGGCCGGGCGGTGGACCTGGCAGGGGACGAGCTGACCCCGGTACGGCTCGCCGCGGCCGTCTCCGAGGCCGTCGGGCGGCGGCTGCCGTACGTCCAGATCCCGATCGGGGTGATCGCGCAGATCGGCGAGGAGTTCGCCTACGCCTACACCTGGCTCAACGAACGCGGCTACCGCGCCGACGTCGCCTTCACCCGCGCGCTGCACCCCGGCCTGATGGACCTGCGCACCTGGCTGGCCAGAACCGGAGCGGCCCAGATCACGCGCTTCCTGGCCGGCGAGGACCCCGCGCCGCGGCACCAGTGAGCGGCCGGCGCCGGGCATCTCTCACCGCGCGCCTGCATCAGGGCCGTGTTAGCGCCGTGTTATCGCCGTGTCAGCGCCGCGGTAGTGCCGTGCCAGGCCGTGCTCCGAGCATCGCAAGCAGGACCACGGAGGTGATGAGATGGCAACGGTCCTGGACCGGACGACCCGCACACCCGGGCGGCAGCGGCGCTGGCTCCCGGTCGCGGCGCTCGCCGCCGGCACGTTCGCGATCGGAACCGACATGTTCGTCGTGGCCGGCCTCCTCGCCGGGATCGCCCACGACCTCGACGTCACGATCGGCACAGCTGGGTTGACGGTGACGGTGTTCGCGCTGGCGTACGCGATCGGCGCGGTGCTGCTCAGCGCCCTGCTGGGAGGGCGGCCCCCACGGCGGGTGCTGCTCGGCTCGATGGCGCTGTTCGGGACGCTGAGCGTGCTGGCGGCCGCGGCACCGGCCTTCCCCGCGCTGCTGGCCGTCAGGGTGCCGGCCGCGCTCGCCGCGTCGGTCTACGTGCCTGCCGCCGGCGCGGCGGCCGTGGCCGCCGTCCCCGCCGCGCACCGGGGGCGCGCACTGGGGGTGATCCTGGCCGGCACGTCGGCGGCGATGGTGGCGGGCGCCCCGCTGGGTGTGACGCTGGCCGCGGCGCTGTCGTGGCGGGCCGCGTTCGGGCTGGTCGCCGTGCTCGCGGCGGTCACCGTCGGCGCTCTGCTGCTGACCCCGGCCGGGTCCGCCCCGCCGGCCCGCGCGACGCTGCGCGAGCGGCTGCGCCCACTGCGTTCGCCGGCCGTGGCCGGGGCGCTCGGCGTGACCTTCCTGGTGATGACCGCCTCCTTCGGCATGTACACCTACCTGCCGTCGCTGCTGGCGGCCGCGCCCGGACAGCTCGGGGCGGCCGTCGCGGCGTTCGGCATCGGCGGCCTGGCAGGGGTGTGGTGGGGCGGCAGCGCGGCCGACCGCAGCGGCGCCGGCCGGGTCGTCGTGCCGGCGCTCACCGCCCTGGCGGTCATGTTCGCGGCGCTCGCGCACGTCGCGGCCGTACCGGCCGGGGCGCTGGCCGTCACAGCCGGGTGGGGGATCGCGGCCTGGGCTTTCGTCCCCGCCCAGCAGCACCGCCTGATCGGCCTGGGCGACGGGCCCGCGCCGTTGCCGCTGGCCCTCAATAGCTGTGCGGTCCACCTCGGGTCGGCCACCGGCGCGCTGCTCGGCGGCCTCCTCGTCGATACGGCCGGCGCCGGCCGCCTGTGGCTGCCGGCCGTGGCGTGCCTGGCCGCGGCGCTGTCCCTCCACAAGATCCACACCAGAAAGGCCGGCACGTCATGATCGACTCTTCTGCGGCCGTCGTCGCCGGGCTGGGCACCGTCCTGGGGATCTGGGCGCACCCGGACGACGAGGCCTACCTGTCCGGCGGGCTGATGGCGATGGCACGCGACAACGGGTCGCGCGTGGTGTGCGTGACCGCCACCCGCGGCGAGCGCGGCACCGCCCACGTGGACTGGCCGCCGCCCCGGCTGGCCGCCGCCCGCACCGGCGAGCTGGCACGCTGCCTGCGCATCCTCGGCGTCGCCGAGCATCACTGGCTCGACCACCGCGACGGTCACTGCGCGGCGGTCCCCGAACCGGAGGCGGTCGCGCCGCTGTGCGAGCTGATCGAACAGGTAGGCCCCGACACCGTGCTGACCTTCGGCCCGGACGGCATCACCGGCCACCCCGACCATCGGGCGGTCTCGGCCTGGGCGAGCGCGGCCTTCGACCGCGCCGCCCCGCCGGGGGCGCGGCTGCTGTACGCCACCTTCTCCGAACGGCGGGCACCGCGCTGGAGCGCGCTGAACCAGAGCCTGGGCGTCTTCCCGCCGGGACAACCGATCATGACGCCCGCCCACCGGCTGGCCGTCGACCTCGTGCTGGACCCGGCGACCGCGGCCCGCAAGGTCCGCGCCCTGGCGGCGCAGGAGAGCCAGACCGCCGGGCTCATCGCCGGCCTGGGCGTCGATCTCTACACGGCGTGGGTGAGCGACGAGGCGTTCGTCGAGAGGAGTCTCATGAGCGGGTGAGGTTCCGCTCGATCGCCTGCCGCGCCACCTCCAGAACGGCGACCCGGTTGGGCACCGGCGGCGCCCCGGCCGCCCAGGCATGCGGGTCGCCGTCGCGACGGCCGCCCCCGGTGGGGCCCCCGGTGGGGCCGCCGGTGGGGCCGCCGGTGGGGCCGCCGGTGGGGCCGCCGGTGGGGCCGGCGCCGGAAGGACGGCTTCCGGCGGGGGCGCCGGGCAGCGGTTCGGCGCCGCGACTGCCGCTTCCCGCCGGAGCGTCGGGAGCCTGCTCGGCCGCGGCCTCGATCAGCGCGGCCGGCTCGTCGTCGCCGAGCCGGCGCAGCAGCCCGGCGAGGTTGCGCAGGGTGACCCACAGGTGCGTCCAGTTGCCGTTGCGGGCGAAGTAGGCGATGACCTCGCGGTAGCCGCCCAGCGCCTCGTGGACGCGGCCGGCGCCGGCGCGCACCGACAGCAGCCCGACGGTGGCGACACCGACCAGGAAGGTCGCGCCCGAGGCGCGGGCCAGCTCGATCGCGCGAAGGTAGTGCCACTCGGCCGGCTCGCTGTGGCCGGCCCTGCTCTCGATCTCCCCGGTGACGTAGGCGCCCCAGGAGGCCATCGTGGGCGATCCCGCGCCGCCGTGCCGCTGCCGCTCGCTGAGCCTGCGCGCCTGCTCCAGGTCACCCGCGTACGCTCTGGCCAGCGCCGCGATCCCGAAGCTCTCCAGCTGCCGGTCGGCCAGGACCGCCGCGGCCAGCGCGTGCTCGACGACCTCGTCGTAGGCGCCGCGCGCCAGGTCGGCCGCCGACAGCGCCACCAGGCAGTGCCACGACCCGGTGCCGCGGGCCGCCTTCTCCAGCCCGGCACGGGCCAGCCGGTCGGCCCGGCGGTAGTCACCGCGATGGTAGGCCGCCTCGGCCGCCGTGCCGAGCACGGCCCCGGCACGCGGGTGCGCGGCCAGCGCCGGATCACCGGCCAGTTCCTCGGCCAGTTCCTCGGCCCAGTCCAGGATCTCCAGCAGATCGCGGTAGGCGATCGCGTCGAACAGCGCCACCACCATCGCCGCGGCCTCGTCCACGGACCCGCGGCTGCGGGCCAGCCGCCAGGTGGCCCGCAGGTTCGCCATCTCGCGGCGCAGGACGGCGTCGGCCTGCGGCTCCCGCTCGGTGGTCATGGCGGCGCTGATCCACGCGGTCAGCTCGACCGCCCACCGCAGCATGCGCCCGGCGGCCGCCTCCTGCTCACCGGCGGCCGCCAGCCGGTCCAGCCCGAAGGCCCGCAGCGTCTCCAGCATGCGGTACCGGGTGCCGCCGCCGAAACAGGCCTCGATCATGGAGGCGTCGACGAGGCGGGCCAGCACGCTTCCCGGATCGCTGTCCAGGCCGAGCTCGGCGGCCAGCCGTTCGGCGGTCTCGAGGTCGACGCCGTCGGCGAAGACCGACAGCTGCCGGAACAGCCGCCGCTCGTCGGGCGTGAGCAGCTGGTAGGACCATTCGATGGTCGCCCGCAGCGTCCGGTGCCGGGAGTCGGCGCTGGGCCTGCCGCCGCCCAGCAGGTCGAGCGAGCGGTCGAGGCGGTCACGCAGATCGGTGAGGGAGAAGGTGGACAGCCGGCCGGCGGCCAGCTCGATGGCCAGCGGCATCCCGTCGAGCCGGCACACGATCTCGGCGACCGTACCCAGCTCGGCCGGCGACGGCGGCGGCCCGGGACGCACCCGGCCGGCCCGCTCCACGAACAGCGCCACCGACGCGGCCCGCGCCGGATCCTCGCCGGGGCCGGGCAGCGCGAGCGGCGCCAGCCGTTCGGCGTACTCGGCCGCCAGCCCGAGCGGTTCGCGGCTGGTGGCCAGCACCGACAGGCCCGGACAGCACGACAGGATCACGTCGGCCAGGTCCCGGACGCCGTCGAGCAGGTGCTCGCAGTTGTCGATCACCAGCAGGCCGGGACGGTCACCCAGCAGCGCCAGGCAGGCCGACAGCACATCGCCCTGCACGACCTGCAGGTTCAGGGCCGCCGCCAGCGCGTGCGGCAGCGCGGCCGGGTCGGTGAGCGGCGCCAGCGGCAGCACCGTGGCCGCGCCGTTCTGCCGGGCCACCTCGAGGGCGACCCGGGTCTTGCCGACGCCGCCGGGCCCCACCAGGGTGACCAGCCGCTCGCCGGCCAGCAGCCGGCGCAGCGCCGCCACCTGCCGTTCGCGGCCGATCAGCGCAGTGGCCGGCCCGGCCGGCGCCTCGGACCGGCCGGGCGGCGACCAGGCGGCCTGCCCGCCGGCGATCTCCCGCTCGAGCTCGTCCAGCGCGGGCGTGGGGTCCAGACCGGTCTCCTCGACGAGCCGGCGCCGGTACTCCCGGCCGGCGCGCAGCGCCTGCGGCGCCTGCCCGGTGGCCGCCAGCGCCCGCATGAGCAGCAGAACGCCGGGCTCGCGCAGCGGGTCGGCGGCCGAGCAGGCGGCCGCCAGACCCAGCACGCCGTCGGCCTGCCCGGCGACGACCGCGGCGGCGACCAGCGCGTCGCTCACCTCGCGCTGCAGCTGCGCGTACTCCTCGACCGCGGTGGCGATGGGCACCACGCCCGTCAGGTCGGCCAGCGGCACCCCCCGCCACAGCCCGTGCGCCCGCCGCAGCAGCTCCAGCGCCGCGTCCGCGTCCTGGCGCGCCGTCGCACGCGCCGCGGCCAGCAGCTGCCGCGCCTGCGCCACGTCCAGCTCGTCGGGCCCGAGGTCGAGCCGGTAACCGTCCTGCCGCGTCTCGAGCCGGACCGCCGCCGGGCCGAGGTGAGCCCGCAGCCGGGAGATGTGGTTGTGCAGGGCCTGACGCCCCGACTCGGGCACCTGCGCCGGCCACAGCGCGTCGACCAGGCGATCGGTCGTCACGATACGGCCCTCGGCCAGGGCCAGCAGCGCCAGCACCGCCCGCCGCTTCGGCCCGGGAACCCCCACGAGGGCGCCGTCGACCAGGAGCCGCAGCGGCCCGAGCACCTCCACCCGCACCAGCGGCGCGCACCGGACTGACATGGCACCTCCCCACGGCCGGCATACCCCCGCCACCAGGACAGATCTCAGCCTGTTAGCACGAAGATAGCCCGTGCGACCGCCGTGACAGCCCCCGCGCCGAACCTTTCCCCACAGGCCGGCACCAGCCGGCCCGACGGGAAGGAGACCAGGGATGAACCACGACAAGGTGACGGCGTTCATGGGCCGGATCGTGTCCGACCTGGCGGCCACCGACGCCGCCGGCTCGGTCGTGATCGGCCAGCGGCTCGGCCTGTACCGCGCGCTGGCCGAGGGGCCCGCCACGCCCGAGCGGTTCGCCGAACGCACCGGCTGCCACCCGCGCTACCTCACCGAGTGGCTGCGCGGCCAGGCCGCCGGCGGATACGTCGACTACGAACCACGGACCGGACAGTTCCGCCTCAGCGAGGAGCAGGCCTACTGCCTGGCCGACCCGAACGGCCCGAACGCGCCGGCGGCCTTCCTGATCTCGCTGGGAATGCTGCGCGCCGAACCGCGCATCACCGAGGCGTTCCGCACCGGGGCGGGCCTCGGCTGGCACGAGCACGACCAGGACGTGTTCGTCGGATGTGACGCCTTCTTCCGGCCCGGCTACGTCGCCGAGCTCATCCCGAGCTGGATCCCCGCCCTGGAGGGAGTCGAGGCCAAGCTGGCCGCCGGCGCCCGGGTGGCCGACGTCGGCTGCGGGCTCGGCTCGTCGTCGATCCTGCTGGCCGAGGCCTACCCGCGCACCACCGTCACCGGCTCCGACTACCACACCGAGTCGATCACGCTGGCCCGCGAGCGGGCCGCCGAGGCCGGCCTGGCCGGCCGGGTGGAGTTCGAGGTGGCCACCGCGCAGACCTTCAGCGGCGCCGGCTACGACCTGGTGACGACGCTGGACTGCCTGCACGACATGGGCGACCCGCTCGGCGCCGCCCGGCAGGTACGGCAGGCGCTGGCCGCCGACGGCACGTGGCTGCTGGTCGAGCCGTACGCCTGCGACAAGCTCGAGGACAACTTCACCCCCGTGGGCCGGCTGTACTACAGCGCCTCCACCTTCCTGTGCGTGCCCAACGGCCTTTCCCAGCCGGGCGGCAACGCCCTGGGCGCCCAGGCGGGGGAGAGCGCCGTCCGCGAGCTGGCCGAACAGGCGGGCTTCACCCGCTTCCGCAGGGCCGCGCAGACCCCCTTCAACCTGGTGTACGAGATCAGACCGTAACGACGGCGGGGCGGCGGTCGCGCCCCCGGTACGGCCGCCGCCCTCTTGATCCGCGCCCCCGCCCGTCGCCAAGCTCGTCGGCATGACGATCACAGTCCGCGCGTTCGCCCCCGGAGACGAGCGCTCCCTGATCGAATCCTGGAACCACAGCCTCCCGGCCGACCCGACGACCGCGGCGTGGTTTCGCGACTGCGTGCTGCTCGACCCCAACTTCGACCCCGACGGCCTGCGTGTGGCCGTGTCCGGCGGGAACGTCGTGGGATGCGCCTACGCCGTACGCCGGCTCATCCCGCCGGCCCCCGGCACCGACCTGCAACCGCAGACCGGCTGGATCCCGTTCTTCTTCGTCGCCCCCGCACACCGCGGCCACGGGCTCGGCCGGCGGCTGCTCACCCAAGCACTGGACTTCCTGCGGGCCGCCGGGCGGACCCGGATCGACTTCGCCTCCTACACGCCCCACTACGTCCTGCCCGGCGCCGACCCCGACCTGTATCCCGCCGCGCTCGGCCTGCTGACCAGCCTGGGGTTCACCACCCGGTCCACCCCGGTCGCCATGGACCGCACCCTGGTCGGCTACCACACCCCGCCCGAGGTGCACCGGCTGCGCGCCGCCCGCCAGAGCCAGGGGTACCGCTTCGGCGACCCCACCGACGGCCTGCTGCCCCAGCTGATCAGGTTCGCGGCCGAGACGTTCAACCCCGACTGGGGCGAGGCGATCCGCCACCACAGGGACACCACCCGCATGGTCATCGCCACCCGGCGCGACCGGCTCGCCGGATTCGCCCTCTACGGCGCCTACCGCGGCATCCCCGAGCGGTTCGGGCCCTTCGGCGTGGACCCCGGCGAGCGCGGCACCGGCCTGGGCACGATCCTGCTCCACCTCGCCATGACCAGGATGCGCGCCGAAGGCCTGCACTCCTCCTGGTTCCTGTGGACCGGCGCCGACAGCCCGGCCGCCAACCTGTACGCCAAGGCCGGCTACCGGGTCACCCGCCGCTTCCACCTCATGAGCTGGACGGCATGAGCTGGACGGCATGAGCCACGGCCCGCCCCGGGCCCGGCACCAGCGGCCCCGGCCGTACCGGAGCGGGCCTGACCGGACCGGGGGAGGCCGGGCCCGGCGGGACCACGGGTCGCCGGTGGCTGCTCAGCCGGTGACGTCCTCGCGGGACAGCTCCGACAGCGTCCGCACGCAGCGCAGGAAGGCCTGACGGTCGGCGGCGGGCAGGCGGGCGAGCACGCGGTCCTCGTTGGCGTGAATGCCGGCCTGCACGGACCTGCGGACGCCGCGGCCGTCCTCGGTGATGGCCAGCACTCTCGCGCGGCGGTCGCGCGGGTCCGGGGTGCGGGAGATCAGCCCTGACTCCTGGAGTCTGTCGAGCGTACTGATGATGCGGGTCCTGTCGGCGCCGATCGAGTCGGCGAGGGCGGCCTGGGTGCGCACCGCGCTGTCGTCGAGCGCGCTCAGGACGGCGTAGCCCCACATGGAGATCCCGTGCGCCTTCAGCACCGGCAGTTCGGCGGCGATCAGCGACCGCACCAGAGGCTGCAGCATGGCGGCGAGGTCGCGGCGCTCTGTCATGCGGCCGGGAAAACTCGTTGACAGATAATAAGCACATGTAGATTATATGCGGACGTCTACGAATTCGCAGCCTCTTCGCGGGCCGCCGGCCAAGCCGCGGCCACCCACCGAACCGGCCGCACCGACTTTCACCTTGAGGAGCATGCCGTGACGACAGGCGTCCGATTGATTCGCAACGACCAGCTCGCCTCGACCGTGGAGTACGCCTACGCCGCGGTCGCCGACGCGCCCGTGCGGTCCATCTGGGTGGCCGGCGCCTGCCCCCTCGACCGCGACGGCCAGACCGTCGCGATCGGCGACTACGTGGGCCAGGCCCATCAGGTGATGCGCAATCTGGTGACCGCGCTGGAAGGGGCGGGCGCCTCGCTGACCGATGTGGTCAAGACGACGGTGTACGTGGCCTCGTCCCGGCAGGAGGACCTGGGGCGGGCCTGGCAGGTGTACCGGGAGTACATGGGCGACCACGACGTGCCCAGCACCCTGCTCGGGGTCACCGTGCTCGGCTACAACGACCAGCTCGTCGAGGTGGAGGCCGTCGCCGTTCTGGCCGGTGGACGCGACTGATGGCGGCCGCTCCCCGGAAGCGACCCGGGAGATATTTCGGACATGGCACAATCTCCGCCATGCCGCACCGCATCCTGGCCCTCGCCACCGCCCTCACCCTCACCGCCACCGGGTGCGGAGCCCTGCCGCCGCGCGAGGCCGCACCGCCACCACCAGACAGCGCCCCGCCCACCGCGGCCCCACCGGCGGCGACCCCGGCCACCAGCGCCCCGGCCGCCACGGCGACACCGTCAAGCCAGGACACCCGCCCGGCCCTGGCGGAGACCACCAGCACCGAGAACGCGGCCATGAAGGTCGAGGTGGTCGGGCTCAACCGCGTCAAGGGCAAACACCTGGTCGTACAGATCCGCCTGTCCAACACCGGCACCGAGAACCTGCCCTGGGCCGCCGACATGGGCGACCAGACCCGCCCGCTCGGCGAGATGAAATGGGCCTCGGGGATCGGCGTCCTCGACGCCCGATCCCGTACCTGGATCCTGCCGTACAAGCCCGCCGGCTCCCCGTGCCTGTGCAGCGACCAGGACCGCGACGACCTCGGCCATTTCATCGACCCCGGTCAATCGATCACCGTCTACGCGGTCACCCCCGCCCCGGCGGGTGATCCCGCCACGACCACCGTCGTCACCCCCGTGGGTGCGCCGATGCCGGACGTCCCCATCAGCGACGCCCCACCGGCAGGCGACTTCCCCGACCCCGAGGCCGAACCCGTCACCCCTGTCACACGCCGCGTCATCCTGCCGTCGGAGTCGCTGGACAAGTCGGAGGAGACCGCGGACGACGGCACCGACCTCCAGGTCAACCTCTCCTCCGACGTGCTGTTCGCGGTGGACAAAGCGATCTTGACCCCGCGGGCCAAGGCCGTCCTGGCCCGCACGGCCAAGCTGATCGACTCCTCACCCACCACAGTGGTGAAGGTGGAAGGCCACGCCGACTCCTCGGGCAACAACGCCATCAACGACCCCCTGTCACTGCGCCGCGCCCAGGCGGTGCAGCGCGCCCTGTCCGGCCGTCTCACCAGGAACGGCATCCGCTTCCAGGCCAAGGGATACGGCTCCCGCCGCCCGCTGTACGGCAACGACACCGACGAGGGCAAGCGCCGCAACCGCCGCGTGACGGTCACCTTCGCCAAGCCGCAGCCGAAACCCGCCGACCCCGCCGCCGAGGTCGTCTCCACCCTCGGCCCCGACGCGGACCTGACCGCCACGGGCAAGGCGGCAGGCCAGCCCATCGCCATGGAGATCACCGGCCTGCGCCGCCTGGACGGCGGCCTGGGCCTGCTGACCTACAAGGTCACCAACGAGGGCTCGGCCGAGGCGTGGTTCAACGAACTCCACCACGCCCAGGACTGGGAGTCCTACAAGTACCAGGCTGCCAGCAACGTCCGCCTGACCGACGCCACCGCCCGCCGCCAGTACCTGCCGGGCCGCCTCCAGGTCCCCACCGACAACGGCGTGGACTCCTACTGCGCCTGCACCGACGTCTCCGGCGTCCGCCTCGCCACCGAGAAGTTCGCTCCCGGCCAGACCCGCGAGTTCTGGAGCCTGTTCGCCCTCCCGGACACCAGGACCCTCAACGTCAAGATCGCTTCCTTCCGCGACCTCCAGGTCCCCGTCCGGTAGAGGCCCCACCCACGCGACCCGGCCCTCCGCTCCCGAAGGCGTCCCCAGCCCCAAAGTAGGGTCTTCGTGTCAGTGGCGCCCGTGGCCGCTGTCGCGTGGCCGGATCCAGGTTCGAATTGATGAAGCATCGAGCCCCGGTGTCCCGTTGATCGGGTTGCCGGAGCTCGTTCGTCCGGTCAGGGCGCGGACGGGCCGCACACGCAGCCGCCCTCGGCCGAGGTCCGCGCCGCGGCACCGACGGTGGCGTCGGCCGGAGCGGTGGTGCTGGTACAGCAGGCCTGCGGGGCGCCGCCGGCGCTCTTGCCGAGGTTGTCGGCGTCGGCCTTGACCGTGTAGACCTCCCACGGCTCGGCGCCGGGGCCGGTGACCCACACTTTGTCCTGGAGGGCGTAGCAGCAGGAGGTGTCGTTCTCCTCGAACGTCACCAGCCCGGCCTCGGCCAGGCGGGTGGCCGCGGCGGTGACCTCGGCGGTGGTGGCGACCTCGACCCCGAGGTGGTCCAGGCGGGTCGCCTCGCCGGCCTCGCCTTCGATGAGGACGAGCTTGAGCGGCGGCTCGGTGATCGCGAAGTTGGCGTACCCGTCGCGGATCTTGGCGGGTTCGGCGCTGAACAGCTTGGAGTAGAAGGCGATCGAGTCCTCCAGGTCGGCGACGCGTAGGGCGAGCTGGACACGGGACATGACGAGTCCCTCCTCACAATGAGACTGTTTCGACGTCTGTCGATACAGCGGAGATTGCCATCCTGATTAGACATCTGTCAACATAGAGACATGTCGAATCAGAGTCGTTTGCCGGTCATCGACCAGGACGACGCGGCGTGCTGCGCGCCGATGGCGCGTGAGCCTCTCGGGGAGACCGACGCCGTCGAGCTGGCCAAGATGTTCAAGGCCCTCGCCGACCCGATCCGGCTACGACTGCTGTCCCTGATCGCCTCGCACGCGGGAGGGGAGGCGTGCGTGTGCGATCTGACCGGCCCGTTCGAGGTGTCCCAGCCGACGATCTCCCACCACCTGAAGGTGCTACGTGAGGCCGGGCTCGTGGGGTCGGAACGGCGCGGCACCTGGGTGTACTACTGGGTGCTCCCGCATGCCCTGGAACGCCTGTCGGCGCTGCTCCAGACCCCCGAGGCCGTCGCGACGGTCTCGGCGTGAGCATCTCGCCGGCCCGCCGCACGGTCGCCGAGGCGCTCGGCACGGCCGTGCTGGTCGCGGTCGTCGTCGGCTCCGGCATCCAGGCCACCGCTCTGACGCACGACGTCGGCCTCCAACTCCTGGCCAACTCCCTGGCCACCATGTTCGGGCTCGGCGTCCTGATCGTGCTGCTCAGCCCGGTGTCGGGCGCGCATTTCAACCCCGCCGTCACCCTGGTCGCCTGGTGGTCCGGGCGCCGCACCGGCGACGGCCCGACCCTCCGCGAGGCCGCCGCCTACATCGCCGCGCAGACCGCCGGAGCGATCGGCGGCGCGATCCTGGCCGACGCGATGTTCGACCAGCCCCTCATCGCCTGGTCGACGCACGACCGCTCCGCCCCGCACCTGTGGCTGTCGGAGGTCGTGGCTACCGCCGGGCTGATCTGGCTGACCGGCGGCCTCGCCCGCACCCGCCGCGCCCACCTGGCGCCCGTCGCGGTCACCTCCTACATCGGCGCCGCCTACTGGTTCACTGCCTCCACCAGCTTCGCCAACCCCGCCGTCACCCTGGGGCGCGCGTTCACCGACACCTTCGCCGGAATCGCCCCCGCCGGCGTCCCGGCGTTCGTCGCCGCCCAGCTCGCCGGAGCCGTCCTCGGCGTCGGCCTCATGGTTCTCACCTTCGGACCGCTCACCCCCTCGGCACCCGCCGTGCCGCTGCCCGCCCCCGCCGAGCAAGGAAGCGTTCCCACCCCATGACCACCCCGCCGGCCGCAGCCCCTTCGGTACTGTTCGTGTGCGTCCACAACGCCGGCCGCTCCCAGATGGCCGCAGCGTTCCTCACCCACCTCGCCGGGAACGCCGTCCAGGTCCGGTCCGCCGGATCCGCCCCCGCCGACACCGTGAACCCCGCCGTCGTCCAGGCGATGCGCGAGGTGGGGATCGACATCTCCGCCGAGACTCCCAAGGTTCTGACCGCAGACGCCGTCGAGGCCTCCGACGTCGTCATCACCATGGGCTGCGGCGACGCCTGCCCGTTCTTCCCCGGCAAGCGCTACCTCGACTGGGTCCTCGACGACCCCGCCGGGCAGGGCGTCGACGCCGTCCGGCCCATCAGGGACGAGATTGAACGCCGGGTCCGCGGCCTGCTCGCCGAACTCGGCGTCCCCACGACCACATGACCAATCCCCACACGACGGCCGCCGGGGTTCGGATCGGGCCGACGCTTCCCGACTACGCCGACCAGGTGCCGGCCATCTACCAGGCCGGGATCGACACCGGTCACGCCACCTTCGAAACCCAAGCCCCTACCTGGACCGAGTTCGACGCCGCCAAGCTCCCCGCCCACCGCCTGCTCGCCCTCGACCCCGACAGCCGGGTACTCGGTCGGTAGGCTCGGCAACGTGCGGCGACCTCGTCCCACGACGGGCGCCCTGGCCCGGGCGCACGCTGAAGGTTCAGCGCGTGCGACGCCGAAGACGGGGCGGGGCGGGGCCGGTCGTCGTCAGGCGACGGGCTTTCGGGCGGCGAACCGCTCGATCATGCCGAGTTTGAAACGGTCGTGCCGTTCCACGGCCAGCCCCATGGCCTGGACCAGCGGCAGCGGCCGGCGGCGGAAGTGCTCACCCTGCAACGGAACGCTCACCAGGTCGGCCGCCGCCTGCAGCACCCGGATCGGCCACGACGAGGAGGCGACGTGGTCGGCCAGGAGCAGCAGGCCGCCCGGCCGCAGCACACGCTCCATCTCGGCGAGCGCCCGCGACTCGTCGGGGATCGCACACAGCGCGAACGTGCAGACCACCGTGTCGAAAAACGCGTCGGGGAAGGGCAGCGCCTGCGCGTCGGCCTGCCGCAGATCGGCCGGCACGCCTAGCACCCCGGCACGGCGTCTGGCCACCGCGAGCATCGCCTCGCTCCACTCCACACCGGTCAGCCGCACCCCGCCCGGATAGTGCCCGAGGTTCAGGCCGGTACCGATCGCGACCTCCAGCACCTCGCCGGACGCCTGCCGGCAGAGCCACGCGCGGGTGTCGCCGAAGAACCGGCGTTCAGCGAAGGCCATCTTCCGGTCGTAGGCCGGGGCCTGGCGGTCCCAGAACGTGCGTAGCCGCACGTTGCGCGTATCGGAGTCAGCCACCACGGCACCAGCCCTTCTCCCGGTTCCTCGACCCTACCCACCGCGATCACCAGGCGCGAGGACAACGCGAGGCTGCCCCTGGCGCCGTAGAGCAGGTCGATGGAGCCGAGCCCCGCGTCGACCACGTCTGCGCGGCATAGAGGTTCTGCGACTCCGGCTGCGTCGGTGAAGGTCTCCTTCTGCGCCGACTTCGCCGATGCGCGCCGCCGGCAGCCGACGCTCTACAACCCCGCCAGGAACCGATCCACCGTCCGCGGCGCCGCCCTCACGCGCCGGACGCCGGCGACTCGCCGAGCTGATGGCTGATCCCGCTCAGCACGCTTCCGGCGCACCCGCTGGACAAGAGCGCCAGAGTCGACGCCTTGCAGTTTGTCCAGGGGCCGATCCGCCCTCGCCGACCCCAGAACGCATCTCTTCCTAAGCCCGGCCACTTTCACGCCCGGCCACGCAGCCCGGCCACGCAGCCCGGCCACGCAGCCCGGCCGCCCAGCGCGGCGCTGCGCCCTGCCTGCGCTACAGCGACCCTGCGCCACGGCGCCACGGAATCCCTCGCCGGAGCCACGGCGCCACGCTGCATGCCGGAGCCACGGCGAAACGGAATCCCTCGCTGGATCGCCGGGGGAGTGCGGCACCTGCCTGCCCGCCCCGCGCGAACCCCCACACCTGACCGTCGCAGAAGGCGCCGCAGAGCGTTCAGACGGTCCTCACCCAGCACGGCCCGCATGCGTCCAGATCACACGCCGCCTCCACCAGCCCACACTCGACAGCAGCCCAGCGCGCCTCCGCGCCGCACAGCGCAGCGATCTCCGCATGCCGCACCCTGCACCCTGCACCCCTCCCGATCCGCAGTCGCAGTCGCAGTCGCAGTCGCAGTCGCAGTCGCAGTCGCAGTCGCAGTCGCAGTCGCAGTCGCAGTCGCAGTCGCAGTCGCACCGACGATGCTCGACGCGCTGCCGGTGGCGCACCACCAGCTGCTCGGTCACAGGCTGACCGTAGGGCCGCAGATCTCCCGAATCATCCGATGAAGAGGCGACCCGCTACGAACAGGCGGCCCCGCTACCGCGACCGGCCGGCCCACTCCGAGCCCAACATCGCGTACACGACCTCATCGGTCCACTCGCCCTTGACCAGCTCGTTCTCCACCAGGTGCGCCTCACGCCGCATCCCCAGCTTCTCCAGCACCCGCGCCGAAGCCGTATTGCGGCCATCCAGCCGCCCCACGATCCGATGCAGCCCCAGCTCCTCGAACCCCAGCCGCAGCATCTCCCTGCTCGCCTCCGGCGCATACCCCTTGCCGTGGTAGTCAGGGTGCAGCACGTACCCGATCTCACCCTGCTCGTGCTGCCGGCTGGTCCAGATCAGCAGCGCCTGCCCGATCACCTGCCCCGACTCCCGCAACGTCACGGCAAGGTCGAGCAGATCGCCCTCCTCCCGCAACGCCACCCGCCTCACCCGCTGGTCCAGCATCTCGCGCGAACCCTCAAGATCCCGCGCCTCCCAGTACAGAAACCGCGCCACCTCGGGCAACCGCTCCCATGCATGAACAGCCGCCAGATCATCACGGGTGAAAGGACGCAACGACAGCCGATCCGTCACGATCGGAAAAGAAGGCGTGAGCACGCCCGCAGTCTAGAAACCACACCCCCCGAAAGCGACACAATTTCCACCTGCGGCAGAACCGGCGACACCAGCTCCCGGGCCGACCCCCCACAGCCGCCCTCCCCACAGGCCCGCACACCCGCGCCACCTAAGCTGACCCGCATGCACCTCGACGCCGCCCGCAAACTCTGGCAACCCACCCCCGGCTGGCTCAACACCGCCAGCTACGGCCTGCCGCCCACCCCCGCCTACGACCAGCTCCAGACCGCACTCACCCAATGGCGCCACGGCAGCACCGACTGGCAACCCTGGGACGACCAGGTCACCCACTCCCGCGCCGCCTTCGCCACCCTCATCGGCGCCCCCACCGCCGACATCACCGTCAGCTCCACCGCCTCCCAGATCATCTCCCAACTCGCCACCGCCCTCCCACCAGGCGCCCGCGTCCTCATCCCCGACATCGAATTCACCAGCAACGTCTACCCGTGGGCCATCGCCGCCCACGTCGACACCGCACCACCCGACCGGCTGGCCGACGCCATCACCCCCGACACCACCGCCGTCGCCTTCAGCCTCGTCCAGTCGGCCACCGGCAAGCTCGCCCCCCTCGACGACATCATCCAGGCCGCCCGCGCCCACGACACCCTCGTCATCGCCGACGCCAGTCAAGCCTGCGGCTGGCTACCCCTCACCACCGACGGCCTCGACGCCCTCGTCTGCGCCGCCTACAAATGGCTCATGTGCCCCCGCGGCGCCGCCTTCGGCTACCTGTCACCCCGCCTGCGCGAACGCATGACACCCACCGCCGCCAACTGGTACTCCGGCACCAGCATGTACGGCATGCCGCTCACCCACCACCCGGACGCCCGCGCCTTCGACCTGTCACCGGCCTGGTTCTCCTACGTCGCCGCCGCCCCCACCCTCGACCTGCTCAACCAGCTCGACATCCACGACATCCACCGGCACAACCTCGCCATGGCCAACCGCTTCCGCACCGGCCTCGGCCAACCGCCCGGCGACAGCGCCATCGTCTCCCTCGACAGCCCCCACCCCGACACCCCCCAACGCCTCGAGCGCGCAGGCGTCCGCATGGCCGTACGCGCCGGAAAACTACGCGCCAGCTTCCACCTCTACACCACCGAACTCGACGTCGACCTCGCCCTGGAGGCCCTGGCATGACCGTGCTGCACATCGCCTACGCCACCGACTGGCACCACGCCCAGCAAAGCGGCGAATACCGCATCTCCACCCGCGGCCGCACCCTCGACCAGGAAGGCTTCATCCACCTCAGCGCCGACCGCCGCCAAGCCCGAACCGTCACCGACCGCTTCTACGCCGACGTCACCGAGCCGCTCCTCCTCCTGGAGATCGACCCCACCGGCCTCGACATCCGCTACGAAACCCCACCCGGAACCGACGAGACCTTCCCCCACCTGTACGGCCCCCTGCCCACCAGCTCAGTGACCGCCGTTCACGAACACAACACCCGCTGAATCCGCCGCGACGCCACCCACAACCCGACCCCCGCCAGCACCACCAGATACAGCGCGTGCCCCGCCAGCGCCCACTCCAGCTGCCCCAACGCCAGACCCCGCACCAACTCCACCGCGTGATACAGCGGCGTCACCTCCACCACCGCCGCCAGCACCGGCGGATAACCCCCCACCGGCGCGAACGTCCCCGAGAACAGGAACAACGAGAACTGCGCCGCCGTCATCAGATCGAAGTCCTGCCACCCCCGCAAGAACGTCGACACCGCCATCCCCGCAGCCCCGAACGCCACCCCCACCAGCATCGTCGCAGGAAAAGCCGCCAGCGCCCACCACGGCTCGGCCAACCCCATCACCGCCATCACCAGCAAGAACGCCGCCGTATAGAACGCACTGCGCATCATCGCCCACGTCAGCTCACCCAGCGCCACCTCGATCGGCCGCACCGGCGTCGCCAGGATCGCCTCGAACGTCTTGGCGTACTTCATCTTGAAGAAGAAGTTGAACGTCGTCTCGGCCAGCGCACCGTTCATCGCCGACGCCGCCAGCATCGCCGGAGCCACGAACACCGCATAGGACACCACCCGCCCATCACCCAGCGGAATCCGCCCCACCAGCGCACCCACACCGATCCCGATCGACAGCAGGTACAGCAACGGCTCGAAAAACCCCGACACCAGCACCAGCCAGTACGAGGCCCCGCTCCGCAACGCCCCCACATTGCGGCCCACCACCGCACCGACCCGCCCCGCCGACACCCGCCGGGCCACCACCAAGGTCACCATGATCAGTCCTGAAGTCGCTTACGGTAGGCGACGGCCGCCCAATACAACCCCGCCACACACAACACCAGCAGATAACCCACGTGCGCCCACACCGGCCACGGGGGAGCGGCACCCAGCGTCGCCGCCCGGCACAACTCCACCGCATGCCACAACGGCGACGCATACGCCACCAACCGCACCAGCGCCGGCAACTGCTCCACCGGAAAGAACACCCCCGCGAACAACGTCGAGGGAATCATGACGAACCGAAACAGCAACGCGAAGTAACTGTCATGATCGATCGACGCCGCGAACGCCGTCACCGGCGCCGCCACCGCGACCGCCAGCAAAGCCACCACCGGCACCGTCGCCACCGACCACACCGACGCCAACGCCCCGAACGCACCCACCACGACCAGAAACACCACGGCCGCGATCAGCACCCGGAACACGATGTAGAGCATCCACCCGCGCACCATGTCCCACGCCGACACCCGCGTGGCGAACATCGCGTGCGCACCCCGCGTCCACTTGAACTCACCCATCACGCTGTAGGTGCACTCACCGACCGCCATCTGGAACGCCGTCGAGGCCAACACCCCCGGCACGATCCACTCCACGTACGGCACGCCACCCACCGTGCCGACATAACCGCCGACACCCAGCCCGATGCTCGCCAGGAACAACAGCGGCAACAAGAACGACGAGAACAACGACGCCCGCCACAACCGCCTGTACAGCGTCAGATGCCGCTCCAGCACCGCCACCGTCGGATGCGCCATCAGTCCACCAACGTCCGGCCGGTCAGGTGCAGGAACACATCCTCCAGCGACGAACGCCGCACCAGCACGCTGGAGGGCGCCAACCCCCTGCGATGCACCTCCGCCACCGCCTCGTCCCCGTCCTTGGCATACAGCAGGATCCGATCAGGCAGCACATCCACCCGATCACCCACCCCCGACAACCGCTCCGTGAACCCCCGCAGCGGCGCACCCCCGAACCGCAACTCCACCACCTCGGGCGACGAATACGTCTCGATCAGCGACCGCGGCGACCCCTCGGCCACGATCCGCCCGCCGTCCATCACCACCAGCCGATCACACAACTGCTCGGCCTCGTCCATGTAGTGCGTCGTCAACACCAACGTCACCCCACGCTGCTTCAACCGGAACAACCGCTCCCACAGCAGATGCCGCGCCTGCGGATCCAGCCCCGTCGTCGGCTCGTCCAGCAACACCAGATCAGGCTCGTTCACCAACGCCCGCGCGATCGTCAACCGCCGCTTCATCCCACCCGACAGCGGCTCCACCTTGCTCGACGCCTTCTCCGTCAACTGCGCGAACTCCAGCATCTCCGCCGCCCGCTCCCGCGCCTGCGCCCGCGACAACCCGAAGTAACGCGCATACGTCGTCAGGTTCTCCCGCACCGTCAGATCGGGATCGAGATTGTCCAACTGCGGGCACACACCCAGCCGCGCCCTGATCGCCGGCCCCTCCCGCACCGGATCCATCCCCAGGATCCGCAACTCACCGGCCGACGGCATCGACACACACGAGATCATCCGCATCGTCGACGACTTGCCGGCCCCATTGGGCCCCAGGAACCCGAACGCCTCGCCGGGCGCCACCTCCAGATCGATGCCGTCCACCGCGGTGAAGTCACCGAACCGCTTGACCAGCCCGCGCGCGTAGATAAGAGGATGAAGAGCAGCCACGAGCCCGCACCCTAACCAACCCCACCGACAAAACCGCAACCGATTAAATCAACGCCATGGACACCCGCACCGCCGCCCAACACTTCGCCGACACCTGGCAGCAGGCCTGGACGCACCACGACATCGACGCCCTCGCCGGCCTCTACGCCGACCACGCCGTCCACACCAGCATGCCCTTCCGCCCACCCCACCACGGCAAAGCGGCCATCCTCGACTACATCCGCTGGTCCTTCGACGGCGAGACCCCCATCACCGTCACCTTCCACACCCCGCTCGTCGACGCTGACCGCGCCGCCATCGAGTTCCACGTCCACGCCCTCGACGGCGACCAGCCCACCGTCCTGGCCGGCTGCGTCTTCGCCCGCTTCGACCCCGACGGCCTCGCCGTCGAAACCCGCGACTACTGGCACACCCACCCGGAACCGTGCGATCACACACCGTGACGAACCCGTGGCCCCGTCGCCAACCCCACCGCCACCACCATCGGGGACAACCGATCGATGCACACGGTGACCAGCCCGCCCCGGCCGCGCAGCGCGGGCGGCAGGCGGCAGGCGGCAGGCGGCAGGCGGCAGGCGGCAGGCGGCACAGACTACAGGTGGGCGCGGACTGCGGATGGCGCGGACTACGGGTGGGCGCGGGCGCCTCCCGCGGACGGCCAGGAAAGCCGACAGCCCATCCGGCCGTGCGGCGGTCCGTGGGGGATTGCATCCCCGCCGCGCTTGCCAGAGGTCGCCGCCCGCGTCCGACGCCGGCCGATCCACCGGCTCGACGACACCCAGCGCGCCCCACACTCCGGGCCTCCCATACCTCCACCCCTCAGCACCGCCGGCCCCCGCACCGTCAGCGCAGAGCCATGACCGGCTCGCCAGCCCACCAACTCGCCGCCGTCGGACGCGTACCGCCCGGCGCCGCCCGCCAGCGGGGGAGAGGCACCTCCCACCCGGGCCGGCAACACCGGCGCAGACCGGGGGAGCCGGACGATCACCCCGCCTCACGCCTCACGCAACCGCATGACCCCCGCGACGCACGACCCCAGCACGACCCCACCATGACCCCGTGACTCAGGACGCAGGTGTCCCAGGGCCCCGTGTCCGGGCGACACCTAACCCGGTTCTCCGCTTGACCCCGATCTCCGACAACCGGTCTTCATGACTGTGGCAACTCGCATCGCCACGTGCTGAATCCGGCCACGGTACGGCCGACCGGTCTCACGCCCAGGCCATCACCAGCCGGGTGTGACGCTTGGCGAACACGCGGCCGACAGCCGGAACCGGCACCGCGACCTCAGCGGGATAGAGCGCGAAATCCGGACCGGGATGCCCCCTCCAGTCACGATCCCACGTCCGCACATGGCCATGAAGCCGCCGCATGAGCTCTGCGCCGCCGGGCCCGTGCCCGTGCACACCGAGCTCCCACCCGCGTTCCCCGGCCTCGCCGTCCACCGGAGCCTCGCGCAGGGTGAGATAGGCGAAACTGTCCGGCGTGATCAGGGCCGGGCAGTACCAGCGCGTGGCGGGCTCCACGACCCGGCCGCCGTCGCGCTCCCAGTCCCGCCAGATCATGCCGAAAGACTCATCCATGGTCACGATCCACAGGTTCAGCGAGTCGAACGACTCGCCGCGCCGCACGGTCACCCCAGTCCACGCCTCCACCCGGCTCGACGTCAGCGCCCGGTCGAGCGCGCCGACGTCGAGTTCAGGCCCGCCCTCGATCGTCAGCCGCACACCACCATCCGCGACAACCGCCTCCTGATGCGGATGCACCCCCGCGCCCTGCATCGCGACGAACCCGCACACGGTCGGATCCAGCCCGACGAACCCGTCGCCCTCACGCACGAACGTGATCGACCTGGTGATCGTCCCGAACACCAGCGGAACCACCATCCGGCCGCCCACGGCCAGCAGGCGCCCCCACGGGCAGTCCCACGCCCCGACCGTGACCAGGATGGCGTCGAAGCCCTCGACCGGCACGTACCCGTCGGCCGCGTCCTCGGCGTCCCCTAGGACCACCGTCACCTGCGGGTAGCCGGTCTCGGCCAGGAAACGGCCCGCCCGCTCGGTGACGAACGGGTCGATGTCCACGGTGACCACCAGACCCGCCGGGCCGACCACCTCGGCGATCAGCGCCGCGTTGTACCCGCCCGACCCGATCTCCAGCACCTTCGCGCCCGGAAAGAGCCGGGCGGCCTCCAGCATCTCCGCCTGCAGCCAGGGCGCGCTGATCGAGCTCGTCGCCCTGCCCGCGTCATCGCGCTTGGTGACGACCACGTCCTGCACGGAGTAGGCGGCCTCGAGCGGCGCCTCCGGCGCGAACCTCTCGCGCGGCACCCTCGCGAAGGCCGTCGCGATCTCGGGGGAGCGGATCGACCCCCGCTCGGTCAGCGCCGCGACCATGTCGGCGCGCAGGCGGTCGGGCGTCTCGGATGACGGGGCGTCTGCGGTCACCGGCCAACACTACGTTCGCCCGGCGACAGTCCCGGGCCTGCGGACGAGGTACGGACAGCCCCGGCCAATGCCACCCGCAAGCGGCGACCCGGACCTTCCCCAACCGCCACGAAAGATCAGCCCCCCGCACGCCAGGGGCCTGCTCCCGCCGAACGCCAGGAAGGCCGGCGCAGGACAGGGGAAGGCAGGTGGGCGGGGGCAGGCGGGTGTGCGGGCAGGGGCCGACCATGGGCGGCGTGACCATGGGCGGCGGCCGCCACGACGAGGACGACGGCGAGGGCGATGACGGCCAGGACGGCGACGAGAATGCCCATCTCGGCACGAGAGCTCATCCCCACGGGGGAGCGCGCCGAGACGATGGCGGAGAAGTGGAGCCCCCTCCGGCACCCCGCCACCGCCCACCAGGGCAGGATCGCGGCCACCACCGACACGCTCGGCACCCCGCTGAAGCCTTGAGATCAACCCGCCAAGACAGAAGCAACGCCTTGTCGGCCGACTCGGCCAGCCCGCCCGCCAGGTGCTCACCAGAAGACGCCTCGACGCCGTCGAGACGGCCGACGCCATCCTCACCGCCGCCACCGCGGAAGAGGCCGAAACCGAATTCATGAACGGCCTGCGCCTACCGAACCGCTCCTGACCATTACCGTGCGCGACCCAGGCGGACCGGCCGAAGCACCCCGAACCGGGCAGCGGGGGAGAGGAGCACGCCCGAACACCGAAAGGCCCGCAGGGCCGTACCCCGCAGGCCATCACGACCGGTTGAAGAACCTAGGACGTCAACACGCGTACACCAGGAGACTGCGGCACCGCCACGGGCGCCTGCCGTACGACCTCCACCGGCTGCTGGTGAAGCTGCGGCTGCTGCCGCGCGGCGATCCGCTCGGCACACCCGCCCTCGCAGTAACCGTTGGTGACGATCAGCCGAGCACGAGTCGCCGTGTACGACTCACGCCCCGAAGCGGGCAGAACCCCCTGGCACACCTGGCACAAGACCGCGTCGTTCCCCACGTGTGCTCCCTTATCCGACGTACGGACTACCCACACTATGCGACACCTCCATCCCGGGTCAGCCTTTCCCACGAACCGTCAAAGCCTCCGTCAGGAGAGCGCGGCGAATGCACTACTTGACATAATGTTCATTATCGAGCAAACGTTGATCGCGTACGATCACGCCATGCCCAACATCGGAGTGCCCGAGATAGGCATCCTCGTCGCCGTCCTGGCCGTCATCGCCATCGCCGTCGTCCTCGTCGTGACGGCCGCCGCGCGCGCAGGCCGCACCTCCGTCACCCACATGAGCACCGGCGGCCCGCTGCCGCCACACGACCTGGAAAGTGCCCTGCGCACACTGATCGCCGACGGCAAGCAGATCCACGCCATCAAGCTTTTGCGTCAGCACACCGGCCTCGGACTCAAATCCGCCAAGGACGCCGTCGAGGCCATGGCCGCGGGCCGCGACCACCCCGCGCTGGCCCGCCTGCGACCGCCCGCACCCGCTCTGGCCAGGCCCGACCTGGCCACCAGGGTCCGCGAGCTCAAGGCCGCCGGCCGTACCGAGCAGGCCGTGCACCTGGTGATCGGCGAGACGGGCATGAGCCTGGGCGACGCCGAGACCTTCGTCCGGACACTGTGATCCCTTACGATCGCATCATGACGAGCATGGGCTCCCTCGTCCTGCTGACCGTTCTCGTGACCGCCGTGATCATCTCGCTGATCGTCCTGGCCGTACGGCTGACGCGGCATCCGCGCAACCGGCTCCTGCCCAGCCTCGACATCACCGACCAGGCGCGCGAACTGAAGGCGACGGGCCAGTTCCAGGACGCGGTCTTCCTGGTGCGCGGCGAAACGGGCATGAGTCACCGCGCCGCCACCCGATTCGTACGGAAGCTATGAATCAACGCTAAACCGGACAGAAGGTGAATTCTGTTTGGTTTAGAAAACGGGGCGAACCGGACCTCCGGCCTGCCCTCGACGGCTCACGCGCGCAGCCGGCTCCCGCAACCGGCTCCACAAAGCGGGCGCGGCGCCGCTCCCCCCGCCGCCTCTCCTCTGGTCGCGGATCATGCGAGCACATCGGGTCGCGTGACACCCTCTCCCCCGGCGCGGCCGGCTTTCGCTCACGCCACAAACCCATGCGAAATGCCCGCTTTATCCCCTTTCGCCCAGATCTCGGCGCCGGAAAAATCGGGAATTTGCGCTGTTCTGTCACTCGGCTTTGCTTGGGCGTGTCAGCATCACTTGCCTAGTCGAAGGTTCAGCTCTGAAGGATGCTCCAAAGTGCGGATTCTGCTTCTTGTCTCGGCGTTCAACGGCCTGACCCAGCGCGCGTGGATCGAGTTGCGCGAAGCCGGTCACGAGGTGACCGTCGAACTCGCGATCTCCGAGGAGGTCATGCTCGAGGCGGTGTCCCTGGCCAAGCCGGACCTGATCATCTGCCCCTTCCTGAAGGACCGGGTGCCCGAGCGGCTCTGGCGCGAGCACCGGGTGATCATCATTCACCCCGGCCCGCGCGGCGACCGGGGACCGTCGTCGCTGGACTGGGCGATCCTGGACGGCGAGCGGCGCTGGGGCGTGACGGCCTTGCAGGCGGCCGAGGAGATGGACGCGGGGCCGATCTGGGGGTGGCGGGAGTTCGCGCTGCCGGAGGATCCGATGCGCAAGAGCAGCCTGTACAACGGCCTGGTGACCGATGCGGCCACGGAGCTGGTGCTGGAGGTGGCGCGCAAGGCGGAGGACCCGTCGTTCGTGCCGGCGCCGCTGGACTACGGGCGGCCCGAGGTGTGGGGCCGGTTGCGGCCGGCGATGCGGCGGGCGGATCGGGAGTTCTCGTGGGCGGAGTCGTCGGATCGGGTGGTGCGTCGGATCAGGGCCGCTGACGGGGCGCCGGGGGCGGCGGCGGTGTTGTGCGGGATGGACGTGCGGGTGTTCGACGCGCGGCTGGGGCCGCAGCTTCTGGGTCAGCCGGGTTCGGTGGCGGCGCGCCGGGGTGGCGCGGTGCTGGTGCACACCGGGGACGGGACGGTGTGGGTGGGCCAGTTGCGGCGTGAGGACCGTGGTGGGGTGAAGCTGCCGGCGGTGTCGGTGCTGCGGCGGCGGCTGGGGCGGGCTCCGGCTTCTCAGCCGGGGTTCTCGGAGATCACGTATCAGCGGGCCGGCCGGGTGGGGGTGGTGAGTTTCGACTTCTACAACGGGGCGATGGCCACCAACCAGTGCCGGCGGTTGGTGGAGGCGCTGCAGTACGCGGTGGCGCAGGACACGCGGGTGCTGGTGGTGCGGGGTGGTGAGGTGTTCTCCAACGGGATCCATCTCAATGTGATCGAGTCGGCGCGTCATCCGGAGATGGAGGCGTGGATGAACATCAATGCGATCAACGGGGTGTGCCGGGAGATCATCGGGTGTACGGGGCAGTTGGTGGTGGCGTCGGTGGGTGGTAATGCGGGTGCCGGTGGGGTGATGATGGCGCTGGGGGCCGATCGGGTGTTGGTGCGGGAGGGTCGGGTGTTGAACCCGCACTATCGGACGATGGGGTTGTTCGGTTCGGAGTATTGGACGTATGTGTTGCCGGCGCGGGTGGGTGCTGAGCGGGCGCAGGAGTTGACGGGTGCGGCGTTGCCGGTGGGGGCGCAGCAGGCGGTGTCGATGGGCTTGGCCGATCGGGTGGTGAAGGGGTCGCGGGAGGAGTTCGAGCAGGAGGTTCTGGAGTACGCCGAGCGGTTGGCGGGGCGTGATGACCATGGGGATCTGGTGCGGAGGAAGCTGGCGCGGCGGGAGGAGGATGAGCGGCGCAAGCCGTTGGACGCGTATCGGATCGAGGAGTTGGCGGAGATGAGCCGGGACATGTTCGATGATCGGCGGGGGTTCGCTGCGGCGCGGCGGGATTTTGTGGGGAAGGTTAAGGCGGTGGTGACGCCTGAGCATCTTGCGTCTCATCGTGGTGTGTCTGGTCTCTGAGGTCACGCCTGTCGCTGCAAGATCTCATATGTGAGATATGTTGCCTCTTGTGGCAGATGACTATCTTGTACGGATCGGTAAGCTGATCAGGGACGCGCGCCAGCACCGCGGGTGGACGCAGCAGCAGCTCGCGGAGGCGCTGGGCACCAGCCAGAGCGCGGTCAACCGCATCGAAAAGGGCAACCAGAACATCAGTCTTGAGATGATCGCCCGTATCGGTGAGGCGCTCGACAGCGAGATCGTGTCCCTGGGCTACGCCGGTCCGATGCACCTGCGGGTGGTGGGCGGCCGGCGGCTGTCGGGCAGCATCGAGGTGAAGACCAGCAAGAACGCCTGCGTGGCGTTGCTGTGCGCGTCGCTGCTGAACTCCGGCCGGACGATCCTGCGCAAGGTGGCGCGGATCGAGGAGGTCTACCGGATCCTGGAGGTGCTTGCCTCCATCGGGGTGCGGGCGCGGTGGATCAACGGCGGCGGCGATCTGGAGATCGTGCCGCCGGCCCGGCTGGACCTGGCCTCGATGGACACCGAGGCGGCCCGCCGTACCAGGAGTGTGATCATGTTCCTGGGGCCGTTGATGCACCGCACCGACCAGTTCGAGATCCCGTACGCCGGCGGGTGCGACCTGGGGACGCGGACGGTGCAGCCGCACATGAGCGCGCTGCGGCACTTCGGGCTCGAGGTGACGGCCACGGGCGGGATGTACCACGCCAAGGTGGACGCCTCGGTCTCCCCCAGCCGGCCGATCGTGCTGACCGAGCGGGGCGACACGGTGACGGAGAACGCGCTTCTGGCCGCGGCGCGTCACGACGGGGTGTCGGTGATCCGCAACGCCTCCTCCAACTACATGGTGCAGGACCTGTGCTTCTTCCTGGAGGAGCTGGGTGTGAAGGTGGAGGGGGTCGGCACCACGACGCTGACGGTGCACGGGGTGCCGCACATCGAGGTGGATGTGGACTACTCCCCCTCCGAGGATCCGGTGGAGGCGATGAGCCTGCTGGCGGCCGCCGTGGTGACCTCCTCGGAGCTGACGATCTGCCGGGTGCCGATCGAGTTCCTGGAGATCGAGCTGGCGGTGCTGGAGGAGATGGGCCTCGACCATGACCGGGGGGCGGAGTACCGGGCGGCCAACGGCCGTACGCGGCTGGTGGATCTGACGGTGCGGCCCTCGCGGCTGGTCTCCCCCACCGACAAGATCCATCCGATGCCGTTTCCCGGGCTCAACATCGACAACGTGCCGTTCTTCGCGGCGATCGCGGCCACGGCGCAGGGCTCGACGCTCATCCACGACTGGGTCTACGACAACCGGGCGATCTACCTGACGGAGCTGACGCGGCTGGGGGCGTCGGTGAAGCTGCTGGATCCGCACCGGGTGCTGGTGGAGGGGCCGACGCGGTGGCGTTCGGCGGAGATGATGTGCCCTCCGGCGCTGCGTCCGGCGGTGGTGGTGCTGCTGGCGATGATGGCGGCCGAGGGCACCTCGGTGCTGCGCAACGTCTACGTCATCAACCGGGGGTATGAGGATCTGGCCGAGCGGTTGACGGCGCTGGGCGCGCGGATCGAGATCTTCCGCGACATCTAGGGTGCGGGTCCGGGGCCGGCGGACGAGCCGGCCGGCCCCGGACCGGCTGTGCTTTTGTCGGTGCCGCTCGATACGGTCGTGCCGCGGATCTTCTAGGCGAGGAGGGGCATGCGGCCGGCGGAGCTCAACAGGCTGACGGTGGCGCAGGCGGTCGACCGCTATGTGGAGCTGGTGCGCGCCAGGACGGTGACGGGGGCGCTGTCGGCCTCGACGGCCGAGGTGTACGCGCGTGACGCGGCGACGCTGGTGGCGCTGGCCGGTGAGGAGACCGTGCTCGACGATCTGACCGGCGAGGACGTGGATGCGATCTTGCTGGCGTTCGCGCGCAAGCCGGACGGGCGGCGCTCCGGGGCGGGCGGGGGGTTGCAGAGCGCTTCGTCGCAGGCGCGTTTCCGGCGGTCGATCTCGGCGTTGTTCAAGCACGCGACGCTGGCCGGCTGGGTGCAGATCAATCCGATGGCGGCGGCGACGGTGACGGCCAGGGAGCGCGGCGGGTTGCGGCCCGAACGGCGGGCGTTGACGCGTGAGCAGGCGCAGGGCTTGATCGGGGCGGCGCGGGAGCTGCGGCCGGCCGAGCCGGCGGCCGGGGGGCGGCGCAGGCGCGGCGACCAGCGGATGGAGCTGCGTGACGGGTTGATCGTGCTGCTGCTGTCGACGCTGGGGCCGCGGGTGTCGGAGCTGGTGCGGGCCAATGTGGAGGATTTCTACACCAACGACGGGGTGCGCTACTGGCGGATCTTCGGTAAGGGCGGCAGGACGCGGGACGTGCCGTTGCCCGCGGTGGTGGCCGAGGCGCTGGAGGCGTACCTGGCGGGCGGGCGGGCCGAGTCGGCCGACAAGGCGTTGCTGCTGTCGTGGCGGGGGCGGCGGCTGGCGCGTGGTGACGTGCAGGCGGTGATCGACAGGGTGCAGCAGAGGGTGGATCCGGCGCAGCGGCGTTCGGTGACGCCGCACGGGCTGCGGCACACGACGGCGACGCATCTGCTGGCTGACGCGGTCGACATGGACGCGGTGCGCAGGGTGCTGGGTCACAGTGACCTGTCGACGCTGGGCCGCTACCGTGACGAGCTGCCGGGTGAGCTGGAGGTGGCGATGCGCGTCCATCCGCTGCTGAAGCCGCCGCCCGACGGGCGTGGGTGATCGTCGGGTACGGCAGGCGGTGGCCGGCCTCTGCCCGTCCAGGGCCCGCTGTCGTCGCGGGAGCGGAGGCCCCGCTCCTTCATGACGTCAGGGATGCGCCTGCTCGGGGGCGCGTGGCCGGGGCGGGCGACGGGCGGCCATGATGGGGGCATGATGTCGGCTGTGCTGTCGTTCGCGGTTGTCGCGGGTTTCCTCACGATCGTCCCTGGCCTTGACACGGCGCTGGTGCTGCGTTCGGCGTTGACGCAGGGCAGGCGGCAGGCGTTCGCGACCGCCCTGGGGATCAACACCGGTGTGCTGGTGTGGGGGGCGGCGGCCGCGGCGGGCCTGTCGGCGCTGCTGGCCGCTTCGCAGGTGGCCTTCACGGTGGTGCGGTACGCGGGCGCGGCCTACATGGTGTGGTTCGGCGTGTCGTTGATCGTCAAGTCGTGGCGGGAGGGTCTGGCGGCGTCCGCGCCCGCGCCAGCCGGGGCCGGCGGTGGTGTGCTGGCGGCGTGGGCGCGGGGCGCGCTGACGAACCTGCTCAATCCGAAGATCGGCGTCTTCTACGTGGCGTTGCTGCCGCAGTTCCTGCCGCCGGAGGCGCCGCCGCTGGTGGGCGGGCTGCTGCTGGCGTTGGTGCACAACCTCGAGGGCATGGTGTGGTTCGCGGTGCTGATCGCGGGGGCGCAGGTGGCACGGTCGTGGCTGGAGCGGGCGTGGGCGCGCAGGGTCGTCGACGGGGTGACCGGGGCGGTGCTGGTGGGTTTCGGGGTGCGGCTGGCCTTGTCGCCGCAGTAGCGCCGGTGGTGGGTGCGTGCGCGACCATGGGCGGTGTGCGTGGCCATGGGCGGTGTGCGTGGCCTGCACCCGCATGACCTGCATGGCGGGCGCGGTGGTGCGGGTGGCGGGCCTCACCGATGACGCTTGTCCCTCCGCCCCGCCGCGCTGCCTGGGCGCCTCTCCCCCGCGTCTCGTGCCTGGCGCCCGTCCCCGTGTGTCCCTGACCGGGGACGTGCGGCTGCGTCTCTGCGCCCCGGTGCCGCGTCCGGTGACACCCCGAGGAAGGCCAGCGGCCGATGAGCCGGGCGGGCGCGCTGCGCGACCAGCTCGGCCCGGGGATCAGCCCCCAGCTACGGGCTGACCAGCGCTAGATCGAGCAGGTCGATGCCAACCGGGGTGCGCTCGGTCGCGATCCGGCCCACCGACCACGGACCGGGGAACCGGTGCAGCAGTGCGTGAACCGCGACCGCGAGCTCGTGCCTGGCCAGATGCGCGCCGAGGCAGAAGTGCACGCCGTGGCCGAAGGAAAGGTGCTCGTTGGGCGTTCGGTCGGGACGGAACTCCTCCGGCTCGGCGAACACCCGGGGGTCCCGGTTGGCCGACAGCACCATGGCGATCACCCGCTGGCCGGTCTCGATGGCGTGCCCTGCGATGCCGGCCGGGCCGGTGGTGAACCGGTCGGTGCCACCGATCGGGGGCAGGAACCGCAGCACCTCCTCGACAGCATCCGGTACCAGTCCAGGGTCAGCACGCAGCTGGGCCAGTGCGTCCGGGTGAGCCGCCAGGCACAGCACGGTGTTGACCAGCAGGGTCTTGGTCGTCTCGTGGCCGTTGATGAGCAGCAGCGTGCAGAAGTTGATCAACTCATCGTCGGACAGCCGGCTGCCGTCCGGTTCGGCGGCCAGCAGAGTGTCGATCACGTCGTTTTGGGGCCGGGCGCGGTGCTCGGCGAACACCTCCATGAGGTACTCGACCAGTTCGGCTTGTGCGGTGCGGAACGCGGCCTGACGTACCGGGTCCTCGGCGAACGAGCCGGCGAAGGAGGTGATCGCCTCGGTCCAGCGCACGAAGTCCGGTTGCCGGTCGGCTTCGACTCCGAGCAGTGCGGCGATGGTGCGCACCGGCAACGGGTAACCGAGCTGGCCGATCACGTCCAGCTCACCGTCCACATCGGCCAGTTGCATCCGCACGGTGTCGGTGATCGAGGGGAGCAACGCCTGGATCGCGCGGGGCGTGAAGGCCCGGCTGACCAGTCGGCGCAGCAGGTGGTGCCGGGGCGGGTCCATCGCCGACAGACCGCCGAGAACCGGGTTGTCCCGGTGCGGCACGGGTTGCGAGCTGTAGCGCAGCTCGTCGGAGGAGAACGTCGAGTAGTCGGTGAGCACCTGGTTCACCTCGGTGTAGCCGTGCACCACCCAGGCACCGAACGGTTCGACGAAACGCACCCCGTCCCCGGCCAGACCGTCCCGTGCGGTCTCCCGGTGCCAGTCGAGGATCTCCATGACAACGTCATCAGCCATGCGTCGAGTGTGTTAGCCCCGGCTGGTCGAGGCTTGGAGAAAACGGACATCCGGCAGCAACGTGGTCGGCGGCGCCCCCACCGCGTGCCGGAATTCGGCGAGCAGGTGTGACTGGTCGTAGCAGCCGCTGCGCACGGCGATGGCCGCCCAGTTCGGGCGCTCGCCCTTGGCCACCGCGGCGTGCGCGGCGGCGAGCGCGTGGTGCAGCCGCACCACGCGCGCGTAGGACTTGGGCCGCAGCCCGACCGCCACCATGAACCGCCGCCGAAGTTGCCGCTCGGACAACCCAGCCTGGGCGGCATGCCGGTCGACCGGCGCACCTGGCGCCGCGTGCATGGCCGCCAGCACGATGCGCACCCGCTCGTCGACCCGGCATCGCCCCGCCCGCGCCCGCACCAGGGCCAGCGCCCCTGCCAGCCGCTCGATCACCGGCCCGTCCAGGCGCCCGACCTCGATGGGCGCCCCGGCCAGCGGCACCTCGTCGGCCGCGACCCCGAACAGCCCGGTCACCGTCCCCGGTCGCAGCCGCACCCCCACCAGGGACCCGCCCTCGGGCAGCGCCCCCTGCCGAGCGCGCGTCTCCGGCCCGGCCAACCAGCACGCCCCATCAGGCATGACCAGCAGGTCGACGGCGGGTTGCGGCAACCCTCTGGGCACCACGTCGCCGTCGAGCACCCAATTCCCGGACACCAGATGGGTCAGGTCGGCGGGCACGGGCGGAGCGGTCACCCGTGCAGTCAACCCGGTGGGCCGCCGCGTTCGCCAGCGATTAAGCGAACGGTGGACGCGGAATCGAACCCCTCACTCACCCCCTGCCGCCGCGCGGCCGTCCGGCGAGCTGTCGTGTAGGCAGGCAACCACGGGCTCCTGGCCGGCCGAGATGCGTAGACAACACCTCCGCTACCAGGAGCCCGTCCTGTCAGCCCGTGGTGGCGGCGCTCCTGACCGGCTGGCGCAGCAGGGTGCGCAGCTTGGCCGGGTCCTGCTCCTGCGGGTCCGACAGGTACACCTCGTGATGCGGCCCGTTGTGGACCAGGCCGTGCTCCTTCATGTACTCCTCCATCGCCGCCAGCGTCAGATGCTCCTCACTGAAGGGCCCCTCGTGCAGAAACTCCACACACTCGCCCTCGGTGAAGGTGACCACCTGCACCCGGTCGACCGCCGCGCCGGAGGGACGGGCGGCCTCTCTGGCCGCCTCCATCGCGCCGGGCTCGGGCGCCTGCGGCAGCGGCAGGTGCAGGTGCCAGCGCCACTCGGCGCGCGGCACGGTCAGCGGCGGGCGGCTGTCCTCCACCCACCAGCGGCCCTCCATCGGGCCGACGGCGGCGTTCATGGCGCCGGCCACGGTGTAGAGGGCGGTGACCGCCGCGCCGTACTCCGGGCCGCCCGGCTCGCCCAGACCGGTGACGGTCAGCGCGGTGACGGGCCCATAGCTGGTCTTCATGATCAATCCTCCAAAGGAATCTGCAGATGTGTGACGAGCTGGTCAGGAGGGGTCCGGGCGGGGTCGGAGACATACACCTCGCGGATCGGGCCACCTGCGGCCTGGCCGCGCTCGGCGCACCAGGCCAGCAGGGCGTGGGCGGTCAGCGTGACCTGGTCGTAGGGGCCGACGTGGGTGGCCTGGGCGAACCGGCCGCCAGGCAGCACGCGCGGCCTGGTCCCGGCGATCGGCTCGCCGGTCACCAGCGCCACCTCGACCGTGCACGGTTCGGTCAGCTCGACGGGGAACAACCCGATCAGCTGCGGCTCCCGCACGGCCGTACCGGCTGCCGCCAGGAGGCGGGCCACACAGGCGGAGGTGGCGCGGGCGATGTCCAGGTCGCCCGCGGCCTGCTCCCCCGTCACCGCCACCAGCCGTGACGGCTCCTCCACCTCGACCACCTGCGCGGACGGCAGCCCTTCGCTCATGACCCTTTCGAGGGCGGCCAGCGTGCGCCGCCGCCTTCGAAGCTCGGCCTCCAGGTCGTCGCGGACCCGGCCGAGCGCGCCTTCGGTTCCTGACAGGACCTGGCCGATGACCGCCAGCGGGACGTCCAGCGAACGCAGCAACCCGATCGACAGCGCCTGGCGGGCCTGGGACGGGTGGTAGTAGCGGTAGCCGCTGTCGTCGTCGATGTGGGCGGGCCGCAGCAGGCCGAGCTCGGCGTAGTGGCGCAGCTGCTTGACGCTGAGCCTGCTGAGGCGGGCGAACTGCCCGATCGGCAGAAGATCCATGGCTCAAGCATGGACTCTCCCACCGAGGGAGAGTCCAGCCGACGTTGACCCTCACGTAGCGGGAGGGTCCATGCTGGGGGCATGAGTTTGTCCGTGGGGCAGGTCTCGCGCCTGGCGGGGGTGACGGTGCGGACCCTGCACCACTACGACGAGATCGGGCTGCTGTCGCCGAGCCGGCGCAGCCAGGCGGGCTACCGCCGCTACGACGACTCAGACCTCGAACGGCTGCAGCAGGTGCTGTTCTACCGGGAGCTCGGCTTCGGCCTGGAGGAGATCATCGGCATCCTCGACGAGCCGGGCAGCGACGAGATGACGCACCTGCGCCGCCAGCACGAGCTGCTCACCGCGCGCATCGACCGGCTGCGCCAGATGGTGGCGGCCGTGGAGGTCGCGATGGAGGCGCACACCATGAACATCACGCTGACGCCCGAGGAACGCCTGGAGGTCTTCGGCGACTTCCGGCCCGAAGCCTACGAGGCGGAGGCGCAGCGGCGCTGGGGCGACAGCCCCCTCTACGCCGAAAGCCGCCGCCGCGTCGCCTCCTACACCAAGGCCGACTGGGTGCGGCAGCGCGGCGAGGCCGAGGCGATCACCGCCGACCTGGTGGAGGCGTTGCAAGCCGGGCTGCCCGCCGGCAGCGGGCAGGTGATGGACCTGGCCGAGCGGCACCGCCTGCACATCAGCCGCTGGTTCTACCCGTGCTCACCCGACGTCCACCGGGGCCTGGGCGAACTGTATGTGAACGACCCGCGTTTCACCCCGACGTTCGAGGCGCAGGCGCCGGGCCTTGCCGCCTACCTGAGCGAAGCCATCCGGGCCAACACCGCCCGCCTGCGGGCCGAGTGAGAGCAGGCGGGCGGTACGGCAGGGCGGGCCGTCAGCGGACCGTCCAAGGCCGCCGGGCACCGGCTACGGGCCGGGGGTGCCGATGACGACGGTGGCCTCCATCTCCTCGCAGGTGACCACGCGGGCGCGCAACCCGCTGCTGGTGAACGTCTCGACGGCCTGCGGCGCCTGCCGGCGGCTGGTCTCCACCAGCAGGCTCGCGCCGGGCGCCAGCCACACCGGGGCGGCGTCCGTCACCCGGCGCATGACCTGCAGCCCGTCGGCTCCGCCGTCGAGCGCCACCCGCGGCTCGTGCACGCGGGCCTCGGCGGGCAGCAGGTCGACCTCCTGGCTGGGCACGTAGGGGACGTTGGCGATCAGGACGTCGATCCGGCCGCGCAGCCGCTCGGGCAGCGCCGCCAGCAGGTCGCCGTGGTGGACGTGACCGCCGAGCCCGTCGAGGTTGCGGCGGGCGCAGTCCACCGCGGCCGTCTCGATGTCGGCGGCGTGCAGTTCGAGCCCGGGCACGGCGGTGGCGACCGCGGCGCCCAGGGCGCCCGACCCGCAGCACAGGTCGACCACGACGGCGGGCCGGTCGGGGGCGCCGGCCCGGCGGGCCAGCTCGATGGCCTGCCGGGCGAGGATTTCGGTACGGCGGCGCGGGACGAACACCCCGGGATCGACCGCCACGCGCAGGCCGCAGAACCGCGCCCAGCCCAGGACGTGTTCCAGCGGCAGGCCGGCGGCGCGCCGTTCGACCATGGAGGTCAGCTGGTCGGGGGTGGCGGCCGTGGCGATGAGCAGTTCGGCTTCGTCCTCGGCGAAGACGCAACCCGCCGAGCGCAGGGTGGTGACGATGAGGGACAGCGATGGAGCCGGCATGGGCGCCTTTCGGGAAAAGATCCTGTGGGCGCTCCCCCGGGTCACGCGCGTGTGGCGGCCCGGGCGGCTGTGCGGTGGGAGCACCCAGCCTGACGTGGCGAAATGGGTCTCACCTCCTTGGTCGCTGCCGTGCTGGAGATCGCCACGATACCGGAGCGTCCCCGGCGCCGTCACCCGGGGTGCCCTCCGCGGCCGGCGCGAGGAAGCCAGGGCGTCGGCCGGGGTTCCGTCGGCCGGGGTTCGGCCGCCTCCCAGGGGCCGCCGGGGGCCGGCCGCTCAGCTCGCCAGTTCCGCGGTGAAGCCGGTCAGCAGCGCGGTGACCTGCTCGGGCCGCTCCAGCGGCGGCAGATGGCCGGTCCCGGGCAGGTCGACGCGCCGCGCCCCGGCGATCCCGGCCGTCAGCAGGTCCGACACCTGCTGGATGCCCGGCACGTCACACAGCCCGTTGACGACCAGCGTCGGCACCCGCACCTCGCCCAGCCGTTCGGCGGCCGCGGGGGTCAGGAACCTCTGGACGGTCGGCGGGCCGCTCCACAGCCGCTCGAACACCTTGCGGCACATCGTCACCGCCCGTTCCCACACCTGGTCGGTCAGGTCGGCCCGCCCCCGCGAAGGGCCGGCGACCTGCCACAGCACCTGCGCCCGCGCCATCGCCAGCGCGTCGCCCGGCTCGACCTCGGCGCCGCCCTGCCGGTAGCGGGCCAGCCGCTCGGCCGGCACCGCGCTGTTCACCCGCTCGCGGGCCTGCTCCAGCATCTCCGGCGGCCAGGTGTGCCCGGCCAGCCCGGAGGCGATCAGCGCCAGGCCGCTGACCCTGGAGGGGGCGGCCAGCGCGGCCTCGACCGCGTAGGCGCCGCCCATCGAGCAGCCCACCAGGGCCGCCCGCTCGACCTCGAGTCTGTCCATCAGCGCCAGCAGGTCCTCGTGGTGGCACACCTGGCCGTCGGTGTCGCCGGAGCGGCCGTATCCGCGCCAGTCGTAACGGATCACCCGGTGGCCGGCGGCCAGCGCGGCGAACTGGTGGTCCCACATGCGGCGATCGGCGATGGCGCCATGGATCAGGATCACCGCGGGCCCGTGGCCCGCCTCTTCGTAACTCAGCATGCCGGGCAACCTAGCGGGACGGCCGCCGCCGCGGCGATCATGTTCGCCACCGGCGTGCACGACCGCGCCGCCGGCCGTAGGCGGCGGGGCGCTGCGGCCGACCCCTGGCGCTCCGCGTGCTTGCCGGACTTCTCGTCGGCGAAGATCCGGATACAACCCGCTTCGGTGAGGGCGCTGGTGGCAGGGGCTTCAGCGGGCACGCTCGACCCGAGCTTCGTCCCAGACCGGTTCGCTGCTCTCGTAGACGGTTCCGTCGGCGCCGAAGATGAGGAAGCGGTCGAAGTCGGCGGCGAACCAGCGGTCATGGGTGACGGCCAACACGGTGCCGGCGAAGGACGCAAGGCCCTGTTGCAGGGCCTCGGCGCTGGCCAGATCGAGATTGTCGGTCGGTTCGTCGAGCAGCAGCAGCGTCGCACCCGACAGTTCCAGCAGCAGGATCTGCAGCCTGGCCTGCTGCCCGCCGGACAGGGTCTCGAACCGCTGATGGGCGGCGGGTGCGAGTTCGTAGCGGGCGAGCGCGGCCATGGCTTCGTTCAGCGTGAGGGCATGCCCTGCTGTGACCAGTTCGGCGGGGGTGTGGCCGTGCAGGTCGGGCCTGGCGTGAGTCTGCGCGAAGTGGCCGGGCACAACCCGGGCGCCCAGCCGTACAGAACCGCTGTGACGTACCGAGGGGACCGCGCCGTCCGCCGCTTCGGCCAGCAATCGCAGGAAATGAGATTTGCCCGAGCCGTTGGAGCCGAGGACGCCCACGCGTTCGCCGTACCAGATCTCGGCGTCGAACGGCCGCATCAGTCCGGTGAGTTCCAGGGCGTCGCAGACGACGGCGCGTTTGCCGGTCCGGCCGCCGCGCAGTCGCATCCGCACGTTCTGCCGCTTGGGCGGGCGCTCGGGCGGGCCTGCCTCCTCGAAGCGCGCCAGCCGCGTGCGGGCGGCCCGGTAGGCGGACGACAGCGCGTCGTTGTTGGCCGCTGTCTGCCGGAGGGTCTGCACCAGGCGCTTGAGCTTGGCGTGCTCCTCGTCCCAGCGGCGGCGGCGTTCCTCCAACCGGTCGATACGGTGCTGGCGGCCCTGAGCGTAGGTGGCGAAGCCCGCGCCGTGGACCCAGACGCCGCGCGACTCCGCGGTCACGATGCGGTCCGTTGCGTTAGCCAGCAGCTGCCGGTCGTGGGAGACCAGTAGCACGGTCTTGGAAGTGGCACGCAGCTGATCTTCCAGCCATAGCTTGGCGGGCACGTCGAGGTAGTTGTCCGGCTCGTCCAGCAGCAGGACCTGATCCGGCCCGCGCAGCAGCGCCTCCAGGACGATGCGCTTTTGCTCGCCGCCCGACAGGGTACTCACGGGGCGTTCCCGGACCGCGTCGTAGGGCAGGCCCAAGGCCGCGGTCGCGCAGGTGTCCCACACCACCTCCATGTCGTAGCCGCCGGCGTCGGCGTAGTCGCTGATCGCCTGCGCATAGGCCAGCTGCGTCGTCTCGTCGTCGCGTTCCGCCACCGCTGATTCCGCCCGTTCCAGGTCGGCGGCGGTGGCGCGGACCCGGTCGGAGGCCACGGACAGCAGCAGATCATGCAGGGTCCGGTCGTCGCGGACGCTGCCGATGAACTGCCGCATCACCCCCAGCCCACCCGAGCAGGCCACCCGGCCGTCGTCCGGTTGCAGATCTCCGGCGATCAGTCGCAGCAGGGTGGTCTTGCCCGCGCCGTTCGGTCCCACCAGCCCGGCCTTGGCGCCCTCGCCGATGCGGAACGACACCTCGTGAAGGAGCAGCCGGCCGTCCGGCAGCACGTATGTGAGCCGGTCCACCTCGACGTGTCCCGCCACCGTGTTCCTCCCTGCCGGTCGCACTTCGGACCATGATCGGACCGTCGTTCTGGCAACCGGATCATTGATCCAGTGCTCGAACACCATACTAGACTTGCCTTCGCCAAGGGGAGGGACGCATTGGGAACGAAACACTCAGGATCGCCAGGGGACGTGTGGCTGCGGCCGCCGGTGCGGGCGGCGCGTGAAGCGCCGCTGAGCCGCGACCGAATCGTGGACGAGGCCATAGCCCTCCTCGATGAGGAAGGCGCCGACCGGCTGACCATGCGGCGGCTCGCCGAGCGCCTGGGGACCGGCTCCACGACGCTGTACTGGCACGTGAAAACCAAGAACGATGTCCTTGACCTCACCCTCGACGCGATCTTCGCAGCGGTTGAGATCCCGCGCGCAGACCGCCAGGACTGGCGTGCCGGCATCACCGCGCTGATCAGCGGGTGGCGTGCCGTCCTGCTGGAACATCCCTGGTCGGCAGCGCTGCTCGGCCGTCCGATGCTGGGCCCCCATGTACTTGCCCGCAGCGAGTTCCTGTACGCCACCCTCCTGGATGCCGGGGCCACCGAGCCGCACTTGACCGCCGCCGCGTACGGCTTGTCCAACTTCGTCATCGGTTCTGCACTCATGCAGGCGACCTGGACGGCCGGAGAGGAGCAGGCCACGCGAGCTGCCGCTCAGGATTACTTCCGCGCCAACCGTGACCGGTACCCCGTCCTGGCCACCCATGGCCCCCTCGCCGAGGACAGCGACTGGGAAACCAGCTTCACCTTCGGCCTTACCTGGCTCCTCGACGGCATCCAAGCCACCATCAGTGCCTCCAGTGCCGGCGGCGCCGCCAATGGGCCATCCACGAAGGCTGCAAGCCACGCCCGCCAGTGAGACAGCGGGACCGCAGCCGCGCGTCGGAGATGTCGGCGATCCGGGGCGAGAACTGGTAGCCGCAGATTGCGAACAGCCCGAAAACGATGTCGACGTACGACGCGGTGTCGGTGATGACGGTTTCTGGTTTCGGACCGCCGTCGCGGGCGTGGATGGCGTCCAGGATGAACAGCCGGTCGCGCAGCGTGCCGGGCACGCCGAGTCACCCGGTGGGGGCCCTTGTGCCGCAGACCGAGCGGTCATGCCCTGCCGGTCTTTGCCCGAACAGGACGGCTCGCGTGCAGGAGCGAGCGCAGTTCGGCGGTGTCGATGATGTGGGCCAGTCTCGGGAAGACGCCGGCCATCAGGGTCTGGTGGGCCTGCGGGTCCGGGTCGGTGACGCCGTCGGACAGGACGTAGAGCTGGTAGTCGCGGTCGGCGGCGTCGGTGACGGTGGACAGGACGGCGCCGCTGGTGCTGATGCCGGCGATGACCAGGGTGGTGATTCCGCGATCCCGCAGTTGCCGGTCCAGGTCTGTCGTCGACAGCGCGCCGTAGCGGGTCTTGCGGACGGTGATGTCGCCGGGCTCGGGAGCGAGCTGGTGGTGGAAGTGCGTGGCGGGATCCGCGTGGTGCATGAGGCGCTGCCGGCCGAGGAAGGAGAAGGTCTTGTTGGTCGGCGGGATCGCCGCCCAGTCGGCTGCGGTGAATGCGACTCGCACGTGGGCGATGGCGGCGCCGTGCGCTCGCATGTCGGCGATGGCGCCGGCCACTCGTGACAGCAGCGCTTGCGGGTCTGCCAGGTCGGGGAGCGAGGCCAGGATGTGCTGCTGGTAATCCATGACGAGCAGTGCGGCCGTCCGGGGGTCCAGCGCCGGGGTCGTGACGGTCATGTTGTCTCCTTGGGTGATGAGGGCGCCCTGACAGGCGAGATCGCACGCCAGGGCCGGACTGCACATGGGCGCGTGAGCCGCGATGTGCCGCGCCGCGACCCCACCGGCCACGGTGAAGGTCGTCACGCTCATCCGCGAGCTCTGCGCGCGGGGGCGAACCGCTCCGGCAGGGGCGGCTCGGCCCGATCGCGGTGACGGCCGTTGCGGCCCGTCAGGTGCGGCCCGTCAGGCGCGGCTGGGTGCCGGCTCCGGCTCGGCGAGGGGCGCCGCGGCGCGTCGGGGAAGCAGCAGCGGGGTCGCCAGCAAGAGCACGCCGGCCAGGCCGATGGCCGTGCGCGGGCCGAGCAGGCCGCCCAGCACGCCCCAGACGGCCGTCAGGAGCGCGGTCGAGACCTTGGTGGTCACCGACCAGGCCGACAGCGTGCGGGTGACCCGCTCGGTCGCGGTGCGCTCGAGGCGGTAGGTGGCGTAGACGGGGTTGAAGACCCCGCAGCAGAAGATCAGCCCGAGCTCGACGCCCATCACCAGCAGCAGCCCTCCGGTCCCCGGCCCCAGGAAGGCCAGCCCGACGGGCCAGATCGCGCGCAGCGTCCCGGCCGCGACCAGGACCCGGTGCCGCCCGAACCGGGTGACGAGCGGCCGGGCCAGCCGCGAACCGAGCAGCCCGCCGATCGCGGGCGCGGCGAAGGCCAGGCCGTACTGCCAGGGCGCGAACCCGAGTTGGCCGAGCATCACAACGGCCAGCAGCGCGTCGGTGGCCATCACCAGGCCGTTGAACAAGGCGGTGTTGAACAACAGCGGACGCAGCCTCGCGTCGGCGAGGATGTACCGCCAGCCGTCGAGCAGGTCCCCGGCCCGCATGCGCGCGGCCTGCCGGCGATCGGGCCGCGGCTCCTGCCCGCCCGTCGCGCCGATGCCCAGAGCCGACAGCAGGTAGCTGACCGCGTCGGCCACCACCGTCGCCACCGGACCGAGGATCCCGATCGCGGCACCGCCCAGCGGCGGTCCGATGATCGTGGTCGTCCAGGTCGTGGACTCGAATCGGGCGTTGGCGACGAGCAGGTCCTCGGCCGGCAGCAGCGTCTTCAGGTACGCGCCGCAGGCGGCGCGGAAGGTGATGTCGGCGGCCGCGACGACGACCGCGACCAGCAGGAGCTGGACGAAGGACAGCACGCCGAGCGCGAACGCGGCCGGGATCGTCAGCAGCGCCGCGAACCGCACCAGGTCCGTCCCGATCAGGACCGGCCGCTTGCGGCGCGACTCCACCCACGGGCCCAGCGGCACCGCCACGGCCGCGCCCGCCAAAGCCCCCACGGAGGACAGCGCCGCGACCTGCGCCGGCCCGGCGTGCAGCACCTGGACCGCGATCAGCGGGAACGCGCCGAAGGCGAGCCATGTGCCCAGCGCGCTGGTCCCGTACGCTCCCCAGAGCCACCCGAACCGCCGCCCCAACCGGTGCCCGTTCCTCATGCCGACGCTCCTCGTCACTCACGTGCACAACCGATCCGCGATCGGAAGCATCAAAGCGAGCGGCATGCCCGGGGATCAAACAACCACAGGGCCGCCCGGACACAACCCACGGTTGTATCCATAGGGTTGCCGCATGGACCACGACACCGTCCGGACCTTCGTCGCCGCCGCCGACGCGGGGCAATTCCAGGAGGCCGCCGCCGAGCTGGCGGTCACCCAGCAGGCCGTCTCCAAGCGCATCGCAGCGCTGGAGCGCAACCTCGGCGTGCGGCTGTTCACCCGCACGCCGCGCGGCGCCGAGCTCACCATCGACGGGCAGGCGTTCCTGCCCCACGCCCGAGAACTGCTCCGGGTCGCCGAGCGCGCGCTCGCCTCCGTGCGCACCGGCCACCGTCCGCTGCGCGTCGACATGATCGCCTCGCGCAGCGCGGCGTCGGGCCTGATGCGCGGCTTCCACCGCGCGCACCCCGAGATCGACCTCGACGTGGTGATGCTGTTCGACATCGAGCGGGCCGTCGCCGCCATTCGCTCCGGCGCGATCGACGCGTCCTTCCGCGCCGTCGCCATGCCCGGCCGGCCCCTTCCCGAGGACATCGCTTCCGTCCGGGTTCTCGACGAGCCGCTCCAGCTCCTCACCGGCCCCGCCCACGCGCTGGCCGGCGCCCGGTCGGTGACCGTCGCTCAGCTCGCCGGGCACCGGATCTGGATGCCCGGCATCGTCCCCGGGACCGAGTGGGCCGCCTACTACGACGACCTCGTCGCCGAGTTCGGCCTCACCATCGAGGCGACCGGCCCCAACTTCGGCTCCGACGCGCTCCTCGACACCATCGCCGACACCCCGGCCCTGGCCACCTTCATGGGCGGGCAGACCCGCCTGGTCTGGCCCGCCGGCCACGGCCTGCGCCGCATCCCGGTGACCGACCCCATACCCGTCTACCCGCACTCGCTCCTGTGGCGCCGCGACAACCCCCACCCCGCGCTGGCCACCCTCCGCGCCCACCTCGCCGCCACAGCCGCCGGTCCCGGCGCCGCCGGGACCTGGGCGCCGGACTGGGCGATCCCACGCTGAACGCCACCCCGGCAGCCCGGACCGGGTCAGGTGGACGGCCCCGGCGGACGCGGCGCCGCCGCCCGGCGACGGCCCGCGCCGGTCAGGCCGCCGCCCGCGACGAGGCCAGCGCCGCCGACGTCAACGCCCTGGCCAGCGCCGGCTCGGTCAGAACGTCCACGTTGTCGCACAACTGGTCGATGCTGCCCGCCGGCGGCAGCGCCCGCACCTCCGGATCACGGATCGACTCCAGCAACGCCGCCGCGAACCGGTCCCCGCCGATCACCCGGAACGGCCGCGCGTGAAAACGCCGCACCGCCGGATCGAGCGGCCCCGTCAGCGCGATCCTGTTGTGCACGGCGGCCAGCCGCTCGTAGGCCGAGCACAACGCCTGCTCCCGCTCACCCCAGGAGCGGGCCGCCACCGCCCCGGCCAGCGCCTGACCGAGCTCGGCCGCACCCGGCAGGCGGGCCAGCGCGCTGCCCAGCCACTTGGCGTACGGCGGGTAGCGTCTGCGCTGCAGCAACGCCAGCCGCATCACCTGCCGCGCCAGGCCCGCCGCCAGCGCCGCCGAACCGAGCTCGTCACCCACTTCGGCGCACCGGCCGGGGAAGGACTCCTCCGCGCTGATCCGCCGCCACTGGCAGGCCAGCACATACCGCCACACGTCGTCGGGATACCAGGCCAGCGCCTGCCGTACCGCGGCCAGCTCGCCGAGCCCGTCGTGGAAGACCTCCCCGCGCGTCACCTCGGCCAGCGCCTGCCACGGCGCCGACAGCCAGTCCAGGGTGCTCACCCGCCCGCGCGGATCGAACCCGAGCCTGCCGGCCAGCCACCCGCCCAGCTCGTGCACCCGCACCCCGTGGCGCAGCAACCCACTCTGGGCGAACACCGTCGGATACCCGCCGAAACGCGCCGGCAGGCCGGCCGCGACCTGCTCCTCCACCTCGCCGACCGCCTCCGGCGCCACGAACAGCAGCACACGCGGCCCCCAGTCGTGGTCGGCGCTGCGTTCGGTGTCGAAGGCCTGCACCTCCGACCCCGGCCCGATCAGCGCGGCGCTGTGCCGCACCCCGGCCACCAGCGGCGCCACCACCTCGTTGTAGAAGGCGCGGCTCAACTCAATTCCAGGCACAAATCCAGACATCACTATGTCAACTGTGCCTGACGGCATCGGGAACCTCACCCGGTTTTCGCGGCGGTCCCGCCCGCGGGCCGGACCGCCCCACCCGGCCGTTAGGCTGGCGTGCGGCCACCCCGAAACCCAGCGAAAGGGCTGTTCACCGTGCTGCGCCTGTTCCGTGCCGTCGCCATCGCCGAGGCCTTCTCCTGGACCGGCCTGCTGGCCGGCATGTACGTCAAGTACATCCTCCAGGCCGGCGAGGTCGGCGTGAAGGTGTTCGGCCCCATCCACGGCGGCCTGTTCGTCCTGTACGTGGCGGCCGTGCTGCTGGTCGCCCGCGAGCGGGGCTGGTCACGCGGCACCGTCGTGGTGGGCCTGGTGTGCGCGGTGCCGCCGCTGGCCACCGTGTGGTTCGAACGCCGCCAGACGCGCCACGAACGCGCCCGGCAGACCACCACCACCCCCGCCACCGCGCACAACAGCACCGGCCAGGACAGCGGCGTTCAGGACACCACGCAGGCCGCCACCGCCCGCCGCCGGTAACCCAGCCCCGCATACAACCGCAACGCCGCCACGTTGTCGTCGTCGACCATCAGCGCCGCCCTGCCGTGCGCGGCCACCAGACGACCACTGACCCACCGGCACACCCGCCCGGCCAACCCCGTACCCCGCCACGGCGCCGCAGTGGCCACCCCCGCCACGAAACCGACCGACGGCGCGCTCCACGCGTCGGCCGCCACCGCCGCCAGCCTGCCCTCCACCCGCACCCCCGCCCAGCGGGCCACACCCTGCCCACCGGGCACCGCATAGGAGTCGGGCGCATGCTCGGCCAGCAACCGGCCGATCTGCCCCTCGAAGCGACCCTCCAGCCACGACACCCCGTCACTGGGACCGATCGGCACCTGCTCCAGACTCATCCAGGAGAAGACCCCCACCCGCCCCAGCCCCGGCACCCGCTCCGCCACCTGCCGCATCAGGTCCGCCTCACCCAGCGGCCGGTACGACGGCCCCAGCTCGGCCAGCGCGTGCCGCAGCACGGCGGCGGCATCAGCCGGATCCCCCCACACCGCCAGCCGGTCACGGCGGGAGATGCCCGGCGCCCCCGCCACCACCGCCCGGCCGCCCGCCCACGCCCGCCCACCACCCGCAAGGCCCTGAGCCGCCCACATCACCAGATCGTCATCGCCGCAGGCCGCCTCCAGCTCACCCGGCGTGGACAGCTCGCGGATCACAGGATGGCGCCCGGCACATACCCGGCGGCCCGCGGATAGCGCGCCACGACCTCGCCGACCAGCCCGCACACCCGCTGCACCTGGTCGCCGGCCGCGCCGGTGAAGGAAACCCGGTCAGCCAGCAACTCCTCCAGCCGCTCCCGATCCAGCGGGAAACGCTCATCGGCCGCCAGCCGCTCCAGCAGCCGGTTGGCCGACCCCTGCGAACGCATCTCCAGCGCCGAGGCCACCGCGTGCTCCTTGATCAGCTCGTGGGCCTGCTCACGGCCCACCCCCGCCCGCACCGCCGCCATCAGCATCTTCGTCGTGCCCAGGAACGGCAGATAACGGTCGAGCTCGGCCGAGATCACCGCGGGGAAAGCGCCGAACTCGGCCAGCACCGTCAGCATGGTCTCCATCAGCCCGTCGAAGGCGAAGAACGCATCCGGCAGCGCCACCCTGCGCACCACCGAGCACGACACGTCGCCCTCGTTCCACTGGTCACCGGCCAGCTCGGCCGTCATCGACGCATACCCGCGCAGGATCACCGTCAGCCCGTTGACCCGCTCACAGGAACGGGTGTTCATCTTGTGCGGCATCGCCGACGAGCCGACCTGACCCTCCTTGAACCCCTCGGTCACCAGCTCGTGCCCGGCCATCAACCTGATCGTCTTGGCCAGCGAGGACGGCGCCGCCGCCAACTGCACCAGCGCACCGACCACCTCGAAGTCCAGCGACCGCGGATACACCTGCCCGACACTGGTCAAGCGCCGCTCGAAACCCAGATGCGCGGCCACCCGCTCCTCCAGCTCCGCCAGCTTGCCGCGATCACCACCCAGCAGGTCGAGCATGTCCTGCGCGGTGCCCACCGGCCCCTTGATCCCCCGCAACGGATAGCGGCCGATCAACTCCTCCAGCCGCGCGAAACCCACCAGCAGCTCGTCGGCCGCGCTCGCGAACCGCTTGCCCAGCGTGGTCGCCTGCGCCGCCACATTGTGGGAACGGCCCGCCATCACACTCGCCTCGTACTGCTCGGCCAGCGCCCCCAGCCGGGCCAGCAACGCCACGACCCGATCACGCACCAGCAGCAGACTGTCGCGGATCTGCAGCTGCTCGACGTTCTCCGTCAGGTCACGCGAGGTCATCCCCTTGTGAACATGCTCATGCCCGGCCAGCGCGTTGAACTCCTCGATACGCGCCTTCACATCGTGCCTGCTGACACGCTCCCGCTCGGCGATGGAGGCCAGATCGACCTGCTCGACCACCTTCTCGTAGTCGTCGATCGCCTGCTGCGGCACCGCCACCCCCAGCTCGGCCTGCGCCTTCAACACCGCCAACCACAGCCGCCGCTCGGCGACCACCTTCGACTCGGGAGACCACAGGCGAGCCAGCTCGGCGGAGGCGTAGCGGGCGGCCAGAACGTTCGGGATGCGCGGCTTGGAAGTCACGTTGCCCCAGTGTATGGGGCCGCCCCGCCCCGCCCGGCAAGCGGGGGTGACGGGACGGCCCGGCGCCCTAGACCGGCGCGCCCACCTTCTCGGCGGCCGGCGCCGGCACGGCCCCGCCACGCCCGCCCAACCGCTCCTTGACCCGCTCCACCATCGTGTACAGCGTCGGCACCAGCACCAGCGTCAGCAGCGTCGAAGAGATCAACCCGCCGATCACCACGATCGCCAGCGGCTGCGAGATGAACCCGCCCGAGCCGGTCACCCCCAGCGCCATCGGCGTCAGCGCGCAGATCGTCGCCACCGCCGTCATCAGGATCGGCCGCAACCTGCGCCGGCCACCCTCGATGACCGCCTCCACCACACCAAGGCCCTGCTCCCGGTACTGGTTGACCAGGTCGATCAGCACGATCGCGTTGGTCACCACGATGCCGATCAGCATCAGCATGCCGATCAGCGCCGGCACACCCATCGGCGTACCCGTCAGCAGCAGCAGCCCCAGCGCACCCGTCGCCGCGAACGGCACCGACACCAGCAGGATCAGCGGCTGCACGAAACTGCGGAACGTCGCCACCATGATCATGAAGACGATCGCGATCGCCGCCAGCATCGCCACCCCCAGATCGGCGAACGCGTCGGCCTGGTCAGCCGACACACCGCCGACGGTGAAGGCGGCACCCGCCGGCAGCGCCAGCCCGTCCAGCTTCTTCGTCAGCGCCTGCGTCAACCTGCCCAGATCGCTGGCCGAAGCCTTGGCCGAAACCGTCGCCGACCGCTCACCGTCGATCCTGGAGATCTGCGTCGGCCCGTCCACCTGCGACACCGTCGCCACCTGCGACACCTTCACCGCGCCGACCTTGAGCTTCTCCACCTCCTCGACGTCCTCCGGCTCGTCGCCACCCCGCAGGATCAGGTCACTGTCGACACCGTCCAAGGTCAGCCGGCCCAGCGGCGCGCCACGGAAGGCCTGCGCCACCACCTGACCCACCTGCGCCTCGGTGACACCCTTGGCCGCCGCCTTCTTCCTGTCGACGACCACCTCGATCCGCGGCGCGCTCGACTCCAGATCCGAGGAGACGTCCCGCAACCCCTCCACCTGCCCGACAGCCGTGGCCACCTGCCCGGCCGCCGCACGCAACGTGGCGGTGTCGGGCGCCTGCACGATCACCTCGACCGAGTCCGAGCCGAACCCGGCGCCGCCCTGCCCGCCGACCGTCACCTCACCGACACCCGACAGGCCCTTCAGCTCCTGGCGCAGCCGCTCCTCCAGCGCCGGCGTGTCGCTGCCCTCGGCGACCGTCACCGAGAAGGAGGCACGGTCGGCACCGCCGCCCGCCCCGCCCCGCATCGCGTTGCCGCCACCCACGTTGACCTGGTACGACTGCACGCCGTCCAGATCCGCCAGCACCTTCTCCACCTTCTTGGCCGCCGCGTCCGTGGCAGCCAGATCCGTGCCGGCCGGCATCTTCTGGCTCAGCGAGATCGTGTCCTGGCCGGAGGAGTCGATGAAGTTCGTCTCCAGCCTGCCGGCCAGCCCCATCGTGGCCGCGAACACCACCACCCCGATCAGGACCGTCACCAGCCGCCGGCGCGTGGCAAAGCGCAACACCGGCAGATACATCCGCTGCAACGGGCTGCGCAGCTCCTTGGCCTCAGCCGCCTCCCGCACCGCCCGCGCCTGCTCAGGCTCCAGCGCCGGAGCCTTCAGGAACCAGTAGGCCAGCACCGGGATCACCGTCAGCGACACCAGCAGCGAAGCCAGCAACGCCACCGTCACCGTCATCGCGAACGGCGCGAACAGCTCGCCCACCATGCCGCCCACGAACGCGATCGGCGCGAAGACCGCCACCGTCGTCAGCGTCGAGGCCGTCACCGCGCCCGACACCTCACGCACCGCCGCCGTCACCGCCGTACGCTTCGGCTCGCCGTAGCCCAGATGCCGCTTGATGTTCTCCAAGACCACGATCGAGTCGTCGACCACCCGGCCCACCGCGATCGTCAGCGCGCCCAGCGTCAGCATGTTCAGCGAGTAGTCACCCGCCCACAACGCGATCAGCGCGATCACCACCGACAGCGGGATCGACACCGCCGTCACCAGCGTCGAACGCAGCGACAGCAGGAACACCAGGATCACCAGGACGGCGAAGACCAGCCCCAGCAGCCCCTCGGTCGTCAGGTCCTCGATCGACCGCTCCACGTACGGCGCCTGATCGAAGATCACCGTCGCCTTGGCGCCCAGCGCCGACTCCATCGCCGGCAGCTTCTCCCGCACGGCGTGCGAGATCGCCACCGCGTTGCCGTCCGGCGTCATCGTCACCGACACACCCAGGCTCGGCTCGCCGTTGGTGCGCGTCAGCGTCGTCGCCTCGCTCTTGCGCCGCTCGATGTCGGCCACATCGCCCAGCCGCACCGGCTTGGGCGGCTTCGGCGCGGCCTGCACCGGCGCCTGCCCCGCACCCGGCGGCATCGCCCTGCCCGGCACCTGCCGCGCCTGCCCCTGCGCCTGGGCCGGGGCGGCGGCCTGCGGCGCCGCCGGCACCAGATACAGGTCCTCCAGCGCCTCGATCGACTCGATCCGCGAGCCCACCTGCACCGTCAGCGCCTTACCCGACTCCTTCAGCGTGCCGGCCGGCACCGGCGTCCCGTTGGCCTTCAGCACCTCCGGGATCTGCGCCGGCGACACACCCTTGTCGGCCATCTTGTCGGCGTCCGGCGTGATGACCACCGTCTCGCCCCTGGCGCCGGTGACCTCCGCCTCGCGCACCCCGTCGATGCCCTGCAGCTGCGGCACCAGCACGCGGTCCAGCTTGTCGGCCATCGCCCGCTCGTCGCCGCCGTCGCCCACCGCCAGCACCACGACCGGGATGTCGTCGGTGTTACCCGCCACCACCTGAGGATCGACACCATCGGGCAACTGCGCCCTGATCTTGCCGATCGCCGTCTGCATCGTGGCCACCGACTCCTCGATGTCGGTGCCGTAGGCGAAGGAGACCTGGACCTGCGCCAGCCCCTCCTTCGAAGTCGAGGTCATCTCTTCCAGGCCGTCGATCCCGGCGAAGGAGTCCTCGATCGGCTTGGTGACCTGATCCTCCACGATCTCCGGAGAAGCCCCCGGGTAGGACGCGACGACGAACGCGCCGGGAAACGACAGCGACGGCAGCAACTGCTGCTTCAGCTGCGGGATCGTGTAGGCGCCGAACGCGCTCAACACGATCGCCACCAATATCACCAGACTGCGGTTGGCAAGGCTCAACCGGGCCAGAGCTGTCATCCGCTCCTCACAGGGCAAACGGGACAAAGATTTCGGCCCAGACTAACACTTTGCCTCGCACGAATATTTAGCCCGAGGCGGCTTTCCTGATAACCTTCTCAGGAAGCGAGAGGTGAGAGTGAACGACGAACGCGACAAGCTGATCCGACAGATCAGCGACACCCAGCGCGAGCTCGGCCGCGTCTTCGCGCAGGACCGATCCTCACCCCTGTTCAGCTCCAACCTCACCATGAGCCAGCTCAAGGTCATCATCCTGCTGGCCTACACCGGCTCCGCCTCAGGCCAGGAACTCGCCACCAACCTCGGCGTCGGCCTGGCCACCGTCACCGGCATCGTCGACCGCCTCATCGGCCACGGCCTGGTCACCCGCCACGAAGACCCCCACGACCGCCGCGTCCGCCGCGTCGAACTCACCGACGCCGGCCGCACCCTCATCGAACAACTCAACGACGCCGGCCTGCGCCACTACCGCCGCATCATGCAACGCCTCGACCTCGACACCCTGCGCACCCTCGCCGACATCACCGCCAAGATCGCCGACATCGCCCGCGACCTCCCCTGGCACGACGACGACCAGCACGTCCCCACTCAAGGCGAACCCGGCCGCACCGCCGCCAGATAACCCAGCAACGCATCCCGGTTACGCGCCAGACAGTCGATCCGCGCCTGGATCCGCGCCACCTCCCCCCGCAACAACCCCTCCAGCTCCGGCGTCAGACACGCCGGATGCACATGGATCCCCTCAGGCCCCTCCAGGAACGGCAGAATCCGCCGGATGATCTCCGTCGTCAACCCCGCATCCAGCAACCCCCTGATCTGCTGCACCCGAGACACCGCCGCCTCGCCATAACACCGGTAACCGTTGTCCGAACGCGACGCCCCCAGCAGACCCTGCTCCTCGTAATAGCGCAGCATCCGCGACGGCACCCCCGTACGCCGCGACAACTCACCGATCCGCACCACCACACCCCCTTGCCTTCACACTGATGTGAAGGTCCAAGCATGGCCGCATGCCCGCCCGAACACCACTCGGCGCACTACCGGCCCTGTTCAGCGCCGCCTTCACCGCCGTCATGACCGAACTGCTGCCCGCAGGCCTGCTCCCCCACATCAGCCACGACCTCCACACCAGCCCCGCCACCACCGGCCACCTCGTCACCGGCTACGCCATCACCTCCTGCGCCGCCGCCATCCCCATCACCGCCGCCCTGCGCTCCCTGCCCCGACGCCCCGTCCTGATCACCACCCTCGCCGGATTCGCCGCCTGCAACCTCATCACGGCCCTGTCCGACACCTACGCCCTCACCTTCGCCGCCCGCCTGCTCGCCGGCGCCCTCGGCGGCACCCTGTGGGCCATGCTCGTCGGCTACGCCACCCGCATCGTCGCCCCCACCCACCGCGGCCGCGCCATCGCCATCGTCTCCGCCGGCATCACCATCGCCCTGTGTGCCGGCATCCCCGCCGGAACCGCCCTGGCCGACCTGTACGGCTGGCGCGCCACCTTCGCCGCCCTGGCCGTACTCTCACTCCTGATCGCCGCCTGGACCCGCGGGCAGGTCCCACCCCTGCCCGGCGACCAGACCACCTCCCGCCGCCACTCCCTCCGCCAGGTCAGCCACCTGCCCGGCATCAGACGCGTCCTCACCCTCACCGCCGTCGTCCTGCTCGGCCACCAGACCATGTACACCTACATCGCCCCCTACACCCAGCACACCGGCGGCCGCACCGACCTGACCCTGCTCGTCTTCGGCCTGGCCACCGTCGCCGGCATCCTCATCACCGGCGCCCTCGTCGACCACCACCCGCGCGCCGCCCTCACCACCGCCCTCGCCCTGCTCACCGCAGCCATGCTCACCCTCGCCCTCACCCCCGCCGCCGTCCTGATCGCCGCCGCCGTCTGGGGAACCGCCTTCGGCGCCGCCCCCACCCTCCTGCAGGCAGCACTCGTCAGCGCCTCAGGACCCCGGCACGCCGACCTCGCCACCGCCATGCAGACCACCGTCTACAACCTCGGCATCGCCGCCGGCTCCCTGACCGGCGGCCTCGTCCTCGACCACGCCGGACCCGCCGCGCTCCCGTGGGCCGCACTCGCCATCCTCGCCCTCACCTGGCGCATCCTGCCCGCCGTCACCTACGCCCGCCCCCAGCCGCGACGACGTGACCACCACGACGCCCCTGCTTGTTGAAGACGGTCTTCAGTCCTTGAATGAAGGGCGGCCAACGGCCGCCCTACCCAGCGCCTTTACAAAGTAGATTCCAAGCGGGCGAGAACGGCCGGCAGGCGCTCCTGGTAGACCACCGTCAGCCGCCTGGTCGCCCTCGTCATCGCCACGTACAGGGCCCGCGCCGACTGGGCGAGGATCCCCTCCGGGTCGACCACCACCACGGCGTCGAACTCCAGCCCCTTGGCCTGCGTGACCGTCAGCACCGCCACCGGCGCCTCCAGGTCGTCGCCGCCCGGCAGCAGCGCCGCCACCCGCGCGTGGACCGCGTCCGAGGTGACCACCCCGACCCGGCCCTCGCCGATCCGGCCGCGCTCCCGCTCGGCCAGCGCCGGCACCTCACCCAGCCCCGCCCGTACGGCAAGCGGCCGGTCCCCGCCCCGCCGTACCGACTCCGGCGGCCGCAACGCCGGATCGACGGCGCGCAGCACGTCGGCCGCCACCTCCATGATCTCCACCGGGGTCCGGTAGTTGACCAGCAGCCGCTCCTCCCGCCACCGCCCCGCCAGGTAGGGATCGAGCACCTCGGCCCACGAGCGCGCCCCCGCCGCCGAACCGGTCTGCGCCACATCGCCCACCACGGTCAGCGACAGGGCCGGCACCCTGCGCATGACCATCCGCCAGGCCATCGGCGACAGCTCCTGCGCCTCGTCGACGATCACATGCCCGTAGGCCCACGTGCGGTCGGCGGCCGCCCTGTCGGCCGTCGTCAGCGCGTCGCCACCGTCGTCGTGCCGCTCGGCCAGCGCCGCCGCCTCCATCAGCTCCGCCTCGGCCAGGCCGGTCGACACCAGCACCTCCCGGGCGTACCGCTCGGCCTCCCTGCGCACCTGTTCAGCCTGTCGCGCGGCCTGCCTGGCCGGCGAGTCGTCCTCGCCCAGCAGCTCGGCCGCCTCGTCGAGAAGCGGCACGTCACCGACCGTCCACGGGGCGTCCGCCGGCCGCGCCAGCACCGCCCAGTCGAGCCCGGCGGCGGCCGAGGCCAGCCGCTCCGGCGACGACAGCAGCTCGCTCACCAGCCGCTGCGGCGTCAGCTCCGGCCACAGCTCCTCCAGCGCGTCCCGCACCTGCGGGAAGGACCACAGCCGTGCGGCCTCGTAGGCCAGGTCCTGCTCGGTGTAGGGCTCCTGCGGGGCGGGCAGCTCCCGCTCCAGCTCGGCCACCACCTCGGCCGGCAGGAAGTTCTCCAGCGCCAGCGACCTTTCCACGCCCTCCAGCAGGTCGCGCGCCAGCTCCCGCAGCAGTTCGGTGACCAGCAGCTTGCGCGCCATGTTGTGCGGCAGCCGTACGGCTCGAGCCCGGTCCCTGACGCGCGCGCACGTCTCGTGGCCGACCCGCAGCGGCGTACCGTCCACCTCCACCTCGAGGTCGCCGTCGGGAACCCGCTGCCGATCCCGTACGGCCGCCGCCACCACCGCCGCCATCCGCCGATCGCCCTTGACCACGGCCACCCGCGGCGGGTCCTCGGCCACGGCCCGCACGCCGGGAAACAGCTCCCCCACCGTGGACATCACCACCTGCGTCTCGCCCAGAGCGGGCAGCACGTGCTCGATGTAGCGCAGGAACATGCTGTTGGGCCCGACGACGAGCACACCGCGCCGCTCCAGCGTCTCGCGGTGGGCGTACAGCAGGTAGGCGGCCCGGTGCAGCGCCGCCACGGTCTTGCCGGTGCCCGGCCCGCCCTGCACCACCAGCGCGCCCTGCAGCCCCGAGCGGATCACCCTGTCCTGCTCGGTCTGGATGGTGGCCACCACGTCGCCCATCCGCCCGGTACGGCCGCGCCGCAGCGCCGCCAGGAGCGCCGCCTCGCCCACCAGCGTGCGCCGCTCGCCGTCGCTCATCCGTTCCAGGTCGAACACCTCGTCGTCCAGGCCGACGACGGTGCGTCCCTTCAGGTGCAGGTGGCGTCTGCGCACCAGGGCGCCGGGCGCGCCGGGGGTGGCCACGTAGAAGGGCCGGGCGGCCGGGGCCCGCCAGTCGATCAGCACCGACTCGTGCTCCTCGTCGCGCAGCCCGATCCGGCCGATGTAGGTGGTGGCGCCGTCGCGGTCGTCGATCCTGCCGAAGCACAGCCCCCGCTCCACGGCGGTCAGCTGCGCCAGGCGGCGCGCCTGCTCGGCGGCGGCGACCTCGCGCTCGACCCGGCCCTGCACGTTGGCCACCGTGCCGCCGCTGCCGAGCACCTCGCGCAGGACGCGCCCGGCCCGGCCCTTGGCGGCGTCGAGCCAGCCGTAGAGCATGGTGACGCGGGACTGCTCGGCGCTGATGGCTTCAGCCAAGCCCTCTTGACGAATCGACATACGACTGTTACCCTCCTCGTAGAGAGGTTTAGCAGCCTCTTTTTGGCGTGCCTAAGTGACGCAGCTTACCTAGCACTGGGGCCGCCGTCACGCCGATCCGCCTTCCACCCCGCGATCCGGTCACCTGTTCACGGCCGGGCCCGGCACCGTGTCACCCGCGGCGTCACCCCTCGGCGTCACGCCTTGGCCGGACCGCGCAGCACCTCGATGACGCTGCCGAAGCTGTCCGCGCCGTGCCCCGCCGCCCTGGCCCGCACCATCGTGGCCTTCACCAGCTCGGGCAGCGCGTTGTCGACACCCCGCTCCGCGGCCGCGTGGATCAGGTGGTCGATCGCGGCGATCTGCACGTCCACCGTGGCGTCGTCACCGGGGTAGCGACCGGCGTCCACCTGGGCCGCGTACGTCGCGACGAAACCCGCCACCGCCGTCAGCCAGCGGATCGCGACCGGCGTGTAGGCGGTGGCCGCGATCTTGTCCGCGCCGACCATCGCCGTGCCGTGCAACCAGCCGGTCATCGTCGCCCACATCAACCCGAGCAGCGCCGCGTCGTACAGCGAGGCCATGCCGGGGTCGTCGCCCAGACGCACGGGGTCGCCCAGCGCCGACAGCACCTCACGGCGAGCCTCGAACACCTCCCGCGAACCGCTGTAGAGGAACATCATCTCCTGGCTGCCGACCCCCGGCGGCGTCGTCATGATGGCGCCGTCCAGGTAGCCCACGCCGTGCGCGAGCGCCCACGCCGCCATCTGCCTGGCCTGCTCGGGAGAACCGGAGGTGAGGTTGACCAGCTCCCTGCCCGCCAGCGACCCGGTGACCGGCTCGAGCACCTCCAGCAGCGCGCCGTAGTCCAGGACGCACGCGATCACCACGTCGCCGGCCTCGACCGCCTCCCGCGGCGTGGCCGCCGCCCGTGCGCCCCGCGCCACCAGCGCCTCGGCCCTGCCCGCCGAACGGTTCCACACCGTCGTCTCCACACCCTTGTCCAGCAGGGCGCCGGCCAGCGCCGACCCCATCGAACCCAGCCCGAGCACGGTCACTCTCATGTCACAACTCCTTGTTTCGTGTGCCGGACCACGTTCGCAGGCGCGTGCCGGGCCACGACAGTGACACCCATGACGGCGACCACCAAATTCCTGCCATACGCTGAGGCCATGAGCGCCGGATCCGTCGCCGTGGTCGTCACCGACAACATCGCCGTCCCCTCCTGGGACCTGTACGAGCTGAGCATCCCGTGCACCGTCTTCGGCAAGCCGCAGCCCGACCTGGCCGACCCGTGGTACGAGCTGCGCCTGTGCGGGACGAGCGGCACCCCCGGCGCGGGCCCCGAGGGCGCAGCCGTACCGGGACTGGCCCTGCGCACCCCCTACGGGCTCGACGACCTCGCCGGCGCCGACACCGTCATCGTCCCCTCGGTGCCCGACGCCTGCGTCGAGGACGGCGCGCCGCTGCCGCCCGCGCTCATCACCGCCCTGCGCCGCGCCTACGACGCCGGCGCCCGCATGGTGTCGCTGTGCACCGGCGCCTTCGCCCTGGCCGAGGCCGGGCTGCTCGACGGGCGCCGCGCCACCGCCCACTGGATGCACACCGCCCAGCTCGCCCAGCGCTACCCGAAGGTCCAGGTCGACGACTCGGTGCTGTACGTCGACGACGGCGACGTGCTGACCAGCGCCGGACTGACCGCCGGACTCGACCTGTGCCTGCACCTGGTCCGGCGCGATCTGGGCGCGCACGTGGCCAACCAGCTCGCCCGGCGCATGGTCGTGCCCGCCCACCGGCCCGGCGGCCAGGCCCAGTTCATCGACCTGTCGGTGCCCGACTCCGACGACGGCGGCATGGCGCCGGTCCTGGAATGGGCGCGCGCCCGGCTCGACCAGCCGCTGACCGTCGAGGACCTCGCGCGCCGCGCCGCGATGAGCCCCCGCACCCTCTACCGCCGCCTGCAGGCCGCCACCGGCATGACGCCGCTGCAGTGGCTGCTCAACCAGCGCCTGGGCCGGGCCCAGAGCCTGCTGGAGTCGACCGACCTGCCGGTCGAGAAGGTCGGCGAGCTGAGCGGCCTGGGCACGGCCAACAACCTGCGCCACCACTTCCTCAAGCACGTGGGGGTCTCGCCGAGCGACTACCGGCGCGCCTTTCCCCGCACCTCGTAGGAGAAAGTCGGCAGCGTGGTGTCGATCCGGCCGCCGGCCGTTCGTGTAAGGGATGAGACGACATCCGGGAGGACACCATGAAGCAGTACCTGCTCAGCATCTACCAGCCCGACGGCGAGCCGCCGGCACCCGACGTGCTGGCCGCGATCATGCGCGACGTCGACGCGTGGGACCGGGAGCTCAGGGCCGCCGGCGCCTGGGTGTTCACCGGCCGCCTGCACCCTGCCGGCACCGCCACCGTGATCCGCCACAAGGACGGTGAGCCGCTGCTGACCGACGGGCCGTACACCGAGGGCAAGGAGCACATCGGCGGCTTCGTCGTCATCCAGGCCGCCGACCTCGACGCGGCGCTCGAATGGGGCCGCAAGGCCGGCCTGGCCACCAGGCTGCCGATCGAGGTCCGTCCGCTGCACGACTGACATGTCCTTCGTGGAAGGCGTCTTCCGCCAGGAGTACGGCCGCGCCGTCGCCGTCCTGGTCCGCCACTTCGGCGACATCGACCTCGCCGAGGAGGCGGTCCAGGACGCCTTCGCCGAGGCGGTCCGCCGCTGGCCGGCGGCGGGCCCGCCGCCGAGCCCGGCCGGATGGATCATCACCACCGCCCGCAACCGCGCCATCGACCGCCTGCGCCGCGAGGCCTCCCGCCAGGACCGTCACGCCGAGGCCGCGCTGCTGCACGCCCCCGACGAGCCCACGGAGGAAGGGCCCGTGCACGACGACCGGCTGCGCCTCATCTTCACCTGCTGCCATCCCGCCCTCGCGCCCGCCGCCCGGGTGGCGCTCACGCTGCGGCTGCTGGGCGGCCTGACCACCGCCGAGATCGCCCACGCCTTCCTGGTGCCCGAGGCGACCATGGCCCAGCGGCTGGTGCGCGCCAAGGGCAAGATCCGCGACGCGCGCATTCCTTACCGGGTGCCGCGCGAGGCCGACCTGCCCGACCGGCTGCGCGCGGTCCTGGCCGTCATCTACCTGATCTTCAACGAGGGCTACGCCGCCAGCGCCGGCGCGCGCCTGCAACGCGAGGACCTGTGCGCCGAGGCGATACGGCTGGGCCGGCTGCTGGCCGAGCTCATGCCCGACGAGGACGAGGTGTGGGGGCTGCTGGCACTGATGCTGCTGCTGCACGCGCGCCGCGCCGCCCGCGCCGACACCCAGGGCCGGCTGGTACGGCTGGCCGAGCAGGACCGCTCGCTGTGGGAGCGCGACCTGATCGCCGAGGGCCAGGCGATCGTGCGCGCGTGCCTGCGCCGCGACCGGCCGGGCCCCTATCAGATCCAGGCGGCGATCAACGCCGTGCACAGCGACGGTCCGGCCACCGACTGGCGGCAGGTCCTGGCGCTGTACGACCAGCTGCTGGCGATCGCGCCGAGCCCCGTCGTGGCGCTCAACCGGGCGGTGGCGGTGGCCGAGGTCAGCGGCCCGGCCGCGGCGCTGGAACTGGTCGGCGAGCTGGATCTGGGCTCCTACCACCTGTTCCACGCCATCCGCGCCGACCTGCTGCGCCGGCTGGGCCGCACGGCCGAGGCCGGAGCGGCCTACGCGGCGGCGATCGACCTGGCGGGCAACGACGCCGAACGGGCCTTCCTGCGGGAGCAGGCCGGCAGGCTTTGACAACAAATATTGTCGGTGGGAGAGTGGGAGCGTCTTCTTGCCGCGCGGAGGACGGGCCGTCCACGCGAGCGCCGCCCAGCACACCCAGGAGTCCTGAGATGTCACACGAGTTCGAGCTGCAGCACGAGCTCTCCCTGGCCGCGACCCCCGAACAGGTCTGGGAGGCCATCGCCACCGGACCCGGCATCGACTCCTGGTTCATGGGACGCAACCAGGTGGACAACGGCGTCATGCGCACCGCCTTCGGCGACTACAACCCCGCCAACCCCATCACCGCCTGGGAACCGGGCAAGCGCCTGGCCAGCAAGTCGCCCACCGCCGACGACGGCCGCTTCATCGCCTACGAGTTCCTCATCGAGGGCCGTTCCGAGAGCAGCACGGTCGTCCGCATCGTGACCAGCGGCTTCCTGCCCGGCGACGACTGGGAGAACGAGTTCGAGGCCATGCGCACCGGCCTGGCCCTGTTCCACGCCACCCTCGCCGAGTACCTCACGCACTTCACCGGGCGCACCGCCGTACCCGTCACCGCCTTCGGCACGGGCGCCTACGCCGCCCTCATCGACCGCCTCGGCGACCCCGCCACCGGGGACACCGTCACCATCACCCCGCCCGGGCAGCGGCCCGCCCGCGGGGTCGTCTACCACACCAGCGCCCAGACGCTCGGCATCCGCACCGCCGACGCGATGTACCGCTTCGTCAACGGCTTCGGCGGTGGCGTCGTCGCCCAGCACCACCTGTTCGCCCCCGGCACGGACCCCGACGAGGCCGACCGCGCCTGGACCGCGTGGCTGGCCGAACACGCCGCCTGACGACCGGCCGGTGCCGGACACCGCCCCCAGGCGTCCGGCACCTTCACCCGGAATCACCCGGCACCGTCATCACCCGACCCCGGCACCGTCGTCGGTGACGGTGACGGTGACGGTGACGGTGACGGCGACGGTGACGGTGACGGCGACGGCGACAGGCCGAAGCCGTCAGCCGAGAGCCTCGAGCAGCTCGCGCTCGCGCTGGGCGCTGAGGCCGGCCCGCCGCACCCGGTCCAGGCCCTGCTCGCGCTCCCAGACCAGCGTGTCGGCCAGCAACTCCGCCCGGGGCCGATGACGCAGCCCCGCGACGCCCGCCGCCGACCCGCTACGAGCCGACCATCCTTCCCAGCCGGGCTCGACCAGCCACATCGGCAGCGACTCGGGCCCCATGTACTGGGCCACGCCGTTCTCGACCAGCCAGGCCGGGTCGGCGGCCACCACCGGACCGGTATGGCCGCCGGCAGCGCGGCACAGCTCGATCCACTCGGCGAACGGAACGGTCGGACCCACGGCGTTGAAGGTGCCGACGGTCCCCTTCTCCGCGGCGTCGAGCAGCCAGGCGGCCAGGTCCCGCACGTCAACCGTCTGCGTCGGCTGGACCGGCGAGTCGGGGACCAGCATCGGCCCGTGCGGATCGCGCGCGGCACGGGCCACCCAGTAGCCGGTGCGCCCGCTGTGATCGCCGGGTCCGCCGATGAGGCCGGCACGCGCGATGAGCAGGCGGTCGCCCACCACCGCCGCCGACGCCTGCTCGCAGGCGACCTTCGCCTCGCCGTACAGCGCGCGGTCGACCTCACGCCGATCCGTCGGAGCGAGCAGGTCCGCCGACTCGTCGGCGCCCGGCGTGGCATGAGCGGCGTAGGCGTTGACGGAGGAGACATAGCTCCAGTGCCCGGCCCGGCCACCCAGCGCCTCCAGCGCCTCACGCACGAAGCCGGGCTGCCAGGAGACTTCCATCACCGCGTCCCACGTGCGGTCGAGCAACGGCTCGTACGCCGCGGGATCCCGCCGGTCGGCGGCCACCAGCCGCGCCCCGTCGGCGACCTGCCCGCTTTCGCCGCGAGCCAGGCACGTCACGCGATGGCCCCGCGCGACCGCCTGCCGCGACAGCTCACGGCCCACCCATGCCGTCCCACCCAGAATCAAGATCTCCATGGTGACACCCAAGCACCGCGCCCTCCGGGCACCGGGCGGGTTCGCTGCAGGCGCACGCGCTTCGCTGAGAGCGGATGGCGCCCACCGCCATGGACGCCGCCCCGCCCAGGACAGCCGGCGCGGCATCGCGCCGCAGGTGAGGACGAGCGACCTGCGCCGCCCCGCTCCCGCCGCCCGGAGTTCGAGCCGGCGCGCCAGGGCTTGCCGTGGGCGGCGGCGCAGATCGGGCAGTGCTCTGCCGAGGTGTGGACGGTCGCCGCGGCTCGCTCCTCGGGGGCGTCCTACGCGGCCCGCTCCTCGATGACCATCTGCGGCCTGCCGGTGACCAGCAGCCACGCCGGCAGCAGCGCCAGGCACAGCACCGGCAGCAGTTGCAGCTCCGCCACGACGGTCGCCGCCATGAACAGGCTCAGCCACCCCTGCTGGGTGACGGCCAGCACCACGCCCAGCAGCCCGGAGGCGATCGCCAGGCTCACCGGGACGGACGGCACCAGCGCGTTGGCCAGCAGGCCGAGAGCCACCCCGGCGAACACCGCGGGGAAGATCCGGCCGCCGATGAACCCCGCCGTGGCGGCGAGCAGCAGCGCGGCCAGCTTCACCACCACGATGAGGGCCAGCCCCGCGGCGGTGTAGGCGGCCGCTTGGGCGGTGAGCTCCTTCATCTCCTCCACGCCCCGGAACAGCGTGATGCGGCCCCCGACGACGCCGAGCACGCCGAGCAGCGCGCCGGCGAGCGTCAGCCGTACGACGGGGTGCCTGATCCGGTGCACCAGCCGGTGCGTGTGCGGGAAGGCCAGGACGACGGCCAGCCCGAGCACTGCCCCGACCGAGGCGATCACGGCGGCGGCCAGCAGGTCACCGGCGTGCGGCGAGTACGGCGGCACCTGCACCGACAGGACCGGGGCGGCGAGCATGACGGTGGTGATCGACCCGGCCCCCGCCGCGATCAGCGGGGCGAACAGCCGGTCCCACAGCGGCGTCGGCCGGCCGCCCAGGGTCAGCTCCGACAGGATCAGCGCGGCGGCGACCGGCGTGCCGAACAGCGCGCCGATCGTGCCGGCGGCCGCCAGACCGAGCCAGGTCTGCGCCACGATGCCGGGCAGCAGCCGGCCGCCGATCGCCACGGCCAGGGCGATGTTGGCCGCGGTGACCGGGTTCTCCGGGCCGAGGCTGACGCCGCCGGCCATCGACAGGATGACCCCCACCAGCATGCCCGGGATGACCTTGACCGGCAGCGGCGGCCCGACCAGGCCTTCGGTCGCCGGATCAGGCCCTGTGGGGATCTTCCACACCACCAGGCCCACCATGAGCCCGGTGAACGTCAGGACGGCCAGGGTCCACCACCAGGAGGCGCCGTCCACTTTCAGAGCCGACGGCAGGTGATGCCACAGCGCCTGCTGGAGCAGGTGCTCCACGGCCGTGACGGCCAGCAGGATCGCGCTGCACACCACCCCCACGACCAGGGCGGGCAGCGCCAGCCGCGCCAGCGCCCAGGCCTGGCCGCGCGCCGAGGGCATCGCGGCCGCGCCGGCGGGGCCCTCGGCGCGATCGCCCTGCTCGCCTCCTGAGCCGCCGCACCGCGTCATGAGTGGGAGGGTTCCCGGGCCGGGTCAGGCGCTCGCAAAGGGAGGTGACGACTTGGCTATGCAAACAAGTCGTTCACAATGGTTTGTTGACATCGGATCGTGTCTTCGGCATTCTGATCACCATGTCAGCTGATTCCGGCCAGGCCGCCGACCCGTTCACTCCCCCGCGCCCCGAGCAGGCGCGCGCACACCGCGTCTACGCCTCCCTGCACCGCATCGCCGAACGGCACGCCACCACCGACGCCCAGCGCGGCCGCCAGGTCCACCCCTCGGCCGTCGGCCCGCACGAAGCCGTCAGACTCGTCTCCTTCCTGCTCAGCGGGGCCGCACAGCTCGACGACGGCGAGCCCGAGGTGGACCATGCGGACATCACCGCCGCCCTCACTCTCATCCCGCTGGCGCGCGGGGAGATGGACGAGCTGGAGGCCGGGCTGCTGCAGATGGCGCGCGGACGCGGCATGACCTGGCCGGAGATCGCCTTCGGCCTCGGGCTCGGCACCCCCCAGGCCGCCAGGCAGCGCTACGAGCGGCTGGTCGACCGCACCACCGCCGACGACCCCGCCTGACGGCGTCCCCCTGCGGGCGCTGGAGTCCCTTGTCACGGAACACGCCCACAGGAGGACGCGCCGGCCGACCGGCGGCCGACCGGGTGCTACCGTGTCGCCTCGTGTCCGACTACCTGCGCGAGCTCTTCTCCCTCCACGGCCGAACAGCCCTGGTCACCGGCGGCAGCTCCGGCATCGGCTACGCCGTCGCCGAAGCCCTCGGCCGCGCGGGCGCCGAGGTCACCATCGTCGCCCGCAGGGAACACGAGCTGCGCCGGGCCACCGCCGCACTCCACGACCACGGCGTCAAGGCCTCGTGGATCAGCGCCGACCTCGGCCTGCGCGCCGACGTCGACCGCGTGTGCGCGCAGGCGGGCGCCATCGACATCCTGGTCAACGACGCGGCCAACAACATCCGCAAGCCCATGGCCGAGCTCACCGACGCCGACTACGAGCAGACCATCGCCGTCAACCTCACCGCCCCCTACCTGCTGGGCCAGCACTTCTCCCGGCACATGGTCGAGCAGGGCTGGGGCCGGATCATCAACATCGGCTCCCAGCAGACGATCAGCGCCTTCGGCGACAGCGGCGTCTACGGCGTCGCCAAGGCGGGCATCGCCGGCCTGACCCGCTCCCAGGCCGAGGCGTGGTCACGGTACGGCGTGCGGGTGAACACGATCATCCCGGGGTTCGTGCTGACCCCGCTCACCGAGCCCGCCCAGGCGATCCCCGGACGGACCGAGGAGCTCGCCGCCCGCCACATGGTCGGCCGCAACGGCGTGCCCGCCGACTTCGCGGGCGCGGCCGTCTTCCTGGCCGGCGACGCCGTCGGCTTCGTCACCGGCCAGAGCCTCTACGTCGACGGCGGTTTCTCCGTGCACTGACCCGAGCCCGGGTCACCGTCCCGGCGCCTTTACAAAGTAGATTCGCTACTGGCGTTTCACCTGCCGGACGCCGCGGCCCTCGTGCCACATGTCGATCACCAGCTGATCGCCCTCCACCCTGGTCCACACCACCTCCCTCACCTCGACCCGGAACAGGTGCGGCCCCTCACCCGGCATCTCTAACCCGGCCACCACCTCGGGATCGGTGACCTCGGCCGCCCTGCCCGACAGCTTCGCGTCACCCGCCCAGGCGGACGGATCCGCCTCCTCCTGCGGCGACGGACACGCGTGCAGCGCCAACCGCGGATCGCGCCGCAGGTCGAGCGCCTTCATCGCGCCCGGCATCGACCCCAGCCACAGCTCCCCGTCCCTGAAGTCGACCTCCGTGCCGCTGATGCGCGGCGAGCCGTCCTTCCTGATGGTGGCCAGCGTCTTGTGCTTGTGGGCGTCGAACAGCGCCCGCACCGTCGCCGCCAGACCGGGCGCCTGTCTCTCGAATTCCTGCCACGAACTCATGCCGACCATCGTGCACCCCGCCGCCGACAGTTCGGGGCGGCCTGCCCCGGCGCGCAGAACCCCGGCCCGCATCGGCCCGCCCTCGCCACCGGTCCGGACATCCGGGTGCGAAAGCAGAACGCCGCATCGGCGGATACCTAGAAAGGCATCAACCTCCGGGGGCATCATGAGGGTCTTTCTTGTCGTGGCCGGGAAGCCGCACCAGCGCGAGGCCGTACGGCAGGCCGTCCAGCGGGCCAAGGACGCGATCGGCGCGGCCTTCCCCGTCAGGCCGGAGCGCGTCCGCGCCGCCGAGTGGCAGGCTTCGCACGGCGGCGTCCACCTGCTGGCCTGGACCAACGAGCCGGACTGGGCGCCGATCGCGACCCCCGACGGCGTCACCGCGGTCGCGGGCCACCACCCGGGCGACCCGCGCACGCTGGACGGCCCCGCGGCCGGCGAGCCGGGCTGCTTCGCCCTCTTCCGGGCCGGCGAGCACGGGTTCAGCGCCTCGACGTCGCTCGCCCCCGCCGACCCGGTCTACTACGCCCAGACGGGCGACCTCCACGTGGCAGGCAACCGGGCCCTGCTGGTACGGCTGGCCGCCTTCGGCGAGGTCCGCCACGACGTGCCCGCCTTGCAGTCGGTCGCCCGCCAGGGCTACTTCCTGTCGGAGGAGACGCCCTACGCCGGCGTCCGGTCGCTGCCGCCCGCCTCCCTGCTGGTCGCGGGCGAGCGGCTGACCGTCACCACCGACCCGCTGCCCGAGGGCGAGAGCCGTACCGGGACGCAGCGGGTCGCCGCCGGGATGCTCGCAGCGGTGGAGCCGCTGCTGCAGACACCCGACCCGGTACGGCTGACGCTCACCGGCGGCAGGGACAGCCGCCTGGTCGCGGCCCTGCTGCACGCGGCGGGGATCCCGTTCCACGCGGTCACCTCCGGCTTCGACGACCACCCCGACGTGGTGGTGGCCCGCCAGGTGGCCGCGGCGCTCGGCATCGAGCACGAGGTGCAGGCCCCGTCGCTGACGCCGCGCAGCGAGCTGCGGGTGGCCCATCCCGCCGACCGCGTCCAGAACGTGCTGCGGGTGTGCGAGGGCATGCTGTCGGCCTACGAGAACATCACCGGCGACGGCCCCTACAGCCGGCGCCCTTCGCTGGGCGGGCACAACGGGGAGATCCTGCGCGGCGGCTACCTGTCGGGCATGGAGGAGGCCACGCCGGAGGCGGTGCGGCGCAGGACCCAGTCGCTGTTCCTGGCCCACCGCGCCCTGTTCACCGACGCGGCCAACGCCCACGCCGAGGAGCTGGCCTGGCGCTCGGACACCCTGCACGTGCCCGACCACCTGTATCTGCGCTTCCGGGTGGGCCGCTGGCACGCTGCCTCCCGCGCGGCCATGCTGCGCAGGGGGACGCCCGTGCAGCCGTTCCTGGACAACCGGGTGGTCGCCGCCGCGCTCGCGCTCGATCCGGGGTTCCGGCGTTCGGAGCGCCTGGTCCACAAGCTGATCAAGATGTTCGCGCCGGCGCTGGCGGCGGTGCCGCTGGAGGGAGGGCAGTGGCGCTTCAGGTCCGAAGGGCGCCTCGCCCGGCTGTGGAGCAGGGCGCAGCGGCTGCCGTCCAGGCAGGCCAAGCCGTGGAACTGGCGTGCCGAACCCGGCGAGGAGATCGCCAGGGAACTGGAGCGGACGATCACGTCGTCGTCCGGTCTCGGCCAGATCGTGCGGCTGGACAAGGTGCCCGCGCTGTTCGAGGGCGGCAGGCTCACCAAGGCGCCGCTCGTCTGGCACCTGTACACGGTGGCGAGCCTGCTGGCCACCGACCCCACCCGGCCGCTGCCCCCCTCCCGCGAGATGCTGCACGTGCGGGCCCAGCGGCCCCGGGCGGCGCTGTGAGGCCGGTACGCGCCGGTGCGCGGGTTTCCGCGGGCACGGCGCCGTCCGGCACGGTGGCGGTCAGGCCACGCAGGTGCCCAGTCAAGTCGAGCAGGCGGCCGGTCAGGTCGTGAAGGCGGCCAGCAGGTCGTCCAGCCCGGCCTTCACCCGCTCGGCCGTCACCCCGCACGCCCGCAGCCGGTGGGCCAGCAGCGGCGCGGCCAGCGGCGCCAGCAGCGCGTCGGCCAGCACGTAGCCGTCGGCACCCGGCCTGGCCTGCGCGATGAGCATCGACAGGTGGGTGTGGTGGGCGGCGTACGCGCCGCCGAACCTGGCCAGCGGCGCCGCTGTCTCCGCCATCAGCAGCAGGTCCAGCTGCTCCACCGTCCTGTCGGTCAGGCCGTGCAGGAACGCGCGGATCCGCTCCGGCGGGGCGGCGCCGGGCCCGAGCGGCGGCGGCCCCTCGAGGAACGCCTCCTGGAACTCCCGCTCGCGCTCATCGATCAGCGCGTACGCCAGCCCTGAGCGGTCGCCGAAGCGCCGGTAGAGCGTGCCGACGCCCACCCCAGCCGCCGCGGCCACCTCCGCCATGGACAGCCCTTCGACGCCCTTCGCGGCCACGATGCCGGCGGCGGCGGTGAGGATCTTGACCCGGTTGCGAGCGGCGTCGACCCGCTCGCGCCGGTTGGCGACGGCGTTCACGATCACAGGCTACTGGACCCCTTGCAACCGGAACCCGTTCCGCTTTACTCTCAACCGGAACCCGTTCCGGATAAGGAGAACTCATGCCGCACAGAGTCGCGCTCGTCACCGGAGGAAGCCGGGGCATCGGCGCCGCCATCGCCGAGAGGCTTGCCGCCGACGGCGCCGACGTGGTCGTCACCTACGCCCGCTCGGCCGAGCGCGCCGCCGCCGTCGTCCGGCGCGTCGAGGCCACCGGGCGCCGCGGGCTGGCCCTGGAGGCGGCGGCCACCGACGCCACCCAGCTGGTCGCCGCCGTCGACCGTACGGTCACCGCCTTCGGCCGCCTCGACGTCCTGGTCAACAACGCCGGCATCGCCCCGTTCGGCCCGCTGGAGCAGGTGACGTTGGAGGAGGTCGACACCACGATGGCCGTCCACGCGCGCGCCGCGTTCGTCCTTGCCCAGGCCGCCGCCAGGCACATGGGAAGCGGCGGGCGGATCATCAGCATCGGCAGCAGCCTGGCCGAGCGGGTGCCCTACCCCGGATGGACGCTCTACGCGATGAGCAAGTCCGCGCTGATCGGCCTGACCAAGGGGCTGGCAAGAGACCTGGGCCCGCGCGGCATCACCGTCAACCTCGTCCACCCAGGCTCGACCGACACCGAGATGAACCCGGCCGACAGCCCCGAGGCCGAGCAGGAGCGCGCGTACACCGCGCTGGGCCGCTACTGCGACCCCCGCGACATCGCCGCGACGGTCGCCCATCTGGCGGGCGAAGGCGGCAGGAACATCACCGGCGCCGCCGTCACCGTCGACGCGGGCACCACCGCCTGAACCGCCTGAGCGGTCCCGATCAGCCGGGCCGGCGCTCCAGCATCGCGTGGACGGCGCCGATGGCGCGCTCCCACGACGCCGCGACATCGCGCGGATGGCCGAAGCCGCCGGTCGCCTCGAGGCTCACGAAGCCGTGGAAGGCGCTGCGCACCACGTGCACCGCGCCGGTCAGGCCGGGCTCGGACAGGCCGTAGCCGCGCAGCATCGCACGCCCCATCTGAATCCCTAAAAGGTTTTGCCTAATGATCCTAGGAAAATGTACCGTTCGACGCATGAAACAGCTCACCGAACAGGCCATTCGCGCGTCGTTCGTCAATTGTTCCAAAGGCGAGGCCAAGCGCCTGGCCGTTCCACGTGATCTCACCGACCGGCCGTGGGAGGACCTGGACTTCCTCGGCTGGCGCGACCCCGGCGCGCCCGAGCGCAGCTACATCGTGGCCGAGCACGACGGCGGGCTCGTCGGCGTGGCGCTCAGGCTTCCCACCCAGCAGCGCGGGTTCCTGCAGCGCAGCATGTGCTCGTTGTGCCTGACGACGCACCCCGGCACGGGCGTCTCGCTGATGACGGCGCGCAGGGCCGGCGAGGCGGGACGGCAGAACAACTCCGTCGGCGTCCACATCTGCGCCGACCTGGCCTGTTCGCTGTACGTGCGCGGCCTGAAGAGCCCGGACCCGGGCGGCAGGATGGAGGAGTCGCTGTCGATGGAGGAGCAGATCGAGCGCACCCGCGGCAAGCTCGCGGACTTCGTCGCCAAGGTGCTCGTCTGACAGACTCGCAACGTGATCGCACGCCGGGCCAGGATCGCCGTCTGCTTCTCCTTCGCCCTGCTCGGCATCGTCTCAGGGGTGTGGGCCGCCCGCATCCCGACCGTCAAGCAGTCGCTGCACCTCAGTGACGGGCAGCTCAGCCTGGCCCTGCTCGCCGTCGCCGTCGGCCTGGTCGTCGGGATGCAGTTCGCGGGACGGCTGACCGACCGCCTCGGCAGCGCCAGGGTCGTCGCCCCCGCGGGGGCGGTCTGCGCCCTGGCGATGATCCCCGCCGGCTTCGCCCCCGGCCTCGCCGTCCTCGTCGGCACCCTGTTCGTGTGGGGCCTGCTCAACGCCTCGCTCGACGTGTCCATGAACACCCACGCGGTCGAGGTCGAGCGCGCCTACGGCCGGCCGCTGATGTCCTCCTTCCACGGCATGTACAGCGCGGGCGGGCTGCTCGGCGCCGCGGCCGGCGCGCTGTCGGCGTGGCTGGGGCTGTCCCCCGGCCTCACCTTCACCGCGGTCACCGTCCCCCTGGCGGCTCTCGCGGTCCTGGTGAGGTCCTGGCTGCTGCCGTCCGCGCCCGGCCGCCAAGACCGGCGCAGGGTCGGGCGGGCGGGGTTCGGGTGGCACGGCCGGGTGGTGTTCATGGGCGCGATGGCCTTCGCCGGGCTGCTCGGCGAAGGATCGGCGGGCGACTGGAGCGCCGTCTACCTGCACGAGGAGCTCGGCGCGGCGACCGCTCTCGCGGCCATCGCGTTCGCGGCCTTCTCCACCGCCATGACGCTGGGCCGCTTCGCCGGCGACCGGCTCGCGCTGTGGTGCGGCCCCGTCGCGCTGGTGCGCTGGTCGGGCCTGCTGGCCGCGTCGGGGCTCGGCCTCGCGCTGCTGGTGGCCGCGCCGGTCGCGGCGATCGCCGGGTTCGGCCTGTTCGGCCTGGGTCTGGCCACCATGGTGCCGCAGGTGTTCTCCGCGGCCGGCAACCACGACCCCGCGCGGGCCGGGGCGGCGATCGCCCAGGTCGCGACGCTCGGCTACGCCGGCCTCATGCTCGGGCCGGTGATCATCGGCGGCGTCGCCGAGTTGGCCGGGCTGCCGCTCGCGCTGGCGATACCGGTCGCCTGCTGCCTGTTCATGTCGGCGTCGGCGGTGTCACTCCGCCCTCGGCCCTTTACAAAGTAGATTCGAGCCCGGGTGGCTACGCCCCTCCGCCGAGCAGGCCCCGCCCGCCGTGCTTCTTGTGGACGGCCTGCTTGGTCACGCCGACCGCCTCGGCGATCACCGACCAGGCCAGCCCCTTGTTGCGGGCCCTGCGCACCTGGACCGCCTCCATGCGCTCGATCTCGCGGCGCAGCGCCGCGGTGGCCCGCAGCGCCAGGAGCGGATCGTCGTCCTCCGTCTGCCGCACCAGGGTGGCCAGGTCGTCCGTCATACCGACCACGCTATCTGGCCTCGGCCACCAGCCGCACGCCCAGCGCGATCAGTACCACGCCGGAGACCTGCTCCAGGCGGCGCCGTACGGCGGGCCGCCCCAGCACCGCCCTGGCCTTGGCCACCGCCCAGATGACGGCTCCGTACCAGAGGGTGTCGACCAGCACCCACACCACGGCGAGCGTGACCAGCGTCAGCGGCACGTCCTGCCCCTCCGGCACGAACTGCGGCAGGAACGACATCGCGAACACCGCCGCCTTCGGGTTGGCCAGGCACGTGCCGAACCCCGCCAGATAGGACCTGCGCCACCCGTCGACGGCCTTGACCCCGGTGACCTCCCCGGCGAGGTCACCGGGAAGGTCACCCGGGTGCTTGCGGCGCAGCGACTGCACGCCCATCCAGATCAGGACCGCCGCGCCGGCCAGGCGCATGACGTCGTAGGCCAGCTCGGAGGCCAGCACGAGCGCCGACAGGCCGAAGGCGGCGGCCAGCGCCCACAGCAGGATGCCCGTCTCGTTGCCGAGCGTGGCCGCCAGCCCCGAGCCCCTGCCCGACCTGATCGTCTGGCGCAGGATGACCGCGGTGCTCACCCCCGGCACCATCGCCACGAGGACGCACGCTCCGATGAAAGCGATCAGATACATGTCCCGATCCTGACGTCGCCGCTCCGGGACGGCAACGCCTTTACCGGCCGAGCACCCCGGCGATCTCCTCCAGCACGACCGGGTCCTCGATCGTCGAGGGCACCGGGTAGTCGTCGCCCGCGGCGATGGCCCGCATGGTGCCGCGCAGGATCTTGCCCGACCGCGTCTTGGGCAGCCGGGCCACGACCACCGCCCTGCGGAAGGCGGCCACTGGGCCGATCCGCTGTCTGATGAGGGCGACCAGCTCAGCCTCCACCTCGTGCTCGGGCCGGTTCACCCCCGCCTTGAGCACCACCAGACCGAGCGGCAGCTGACCCTTCAGCTCGTCGGCGACGCCGATCACCGCGCACTCGGCCACGTCGGGGTGCGCGGAGATGACCTCTTCCATTGCCCCCGTCGACAGCCGGTGGCCGGCCACGTTGATGACGTCGTCGGTGCGGCCCATGACGAACAGGTAGCCGTCGTCGTCGATGTAGCCGCCGTCGCCGGTCAGGTAGTAGCCGGGGAAGCGCGACAGGTAGGCGGCGTGGAAGCGCTCGTCGTCGCGGTAGAGGGTGGGCAGGCAGCCCGGCGGCAGCGGCAGCTTGATCACCACGGCGCCCTCGACGCCCGGCGGGCACTCGCGTCCGTCGGGGTCGAGGATGCGCACGTCGAAGCCGGGAACGGGCTTGGTGGGCGAGCCCGGCTTGATCGGCAGGGTCTCGATGCCGACGCAGTTGGCGGCCACCGGCCAGCCGGTCTCGGTCTGCCACCAGTGATCGATCACCGGTACATCCAGCAGGCCGGTGGCCCAGTGGTAGGTGTCGGGGTCCAGCCGCTCGCCGGCGAGGAACAGATGGCGCAGGTTGTGCTTGCGCAGGTAGGCCCCTTCCGGGTCCTCCTTCTTGATGGCGCGGATCGCGGTGGGCGCGGTGAACAGCGTGCGCACGTCGTGCTCGGCGACCACGCGCCAGAACGCCCCCGGGTCGGGGGTGCCGACCGGCTTGCCCTCGTACAGCACGCTGGTGCATCCGGCCAGCAGCGGCCCGTAGACGATGTAGGAGTGGCCGACCACCCAGCCGACGTCGGAGGCGGCCCAGAAGACCTCGCCGGGGGCCGCCCCGTAGATGTGCGACATGCTCCAGTGCAGCGCGACGGCGTGGCCGCCGTTGTCGCGCAGCACCCCCTTGGGCGCTCCGGTGGTGCCGGAGGTGTAGAGGACGTAGAGCGGGTCGGTCGCCGCGACGCTCACGCAACCGGCAGGCTCGCTGTCGAAACCGGCCCAGTCGTGCCAGCCTCGGCCCAGCTCGGCGGGATGCTCGGGCCGCTGCAGGACGACGACGGCGTCGGGCCGGTGGGCGGCCTGCTCCAGCGCCGCCTCCAGCAGCGGCGCGTACGGCACGACCCTGCTGACCTCGATCCCGCACGAGGCGCTGAGCACGACCTTGGGCCTGGCGTGGTCGATGCGGACGGCCAGCTCGGCCGCGGCGAACCCGCCGAACACCACCGAGTGGACGGCGCCGAGCCTGGCGCAGGCCAGCATCGCGACGGCCGCCTCCGGCACCATCGGCATGTAGACGACGACCGTGTCGCCCTTGCCCACCCCCAGCTCGCGCAGCATGCCCGCGGCCTTGGCCACCTCGTCGCGCAACCCGGCGTAGGTGTAGGTGCGTTTGACCCCGGTGACGGGACTGTCGTAGATGAGCGCGGCCTGCTCGCCCCGGCCGGCGGCCACGTGCCGGTCGAGGGCGTTGAAGCAGGTGTTGAGCCGCCCGTCGGGGAACCAGCGCCCGTCGGCGAAGACGGTGCGCGGTTCGACGTCCCAGGTGATCGCGCGGGCGGCGGCGCCCCAGTCGAGCTCGCTCACCCATCGATCAGATCAGGGCGGGGCGGGCAGGCGCAACCCTCCGGGGCGTGTCGGCGGGACGGGGCCGTATCCCGGGCGACACCAGCCGAGACCGGGCGGTAGGGTGCACGATCAAGATTTTCCGTGCCCGGCGAGGAGGTGCCCCTTGGACGACGACACCGCTGCGGGCCGCGGGCCGGAGGAGCTGGGCGGGGACGACCTGATCCTGTCGGTGATCGTCGGGTCGCGGGCCTACGGGCTCCACACCACGGCCTCCGACACCGACAGAAGGGGCGTTTTCGTGGCGCCCACCGAGGCGTTCTGGCGGCTGGACAAGCCGCCCACCCACCGTGACGGGCCGCTGGCCGAGCAGTTCTCGTGGGAGGTGGAGCGGTTCTGCGCGCTGGCGCTGGAGGCCAACCCCACGGTGCTGGAGACGCTGTGGTCGCCGCTGGCCGAGGTGGTCACCCCGATGGGCCGGCGGCTGCTGGACCTGCGCGGGGCGTTCCTGTCGCGCCGGGCCCACGCCACGTTCGCGCGGTACGCCGACGCGCAGTTCCGCCGGCTCGACCCGGCCGCCCCCAGGTGGAAGCAGGCCATGCACATGATCAGGCTGCTGTTGAGCGGCATCCACCTGGTCGAGCACGGCTCGCCGCTGGTCGACATGAGCGCCCACCGCCGGCGGCTGCTCGACGTGCGTGAGGGCCGGCTGTCGTGGGAGGAGCTGTCGGAGTGGCGCGCCGCGCTGATGTCCGCCTTCGAGCGGGCGGCGCCGCACAGCGTGCTGCCCGCCGCGGCCGACCGCGCGACGGTCGAGGAGTTCCTGGTCGAGGTGCGGAGGGCCGGCCTGTGATGCTTCCTTCCTGGCTGGCCGAGGTGGCCGGCGAGCAGCCGTACCCGCTGGCGTTCGCGACGGTCAGCGGCGCCCACCTGTACGGGTTCCCCTCGGCCGACTCCGACGTCGACCTGCGCGGCGTGCACGTGCTGCCGGTCGAGCAGGTCGTCGGGCTGCGGGTCGGCCGGGAGACCATCGACAGGTCGTGGACCCGTTCGGGGGTCGAGGTCGACCTGGTCACGCACGACCTGGTGAAGTTCTGCGGGCTGCTGCTGCGGCGCAACGGGTACGTGCTGGAGCAGCTGCTGTCCCCGCTGGTGGTGCTCTCCTCGCCGGTGCACGAGGAGTTGGTCGCGCTCGCCCCGGCGTGCGTGACCCGCAACCACGCCCACCACTACCTGGGGTTCGCGCGCACCCAGTGGCGGCTGTTCGGCAGGACCGGCGAGCTCAAGCCGCTGCTGTACACCTTCAGGGTCCTGGCCACCGGCATCCACCTGATGCGGACCGGAACCCTGGAGACGGACCTGACCAGGCTGCTGGAGTACGGCCCCGCCTACCTGCCCGAGCTGGTGGCGGCCAAGCGGGAGGCCGAGCACGGGCCCGCGCCGGCGCTGGCGTCGGCCGCCGACGACGTGGCGCGGATGACGGCGCGCCTGGAGCGTGAGCGTGAGGCCTCGCGCCTGCCCGAGGCGGCCACGGCGGGCGAGGCCCTGCACGACCTGGTGGTGCGGGCGCGGCTCGCCGGCCTGTCGCCGCGAGCCTGACGCTCCTGGCCGGTCCCTAGTTGACGCAGTCCTGGTCGGTGAGCACCAGGCCCATCTCGTAGATCTTGTCGTCGGACAGCAGGAAGTAGTAGGAGGCCTTCGGGTTGCCGGGGACCTTGACGACGGGGAAGCCGCTGGCGGCCCGCTTCAGCTTGGGGTAGGCCGCCTTCAGCTGCTTGCCGGTCGAGCCGAGGCCGATGCCCTGGGGCGTCGTGACCCCTTCGGGCGCGAAGATCACGGCCACGCCCAGCTTCTTGGAGATGTAGAGCCCGACCCGGTCCTGGCCGGATGGGTGCGCCTTCAGGTCCCAGCCCGAGCAGCTGCCACCCCGCGTCTTGGGCACGATCGCCCCCGTGGCCCTGGCCTCCTTGGCGCTCATCCCCAGCCGGACGCCGCCGAAGCCGGACGGGCCCAGCTTCTCCCCCGCGCGCAGGGCCGGCTCGGCGGTGGCGGCAGGCGCCGCCGCCAGCAGCACCCCGCCGGCGAGCGCGGCGACCAGCAGCGAGCGGCCCAGCCTCGTGGCAACCGTGTGCGTCATGGTGATCCTCCGTCGTCATGAGTCCTTTTCCCGGTTTGATGACCACATCGCGCATCTGGTTCACGCGGGCGCCGATGTGATCGGGTGAGTACGGGCTACTCATGCCATGCCGGCGGGAGCCTGCGACAGTGTGCGGGTGACTGATCTCGATCACCGCGCCGCCCAGGCGCTCGCCGTGAGCCTCGCCAAGGTCTACGACGCCGTGTCCACCAGGATCGTCGAGGACAACGCCGCCTCCCCGCTGGTCGCCAGGGTGACCGGGCATCTGGGCTGCTCGCTGTCGGAGGCGGTCGTGGTGGAGGCGAAGTACCGCCTGTGGGAGCACGCCGGGCTGCAGGCCGGCACGGACCGCTATCTGGCCGCCCGTTCCCCCGGTGCCGAGTGGTTCGGCGTGATGGGCGGCGAACGCCGTTGGGAGAGCGTCATCAACATGCTGCTCTACGCCCTGCGCGACGGCAGCCGCCTGCTCGGCAGGCCCGACTACGGCAGCGCCCCGGTCGGGCCCGCCGAGAGCATGGAGGTGGTCCAGCTCGGCATGGTGGCCAGCCGGGCGCCGGACGGCACGCCCGTGGTGCTGGTGGTCACCAGCGTCGACGACTACCAGGGGCACTCGATGCTGACCGTCCTGTCCTCCTCCAGGACCGCCGCCTCGGCCACGCGCGACGAGATCGAACGGCTCAAGCGCCGGCACGACCCGTTCAGGGGCCAGGTGATGAGCTTCGGCTTCAGCGAGCACAAGGAGAACGAGCTGCTCACCTTCCTGCCCAGGCCGGAGCTGGCGGCCGAGGAGGTGGTGCTGCCGGAGGGGCGCCTCGCCGCGGTCGAGGACCACGTCGTCGGCATCGCGGCGGTGAAGGAGCAGCTGATCGAGGCCGGGCAGCACCTGCGCAGGGGCCTGCTCCTGTACGGCCCGCCCGGCACCGGCAAGACCCACACCGTGCGCTACCTGGTGGGCAGGCTGCGCGAGCACACCGCGATCCTGATGTCGGGCCCCGGGATGCGCCACCTCGATTACGCCGTCGCGCTGGCCCGCAAGCTGCAGCCGTCCATCGTGGTGATCGAGGACGTCGACCTGATCGCCGAGGACCGCAGCCACTTCGAGACCTCGCCGCTGCTGTTCTCGCTGCTGGATGCGATGGACGGCATCACCGGCGACGCCGACGTGTCGTTCGTGCTGACCACCAACAGGGTCGAGACGCTGGAGAAGGCGCTGGTGCAGCGGCCCGGCCGGGTGGATCTGGCGGTGGAGGTGCCACCGCCGTCCGGGGCCGACAGGGAGCGGCTGATCCGCCTGTACGCCAGGAACCGGCCGGTCGAGGCGGACGTCGCCAAGGTGGTCGCGGCGACCGAGGGCGTGACGGCGGCCTTCGTCAAGGAGTTGCTGCGCCGGGTGATCCTGCTGGCGATCAGGTCGAGCGAGCACGCGCTGACCGACACGCACTTCGACGCCGCCTTCGCGGCGATGTCGGGCGACGAGCAGGCGCTGACCCGCTCCCTGCTCGGCGCGGGAGGCGACGGGCGGCAGGCCAGGACCGCCTCGCGGTTCTGCTGACCGCCCAGGTCAGGACAGCCCCGACCACACCGTCAGCGGGAAGGGGTTGTCCGGCAGCAGGATGAGCCTGCGGCTGTCGCCGCGCTCGGCCGCGTCCAGGTGCAGCAGCGCCGCGCCGATGCCGGCGGCGCCCACCATGTAGCCGGTGTCGGCGGTGATCTCGGCGGGCCGCAGCCTGCGGTAGGCCTGCCACCACCGGCCTTCGCGCGCCGCGCCGACCAGGTGCTCGCCCAGCGTCAGGGCGAAGGCCCGGTACGCCTGCTCGCCGGTGGCCGCCCACAGCCCGACGAACAGTTCCAGCAGCCCGGCCGCGCCGCAGCACTGGCACATGACCTCCCAGAACCCGGGAGTGCGCCGGTACGGCACGCCGCTGGAGAGGATGCCGTGAGCCAGGCGCTCCACCCAGTCGTCGTCGCCCAGTTCGTGGAACATCCTGGCCACGCCCGCCGAGCCGGAGCAGAAGCCGAGGTAGTGCAGGTGGCGGCCCTGCGGGAGGTGGTGGGGCACCAGCGCGCACGAGCCGTTGACCTCGCTGATCGCCTTGACGAAGCCGGCGCCTCTGGCGGCCGCGTCGTGGAAGCGCCGGTCGCCGGTCACCGCGTGGAGGCGGGCCAGGAGGAAGGCGGTGCCGGCCGTACCGGACAGGAAGCCGGGGGTGACGGCGTCGACGGGCAGGTCGGCGGGCGGCTCGGCGCCGAAGCGGTGGCCCGGCACGGGCAGGTCGGCGACGCGCAGGCCCGCCTCGACGGCGACGCGCTCGTAGGCGGGCTCGCCGAGCAGGGCGGCGGCGTGCAGCAGGGTGAGGATGATGCCGCCGTCGCAGCGCTGGCACGGATCGCCCGTCCAGGCAGGGCCGGCGGCGGCCAGCCGGTCGGCGGCGCGCGCGGCGGCGACGGTGAAGGCGTCGTCGATGGCCCAGCCCGCCTCGGCCAGCGCGAACACCACGCCGGCCAGGCCGTCGTGGAAGGTGGGGTCGCGCTGCTCGGGCCAGACGGCGGCCAGGTAGCGGGCGCCCTCGGCGGCGTCCTCCAGGTAGGAGTCGTCGCCGGTGGCGGCGGCCAGCTCGAGGAAGAACAGCACGATGCCGGCCGCGCCCGAGTAGAGCGAGGCGGGCCGGTGCGGAAGCGCGGCGCGTTCGCCTGCGTGCCAGTGGCGGCCCCGGGCGTCGTCGACGGCGCACGCGCGGATCCACTGCGCGGCCGCGACGGCGGCCTGCACAGGGGCCTCGATCGGGCTCATGACCATCAGTCTCCCACCGCACCCAATAACCCGCAAACCCAATAGGTTTAATGTGGTTTAGTACAGTGTGGGCGATGACGAACGATGACATGTGCACCGCCTGCCTGGGCTCGGCGCAGGAGGAGATCGTGCCCGGCGTGACCCGCGCGTGCCGGGCGTGCGCGGGGACCGGGCGCCGCCGCGAGCAGCTGATCTGGCAGCTGGCCCATCTCGAGGCCGAGCAGCTCATCACGCTGCCCGTCGTCCGCGACCTCGTACGGCAGGCGCGCGGCCCCTTCCACCTGTCGCAGGTCGCCGACACCGTCAGGGCGATGCTCGACCTGCCCGCCGGACGCCTGCCCGTGGGTCCGCGGGTGCGCGACCTGCTCCTGGAGCTGGAGGCCGCGGGCGAGATCGTGATGGTGTCGGCCCCCGACGAGCTCCTCGACGGCACCGAGGTGGTGCTGCATCGCGACCCGGCCTGGGAAAGGGCCCGCACGCTGGGCGTCTAACGCCGTTCATGCACGGCAGACGAGCTCGCCGTGCAGGATCGAGATCCAGCCGTCGGCCGAGTCCGCCCATGCGCGCCAGCCGTCCGAGATGCGCCGCAGGTCGGCCTCGGTAGCCGCGCCCGACGCCAGCGCCTGGCGCGCCATGTCGGAGCGCAGGATGCGCTCCGCCCACATCCCGCCCCACCAGCGCCGGTCCTCCTCGGTGGAGAAGCACCAGGTGGAGGAGGTGGCGGTGATGTCGGTGAAACCGGCCGCGCGGGCCCACGACAGCAGCCGCCGCCCGGCGTCGGGTTCGCCGCCGTTGGCCCTGGCGACCCGCTGGTAGAGCTCCATCCAGGAATCCAGCTCCGGCAGTCTCGGATACCAGGCGAAGGCGGCGTAGTCGCTGTCGCGGACCGCGACGTATCCACCCGGCTTGGTGACGCGCCGCATCTCGCGCAGGGCCTGGACCGGGTCGCCGACATGCTGCAGCACCTGGTGGGCGTGGACGACGCAGAAGGTGTCGTCGGGATGGTCGAGCGCGTGCACGTCGGCGACGGCGAAGTCGACGTTGGTCAGGCCGCGCGCCGTCACCTCCGCCCTGGCCAGCTCCAGCGCCTCGGTGGAGACCTCCGAGACGGTCAGGTGGCCGACCAGGGCGGCCAGGTCCGCGCTGATGGTGCCGGGCCCGGCGCCGACGTCGAGGACCTTCATGTGCGGCTTCAGATGCGGCAGCAGGTAGGCGGCCGAGTTCTCTGCGGTGCGCCAGCGGTGGGAGCGCAGCACCGACTCATGGTGACCGTGGGTGTAGACGGCGTTCATGGTGTCGCACACTATCGGTATTCCCATATTACGAGAACATATGTCTCATATCGCGAGACAGTATCGGAAGAAGCCTCATGGACCAGGGAATAGCGCAGCACAATGCCACGTTGCGTCCTGTTGCCGTCGATCTCAGGAGTTGCGCCTTGTTACTGTCCGTGGTCGCCCAGCAGGAGCTCGCCACCCGCGCCGTCTACGCCGCGGGCCGCTCGGCGCCGCCGCCGCGCACCCTGCTCGACATCCTCGACACCACGACGGCGGCCCACCCCGACGCGCCCGCGCTCGACGACGGGGAGGTCTCGGTGACCTACCGCGAGCTCGGCGCGCGCGTGGCGCGGCTGGCCGGCGAGCTGGCCGAGGCGGGGGTGCAGCGCGGCGACAGGGTGGGCGTGCGGGTGCCGTCGGGCACGATCGACCTCTACGTCACGATCCTGGCCGTCCTGACCGCGGGCGCGGCCTACGTGCCGGTGGACGCCGACGATCCCGACGAGCGGGCCGAGCTGGTCTTCTCCGAGGCGGACGTGCGCGCGGTCGTCACCGACAAGGTCACCGTGTTCGGCGAGCCCGCCTCAGGAGCGCGGGGCGGCAGGCCGGCGATCGACGACGACGCGTGGATCATCTTCACCTCGGGCTCGACAGGCAAACCCAAGGGTGTGGCGGTCACCCATCGCAACGCCGCCGCGTTCGTCGACGCCGAAGCCGGCCTGTTCCTCGCCGACCGCCCGCTCGGTCCGGGCGACCGCGTGCTGGCCGGTCTGTCGGTGGCCTTCGACGCCTCCTGCGAGGAGATGTGGCTGGCCTGGCGGCACGGCGCGTGCCTGGTCGCCGCCCCGAGATCGCTGGTGCGCACCGGCATGGACCTCGGCCCGTGGCTGGTCGCCCACGGCATCACCGTCGTCTCGACGGTGCCGACGCTGGCGGCCCTGTGGCCGGCCGAGACGCTCGACGAGGTCCGCCTGCTCATCTTCGGCGGCGAGGCCTGCCCTCCCGAACTGGCGGCACGGCTGGCCGTGCCCGGCAGGCAGGTCTGGAACACCTACGGCCCCACCGAGGCCACGGTCGTGGCGAGCGCCGCGCTGATGACCGGCGAGGGCCCGGTCAGGATCGGGCTGCCGCTGGACGGCTGGGACCTGGCGGTCGTCGACGAGCGGGGCGAGCCCGTCCCGATGGGCGGCACCGGCGAACTGATCATCGGCGGGGTCGGCCTGGCCCGCTACCTGGACCCCGTCAAGGACGCCGAGAAGTACGCGCCGCTGCCCAGCCTGGGCTGGGAGCGCGCCTACCGCAGCGGCGACCTCGTGCGTGCCGAACCCGAGGGGCTGGTCTTCGCCGGTCGCGCCGACGAGCAGGTCAAGCTGGGCGGGCGGCGCATCGAACTCGGCGAGGTGGACGCGGCCCTTCAGGCGTTGCCGGGCGTGGCGGGCGCGGCCGCGGCCGTGCGCGGCCAGCTCCTGGTCGGCTACCTCGTCGTGGCGGACGGCTTCGACCCGGCCGAGGCCAGGGACCTGCTGCAAGACCGGCTGCCCGCAGCGCTCGTACCCAGGCTGGCGATCGTCGACGACCTGCCGACCCGGACCTCCGGCAAGATCGACCGTGACGCGCTGCCGTGGCCGCTGCCCCGGCGGCAGGCGCAGCGCGGCTGGGCGGCCGAGCAGTGGGCGGCCGTGCTGGGCGTGGCGCCCGAGGGTCCCGAGAGCGACTTCTTCACCGAGGGCGGCGGCAGCCTGGCCGCGGCCCGGCTGGTGTCGGCGCTGCGCGTCCGCCATCCCGAGGTGACCGTCGCCGACCTCTACGAGCACTCGACGTTCGGCGCGCTCGTGGCGTTGCTGGGCGACGAGGAGCCGCAGGAGGCCCAGGGCCCGGCGCGCGAGATCGCACCGATGCCGGTGCGCGCCTCGCTGGCGCAGGCGGCGCTCATGGTGCCACTGATGACCGTGACGGGCTTGCGCTTCCTGGTCGTGGTGGCGGCGCTGGCCAACCTGCTGTGGACGCCGGTGCTGTCGTGGTGGTGGGTCGCGGCGGGCGCGCTGGTGCTGCTGTCGCCGCCGGGCCGGCTCGTGCTGTCGGCGGCCGTCGCCCGGCTGGTGCTGCGCGGCCTCACGCCGGGGCGCCATCCGCGTGGCGGGGCCGTCCACGTCAGGTTGTGGTTCGCCGAGCAGTTCGCGGCCAGGCTGGGGCTGCCCGACCTGGGCAGCGCGCCGCTGATGTCGTGGTACGCCAGGCTGCTGGGCGCGCAGGTCGGCGCGGACGCCGACCTGCATTCGGCGCCGCCGGTCACCGGCATGCTCAGGATCGGCAGGGGCGCCTCCGTCGAGCCCGAGGTCGACCTGAGCGGGGTGTGGTACGACGGCGACCAGGTACGCGTGGGCGAGATCAGGATCGGCGCCGGCGCGTCGGTGGGCTCCCGCTCGACGCTGCTGCCAGGCACCAAGATCGGCAAGCATGCGCAGGTCGCGCCCGGCTCGGCCGTCAGGGGCGCGGTCCCCGCAGGCACGCGGTGGGCGGGCGTGCCCGCCACCAGGCAGGGCAAGGCCCGCAAGGTCGAGGAGCGGCCGCCCAGGTCGCGATTCTGGGTGGGCGTGTACGCGCTGACGGCCATGGCGCTGAGCCTGCTGCCCGCACTCGGGGTCGGCGCCGGGCTGGCGGTTCTGACGGCCGCCGGCACGATCTGGGCGCTACCCGTGGCGACGGTCGCGGGGATGGCGGCTTACGCGCTGGTGACGCTGGTGGGTGTGCGGCTGCTGGCGATCTGCCTGCACCCGGGCCGGTACCCCGTGCACAGCCGTCCCGCCTGGCAGGCGTGGGCGACCGGCAGGCTGATGGCCGCCGCCAGGGTGTGGCTGTTCCCCCTGTATGCCAGCATCCTGACCCCGGGATGGCTGCGCGCCCTCGGCATGAGGGTGGGCCGTGACGCCGAGCTGTCCACGGTGCTCGCGCTGCCGTCCATGACCTCGGTCGGCGACGGTGCGTTCCTGGCCGACGACACCATGGTCGCCCCCTACGAGCTGGACGGCGGGTGGATGCGCATCGCCGAGGCCCGCATCGGCAAGCGCGCCTTCCTCGGCAACTCCGGCATGACCGCGGCGGGCCGCAAGGTGCCCAAGGACGGCCTGGTCGGCGTGCTGTCGGCGACGCCGAAGAAGGCCAAGTCGGGCTCGTCCTACCTGGGCATGCCGCCGGTGAAGCTGCGCCGTACCAGCCAGGAGGGCGACCGCAGCCGCACCTACGACCCGCCCGCGCGGCTCAAGGCCGCCCGCGCGCTGGTCGAGCTGTGCCGCCTGCTGCCCGCCACCTGCACGACCGCGCTGGCCGCGCTGAGCGCGGGCACCCTGCTGTGGATCGCCTCGCGGTACGGCATGGCCGCCGCGGCCCTGCTGAGCGGCGTGGTGCTCCTGGTGGCGGGCGTCGTGGCCGCCTCGGTGGCGAGCCTGGCCAAGTGGGCGCTGCTGGGCCGGATCACCGCCGGCGACCGGCCGCTGTGGAGCTCGTTCGTGTGGCGCAACGAGCTGGCGGACAACTTCGTCGAGGTGCTGGCCGCGCCGTGGTTCGCCGACCCGTGGCTGGGCACCGCGCCGTTGAACGTGTGGTTGCGCTCGCTCGGGGCGCGCATCGGCCGCGGCGTCTCCTGCCACACCTACTGGCTGCCCGAAGCCGACCTGGTGAGCCTCGGCGACGGCGCGTGCGTCAACCGCGGCTGCGTGCTGCAGACGCACCTGTTCCACGATCGCGTCATGAGCATCGACACCGTCGAGCTGGGCGCGGGCGCTACACTCGGCCCTCACGGGGTCGTGCTGCCCGCCGCCACGATCGGCGCGCACGCCACGGTCGGCCCCGCCTCACTGGTGATGCGGGGAGAGAACGTGCCCGAGGGGACGCGCTGGTTCGGCAACCCCATCTCGCCATGGCGGTGACCCCCTACTTCCCCGGGCACGGCGATCCGCGCTTCGGCGTCACGCACTACGACCTCGACCTGCGCTACCGCGTCTCGACGAACTGGCTGGCCGGCCTGGCCACGCTGTCGGTCGAGGCCGCGGAGCCGGTCACCGAACTGGCGCTCGATCTGGGCCCGTTCACGGTGAACGCGGTCAAGGTCGACGGCGTCCGCGTCCGCCACGCCGTTCGGGCGGGCAAGCTGAGAGTGCCGCTCGGCCGGGTACGCCAGGGCGGGACGGCGTTCGGCGTCGAGGTCTCCTACGCGGGCAAGCCACGGCCGGTCTCCAGCCCGTTCGGCGGCGTGGGCTGGGAGGAGCTGACCGACGGCGCGCTGGTGGCCAGCCAGCCGATCGGCGCGCCGTCGTGGTTCCCGTGCAACGACAGGCCCGGCGACAAGGCCACCTACACCATGACGGTGACGACGGCCTCGCCGTACCAGGTGCTGACCAACGGCGCGATGGTGCTCAAGCGGCGCTCGGGCGGCGACACGACCTGGGTCTTCTCCCGCACCGACCCGATGGCCACGTATCTGGCCAGCGTGCAGATCGGCCGCTACCAGCTCGGTGACGGGCTGGCCTGCCCCGCCAGGCTCGCCGCCCGCGCCAGGAACGACTTCGGCCGTCAGGGCGAGATGCTGGCACTGTTCAGCGACAGGTTCGGCCCCTACCCCTTCGACGGCTACACCGCGGTCGTCGCCGACGACGACCTGGAGATCCCGATCGAGGCGCAGGGCATGTCGATCTTCGGCCGTAACCATGTCGACGGCAGGCGCGGCTTCGAGCGGCTGGTGGCGCACGAGCTGGCTCACCAGTGGTTCGGCAACAGCCTGACGATCGGGAGCTGGAGCGACATCTGGCTGCACGAGGGCTTCGCCGCCTACGCCGAGTGGCTGTGGTCGGAGGCTTCGGGCGGCGAGCCCGCCTCCGCGCACGCCAGGCGCTGGCACCAGCACCTGGCCGTCATGCCGCAGGACTTCACGCTCGCCGATCCAGGCCCGCGCCGCCTGTTCGACGACCGTGTCTACAAGCGGGGGGCGCTCACGGTGCACCGGCTGCGCGAGGAGATGGGCGATCCGGCGTTCTTCGGGATGGTGCGCGCGTGGACCTCCGAGCACCGTCACGGCACCGTCACGACCGAGGCGTTCGTGGCCCACGCGCAGCGCCACACCTCCCGCTCGCTCGAGCCGGTGTTCTCCGGCTGGCTGTACGGCAGGACGCTCCCCCGTTTCCGCTGAGCCGGCCAGGGCAGGCGGCACTCCATGATGAGCCAACTGGTCAGAGGTGCGTTCGCCGGGACGACCGCCACGACGGCGATGAGCGCGGTCATGCTCGCCGGCGACAAGGTGGGGCTGATGCGCGAGCACCCGCCCAAGCACATCACTCGCGCGCTGCTGCCCGGCCATCCGCACCGGCCCAAGCCGGGCGAGAAGCCGATGGCGGTGCTGGCCCACTACGCCTTCGGCGCCGGCGCGGGCGCGCTGCTGGCGCTCGTGACCCGCGGCAGGGGGGCGCCGCTGCCGGTCGGCGTGGCCTACGGGCTGGCGATCTGGCTGGCCAGCTACGAGGGCTGGGTGCCGTCGCTGACCCGGCTGCCGCCCGCCCATCGCGACCAGCCCGGCCGGCAGCTGGTGATGGCGCTCGGTCATGTCGTGTTCGGCTCGGTGCTGGCCGCGTCCCTGCGCCACCGGAACCGCCGGGCGCAGGAACAGGAGACGCCGCCGGCGCCGTGAGACCCCGGCCATGGCTCCAGGGCCCACGGGCTTCGGGGATCTCCGGGGGATCTCTTGAGGGTCTGCTGGGCGTCTACTCGGGCGTCACGGCCGGGCGCCGACCCCGGTCGTGAACTCCGTGCGCAGGTGGCCGGGCGCCAGGGGCGGGGTGTCCATGCCCTCGCCCTCCGCCAGGCCGTCGAGCATCTCGCGCATCGCCTGCGTGGCGCCGTACGCCGGCTGCCAGCCCAGCTCGGTGCGCGCCCGGGTGGTGTCCATGATGGGCAGGTTGAGCGCCATCTCCAGCAGGCCGGGGCTGGCGGGGATGAGACGGGCGTGCCAGCCGGCCGCCACCGCGGTCCTGGCCAGCCACGGCGACATCGGCACCAGGCGGGCACCGAACAGCCCGGCCAGCTCGGGAGGGCCGAGGACGGGTTCGGCGGCGAGGTTGAACGCCCCGGAGACGTCGGAGACGATGGCCAGCCGGTAGGCCTGGGCGGCGTCGGCCGCGTGCAGCGCCTGCACCCGCAGGCCCGGGATGTCGGGGATGAGAGGCGCGCGGCGCATCATCCGGCCGGGCACGAACGGCCCGCCGAACAGCCGCCGCTGCTCGCTGGCCGCCTCCTTCTTGAAGATGAACGCCGGACGCATCCTGACGACCCTGATGTCCGGGTGGTCGCGCTCGAACACGTCGAGGACGCGCTCGACGTAGGCCTTCTCCCTGCCGTAGGCGGCGCGGGGCCAGCCGTGGGTGGGCCACGACTCGTCCACGGCGTCCTCCTTGGGGCCGGGCGAGTAGGCGCCGACGGAGGAGGCGTGGACCAGGGTGGGCACCCTGGCCTGGGCGACGGAGCGGAAGACCGACATGCTGCCCAGGACGTTGGCCCGCCAGGTGGTGAGCGGGTCACGGGTCGGCTGGAACAGCCACGCCAGGTGCACGACCGCGTCCGCGCCCTCGAACACCGCGGTCAGGTCCTCCTCGGCCACGTCGGCGGCACGCCAGAAGGTCTTGGGCCCCGGGCTCCAGCGGGGGCGGCGGCGGGCGACGCCGACGATGGAGGTGACGAGGGGTTCGGCCTCGAGTGCCTGCAGGACGCTGGTGCCGACGTTGCCCGTCGCGCCGACCACGATGACTCTCATGAACCGCGACTGCCCCGGCGCCAAGGGATCAAACCGGCGCTAGATTGGCTGGATGGTCACCGTCGACGACGTGCGCGCCCTGGCTTCGCGACTGCCCCGCTCCTCCGAGCACCTGATCCACGACCGGGTGAAGTTCCGGGTGGGCTCCATCGTCTACGTCGCCTTCTCCCGCGACGAGACGATCATGGGGTTCGGTTTCCCCAAGGAGGAGCGCGAGGCGCTGGTGGCCGCCGAGCCGGGCACATTCCTCCTGCCGCGCGAGAGCGACCTGCGCTTCCACTGGGTGGAGGCGCGGATGGCCGCCCTCGACGTGCCCGAGATGCGCGAGCTGGTGACCGAGGCGTGGCGGATGTGCGTGCCGAAGAAGGTCTACGCCGCCTACCTGGAGACGCTGCGGTAGAGGTCGCGCGCCAGGGTCGTGGTGCGCTTGACCGAGTCGTTCCACCCGCCGCCCGCCGGGTGCGCGGTGAGCAGCACGAAGATCAGCCGGTCGCCCGCGCCGACCAGGCCCGTGGTGTGCAGGACGGGCCTGCCGAGGTCGGGCACCAGCGGCCGGAGCACCTGCGTCCGCGGTGTGACCAGCGCGCCGCCCGCCCCCGTGGGCGAGCACCTGACCGGCGGCACGGTGCCGAAGCCCGACCAGCCCTGCTTGACCGCCCACGGCTTCGGCAGGCCGCGCGGGATGCCGAAGTACTGGTCGAAGCCGTCGGTGCCGCAGGGGGTGGCCTGGCGCAGGTGTCCGACGACGAGGTCGCGGACCCTGGCGTCGGCCCGGTCCATGAGGTAGCGGTAGGTCCTGGCGACGTCGTAGGCGCTGAGCGAGGTGTAGCCCCAGAAGCCCGGTTTGTGGGCGGGCGGCGGGCCGGTGTCGGCCAGGCCCAGCTTCCTGGACATCCGCGTGATGATCTGCCCCTTGCCGCCCCTGTCCCACAGGGCCGAGGCCGCGTCGTCGTCGCTGGAGCGCAGCATGATCTTGAGCGAGGCCAGGTCGCGGCCCGCCGGCCGGGCCGTCCGCTCCAGGAAGTCGATCGCGATCAGGATCTTGACCACGGAGGCCGACCTGAAGGCCCGGTGCGCCAGGCGGTGGGCGACGATCTTCCCCGCCACCCGGTCGAAGACCACGTACGCGGCCGTCGTGCCCGGCGGGATCCTCGGCTGGACCTCGGCCGTCGCGAGGGTCGCGGGGGTCGCGGCGAGCAGGGGTACGGCGGCCGCCACGGCCGCCCAGGGCTTGGTTCGCACCCGCCCATGTCTACCAGATCTTGACCGACCGCCTCCCCAGGCGGCTGGGGCCCGAGTACGCCGGCCTGGCCGGGCCGGTCGGTAGGACTTTGCCACCCCCTGGGCTTGCACGGGGAAATGTCAGGCAATCGGCTATTTATGTCGGATATGCCGTTCAGGGGATTCGAGCAGCTCACCGGGCGGGCCTTCGGTGCCGGCACGGACGCGTGGCCCCCCAGGCATCCCAGCGTCCAGCGGGTCGACGTGGGCAGGCTGCTCAGCGAACCGGCCAGGGCGCTGCTCGCCCGCGCGGTCGAGACGGCGGCCCACCGCGGCGCGACCGACCTGGACGAGCTCGACCTGCTGGCCGCCGCCACCCAGGACGATCCGGCACGCGGACTGCTGTCGGCCGCCGGCGCCGATCTCGGCAAGCTGCGCGACCGCATCGAGGGCATGGCCCGCGGCGCGACACCGGGCGAGCCGCCCGCCGCCCTCTCCCCCGCCGCCAAGCGGGCCGTTCTCGACGCCCAGCGCATCTCGCGCGCCCTCGGCGCCTCCTACATCGGCCCCGAGCACCTGCTGCTCGCGCTGGCCGCCCATCCCGACTCCGCCGCCGCCCGCCTGCTGGCCGAGCAGGGGCTCTCGCCCGGCGACCTGCGGCAGGCGGCCATCGGGCGCCCGGCGGCGGACGTCACCGGCGGGGCGGGCGCCACGCCCGCGCTCGACGAGTACGGCAGGGACCTGACCGAGGCGGCCAGGCAGGGCGACATCGACCCCGTCGTCGGCCGCGAGGAGGAGATCGAGCAGGCCATCGAGGTGCTCTCGCGCCGTACCAGGAACAACCCCGTCCTCATCGGCGAGCCGGGCGTCGGCAAGACCGCCGTCGTCGAGGGCATCGCCCAGCGCATCGTCAACGGCGGCGTGCCCGACACGCTGAAGGACCGCCGCGTCATCGCCCTCGACCTGACCGGCCTGGTGGCGGGCGCCCGGTACCGCGGCGAGGTCGAGGAGCGCGTCAGGAAGGTCGTCGACGAGGTGCGCGCGCACGCCGACGGGATCGTGGTCTTCGTCGACGGGGTCCACACCCTGGCCGGCGCGGGCCCGGCGACGGGCAGCGAGCTCGCGGGCCCGGTGGGAGGCGGCACGGCCGCGGGCCCCGCGGAGGGCGGCACGACTGCGGCGGGCGTCCTCAGGCCCGCCCTGGCCCGCGGCGAGCTGCACGTCATCGCCGCCACCACGATCGACGAGTACCGCGCGACCCTCGAGAAGGACACCGCCCTCGAACGCCGCTTCCAGCCGGTGCTCGTCCCCGAGCCGACCGTGGCGCAGACGGTGGAGATCCTGCGCGGCCTGCGCGACGCCTACGAGGCCCACCACCAGGTCCGCATCACCGACGAGGCGCTCGAGGCTGCCGCCACGCTGTCGGCTCGCCACATCGACGGCCGGTTCCTGCCCGACAAGGCCGTCGACCTGATGGACCAGGCCGCCGCCAGGGTGCGGCTGCGCGCCCGTACGCCTCCCGCGGACGTGCGCGAGCTGGAGGAACGGCTGGCGTCCCTGCGCAGGGACAAGGACCAGGCGGTCACCGGCGACGACTTCGACCGGGCCAAACAGCTCACGGCCGAGATCGAGGCCCTCGAACCCCGGCTGACGGGCGCCCGCCACGACAGGGACGGCGTGCCCTCGGTCGGCGCGGCCGACGTCGCCGCGGTGGTCTCGCGCCGCACCGGCATCCCGGTCGCCCGGCTGACCGAGCACGAGCGGACCCGGCTCATCACGCTCGAACAGCGCCTGCGCGAGCGCGTCATCGGCCAGGACGAGGCCGTCACCGCCGTGGCCGAGGCGGTACGGCGGGCCAGGGCCGGCCTGTCGGACCCGCACCGGCCGATCGGCGGCCTGCTGTTCCTCGGCCCGAGCGGCGTCGGCAAGACCGAGCTGGCCCGAGCGCTGGCCGAGACCCTGTTCGGCGGCGAGGACCACCTGGTGCGCATCGACATGAGCGAGTTCATGGAGCGTCACACCGTCGCCAGGCTGGCCGGCACGCCGCCCGGGTACGCCGGCCACGAGGAGGCCGGGCAGCTCACCGAGGCCGTCCGGCGCCGCCCGCACGCCGTCGTGCTGCTCGACGAGATCGACAAGGCCCACCCCGACGTGACCAACCTGGTGCTGCGCATACTCGGCGACGGCCGCCTGACCGACGGGCGGGGCCGGAGCGTCGACTTCACCGACACCGTCGTGATCATGACCAGCGCCCTCGGTGCCCACCTCGTCATGGAGGGCGGCGGGCCGCTCAGCGAACGGTTCACGGACCTGTTGGCCTCGAGGCTCAGGCCCGAGCTGCTCAACCGCGTCGACGAGACCATCGTCTTCGCCAGGCTCGACGGAGAGCAGCTGCGCCAGATCGTCGACCTGCTGCTGGACAGGACCAGGCGGCGCCTGCGCGGCCGGGGCATCGAGCTGGCCGTCACCGACCAAGCCAAGGACTGGCTGGTCGAGCAGGGCTACCATCCCGAGTGGGGCGCGCGGCCGCTGCCCCGGGCCGTGCGCAGGGAGCTGGACAACAGGCTGTCGACGCTGGTGCTGAGCGGCCAGGCGGGGCAGGGCGACACCGTACGGGCCGACGTGGAGGGCGGCGAGCTGCGGCTGCGGGTGCTCGCCGCCCACGGCGCGGACGGCCGGCGCCCGGACCTCTAGGAGGCGGGGCGGCGGCGCAGGCGGGGGTCGGTCAGCGCGGGCGGCTGCCAGCCCCGGTCGCCGGGGTTGAGCGTGACGCCCGGCGGGACGATCTCGTCGATCCGGTCGAGGACGTCGTCGCTCAGCCTCACCTGCGCGGCGGGCAGCTGGCTGTCCAGGTGCGCCATCGTCCGCGGGCCGATGATGGCCGAGGTCACCGCCGGGTGCCGCAGCGTGAACGCCAGCGCCAGCTCGATCAGCGTCAGCCCCGCCTCCTCGGCCAGCCGCGCCAGCGCCTCGACCACCTCCAGCTTGCGCTGGTTGGCCGGCAGCGCCAGGTCGTAGCGCTCCGGCAGGCGTTCGGCCCTGCGCGAGCGCGGCGGCTCGGCGCCCTTGCGGTAGGCGCCCGTCAGCCACCCGCCCGCCAGCGGGCTCCACACGATGGCGCCCATGCCGTAGTTCTGGACCACGGGCAGCACGTCGGCCTCGATGCCGCGCACCAGCAGCGAGTAGGGCGGCTGCTCGCAGGCGAACCGTTCGAGACCGCGCCGCTCGGCCGCCCAGTGCGCCTCGACCAGGTGGTGGGCCGGGAACGTGGAGCTGCCCAGATAGCGGATCTTGCCCTGCCGTACCAGGTCGGTCAGCGCGCCGAGGGTCTCCTCGATGTCGGTGTCGGGGTCGGGGCGGTGGATCTGGTACAGGTCGATCCAGTCGGTGCCCAGCCTGCGCAGGCTGTTCTCGACGGCCTGGAAGATCCAGCGCCTGGAGTTGCCGCGCTGGTTGGGGCCCTCGCCCATCACGCCGTGCACCTTGGTGGCCAGCACCACCTCGTCGCGCCTGCCCGACTTGGCCAGGGCGTGGCCGACGAACTCCTCCGACTGGCCGGCCGAGTAGACGTCGGCGGTGTCGATGAAGTTGACGCCCGCGTCGAGGGCGCGATCGATGATCCTGGCCGACTCCTCCACCGACGGCTCGCCCCACCCGCCGAACATCATGGCGCCGAGGCACAGCGGGCTGACTCTGAGACCGGTTCTGCCGAGTACGCGGTATTCAGTCACTCTCCCTAGAGTGCCCGAACGGCTTCGGCGATGGGCACCTCGCCACGCACCAGCTCCAGCGTCCTGCCGACCGTGGCCGGCGCGTCGAGCAGCGCCACCACGACCGCGGCCACGTCGTCGCGCGGCACGGTGCCCCTGGCCACCGGCGGCGGCGCCAGCAGGACCCTGCCCTGCCCCTCCTCGTCGGTCAGGCCGCCGGGCCGCAGGATCGTCCAGTCGAGGTCGCGCCCGCGCAGGTCGGCCTCCGCGGCGGTCTTGGCCGCGATGTAGGCCGCCCACACCTCGTCGGAACCCGCGGCGGGCGGCGCGCCCGCGCCCATCGAGGAGATCTGCACGAACCTGCGCAGGCCCGCGCGCTCGGCGGCCTCCGCCAGCAGCACCGAGGCGGCCCTGTCGACGGTGTCCTTGCGGGCCGCGCCCGACCCCGGGCCCGCGCCCGCGGCGAACACGGCGGCGTCGGCGCCGTCGAGCACCCGCGCGACCTCCTCCGCGCTCGCGCCCTCCAGGTCGCAGACGACCGCCTGCCCGCCCGCGGCCGCCACGTCGGCCTGGTGGCCCGGGTTGCGGACCAGCCCGACGGCCTGGTCGCCCCGCTCGGCCAGCCTCCGCGCCAACCGCAGCGCGATCTTCCCGTGTCCACCCGCGATCACCACACGCATGCCTCCAGCGTGTCACACGGGTGTAGTTGACGCAGTCAGGACCCGCTCCGCGGGGTCCTGGGCGGGCGTGGTGAGAATGGGCAGATGGACTACACCGAGCCACCGGGCCCCGCCTTCCTGTTCGACCTCGACGGCACCCTGATCGACAGCGTCTACCAGCACGTCATCGCCTGGCGCAGCGCCCTGTCGGGGATGGGCATCGACCTCTCGGTGTGGCGGATCCACCGCAGGATCGGCATGAGCGGCGGCCTGTTCGTCACCGCGCTGCTGAGGGAGACCGGCATCACCCTCAGCCAGAACCAGATCGACGACCTCCAGCGGGCCCACGCCGACGCCTACACCGAGCAGGTCGACTCGGTCAGGCCGCTGCCCGGCGCGGCGGAGCTGCTGCGCGAGCTGACCGCGCGCCAGGTCCCCTGGGCCATCGCCACCAGCGGCTACGCGCGGACCGCCCGGCTGGCGCTGTCCATGCTCAAGCTGCCCGACGACACCCCGATGGTCACCCGCGACCTGGTACGGCGCGCCAAGCCCGACCCCGACCTGTTCCTTGCCGGAGCGGCCCTCCTCGGGGTCGACCCGCACCACGCCATGGTCGTCGGCGACAGCGTCTGGGACCTGCTGGCCGCCAGGAGGGCGGGCGCGCTGGGCGTCGGCCTGCTGTCGGGCGGCTACGGCAGGGACGAGCTCGAGCGCTCGGGCGCCTTCCGCGTCTACGCCGACCCGGCCGACATGCTCAACCGGCTCGACGAGCTGGGCGTACGCCTGAGGGAATAACCGCGCACCGCCAAACCGATCACGTGAAGGATGCGTATCTCCGCAAGAGGAGCTGACATGGATCTGGCAGACATCGGCGTCACCGGACTTGCCACGATGGGCCGCAACCTGGCCCGCAACTTCGCCCGCCACGGCTACGCGGTCGCGGTGCACAACCGTTCGCACGGCCGTACCGAGGCGCTGGTCAAGGAGTTCGGCGGCGAGGGCACCTTCCTGCCCGCGGAGGACATGGCGGCCTTCGTCGCCTCGCTCAAACGACCACGCAGGGCGATCATCATGGTGAAGGCGGGCGCGGGCACCGACGCCGTCATCGACCAGCTGGCCGACCTCATGGAGCCGGGCGACATGATCGTCGACGGCGGCAACGCGCACTTCGAGGACACCAGGCGCAGGGAGGCGGCGCTGCGCGAGCGCGGCATCCACTTCGTGGGCGCCGGCATCTCGGGCGGCGAGGAGGGCGCGCTGCTCGGCCCGAGCATCATGCCGGGCGGCTCCCGCGAGTCGTACGAGGCGCTCGGCCCCATGCTGGAGGACATCTCCGCCAAGGTCGAGGGCGTTCCCTGCGCGACCTACGTGGGCCCGGACGGCGCCGGCCACTTCGTGAAGATGGTGCACAACGGCATCGAGTACTCCGACATGCAGCTCATCGCGGAGGCCTACGACCTGCTGCGCCAGGCGCTCGGCGCCTCCCCCGCCGAGCTCGCCCAGGTGTTCCGCGACTGGAACGAGGGTGACCTCGGCTCCTACCTCATCGAGATCACCGCCGAGGTGCTCGACCACGTCGACGCCGAGACCGGCCGGCCGTTCGTGGACGTCGTGGTCGATCGCGCCGAGCAGAAGGGCACCGGCCGCTGGACCGTCCAGAGCGCGCTCGAACTGGGCATCCCGGTCACCGGCATCGCCGAGGCGGTCTTCGCCCGCGCCCTGTCCGGCCACCCCGAGCAGCGCGCGGCCGCCCGTGACCTGCGGGGCCCCTCGCAGGCCGGCGTCGCGGGCAAGGAGCTGATCGAGGACGTACGGCAGGCGCTGTACGCCTCCAAGATCGTCGCCTACGCGCAGGGCTTCGACCAGATCGCGGCGGCCTCGAAGGAGTACGGCTGGAACGTCGACCTCGGCGCGATGGCCACGATCTGGCGCGGCGGCTGCATCATCAGGGCGCGCTTCCTCGACCGGATCCGCGCCGCCTACGACGCCGACCCGGCGCTGCCGACGCTGCTGGCCGACGAGGGGTTCGCGGGCGCGCTGGCCGCCGCGCAGGACGCATGGCGGCGGGTGGTGTCCACGGCCGTGCGGATCGGCGTGCCGACGCCCGGGTTCTCCTCGGCGCTGGCCTACTACGACGGCCTGCGCAGGGACCGGCTGCCGGCCGCCCTCGTGCAGGGGCTGCGCGACTACTTCGGCGCGCACACCTACCACCGGGTCGACATGGAGGGCGCCTTCCACACCGACTGGTCGGGAGACCGGGCCGAGCACCCGGCGTGAGCGCCTTTACGTTGTAGATTTCCAGCCCCGCAGCGTCCGAGCTGCGGGGCTTTTTGTGGTCTTCCACGTCTTTACCCCGCGTCCTGTAGGAGTGGAGGGGTACGAGCCCGATGTAACGGCGAGCACCGAAGTCCCGCTGGAGTGGCGTGCATGGACAGAGGGTCACCGGTGACTACGGTGGGCTTCCGGATGCTTGCCGTCAGGGGACGGGCACGTGAACGTCAGGTGATCACGGACACCCGGCGGCGGGGCGGCGACGGAAGACGGGTGGGAGACTTGGCCGGAGTCGGACGCGGTGGGGCCGTGCGCGGGCACGCCCGTGACGGTCTTCAGCACGGCGAACAGGAGTGCCGACGGGGAACCGGCGCACCAGGGCGACAGGGTGCCGGACATCGCGGTGCCGGACGCCGACCGGCTGGTGGTCGGCCGGCAGGCGAGGGTCTCCGATCCCCTGGACGCCACGCCCGACGACCAGGGCTCGATCGGCTTCGCGCGCTCCTCCGACGACGGGCGCACCTGGACCACGGGCACTCTCACCCCGGCGACGGGCACGCACCGCTGCCACTACGTCGTCTCCCTCAACGACTCAGGTGCGATTTACGCCCTCCTGGGACGCATCACGATCGCCGAGGACCGCGACCGGACGGGGAACGTCGACAGATTCCCTGTCGGCATGGTCGCCAGGCGCAGTACGGACTCTGGTGCCGGTTTGCACGACCTTCCCCTCACGGTCGACGTGCCGCCCAACAGCCGGCGTGTGGTCGCCGACGGGAAACCGATCAAGCACGACGGTGTGTGGCTGCTGCCGTACTGGCGGCAGACCTGCGGCGGGACGCGGGCAGGAGTGCTCAGCTCGGCGGACCCGCGGACCTGGCGCCCGGTCGGATCGGCGCAGCCGCCGCCGGGCATCGGGGTGGAGGAACCCCGGGTGACGCCTTCCCAGGAGGGCGGCCTGGTGATGGTGGCCAGGGCGCTCGACCTGCGGGGCGGCACGTCCCCGGAGGACAGGGACGCGAGGTACCGTGCCCACGCGGCCTACGCGGCGGTGTCGACGAGCGCGGACGGGGCGCTCACCTGGGCACCGATGACCTGGGACCCCCAGCTCCCGAATTATTACGTTAAAGGCTTCTTTGCCATGGATGGCGGGGCCGTGTGATGACACCATGCCGATGGTGATCGTGCTCGTGGTCGCGATCCCCACCGGGGCGTCGTCGTGCGCCAGAACGGCCACGACCTCCACCTGGCCAGGACCGCGTCGTCAGTCGGTCTGGCCGTAAGCTTCGATCTCCTCGCGTTCCTGGGAGGTGAGCTCGCGGGGCACCTCACCGCGCACGCTCTTCTCGCGTTGGACACGGTGGCGGATGTCGTCGACGATCTCCGGGTTGGCCAGCGTGGTGATGTCGCCGACGTCGGCGAAGTTGGAGATGGAGGCGATGACCCGGCGCATGATCTTGCCGGAGCGGGTCTTGGGCATGTCGGCGACGGTCCACACGTTCTTCGGCCGGGCGATCTTGCCGATCCGGCTGTCGATCGCGGCGACCACCTTGTCCTCGATGTCCTTGCTGGCCGCGATGCCGGGTTTCAAGGCGATGTACATCTCCACCGCCCGGCCGCGCAGCTCGTCCATGACCGGGACGGCCGCGGCCTCCGCGATCTCCTCGACCGTGAGGGCCGCGGACTCCAGCTCCTTGGTGCCCAGCCGGTGGCCGGCCACGTTGATGACGTCGTCGATGCGGCCCAGGATGCGGAAGTAGCCGTCGGCGCCGAGCGTGGCGCCGTCCCCGGCGAGGTACGGCCAGTCGTGCCAGTCCTTGCTGTCGGTGTCGGCGCAGTACTTGGCGTAGTACAGCTCGACGAACCGTTCCGGCTGGCCCCAGATGGTCTGGAAGATGCCCGGCCACGGGTTACGGATGCAGATGTTTCCGGCCTTTCCGCTGCCTGCTTCGACCACGTTGCGATCCTCGTCGTAGATCACCGGATAGACACCCAGCACCCCCGGTCCGCAACTGCCCGGCTTCATGGGGTGTACGGCCGGCAGCGTGCTGCCGAGGAACCCGCCGTTCTCCGTCTGCCACCAGGTGTCGACGATGACGGCCTGGCCCTTGCCGACGACGTCGTGGTACCAGCGCCAGACGTCAGGCTCGATCGGCTCGCCGACCGTGGTCATGTGCTTGAACCGGTAGTCATACCTGAGCGGCTCGTCAGGGCCGAGCTTGCGCAGCATCCGGATGGCCGTCGGCGCAGTGTGGAAGATCGTGACGCCCAGGCGTTCGGCGATGCGCCATGGGCGTCCCGGATCCGGATATGTCGGCACGCCTTCGTAGATGACACTGGTGGTCCCCAGCGACAGCGGGCCGTACACGATGTAGGAGTGGCCGGTGATCCACCCGATGTCGGCCATGCACCAGTACGTGTCCTCGGGGTGGATGTCCTGGTAGTACTTCGAGGTGCCGGTCACGTAGGCCAGGTAGCCGCCGGTGCTGTGCTGGCAGCCCTTCGGCCGGGCGGTGGTGCCGCTGGTGTACATCAGGAACAGCGGCGCCTCGGCGGGCATGGAGACCGGCTCCACGAGCGAGCCGCGGTAGTCGCCCATGACCTCGTCGACGAAGAAGTCGCGCCCTTCGATCATCGCCGCCTTGGAGGCGTACTGCCCGCGCCGCCGCCGCCAGACGAGCACCTTCTCCACCTCGACGCCCAGCTTGGCCGCGGCCTCCACGGCCTCGTCCGCCTTGGACTTGTGGTCGACCAGCTCACCGTTGCGGTAGTAGCCGTCCATCGTGACCAGGATGTGGCTGCCGGAGTCAGCGACGCGGTCACCGCATGCCGTACCGCTGAACCCGCCGAACACCTCCGAGTGGATCACCCCGAGGCGGGCGCAGGCCAGCATGGAGACGGGCAGCTCAGGCACCATCGGAAGGTGGAAGGTGACCCGGTCGCCGGTCTTGAGGCCGCAGAAGTCACGCAGCAGCGCGGCGAACTCGTTGACCCGCTTGTGCAGCTCCTGGTAGGTGACGGCCTGTGGGTCCTCGGACTCGGGTTCCGGCACCCAGATGAGTGCGGCCTTGTTGCGATCCTTGGCCAGATGCCGGTCCACGCAGTTGTAGGACACGTTGAGCCGGCCGCCGACGAACCACTTCCAGAACGGCGGGTTGCTGGTGTCCAGCGTGGTGTGCCAGTAGGCGTCCCAGTCGAGCAGATCGGCGTATTCCTTGAAGCACTCGGGGAAACGCTCTTCTGCGAACCGGTCGAAGATGGCCGGATCCGCTGCGTTGGCCTGGGCGATGAAGGTCGCCGGGGGCTGGTAATAGTCCTCTTCGCGCCAGTGGACGGCGATCTGGGCTTCCGAGGGATTTTCTGCCGTCATCGCGGAAACCTCCGCTATGTCAAGAGTGTGACCGATCAGCCGCCACGATCCGAGTCGTCAGTCGTCCTCCAGCCAGCCCGCGCAGACGCCGAACTCGTGCAGCGCGGCGCTGATCTCCGCCTGACGGGCGAAGGCAGACGTGTCGGCCAGCGAAAGCGATTCCCAACACAGCCTGTCAGTCAATGCCAGGGCTTGCACGGTCACCGCGGTCAGCGCACTGATCGGTTGTGTCTCGGCCTCGTGCCGCAGCAGGCCTACCGCCCGCGCAGCCGCCTCGCTCGTGGTGGCGGCCCCCAACCGTCCCAAGAGCTGCGACAACTCGCCCGCGAGATACTGCTGTGTCATCTCGGCCGCACCTCCCAGAGTCTGGGAGGTGCACATCGTAACTCCGCCGGCCGATCGACGACTACCTGCGCTCTGGCAGGAATTCGCGTGGTCCTGTCCAGCGTGGGCGAGCCGTCCCTTGTCTTGCCGCCGTGGGCGGGCGGGGCGATCCCGCCGGCCCCCTTCTGGCTGCCTCAGCGGGGCAGGACGGGGTGGCGGCGGGAGGGAGCAGGCAGGAGGCCGGCGTGGTGAAGTTGGTCGCGAGCGGCGGCGATGGCTTCGGGGGTGGTGGCGAAGACCCGGCCCGCCTGGTCGAGATGGGCGATGACGCCAAGGGCGTGCAGGGGCTGATGGTGGCCGTCGCGGATGCCGGAGACATAGACGGTGATGCCGCGGCGTTGCAGGCGGTCGATGGCATCGCCCAGGACCAGGGCGCCGCTGGCGTCGATGGTGGTGACGCGGGACATCCGCAAGATCACCACGGAGACGTCGGCGACCTCCGACAGCTCCAGCAGGAATCGGTGTGCGGCGGCGAAGAACAGCGGCCCGTCCAGCCGGTAGGCGACGATGTGCTCGGCGAGCAGGGCGTGCTCGTCTTCGGTGTGGTCGCCGGGCAGGTCGTGGGCGATCGGCATCTCATCGAGGCGGACGTCACGGGCGACGGCGCGAAGAGCCAGCGCCCCGGCCACGGCCAGGCCGACGATGACGGCCTGGACCAGGTCGAGCGCCAGCGTCGCGATCGCGGTCAGGACCAGGACCACGGCGTCGCCGCGGGTCGAGCGCATCATCGCCTTGATCGAGCCGACCTCCACCATGCGCACCGAGGTGGCCAGCAAAACGCCGGCCAGCGCGGCCAGCGGAATCTTGGCGACCAGGTCGGCGGCGGTGAACACGATGACGGCCAAGATGCCCGCGTGCGCCAGGGCGGCCAGCCGGGAGGAGGCGCCGGAGCGGACGTTGACCGCGGTGCGGGCGATGGCGCCGGTGGCCGGCACCCCGCCGAACAGCGGCGCGACGAGGTTGGCCAGACCCTGTCCGAACAGCTCCCGGTCGGGGTCGTGCCTGTGGTTGACGCTCATGCCGTCGGCCACCGCGGCCGACAGCAGCGATTCCAGCGCGGCCAGGGCGGCGACCGCGATCGCCGGGGCGATCATCGAGCCCAGCGCGCCCACCTCAAGGAAGGCCAGCGACGGTGCGGGCAGCCCGGCAGGCAGGTCGCCGATCCGGGCCACCGGCAGGCCGGCCAGCTCGACGACGAGGGTGGCCACCACGACTGCCAGCAGCGAGAACGGCAGGGTCGGCCGCCAGCGTGCGCCCAGCAGCATCGTCGCCGCCACGGCCAGCGTGACCGCCGGCGCCCACCAGCGTGGATGGGCGAGGAAGTCCTGGACGGCCTGCCAGGACACGCCGATGACCTTGTCCCCCTCCGGGGCCGGCACGCCCAGCGCGGCCGGGATCTGCTGCAGGCCGATCACGCAGGCGATGCCGACGGTGAAGCCCTCCACCACCGGCGCCGGCACCAGCGCCATGTACTTGCCCGCGCGCGCCAGCGCCAGCGCGAGCAGCAGCAGCCCGGCCAGCACGCCGACCGTCAACACCCCCGAAGCGCCATGGGCGTGCATGATCGGCACCAGCACCACCGTCATCGCGCCGGTCGGCCCCGACACCTGCAGGCCGGAGCCGCCGAACAGCGCCGCCAGCGCTCCGGCGACCACCGCGGTGGCCAGCCCGGCTTCGGCGCCCAGACCGGAGGAGATGCCGAAGCCCAGCGCCAGCGGCAACGCCACGATCGCCACCGTGAGCCCGGCCAGCAGATCACGCCGGGGATGGCGGCCCATCGCGGCCAGCTCGCCACGTTCGGGCAGCACAGAACGGAGGCGGGCCCAGGCGGCCGGCAACAGGGAGGTCACGAGGCGCCGGCCTCCGCCTGCATCAGTTCGCTCAGCAGCTCGCTTTGCCCCGACAGCTTGTGCGTCAGCAGTTGGCGGGCCGCGCGCAGCAGCTCGGCCACGTCCCCGCCGGCCAGGGCGTAGACGACGGTGGAGCCGTCGCGGTGCGCGCTGACCATACCCGAACGGCGTAGCACGGCCAGATGCTGCGACAGCCCGGTCGGCTCGACCTCGATGGCCGCCAGCAGGTCCCGCACCGGCTTCGGTCCGTCTTGCAACAGCTCCAGCACCCGGATCCGGACCGGGTGGCCCAGCAGCCGGAACAGCTCCGCCTTGGCCTCGTACAACGGCACCGACATCACAGCCCGCTCCCCCCGGCCGGATCAGCCTCACCTTGCCCGGCCTCGGACGAGCCGATCGTTATGCCGTGCGTGCGCGCCAGCCGTGTCACGTGCTCCCATTCGGCTTCGGCCAAGGCGAGCGCGTCGGCATCATCGCCGTGGCGGGCCGCCTCCAACGCCGCGCTCGCCCGGCGTGCCCGCTGTCTGACCTCCGCAGCGAAAGACCCGCTCACAGCACCCCTGCCCGTCGATCCGTCTCGAAGTCCACTCCATCATGTAATGGATTGCGCACATTCGCAATTCGTGAAGTCGATGGGGCTGTTCCGTCGCCGACAGCGCGACCTTGGCCGGCCTGCGCCGGAGCGACCATGTACGGGGAGTCGACCTCCACCGCTCCTACGCGGCGATCACCGTTGCCGGGCCTGTCGACCAGACAGCTCGCCACCCGGATCGGCGCCGAACGGCCAGGTCGCCAAGGGAGCCATGGAGATCCGTCGTCGCAAGGCACGGTCGCCGGGTCGGCGATGACCGTCACCCATGCGGAGCCGGGACGTGCTCGATGTCGGCACGGCGAAGAATGCCCCCGAGGTTATCCACAGAACCGGATTCCAAAACGCCGCGCTCCGCCCCGCCGACGACAATCTAGGTATGCGATTCGGCGTGCTCGGCCCCACGGAGGTGTTCGGCGTCCCCGTGCGGGGCGCCAGACTCAGCGGCCTGCTCGTGCTCCTGGCGCTGGAGGCGGGCCGGGTCGTGTCGGTCGAGCGCCTGATCGGCGACATCTACGGCCCGGCGGGCACGATCAACGCGCTGCAGTCGCAGGTGTCGCGGCTGCGTGCGGTCGTCGGCGTGCCGCTGGAGCTTGCCGCGGCCGGCTATCGGCTGGTGGTCGATCCGCTGGAGGTCGACGCGCACCTGTTCACCCGCCTGGTCGCCGACGCCAGACGGGTGCCCGGCCCCGCCGACCGGTCGCGGCTGCTGCGCCAGGCGCTCACCCTGTGGCGCGGTCCCGCGCTCGCCGACGTGCTGGACCTGCCGTTCGCGGGGGGCGAGGCGGCCCGGCTGGAGGAGCTGCGGCTCGCGGCGCTGGAGGACAGGCTGGAGGCCGATCTGCTCGAGGGGTCGGTGCCCGTGGGCGAGCTGGTGTCCGAGCTCGGTGGGCTGGTCATGCGTCACCCGTTGCGCGAACGGCTCCGCGGGCAGCACATGCGGGCCCTGGCGGCGGCGGGCCGTGGAGCCGAGGCGCTGGAGGCCTTCGAGGACGCGCGCCGGACGCTGGCCGACCAGCTGGGCGCCGACCCCTCACCGGCGCTGGCGAACCTGCACCTCAGCCTGCTCCGCGACACGCACGCCCCCGGGCAACGCCGGCCCGCGGCCGATCATCCCGAGGCTTGGGTTCCCCGGCCCCCGGCTGCCTCCTTCCCGGATGCCTCACCCGCTGTCGCCACCGGAGCAGCACCCCCGAACGCTTGGGTGACGGCGGCACCCCCCTCGGGCGGGCCCGCCCTCCCCGGCACCTCGGCCCTGCGCCCGCGCGGCCCACGGCCGCAGCGCACCAGCTTCGTCGGCCGCGACAAGGAGGTGCTGCTGGTGCGCGAGCTGCTCGGGGAAAGCCGCCTGGTGACGCTCAGCGGTCCCGGCGGCGCGGGCAAGACGCGGCTCGCGATCGAGGCGGCAGCGGGTCTCGGCGAGGTCTGCTTCGTCGAACTGGCCCCGCTGCGCCCAGGCTCCGACGTCGCGGCGGCCGTGCTCACCGCCCTCGGCCTCCCGCACACCCACACCGAGCCGCCGCGCCCGCTGACCGTCCCCACGATCCAGCCGCCCGCCGACGCGCTGGTGGCCGCTCTCGCCGGCCATGCCGTCACGCTGCTGCTGGACAACTGCGAGCACCTCGTGGAGCCCGCCGCCCTCCTGGCCGACCGGATCCTCGCCGAGTGCCCGGGCGTGCGGATGCTGGTCACCTCCCGCGAGCCGTTCCACATCCCCGGCGAGCAGGTCCTGCCGGTCCCGCCTCTTCCCCGGCCGCTGCACGACCTGCCGCTGGCCGCGGCGCGCGAACATCCGGCCGTGCGGCTGCTGGCCGACCGGGCGGCTGCCGTACGCCACGGGTTCGCCGTCACCGACGCCAACCTGCCCTCCGTGCTGCGCATCTGCCGCGCCCTCGACGGCCTGCCCCTGGCCATCGAGCTGGCCGCGGCGCGGCTGCGCGCGCTCACCCCCGAGCAGGTGGCCGCCCGGCTCGACGACAGGTTCCGCCTGCTGACCGGCGGCAGCCGTACGGCGCTGCCCCGCCATCGCACGTTGCGCGCCGTGGTCGCCTGGAGCTGGGACCTGCTCGACCCGGCCGAACGCGAGCTCGCCGCCCGCCTGTCGGTCTTCGCCTCGGGCGCGACCGTGCACACCGCCGAACGCGTCTGCGGCGGCGACCTCGACCTGCTGACCGCGCTGGTCGACAAGTCGATCCTGCAGGCCGACGGCGGGCGCTTCAGGATGCTGGAAACCGTCCGGGCCTTCTGCGCCGAACGGCTGGCCGAGACGGGCGAGGAGGAGCGGGTACGGCAGGCGCACGCCGAATGCTTCGCCGCCATGGCCGCCGCGGCCGAGCCACAGCTGAGAGGCCCCGACCAGCTGCGTCGCCTGGCGGAGCTCGGCGCCGAACACGACAACCTGCGCGCGGCGCTGCGCTGGACGATCGACACCCGCAGGGTCGAGCCGGCGTTGCGGCTGGTGGCCGACCTGTGGATGTACTGGTGGCTGCGCGGCATCAGGCACGAAGGCGCGGCCGTGTCGGCGGAGGTGCTCGACCTGGTGGGGTCCGAACCACCGCCGAGCCTGGTGGAGGAGTACATCGTCTGCTCACTACAACTGGCCGCGGGCGGCAAGCCGGGCACGCAGGAGCTGCGCCACATCCTGGCCAACGCCGAACGCCTGGCCGGCGGGCTGTCCCAGCCGCCGCGCAACCCCCTCGTGGCCATGGTCAGGCCCTACCCGTCGATCGCCGAGGGCGACTACACCACGATGCTGCCCGCGCTGCTGGCGGCCACCACCGCCTCCGACCCGTGGACCAGGGCCTTCGCCAGGCTGCTGGTCGGCTACCTCCGTCTGGGCGCGGGCGAGGTCGACGCGGGCGAGCGCGAGTTGCGCATGGCGCTCGACACCTTCCGCGTGGCCGGCGACCGGTGGGGAGTGGGCCAGGCGATGCTCCAGTTGTCCGAGCTGGCCGGCTGGCGCGGCGATCACGCGGCGGCCATCGCGACGGCCGGTGAGGCGCTGGAGGTGATCGCGCCCTTCGGCGCCGCGGAGGACACGGCGCTCGTGCTGTCGCGCAGAGGCGCCGAGCTGGCCCGCGCGGGCGACCTGGAGGCCGCGCGGGCCGAGCTGGAGCGGGCCGTCGCGATGGCCGGCCGGCTGGAGGTGTCTGAGGCGGTGGCCGTCGCCACCTACGGACTGGCGGAGGTGGCACGACTGGCAGGCGACGAGGAGCAGGCCGCCACGCTCTACGCCGCCGCGCTCGCCCACTGCGAGGCGCACTGGCTGGGCGCCAACGAGACGCGCGGGCGCATCCTGATCGGGATGGGACGGCTGGAGCGCTCCGGCGCCACGTTACGCGAGGCGCACGACCTGCTCGTCGCGGTGCTCGACCTGCCGGGGGCGTCGGGCGCGATCGAGGCGATGGCCGAGCTGACGCTGCGCGAGGGGGCGGCGGCGCGGGCGGCGTTCCTGCTCGGCGCGGCGGTGTCGCTACGCGGGGTGTGCCTGCCCGACGGGCCTGATGTGGCGCGTACGGCCGCTGACGCGCGCGGCGAGCTCGGCGACGTGGCATTCGACCGGGCGTATCGACGCGGGCGCGAAACGCCTCGCGACCAGATCCCCGACGCGCTGCCCTACTGATCGTCACCCGGAATTGGAACGGCCTGCCCGGCTACGCCCACATGGCCAAGCGCCGCACGCAGGGCAGGAGAGTCGTCGAGAGCGTCTGCCTACCGCCCCTGCCGCAGGTGCCCGCAGCCGATGACACCCGCCGCACCGCGTTGCCGCACCGTGCGTTCCCCGCGGTGTCGGCAGCCACCGTTCCTGTGGCCGCCCGCAGCGCCGCAGTCGTGAATGACCGACGCTGCGAAACCACGCGCGCGCTCGCGCGTGCCGGACCCGATTCATGTGAAACCGGCCCGACGCCACGCCTGCCGATCTCGCAAGCGCCCGAAGCGACGCCGCTCCCACCCCACTCGGGCGCCCCGACCTGACGCTCAAGCGCTCCCAACCGGACGTCCACGCCAGACACGTGAGTGCCGAACCGACTTGTGGGCACCCGACCCGCCACCCGCGCCACACACGTGAGCGTCGGCTTGACGCCCACACGCCGCACTCGTGAGTGCCGAACCAACGTCCGCGCGCGTGAGCTCGCGCGGAGAGTCCGGTCGGCGCTGGCGGGCCGCGTGCAGGCGCGTGCGGGGCGCGCGTGAGCTTGTGCGGAGAGTCCGGTCGGCGCTGGCGGGCCGCGCGCAGGCGCGTGCGGGGCGCGCGTGAGCTTGTGCGGAGAGTCCGGTCGGCGCTGGCGGGCCGCGTGCAGGCGCGTGCGGGGCGCGCGTGAGCTTGTGCGGAGAGTCCGGTCGGCGCTTGCGGGCCGCGCGCGGACAGCGTGCGAGCTCGTGCGGGGCGCATACGCACAGCGTGCGCTCGTATGGGCCCGTGCGGACAGCGTGCGCTCGTGCGGGGCCCGTGCGGGCGGCGTGCGCGCTCGTGCGGGCGGCGTGCGGGCCGCGTGCGCGCCCCGGTCCACCGTTGACGGCATGACACCCTTGAGCAGGACGAGACGCTGGGCGGCTCTGGCCACCCTGTGCCTGACCGTCTCGCTGATCGTGATCGACGGCACCGTGCTGCACCTCGCCATCCCGAGCCTGACCGAGGCGCTGCGGCCGTCCAGCACGCAGGTCCTGTGGATCGCCGACATCTACGGGTTCGTGCTCGGCGGCCTGCTGATCACCGCGGGCAACGCCGGCGACAGGTTCGGCAGGAAACGCGTCCTGCTCATCGGTGTGGCCGTCTTCGGCCTCGCGTCGCTCGCCACGGCCTACGCGCCCACCCCCGAGCTGCTCATCGTGGCCCGAGGGGTCCTGGGGGTGGCCGGGGCGACGATCATGCCCTCGACCCTGTCCATCATCCGCAACATCTTCACCGACCCGCGCGAGCGCACGACCGCGATCGGGCTGTGGAGCTCGGTGACCACGGCTGGCGCGGCGGCGGGGCCGCTGCTGGGCGGGCTGCTGCTCGACCACTTCTGGTGGGGCTCGGTCTTCCTGATCAACGTTCCGGTGATGGTGGTGGTCCTGCTCGTGGCGGCCGTCACGCTGCCGGAGTCACGCAATCCCGACGCGGGCCCCATGGACATGCCGAGCGTGCTGCTGTCCGTCGTCGGCGTGATCGGGCTCATCTACGCCGTGAAGGAGGCGGCGCACGCGGGCCCAGGCCAGACCGCCGTTATCGTCGCCGCCGTCGTCGGGCTGTGCGCGCTGGCGGTCTTCTGGAGACGGCAGACCAGGCTCGCCCATCCACTCATCGACGTGCGCCTGTTCCGTCGCACGGCGTTCTCGGGCGCGGTCGGCGGCGACATGGTGGCGGTGTTCGCGCTGGTCGGCACGTTGTTCTTCCTTTCGCTCCACATGCAGTTCGTGCTCGGCTGGACACCGCTGCGAGCCGGACTCGCCCAGCTGCCCGCGATAGCCGCCTCCACGGTCGCGGCGCTGGTGGCGGGGCGGCTGGCGATGGTGTGGAGCAGGGCGGCGGTGATCTCGCTCGGGCTCGGATTGTCAGCGGCGGGCCTGGCGGTGCTGGTGACGCTGCCCGTCGAATCCGGCTACCCCGTGGTTCTCGGCTCGCTGGTGCTCATCGGCATCGGCGCGGGCCTGTCGTTCACCGTCACCGCTGACACGGTGATCGCCACCGTGCCCAAGGAGCGGGCGGGGTCGGCGTCCGCGATCGCCGAGACCGCCTACGAGCTGGGCGCCGCGCTAGGGATCGCGCTGCTCGGCAGCCTGCTCGGCGGCCTCTACCGCCGGATGCTGCAGCTGCCCGACGGCCTGCCGGAACAGGCGGCCGAGGCGACACGCGACTCGATCGGGGCGGCGCTCCAGGCGGCGGCCGAGCTTCCGGCCCACCTGTCCCGGCAGGTGTTCGCGGCGGCGGCCGAGGCCTTCGTCCACGCCGTCCAGATCACCTCGCTGATCGGCGGCGCGCTGGTCGCGGTCGTGGCGGTGCTGGCGCTGTTCACACTGCGCGGCCTGCCCAGCGTCGTCGACGAGCACCCACTCGACCCATCGGCAACTGTCACACGACAAGGAGCTGACAGATGAGAGCGATTCCCACCGAACGGGGCACGTGCCCGTTCGACCCGCCCGCGGGCATGGCCGATGAGCCGCTCGGCAAGGTGCGGCTGGCCAACGGCGATCATGTCTGGCTGGTGGCAAGGCACGACCTGGTCAGGCAGGTGCTGGCCGACACGCGTTTCAGTTCGGAGATCGAGGGAGGCTTCCTCGGCTCGCCGTTGCGTGCCGTGGAGCCGGACGCGGGCATGTTCATCCAGATGGACCCGCCCCGGCACACCCGCCTGCGGCGGCTGATGACCGGCCGGTTCACCGTGCAGCGCATGAACAAGTTGCGCCCGCGCGTCGAGCAGATCGTCACCGACACGCTCGACGCGCTCGAACGGCGCCCGCGACCGGCCGATCTGGTGGAGCATTTCGCGCTTCCGATCCCCTCGCTGGTGATCTGCGAGCTGCTGGGCGTGCCGTACGCGGAGCGCGAGGAGTTCCGGGAGGCCGGCGCCCGGCTGCTGAGCCTGACCAGCACGGTGGAGGAGCAGGAGGCGACGCTGATGAGGTTCGCCGGCTACCTGGCCGGGCTCATCGACCGCAAGCGCGCCGAGCCCGGTGAGGGCCTGCTCGACGACCTGCTCGACACCGATCTGAGCGACGACGAGCTGATCGGGATCTCGGTGCTGATGCTGGTCGCGGGCCACGAGACCACCGCCAACATGCTGAGCCTCGGCACTCTGCTGCTCCTGCGGCATCCCGGTCAGCTGGCTCTGGTACGGCAGAGCCCGGACGCGGCCAGGACCGCGGTGGACGAGCTGCTGCGCTACCTGTCGATCGTCGACGTCGGCATGTTCCGGCGGGCGAGCGCCGACATGGAGCTCGGCGGGCAGGTGATCCCCGAAGGGGACTTCGTCACCTGCTCGCTCGCCGCCGCCAACCGCGACCCCGCGCTGGTCGACCGGCCCGACGAGCTGGACGTCACCAGGCCCAAGTCACCGCACGTGGCCTTCGGCTTCGGACCGCATCAGTGCCTCGGGCAGAACCTCGCGCGGATGGAGATGGAGATCGCCTACCCGGCGCTGTTCCGTCGTCTACCCGAGCTGCGGCTGGCCGTCCCCCTGGCGGAAGTGCCGTTCAGGAACGACATGGCGATCTACGGCGTCCACCGGTTGGAGGTGGAGTGGTGATCAGGGTGGACCGCGAGCGGTGCGCCTCCTCGGGGCAGTGCGCGCTGTCGGCACCGGAGGCGTTCACGCAGGACGAGGAGGACGGGCGGGTGGTGCTGCTGGACGAGACGGCCACGGGCCCCGCGATAGGGCGAGCCGTAACCGGTTGCCCGACCCAGGCGATCAGATCGGACTGAGCCGAGGCGGTGTCCCCCACGTCGCCCACGCCGCTCACCCCCGGGAGGGGCTGCTGTGGACGGTCAGGGTCCGCCTGAGCAGGTCGCGTGTCTTCCCGGCGAGGGCCGTCGGCCGGGAGCCGCGCCGCAGCCCGCGCGGGTAAGCCCGGAGAAGCGATCAGTCCGCTACCCGCGCTAGGTTGCCTGCGCTGCTGCTCGACCGGCGACCCACGCTCGGTGGCCTGCGCTGACGCCCGACCGGCGACCCACGCTCGGTTACCCGCGCTGACGCCCGACGGGCGACGCGCGCCGGGAAACGGTGCCGGCGGCTGGTCGGCTTCCGGCGCGGGTTCGACCTAGTTCTTGGCGACCGACTGGTAGGTGCACACGTGCACGCCCGCGTCGCTGATGACCGTGGAGGTGAGTTCGAGTGTGCGCAGCGCACCGTCGCTGGGGAAGATCGTCTTACCACCGCCGAGAAGGACCGGCATGATCATGAGGCGGAGCTCGTCCATCAGGTCCTCGCTGAGGAGGGCCCGAACGAGCGACGGGCTGCCCATGATCAGGAGGGAGCCGCCGTCGGTGTCGCGCAGTTCCCTGATGCGGGCGACCGCCTCGCCGCCGGGGATGCGCGTGGTGTTGTTCCACGTCAGTTCGTCGTCGCCGAGCGTCTCGGACACGACGTACTTGGGGATGGCGTTCATCCGGTCGGCGAACGGGTCACCGGCTCGCCCGGGCCACGCCGCGGCCATCGTCTGCCACGTGCGGCGCCCGAACAGCAGCGCATCAGCCTTGGCGAGGGCGTCGTCGAAGGCGCCGCCCACCACGTCCGGGTCGAAGAAGGGGTGCGTCCAGCCGCCGTGGGCGAAGCCGCCGTCGGTGTCCTCCTTGGCGCCGCCGGGGGCCTGCACGACGCCGTCCAGGCTCATGAACTCGGTAGCAACGATACGCATGGGACTCTCTCCTCCGGGATGGTGTCGCTGAGTGTTGGCATCACTGATCTCGTCGCGGCGCGACGATGAAGGTCTTGCTTGGCGTGACCGATTCGAGGTGGTCACGGAAGGCGGGTGGGCGCGCGAGGGCACGTCCCTGGCCTGGCCTCACGTCGGCGGCGGGCACCGGGACGAGCGCATCGCCACGGGTCGGTCGGGACCGGCGGGGTCGGTCACGCGATGACCAGAACCCCGCCGGGAGGCGTTCGTCTCCTTCCGCGCTGTCAGCCGAAGTGCTCGGCCATCCAGGCGTCCCATGCGGCCTGCTCCTCGCGGCCGGCGAAGTTCTGGTGGCCGAGCACCAGGGCGTCGCCGCGGGCCGTACCGGAGTGGATGAAGCGGTACAGACCCGCGTCGGTCCGGACGCCGAGGTTGACGGGCAGGTTCGCGCAGTAGACGACGCCGGCGGAGCCGTCGGGGAGCTGCACGGCGTCGCCCTCGGCGACGTCCGGCGTGACGCCCAGCGACTGGGTGACGATCTTCCAGACGGTGTCCGGGCCGCCCGCTCCAGGGCGGAAGGCGGTCGTGACCGAGGGGGTACGGCCGGCGAAGTAGGTGAGGTACTGCCTGAGGGTCTCCAGGTAGATGGGCCAGCCGGCCTTCATCGCCTCGAACTCGGTCTCCCAGTCGTCGCCGAGCATGCCGCTCTGCACGATGCGGAGCACGGTCGAGCCGCCGCCGCGCCCCTCGATCAGGTACTCGAGCGCCATGAACCGGCCGTCGGGGGCCTCCGCGCCGCGGGTCGCGAGGCGGGTGCCGGGCTCGTAGGCGGTGATCGTGGCCTGTTCGGTGTGGCCCAGCATGGTCAGGTTGGCCGGGCCGCCCTGGGCGGTGCCGAGCTCGGTGCGTCCCATGAACCAGGAGTCGACACCAGGTCCGGTGGCGATCGCGTCCCAGACCTGCTCGGGCGTGGCGCCGAGCTCGACCTCGAGGTTCAGCTCGAACGGGTGCGTCATCGGGCTTCCTTCATGCTGGGGTGGACGGCGACGACGATCCGGTGGTCGCGGCCGTGCTCGGCGGACTGGTCGTGGTACTTGGACACCAGAGCCGTGACGGCCCCGGCGAGCTCTTCGGCGAACGCGGCCCGGTCGGCGGCCGACGCGAAGCGCACCTCGCCGTCGATCGCGAAGGTCGCCACGCGTTTGCGGGCCTGGGCGGCGCCTCGGATGAGCGCCCCCACGTCACGGACCAGCCGGGCCGCGACGGCCAGCAACCAGCTCGCCGACAGCTGGTCGGGAGAGCGGGCCGGGTCGGGCTGGACCGACGCCAGCGCGGCCGGGGAGATCACGTAGGACGCCGCGGTGGCGCGCATGATGCGCTCGTTGACGTTGCCCTTGCGCCGCTCCTCGATCATCTCGACGAGCCCGTGCGACTCGAGCGTCTTGAGGTGGTAGTTGACCTTCTGCCGGGGCAAGCCGATCTTGGCGGCCAGCATGGTCGCGGAGCCGGGCTCGCTCAGCTCCGCGAGCAGCCGGGTTCTGATGGGGTCCAGTGAGATCTCGGCGGCGGCCGGGTCCTCGATCACAGCGACATCCTGCATGACTGCAGACTATGTCCGACTAATTTTCTTGTCAAGACAGTGAGATTTGCCCGAAGCGACACTCCGCCGAGTGCCGTCCCCAGGGGACAGGCCCCTTGGAGGTGTGGCAGACGTACCTCTCCCGCCTGGGCCGGCCCGGCTCCTGTTCGGGCGGATCGGCCGACGCGGCGTGGAGCTGCGGGCGATGGCGCTGATCTGTACGGTCACCGTCCTTGCTGGAGGTCCGTCGGTGCCCGCGCCGCCTTCAGAACATGAACGGGACCGACGCACGCTGCCCACGTCCGCAGCTCTGCGGACGTGCGCGCAGGAGCGGCCCGCGCGATCGGCGGGCCGCTCCTGCAGATGTCCTCGTCGGCACAAGGGTGTTCCAGCGTTGGCAAGGACGGGTTCCCGGCTCTCGCTGTGCCTTGGCGGGGCCGGGAACCCCGGTTCGGGATTCCGGTCTGCGGTTCGGGTTCCCGGTCCCTGGCTCGGGATCCCCTGTCACTCGTTCGGGATCCCGGTTCAGGACGAGATGCAGAACAGATGTCCCTCGGGGTCGGCCAGCACCACCCAGTCACCGCCGCCGGGCTGGAAGGCGGGCTTGGTGGCGCCCAGGTCGAGCAGTTCCTTCTCGGCGGCGTCGAGGTCGGCCACCTTGAGGTCGAGATGCATCTGCTTGGTGCCGCCCGGCCACGCCGGGGCCTGGTAGTCCTCGGTCCGCGGGAAGGCCAGCTGGACGGCGCCCGCGTCGAGCGCGGCGTAGTCGTCGTCGCTGTGGGTGACCTGGCCGCCGAGCACGGTGCGATAGAACTCGGCCAACGCGGCAGGGCGGAGTGAGTCGAAGACGATGGTGGAGATTTCCGCGAGTGCGGCGGTGTTCGTTGCCATGGGTCCAGGCTGCTCGGCGCCCAGGGGCGGGGTCTTGAACATCCTTGCGCGCTGACCTGGCTCCTCGAGGTTCTGCCGACATATCGCGATGTGCACCCGTCGTCTTCGCCTTGGGTGCGGCCGAGATGATGGGCGGAGGTGCATCTCCGGCAGGGAGGCATGCGTATGGCTCAAGCTGGGAAGACATCCGCCCGCCTGAAGACCGGCGGGACCCCGTCGCCGGGCGGGGAAGGCCACCCCCCAGAAGCCGGCGAGGCCCGCCACCGGACGCGGAGGGAAGGCGGACCCCAGAGTGCCGGCGGGACCAGTCCCTTCGGCCCGGAACGGCGTTGGGCACGTGCCTGGCCGGGAGGACAGCGGGCGGGCCTTCGCCCGGAAATGTCAGTGGTGGCGCGTACCGTACGCATCATGCGTTCCAACCGTCGTCTCGGCATCGGACCAGGCTTCACCGTCGATGCCGTGACCTGCGCCGACGACCATCGCGGCTGGTCGCAGGTCGAGGTCCACGACGACTACCGGCTGGTGCTGGTCCGCAGCGGCAGGTTCGGGCGGATGGCCGGCGGGGTCGCGGCGCTCGCGGATCCGACGATGGCCTATCTGGGTGTTCCCGGCGAGGAGGAGCGGTTCTCCCATCCCTCCGGCGGCGACGTGTGCACCGCACTCAGTCTCTCCCCCACCCTCTGGCGTTCGATGACCGGCGAGGGGGCGGGACGGCTGCGCCCGACCGTCTACGTGGACGCCCGGGTCGAGCTGGCGCACCGCGCCTTCCTTCGCGCGGCCAAGAGCGGTGACGCGGGCTACGCGCTCGCCGAGGGGCTGCTGGGCCTGCTGGGCGCGGCTCTCAGGCAGGCATCGGCCGACCTCGGTCCGCCCGCTGCGATGGCCGCGCCTCGCTCGTCGAAGGCGCGTGGGCGGCTGGTCTCGGCGGCTCGCGAGGCGATCATCGCAGACCATCCCGCCGCCCAGGGGCTCATCTCGCTGGCCGAGTTCCTCGGCGCCTCGCCGTACCAGCTGAGCAGGGCCTTCACCCGGGAAATGGGCGTCTCTCTGACGCACTACCGCAACAGGGTGCGGGTGGGGCGGGCACTCGAGCGGCTGGAGAACGGCGCGGCGGGCCTGGCCGAGCTGGCCGCCGAGCTGGGTTTCGCCGACCAGGCGCACCTGACCCGCACCGTTCGCAGCCACCTCGGCCACACGCCCACGGCACTGCGGCGCCTGCTGTCCGGAGGGGCCCGCCAGTGATCGTTGACGAGACCGCTGTCGTGGCCGCGCCCGTCGAGCGGGTGTGGCGGGCGTTCACCGACCACATCGATCGGGCCGAGTGGTGGGACTACCTGTTCATCGAGCCTGTCCCCGGTGGTTCGCTGGAGGAGCGCTGGACCGATGAGCACGGCGAGCCGGTGGTGACCCGGGGGCTGGTGACGCGTGCGGCAGCGCCTGAGGTGCTGGCGTTCAGCTGGTCCGACGAGGGACAGCCCGCCTCGACCGATGTGGAGATCGTTCTCATGGCGCGTGGTTCCGGCACGGAGGTGCGGATCAGGGAGACAGGGTGGGAGGGCCTTCCCGACGGGGTCGCGATGGCGGCCGACCATCGGGCGGGGTGGCGGGTTCACCTGGCCAATCTGCGCCGCCACGTCGAGTCGTGACCGTCCGGGGGGCTGACGTGTCCGCGCTGGCGCCCACCGGCTGCCGCCGAACCAGCAGGCTCCCCCCACCGGGTACACCGTCCCGTAAACCCATTCGACCCATTCGCGCCGATCCACCCCGGTCCGGCGGCCCACGGGCGGGCGCCCGCAAGCAGCCTCGTCACCCGCCGCGCGGAGCTCCTCAGGAGTGCTGGAAGACCAGGGCCAGCACCTCGGCGAGCCTGGCCTTGATCGCGGCGGCGTGCCTGAGCGGCACCGGCCGCGCGCCGCGGCTCGTCCGGACGCCGAGGTCGGCCAGGATGTAGAGCGTCCGCAGGGTGCGCATGCCGTTGGAGGCGTACACCGGTGTGGGCCCCGAGCCGATCGCCGCGAAGTCGGCCTCGATCGGGTCCAGCCAGGCCAGCGACTGCTCCTCGCTGAGGTCGCGACGGGTCAGGACGCGGGCGACGGCCTGCGCGAGGCGGTCGTCCTCCTGCTCGGCGAACAGGTAACCGGTGCGGGCCAGCAGCCGGGCGGCGGCCAGATCGAGCATGGCGGCCGGGTCGACGCGGGGATGCACGCCGAAGGTTCCCAGCAGGTCGGCCCCGTGGGCCACGGCGTGCAGCCAGCCCAGTCGCGGGTCGTGACCGCGCAGGTCGGCCTCGGCCGCGTACCAGCGGGCGAAGGCTGCCAGCCACTCCGGGTCGAAGTCGCCACGCTTGACGATCATGTCGAGGACGAGCGGGGCGAAGGTCCTGGCCTGGATCTCCGGGTCCGCGAACCGCTCCGCCATCACCGCGCCGAGCTTGGCCCGGCGCCCGGCATCGATCACGTCCCGCTCGATCCACGTGCGCACCACCACGTACGGCTCGCCGTCCCGGATGCCGGGGTCGGGGTCGCGCAACGCCAGGGCCAGCTCCTCCACCAGCTCGTCGAGGGGACGGTCGCCGGGGACGGCGCAGTCGTCGGCGTGGACGGCCTTCCAGTCGGTCATCCCGGCATTGTGCCGGAAACGGACGGCAGGGATGGAACCGTCCTGGCCAGACGCGCCTGCACGTCGTCTTCGCCGCCGCGGAACGGCCGTTTGTCCGGGAGATCCGCGGGTCCTGGCCGGGCACGCTGATCGCCAACCCGCTGCGACCCTGTCCCGACCCGACCCGGTCCGACCCGGCCCGGTCCGGTCCGCTGCCCGCTGCTCTCGCGGATGGAGGGCGGAGGACGGCGGACTTACGGCGGCAGACGGAGGGCGGAGCCGGCCTCGTCTCCCTTGGGCCGGCCTTCCTCGCTGACTCGGAACCGGTCGAACGGCTGCGCCCCGGTGCGCGTGGCTGGCCGGTGACGGGTTGTGCGCCTACGGTGGAAGAGAAGGGCACCGACCACCCTGGCGGCGCTGTGATGGCGGGGGGTGCGAGCCGTATGGACGTTCGTCTCGTACACGATGACAAGGTCGAGGAGCGCTCCGTCGACGAACTGCCGGCGCTGCTCGACGGCGAGGACGGCCTGGTCTGGGTGGACATGCCGGTGTGCGACCAGGACGCGGTGCGGGTGCTGTCGGAGGTGTTCGGGTTCCACGCGATGGCCGTCAAGGAGTGCGTGGAGCGCAACCGGGTGCCCAAGGTGCATGCCTACCTGGACCACGTGTTCGTCGTCCTGCACTCGCCCGAACGCGGCGCGGCCGGCCACGTGCACTACATCGAGCTCGACCAGTTCGTGGGCCGCAACTACCTGGTGACCGTGCACGGCCCGGTCAACCCGGCCGTCGCGCCCGGGGTCCCCCTCCGCGAGACCGGCGCCGTGCTCGCCAGGCTGCAGGCGGGGCGGGTCCATCCGGCCACGCCCATGGAGCTGTCGTACGCGATCGTCTCCGCGCTGATCCGCTTCCAGGAGGCGTACGTCGAGGAGGTGACCGTCGACGTGTGGCAGCTGGAGCAGCGGGTCACGGGCCAGCGCGTGGGCGATCCCGAGGAGTTCCTCAACGAGCTGTTCCGCGCCCGGCACGGGTTGCTGGCCGTACGCACCATGGCGGCGCTGGGCGAGGCGATCTACGGACGGATGTCGAACCTCACCCGTATCTCACCCGAGGGGCAGCGGCTGGTGGTCGACATCACCGACCAGTTCGACCGGATGCGCAGCCTCGCCGACGGCGAGCGCGAGTACCTGCAGGGGGTGATCGAGTTCTACCAGACCACCCTCACCATCAAGGCCGCGCTGGTCGGCCAGGCCCAGAACGCCGAGGTCAAGCTGCTGACCGAGGCGAGCTACACGCAGAACGAGGAGATCAAGAAGATTTCCGCGTGGGCGGCGATCTTCTTCGCTCCCACGCTGGTCGGCACCGTGTACGGCATGAACTTCGCCCATATGCCGGAGCTGCACCTGGTCTTCGGCTATCCGCTGGCGCTGGTCACGATGGTGCTGGCGTCCGCCGTGCTCTACCTCGTCTTCAAACGGCGGGGCTGGCTCTGACGGGACCGCGCGCGAGCGGGAGCGCGACGGCCCTTCCGACCCGGCGCTCGACCGGGTCGACCGGATCGTCCGGGTGGACGCGCGGGCCGTCGTGTGGGTCGACCGGCCAGTCCGGGTCGACCGGGTAGGGCGGGTCAACCAGGGCGGGTCAACCAGGTAGGGCGGGTCGACCGGGCAGTGCGGGTCGACCGCGGCCTGCGGGTCGGCGGCCGTGTCAGGTTCTGATGCGGCGAGGTCCTGCTCGAGGGCGCACATCAGGCCGCTCCGGCGGCGGCGAGGGCGGCCGTCGTCCCGGCGGGGTCGACGACGACGCCGGTGACGCCGAGGTCGCGGATCATGCCCCGCAGGGCGGGTTCGCTGAGCCGTACCCATGGCTGGCGGGTGCCGAGCACCTGCGCCAGGCGGAGCGGGGACGAGAACGCCACCGCGGTCCTGCTGCCCGACGCGGTGCGGAACAACCTCAGCGAGGCGCTGAACCGGCCCTGTCGGACCGGGACGCATAGCGGCACATCTGACATCTTCGGCTTCTTTCACCGGGGGATTCGTCCGCATGTGACGCTAGGGGCTGCGGGTGCGCCGGGCGGCGATCGCTACGGGATCGCGACGGGAACGGCCGGAACGCTGACGCGCGGTTGACGCCGACGCCGCCCCGGCGGCCGCCCGGAGGGTCAGCCCACGTGGACGACGGGACGGCGGGCGGTCTCGGGCTCGGCCTGCCGCAGGACCTCACGGGTGAGCGGCGGGATGTCGCCGCCGCCGAAGACCAGGTAGCGCAGCAGCGCACCGATGGGGTTGCCCTCCGCCGCCCAGTGGAAGTAGACGTGTGGCGTCTTGCCGGTCTCGTCGCGCAGGTACAGCAGGAGCGCGGCGATCGAGTTGGCGATGGTGGTGCTCTCCATCCGCAGCACGCGGAAGCCGTGGCGTTCCTCCCCCACCACGCGCAGCTCGCTCTCGAACTCCGAGGCGTCGGGGACGGTGACCTCCAGGAACAGCGGACCCTCGGCCGTGCGGAGCCGGTGCAGTTCCCAGGCTTCCCTGGTCTTGTCGACGTACTCGGCGCAGTCGCGCGCGTTGGGCTCGTTGGCGATCAGGCGGATGTCGCCGGCCTCGTTGATGTAGCGGCGGGCCAGGTCGTCCAGCGTGATGCTGGTGACCCGCAGCTCCGTCGAGCGCGTGGCGCGGGAGATGAGCGAGGTCACCACGATCGCCAGGACGAACAGCAGCGCGATCACCAGGCCGTCGGGCCGTTCGATGATGTTGGCCACGGTGGCGTAGGCGAAGACCAGGGCGACGACGCCGAACAGGATGGCCGGCCTGGTGCGGCCCATGACCCAGGCCGACAGGGTGACGGCGACGGCGGCGGACAGGATCAGCGCCAGGACGCCGGTGGCGTAGGCGCCGCCCTGCGACTCCACGTCGGCGCCGAACGACACCGTGATGACGAAGGAGATGGCGGTGAAGACCAGGACCATCGGCCGGGCGGCCCTGGACCAGTTCGGCGCCATGCCGTAGCGGGGCAGGTAGCGCGGCACGATGTTCAGCAGCCCCGCCATGGCGGACGCGCCGGCGAACCACAGGATCGCGATCGTGCTGATGTCATAGGCGGTGCCGAACCAGTCGCCCAGGTATTCGTGCGCCAGGTAGGCGAGCGCCCGCCCGTTGGCGCTGCCGCCCTCGGCGAACTCCTCGGCCGGGATCAGCACGGTGGTGGCGAAGCTGGAGGTGATCAGGAAGCCGCTCATGATGATCGCGGCGGTGGTGAGCAGCTTCTTGGCGCCCGCGATCCGGTGGCGGAGGTCACCCTTGACCAGCGGCATGACGGCCACGCCCGTCTCGAAGCCGGACAGGCCGAGCGCGAGTTTCGGCATGACGTACAGCGACACGGCGATCATCGCGACCGGGCTGGAGTACTCGACCGTCAGCGCCCGCTGCCAGTCGGCGACCAGGTCCGGGGAGGCCAGGACGCGCTGGAGGGCCACGGCGACGACGACGACGTTCAGCGACAGGTAGACGGCGACCAGCACGACGGCGATCGAGATGGCCTCGCTGAAGCCGATCAGGAAGACCCCGCCGAGCGCGGCGATGAGCGCCAGCGTGACCGGCACCTGCCAGTCGGAGAAGAACTCCGGCACGAACGGGTTGTGCAGCACGTGCGCGGTGGCGTCGGCCGCCGACAGGGTGATGGTCACGATGAAGGCGGTGGCGACGAAGCCGAGCAGGAACAGCACCAGGAGTTTGCCGCGCCAGCCGGGCAGCAGGTTCTCCAGCATCGACAGCGAGCCCAGCCCGTGCGGGCTCTGTTCGGCCACGGCGCGATACGTGGGCAGGGCTCCCGCCAAAGTCAGGGCGACCAGCAGCAGGGTGGCGATGGGGCTGAGCGTTCCGGCGGCCAGCGCGGCGATGCCGGGTTGGTAGCCGAGCGTGGAGAAGTAGTCCACGCCGGTCAGGCACATCACCTGCCACCAGGCGTGCTGGTGGCCGGGGCTCTCCTCGTGATGAGGGCCCGTCGTCCTGGGGTCGGAGCGTGGCAGCCCGTGCAGCAGCCACTGACGTAGTCCGGACTCGGTCCGTACCGGGGCCGAAACGTTCACCCCGATCCACCCCCTGGTGCGATGTATGCGTAAAAGATCCGTATAGGGCCGTATTCATCGTGCACCATACGGCGTTGACCACGACGAATGGGCCGCTGACCACGGATCTTGACGTTTTTCATACGCCTGTGACGGGCCGTCCCGATCTAGCCTCGAAGCGGAAGGGACACCACCATGGACATCACCATCGTGCTCGGCGTCGTCGCGTTACTCCTCTTCCTGGCCCTCGCCACCGGGGTGAGGGTGGTCAACCAGGTCGAACGCGGCATCGTCTTCCGGTTCGGCAGGGCGCAGCGGCGCGTACGCCAGCCGGGGCTCAGGCTTCTCATCCCGATCGTCGACCAGATGAAGAAGGTCAACGTCCAGATCGTCACCATGCCGATCCCGACGCAGGAGGGCATCACCCGCGACAACGTCTCCGTCCGGGTGGACGCCGTCGTCTACTTCCGCGTCCAGGACCCCATGCGCGCCGCGATCGAGGTCCAGAACTACCTGTTCGCCATCGAGCAGGTGGCCCAGACCTCCCTGCGCTCGGTCATCGGCAAGAGCGAGCTCGACGACCTGCTGTCCAACCGCGAGGAACTGCACCGCGGCCTGGCCCTGATGATCGACAGCCCGGCGCTGGGCTGGGGCATCCACATCGACCGGGTGGAGATCAAGGACGTGCAGTTGCCGGAGGCCATGAAGCGTTCGATGTCACGCCAGGCCGAGGCCGAGCGGGAGCGCCGGGCCCGGGTCATCGTGGCCGACGGCGAACTGCAGGCGGCGCAGAAGCTGGCCGACGCCTCCGGGATCATGGCGCAGACGCCAGGCGCGCTGCAGCTCCGCCTGCTGCAGACGGTGGTCGAGGTGGCGGCGGAGAAGAACTCCACCCTGGTGATGCCGCTGCCGGTGGAGTTGCTGCGCTTCTTCGACCGTGCCACCCAGGACGCGGCGGGCGGCCAGGCGGCCGCCACCGGCGTGCCCCCGCAGGAGCCGGACGGCGCCGCCCGGCCGGAGCTGCCGCCGTCCGGCGCCGGCGAGGAGCCCGCCCGCGCCGCCCTCCAGCGGACCGACGCGGAGTCGGCCGCCCTCCAGCGGACCGACGGGGGGCTCGCCGTGCCTCAACCGGCCGGTGTGGAGCCTGCGGTCCTCCAGCGGCCCGACGGAAGGCCTGCCGCCCTTCAGCAGGCCGGTGACCGCGCATCCGCCGGCCTGTTGAAGGACGGCGACGGGAGCGCACCGCTCTGACGGCCGGCTCTCCCCGCGCCTTGCTGACGGGTGATCGTGTCAAGGCGCGTTGCCGACACGACGATGATCAGAACGCCGCCGGGCCTGCCAGGCGTCGGTGTGGTCGTCGAGCGATCGGGTGAAGGCGTCCTGGACGGAGTCGAGGTGGTCGCGCAGCGCGTCCAGGTCGAAGGGAGCGGGAGCGTTCTCGCCCAGCGCCCGGTCGAGGAGTTCCCGGCAGCGCCGGGTCGCGTCGTCCTGAGTCGCCTGCACGGCCTGGGTGACCGACTCGGCGAGCGTCCCGCTGTCCATGCGCATCGCCCTCGGGTCCAGGCCCACCCGCAGCAGCCGCTTGTCACGGCCACCGAGTCATGGGAGCGGGATCTGGAGTACGCGCGGCGCAACTGGCGGACCGCCGAGGACCTGAACACCGCGAACGCCGCCGCGATCGGGCCGGGCCGGTGACGACCCCTCCCGGCTTCGGCCCACCACCCGCGGGCTTCGGCCCACCCGGCCCACCGTCCGGGGGCTTCGGGCCGCCGCCACCCGCGGGTTTCGGCCCACCCGTCCCGCCTGGCCACCCGTCGTCGCCCTTCCCCGCCCCGCGGCCCCGCCCCGTGCCGGGCCAGTACGGCCCGCCGCCCCCGTCGTCCGTCCCCAAGACGCCGTCGGCCGCCGTGCGGACCTGGCGGATCGCCTCGGGCATGAGCGTCATGGCGGTGGCGACCTACCTGCTCGTGGAAGGTGCGCAAGGCAACGAGGAGGCGATCAGGCAGGCCAAGACGAGCTGGATCAACGCCCTCGGCGGCACGCTCGGCGTCGAGGGGCAGATCATGCCGGGCATCGAGACCGTCCGCCGGGCGACGGACGGATGGGACGCCGCCGACCAGGACGCCTTCGAGGCCGCGCTCAACGCCTTCAACAGCCAGGTCGGCGCGTTGAAGACAGCGCTGGAGTATCTGGGCGAAGGGCTCGGCCACCTCGCCGGCGCCTACGCGGACTTCGACATGGCCCTGCGGCTGACGGGTGCCTCGCTCATCACCGCGCTCGCCGGGCTGATGATCGCCCGGCTGTTCCCCGCCACCGCCGCGACGGCGGCCTTCGGCGAGGCGGTGGCCGTCAGGACGGCGAACATCACGGTCATCGCGCTCCTCGGCCAGCTGGGCGCCTTCGTCTCCTACACCGCGACGAACCTGGCCCAGCTCCGCAGCGAGCTGTTGAACATCAAGACGGTCCTGCCCAGCGGGAGCGGGGCCATCTCCTTCGACTCGGCCAGGATCAGGACCGAGGGGCTGCCTCCCTTCCAGCGCCCGCCGGAGCGCCGGCCGGGCATGCCCCAGCGACTCCCTCCGGGAAGCGAGGACTTCGACTGGAACCTCCCGGACGACCGCTGACCGCTTCGGCGCCGGTGTCCGTCAAGAGCGGCTGGTCCGGTGAACGCTGCGAACCGCGGCGACATCCGGATGGGGGTGGAGCTCGGGCGCGTCCGCCGCCAGGGCGTTGAGGTCGCGCTTCACCCGCGAGGCGAACCCTCCTCCGAGCACGTACCTCGTCGGGGAAACCGCCTCATGGGCGCCGGCGAGAAGGCGGAGCGCGCCTCGGCTGGTGATCCCGGTGTGGCGCAGGTTGAGCAGGGCCAGCCGGTGCGGAGCGCCGGACAGCGCCTGCGCGATCAGGTCGGCGGCCGCGTCATCCAGGCGGTTGTCGGCGGCTCCCAGGTGCCGGGCCGCGGGGACACGGCCCAGATCGAGCGCCTCGATCCCGGCCTTGGCGGCAGCCGCGACGAGCTCGGCCAGCGCGGCCGGGCCGATACCGTTGCTGGCCGCCGACAGGCGACGCAACCGTCCCGGCCGCAGCGCGCGAACCAGGATGCCGGCTCCTGAGTCGCCCAGGCCGGCCGCGGAGACATGGAGCTCCTCGACGCCGTCGCAGGCGATCAGCCTGGCCAGTTCTGACGCGCCCTCAGGGCCGAGCCGGTTGCCGCTGACGAACAACCGCCCTGCGTGCCCTGTGGCAAGCAGACGGTCCACCAGAACGGCGAGTCCGGCCGCGTCCAGGCCTGTCTGGACCAGGTCGATCGTGCTCAGCCCCGTCCCTACGGCGTCGCCGACGATCCGCCCGCCGTCAGAGCCCAAGGAGTTGCGCTTGAGCCAGAGCCCGCGCACGATCCCGGGCGAGGCGATCAAACGGTCGGCGATGCGGCAGGCCCCTGCGGCGGTGATGGCGTTGCAGCCCAGGTACAGGGTCGATACGGCCGAGCCGACGGCTCCGGCCGCCGCGGTGTCGGCTCCTTCGTCGCCGAGTTCGTCGGTGCCCATCAGGAGGTGTCTGGTGGGGCCGCCGACCGGCATGGCGTCAGTGACAAGTCGCACGCCGTGCGGTCCGAGCGCCTGCTTGCACAGGTCCAGCCGCCCGTCGGGCATCGCCGTACCGACGGAGAAGTCGGTACGGCGCGTCACCGGCTCGCCACTGCGCAGCCACGCGAGCAGGTCGTTCACCATGGCGCCACCTGGTAGTCCTTGAGGAAGACCCCGTGGACAGGGTGACCCGCCTCGCCGCTCACGATCGGGTCGTAAACGCGGGACGCGCCGTCGATGACGTCCAGGGGGGTACGGCGGTCCAGCCGGTCCCTCACAGGCACGGGCTGCTCGTCGGTGATCCAGCCGGTGTCCACGCTGCAGAGGTGGACACCGTGGCGGGCCAGGTCCGCGGCGCTGGTGCGGGTCACCATGTTCAGGGCGGCCTTGGCCATGTTGGTGTGGGGGTGGCGGCCCGTCTTGTTGGCGACCGCGAACTGACCCTCCACCGCCGAGACGTTCACGATGTAGCGTCGCTCGGCGGGCGAGGCCATCAGGAGCGGAAGCAGCCGGTCGATCAGCAGGAACGGCGCGACCGCGTTGACGAGCTGCACCTCCAGCAGTTCCGCAGGGTCGACGGCACCGATCCTGGCCGACCAGGAGTTGGCGGGGGACAGGTCGGGGAGCAGCCCGGACACGTCCGGCAGGCCCGCGTCCCCTTCGGCGGCAGGGAGCACGGCGACACCGGGCAGCGCCTCGTGCAGCTCCCCTTCGACCAGCGCGCTGTAGGACGAAGCGGGGCGGCGGATGGTCTGGGCGGCGTTGTTGACCAGGATGTCCAGCGGGTCACCGGATTCCCGCAGCCGGTCGGTCAGCGCGATGACCTGTCGAGGGTCGCGCAGGTCGACGCCGATGATCTGCAGGCGCCCGGTCCAGTCACCGGCCGCGGCGAAACGACGGGCGGCGTCGTTGGGGAAGCGGGTGGTGATGGTGACGTGGGCGCCATCGTGGAGCATCTTGAGCGCGAGGTGGTGGCCGATCTTCACACGTCCACCCGTGATGAGCGCGCGCCGGCCGGTCAGGTCAGTGCGAGCCGTACGCCGGGCGGCGTTGGACGACGCGCACGCCGGGCACAGCAGATGGTAGAGGCCGTCCAGCCGGGTGTACCCCGTCTTGCAGATGTAGCAGGTGCGCGTTCTTCTCAGGTGACCCGTGGACGTCGTCGCCTCGACGGGCGCGTCGACGACTCGGCCGCGTGATCCCATGGCGGTCGTCGCCAGGACCTCAGCGTCAGCCTGTGCCGTGGCCCGTTCGCGTCTCCTGCGGCGGCGCCGCTGACCGTCACGCACCAGTGCCAGGGCCGCGTGTTCCAGAAGGAGGCGGTCGGGATCGTCGAGCGGAAGCTCACGCGCCTGTCCGAGCTGCCGCAACACGGCTGAGACGTCCACTACTCTCCTCCCGCGAGTGGGGCCGGCTGGATTCGAACCAGCGTCCTCCTCCATGCGATGGAGGCGCGACGGCCGACTGCGCTACGGGCCCCTTGCCAGGCGTGGGATCCAGCCGGATTCGAACCGGCGTCCTCCGCCCTGGCCAGGCGGCGCGACGGCCACTGCGCTATGGATCCCACCGGTGCAACCTACCGGTTGACGATCAGTCCGCCGGTACGGTGACGGCACGCATGTGAGGGTGCATGGGATGTCCAGCCCGCCCGCTGAGTGCCGCATTCGCCCCGACGAGGTGCGAATGCCGATCATTGTGATACCTTCGGCGTCGCCGTGCACCACTGCGAATTCAAGGAGGTGAGACCGATCAACACTGCGACAGGTCGGGGCTCCCTCCCTTGCATGGCCTAGGGAGCGCCCGCGCAAGGCATCCCGAAAGGCTTGAAACGCTGATGCGCTTCACCTCCCAGACATCGTCAGACGGTGTCACCGAGCAGTTCTTCACCCTCGACGAGATCCCCGGCGTGCTGTGGACACCGGAAGACGCCTGCAGTACTCGCCCCCTGATTCTGCTGGGTCACGGCGGCGGGCAGCACAAGACGGCCCCCGGCATCGTGTCCCGCGCGCGCCGCTACGCCGCCGAGGGTTTCGCGGTCGTCGCGATCGACGCGCCCAACCACGGCGACCGGCCCAGGGACGAGGAGTTCAACCGGATCGCGGCCGACATGCGGGCCGGCATGGCCGCCGGTGAGAATCCAGGCGCGCTGGTCGCCGGCATGCACAACCATCTGGCCGGCCAAGCCGTCGCGGACTGGCAGGCGGTCCTGACCGCGGTCCAGCGCCTCGACCACGTCGGTGTCGGCCCGGTGGGCTACTGCGGCATGTCGATGGGCTGCGGGCTCGGCATCCCGCTCATCGCCGCGGAGCCCCGGATCCGCGCCGCGGTGCTGGGCCTGCTCGGCGTGCACGGGCTGGCCGAAGACGCCGTGCGGATCACCGTACCGGTGCAGTTCCTGGTCCAGTGGGACGACCAGATGGTGCCGCGGGACCAGAGTCTGGCCTTGTTCGACGCCCTGGCCTCGGCTGAGAAGACGCTGCATGCCAACCCTGGCAAGCACGGGGACGTGCCGTCGTTCGAAGTGGAAAACTCGCTGGGGTTCTTCGTCCGGCAGCTGAGCTGACACGAGATCGCGGTGCCCGGCGCGCCGGCCGGAAGTCGTTCCCGGCCGGCGCGCTCGGTCCAGCCTGTTCGGCATGCCGAGCGTGGACACCGCGCAGAAGGGTCTTTTTGAAGGCACGCTACAAGAAGGTTTCCGTAGTGGTGCCATGGTCAGCGCTCGTGAGTGGACGATCGCCGCGGGGCGGCCGGGGGGTGGCCGGGGCTCCGGAGCGTGAGGACGGGCGTGCCGCGCGGGCGCGCGGCACCAGGGCCCGGATCGTGGCCGCGGCCACCGGGTTGTTCACCTCGACCGGCTACACGGTCACGAGCATCGGCGCCATCGCCGCCGCGGCCGGGGTGGGCGAGCAGACCGTCTACTACGCCTTCGGCACCAAGAGGGCCGTCCTCGCCGCGGCACTCGACCGGGCCGTGGCCGGCGACGACGAACCCAGGCCCACGCTCGAGCGACCATGGGCGCTCGACGCCCTGGCCGACCCCGACCCGTACGGCCAGCTCCGGGGGCAGGTCGCCGGCGCGGGAGACATCTACCTGCGGGCCGCTGCTCTGCTGGACGTCGTGCGCAGCGCCGCGACCACCGATCCCGATCTGGCCGAGGTGTGGTCGGCCAACATCCAGCAGCGGCTGGCCGTCCAACGGGTCTTCGTCGAGGCGCTGGCCCGCAAGACGCCGCTCCCCCAGGGCCTCACAGCGGACGAGGCCGCCGACGTGGCGATGGCGCTGCTGTCGCCGGAGACCTACAACCTGCTGGTGCGCGAGCGCGGCTGGGAGCACGCGCGGTGGCAGGAATGGGCCGTCACCGCCCTCACCGGCCTGCTCACCACGCTGCCCGCCGTCCCGCCCCCGCCCCCGCCCCCAGCCGACTGACCGGCGCGACCGAGGATCCGTACGGAGCCGGCCGTCGCCGGGTCGTCGTTTCCGTTCGTGTGCATCATCATCGCTGCGGTCGCCGCGGCGAGGCCCATCGCCAACCGCGACGGGGGCTCCGCTAGATGGCTACCACCGTGCGGAACGGCTAGCGGAACATGCCGCGCACCGTCCGCAGGACGGCGAAGCGCACCAGTTGCTTGAACAGTTGCTTGAACTGCTCCACTCTCGTCTGCTCGCAGCCGGACGGCGGGCAGGGCGGCGCGGTCACGTCAGCCCCCGAGGCGGGAGAAGCCGAGGCGGGAGAAGCCGAGGCAGGAGCAGCGGAGGCGGGGAAAGCCGAGGCGGGAGCGGCGGAGGCGGGAGCGGGAGCGGCTCCCGTGGGGCTCGACCCGGGCGCGGCACCGCTGATGCTCGACGAGGGCACGGCGCCGGTGACGTTCGACGAGGGCGCCGCACCGGTGCCGCTCGCCGGCGCGGCGGTGCCGCTCGATGCCGGGGTGGCGGCGGCGGGGGTGGTGCGTGCCCCTGGCGTGGCGGCGGTGGCGCTCGGCGCGGGCGCGGCGCCGGTCATGAACGGCACGGCGTGGGCGCCGGTGACGAGCGGCGCGGCGGCCAGGCCGAGCAGCGTGGCGGCGGCCACGGTGACGACGGCGCGCCGGAGGGCGGGCGTGCGACGCATGGATGTTCTCCCTCGATGACGGTCGGGCGGATCGAGGGGAGGGCGGCACCGCGGCCGCCTGCGGGGGTTCTACCGCCCGATCACCGCGCCGCAATCGCCGCCGTGGTGAAAATCGGGGTCAAGGGATCATGGCCGGCGCGCCCGGTCTGCCGTCCCGCGGGCGGCCGGGGTGGTGATCCGGCGGGACCGACGTGCATGCGTGCGGTCCCGCCCCGGTCTGCGGTCATCGACCAACCGGCCGCCACCTGCGGGTTTCGGTGGGGAAAGACCCAAGGAAGCTTTGCGTCGCAGGCCGCGCCGAGCCGTCGGCCCATGCCTACCCTGTGAAAGACAGAGCGCCTTTCGGCGCGGTCATAGGGACACTCGATCCGGCGATCCGGCCACGACACCGGCCCGCCCGATCCCCGGGAAGTGATCTGTTGATGCTCAAGCGCCTGCTCCTGATCACCGCGCTGGCGGCGCCGGTACTCGCCGTCGGGACGGCGGCCGGTCCGCTCGCCGCCGCTGATGTCACCGCCCCCGCGATCTCCGACCAGCAGGCCGTGGGCAGGACGTGCGTAGCCGGCCGACCGTGCGGCTCGCACGAGCGGTGGGCATGGAAAGGCGGGTGCCTGTACTGCGTCAGTGACGACGGGACGTGGCTCCTGCAGTCGTGCGACAAGAACTCGAAGCACTGACGAGTCCTCCCACCCCCGTGCGGTGGTCTAGGCTCCGGCTGTGCGAGATCACGAGGATGACCCGCGTCCCGCCCGCGGCGCGGTGAGGGAGATCTATTCGGTGGACCGGGCGGCGAGCCTGGCCTACTCCCCCGACCTGGACGGCATGGCCGACCCCGGCGAGATCGTGTGGGCGTGGGTGCCGTACGAGGAGGACGCCGCGCGGGGCAAGGACAGGCCGCTGCTGATCGTCGGCCGCCATGGTCGCAGGCTGCTCGGCATGATGCTGTCCAGCCGCGGCGACGACGGCCCGGAGTGGCTGGAGATCGGCTCGTGGGGCTCCGACGGCCGGGTGTCCTACCTGCGTCTCGACCGGGTGTTCGCGCTGGACGAGGACGACATCAGGCGGGAGGGGGCGGTCCTGCACCCTGACAGGTTCGCCGTGGTCGCCAAGGTGCTCATGCGGACCCACGGCTGGGCGGCCGACGGCTGACCCCAGCCGGGGCGGGACGGCGGGCCGGTCAGACCTGGCGCCATTCGGCGATGTCGCCGGGATCGTGCAGGCAGTAGTCGGGGGCGCCCTCCAGCGCCTTCTCCTCCCCGCCGGGCGTGTAGGTGACGATCAGCCGCAACGGCCGCCACGTCGTGTTGAACGTCGAGTGGAACGCTCCCGCCGGGATGTGCACGGTGTCGCCCTCCCTGATCGGGAATGGCTCCCCGTCGTCGACCATCTGCATCGCCTCGCCGGAGATGACATAGATGATCTCCTCGGCGTTGGGGTGGTTGTGCCGGGCGTGCCCCCGGCCCGGGTTGACGATGACCTCACCGAGCGTGCTGGCCGCCCCCGGGATCGCGGACGGCGTGACGAACCACTTGATGGACCCCCAGTCGAAGGTCATCGTCGGGACGTGGGACGGGCTCACGAGCATCTAGATCTCCAGATTCTTGAAGGCGGCCACCTGCCGCGTGATGGCGATCTCGGTGGGCAGCCGCTCGACGGACGAGGCGCCGAAGAAGCCGACGACCCCCTTGGTGCGCGACAGCACGTACGCGGCGTCGGCCGGCTCGGCGATCGGCCCGCCGTGGCACAGCACCAGGATGTCCGGCCTGACCGCCGCCGCGGCGTCGCGCATCTCCTGCACGGCGGCCACGGCCTCGTCGAGCGACAGGGCCGTGCCCGCGCCGATCGAGCCCTTCGTGGTGAGGCCGACGTGCGGCACCAGAACGTCGGCCCCCGCCTCGGCCATGGCGCGGGCCTGCGCGGCGTCGAAGACGTAGGGGGCGGTGACGAGGTCGCGTTCGTGCGCCAGCCGTACCATCTCGATCTCGAGGTCGAAGCCCATGCCGGTCTCCTCGAGGTTCTGCCGGAACACCCCGTCGTACAGGCCGACGGTGGGGAAGTTCTGCACGCCCGCGAAGCCCATCGCCTTGAGCGAGTCGAGGAAGCGCGGCATCACCCTGAACGGGTCGGTGCCGCAGACGCCCGCCAGCACGGGCGTGTCCTTGACCACGGGCAGCACCTCGCCCGCCATGTCGACGACGATCTGGTTGGCGTCGCCGTACGGCAGCAGCCCCGCCAGGGAGCCGCGCCCCGCCATCCGGTAGCGCCCCGAGTTGTAGATGATGATCAGGTCGACGCCGCCGGCCTCGGCGCACTTGGCCGACAGGCCCGTGCCCGCGCCGGCGCCGATCACCGGCCGGCCTTCGGAGACGGTACGGCGGAGCCGTTCGAGTACGGTCTGGCGGTTCATCCCTCACCCCTGATCAGGTCGTGCAGCCGGTCGGCCATCGCGCGGCCGAAGGCCGGGTCGTTGATGTGCAGGTCGAGCCGGGTCGTGTCCGGGTAGGCGGCCAGCGCGGCGAAGCAGGCGTCGTCGGCCTTCTGGTCGTGGAACGGCATGCCGGGCGCGTCGAGCGCGGAGACGCCGCGCAGCGGCACGAACAGCGCGGCCGGACCGGTCGCGGCGGCGAGCTTGGCGGCGACGCGGCGGCCCAGCTCGGCCATCTCCTCGGGAGTGGTGCGCATGAGTGTGACGGTCGGGTTGTGCACGTGGAAGTCGCGCCCCTCGAATCGCGGGGGCACCGTGTCGGCCGGCCCGAAGTTGACCATGTCGAGCGCGCCGGGGGCGACCACCTGCGGGATCGCGCGGCGTCCGGCCGCGGTCAGCCGGTCGGGCCCCGCCGACAGGACGCCGCCGACGAGGTCGTCGGCCAGTTCGGTGGTGGTGAGGTCGAGGACGCCGGCGAGCAGGCCGCTGTCGGCCAGGCCCTCCAGGGCCCTGCCGCCGGCGCCGGTGGCGTGGAAGACGAGCACCTCGTAGCCGAGCTCGGTGAGGCGTTCGCGGGCGGCGTCGACGGCGGGCGTGGTCACGCCGAACATCGACGCGGCAACCAGCGGCCTGTCGTCAGCCCGCGCCGTCCCGATCGCCGCCTTCGTGCCCGTGCCCGCCCCCGTGCCCGTTCCCATGCCTGTGCCCATGCGTGGGCCGCGCACCGCCGCCGCGGCCTCGGCCGCGGTGCGGGCGGCGTAGGCCGCCGCCATGCCCGCGATCCCCGCCGCCGCGTTGCCCAGGACCAGGCGTGAGACCCGGTTGATGCCCGCGATGTCGACCACGCTGTACATGATCGTGACGTCCTTCGCCCCGACATACGGCGAGACGTCCCCAGCGGCCATGGTGGACACGATCAGCTTCGGCAGCCCGATCGGCAGGTCCCTGACGGCCCGCGCGGCGATGGCCGACCCTCCGCTGCCACCCACGGCGAGCACGCCGTCGACGCGGCCCTCCTCATGCAGCTCGGCCAGCACCCGGGCGGCGCCCTCACCCATGGCGGTGACCGCCGCGCCCCGGTCGCCCGCCGCGCGCAGGGCGGCCACGTCGGCGCCCGCCGCGGCGGCGACACGCTCGTTGGAGATGTCCTCGGCCGAAGCGGAGGCGGGCGCGCCGAAGGCGCTGCCGGGGCCCGTGCTCTCCGGGCCGAGGCCCACGTCGACGACGATCGCCTCGGCGCCGAGGTCGGCCAGCCGCTCCCGCAGCCAGCCGTACTCGATGCCCTTGGTGTCGAGTGTGCCGATGAGTACCACTGCCATTCCGCGCACCTCCGCTCCGCGCCGCCCCCTCGGCCAACCTAACCCTTTTGAGATCATCGAGGTATGAGGATCACCGTGATCGGGAGCGGAATCGTCGGCGCGGCCGCCGCCTACCACCTGGCCCACCGCGGTGTGGCCGTGACCGTGGTCGACGCGGGCCGCCCCGGCGCCGCGACACCGGCGGGCGCGGGCATCGTGTGCCCGTGGATGGACCACGAGGACGACGAGGCCTGGTACCTGCTGGCCCGCGAGGGCGCGCGCCACTACACGGACCTGCCGCCGGCGGCGGGCGGCCACGCCCGGGTGGGCGCGCTGCTGGTGGCGCGGGACCGGGCGGAGCTCGAGCCGGTGCGCGCGCTGCTGGCCGCCAGGCGTGCCGGCGCGCCGGAGATGGGCGAGGTCACCGCGGTCGACCGGCCCGCCGAACTGTTCCCGCCGCTCGATCCCCGGCTGAAGGCGCTGCTGGTGCCGGGGGCGGCGCGCGTCGACGGGCGCGCGGTGCGCGACGGCCTGCTGACGGCCGCGGTACGGCGGGGCGCGGCCCCTACCTCCTGGGTTTCCCCGGAGGGCGGGTGGTGATGGGCGCGACGGTGGAGGAGGCCGGCTTCGATCCGCGGACCACGGTCGCGGGCGTGACCGAGGTGCTGTCCGGCGCGATGGCCGTGGCCCCCGGGCTGGGCGCCGCTACTCCGGTGGAGGCGCGGGTCGGGCTGCGTCCCGTCATGGCCGCGGGCCGGCCGCTGATCGCCAGGGTCGCCAACGGAGTGGTGGTCGCGACCGGCATGAGCGCCTACGGGCTGACCGCGGGCCCCTACGCGGGCCTGCTGGCCGCCACGCTCGCCATGGGCGAGAAGCCTCCGCTCGACCTGGCGCCCTACGGTCTATGATCGGTGACTCCCCCAGCGATCCGAGGGGGATGACGTGCGCGCTCTGGCGCTCGCTGCCGTGGCCTTCCTGCCGGCCGGGTGCGGGGCGCCCGCCCTGGTGCCGACGGCCGGAACGTCACCGCCGGTGATCGAGCCCGCCAAGCCCGGCGTCCGCCCGGAGACCCCTCGCGCCCAGTCCGCCCCGCGCCGCCGCCCCGACCACGCCCGTCCCGATCGCGCCCGGCTCGACCAGCCCCGCCTCGATCAGGCCAGTCCCGGCGTCCTGCCCGCCCTGCCCCTCCTGCCAGGTCTGCCCGGCCCAACCGGCCCGACCAGCCCCGCCAGCCCGACCGGCCCGATCAGCCCGACCGGCCTGACCAGCCCCGCCGGTCTGCTCGGCCTGTCCCTACCGCCGGGCCTGCGCCCTGACCGGCCCACCTGGCCCGGCCCCTCCCGCCAGTCCGGCCGGCACGGCCTGCGCGGCTGGCCCCGTCTGCCCGGCCGGTACGGCCTGCCTGGCCTGACCCGCATACCCGATCAGCCTCCCGTCCCGCCCGAACTGACCCACATGCCGGGCCAGCCTCCCGCCCTACCCGGACTGGCCCACATGCCGGGCCCGCTTCCCGCTCTACCCCGCATGCCCGATCGGCCTCCCGCCCCGCCCGGATTGAGCCGCATACCCGGCCGGCCTCTCGCCCTACCCCGCATGCCCGGCCGGCCTCTCTCCCTGCATGGCCTGTCCCGTCTCTCCGGTCTGTTCGGTCTGTCGGGCTTCGGAGCCGAAGCGAACGGCCTGCCCAGCAGCGATGTGGAGCCGTACGGCCGGGGTGGCCGCCGGTCCCTGCCGCCTGGCGGGAGTGGCCGCGAAGCCGTCCCGTACGGCCGGACCGCTCCCGAGGCCCAACCGTTCGGCCAGGTCGGGCGCAAGGTCGGGCCGTTCGGGCCGACCGGTCACGGGATCGCACCCTACGGCCCGAACCATCGTGAAGCCTCGCCGTTCGGGCCGACCGGTCACGGGATCGCACCGTACGACCCGATCCGTCGTGAGGCCGTGCCGTCCGACCCCACCGGACACTGGTTGGTGCCGTTCGGCCAGGTCGGGCGCGGGGTCGTCCCCCATGGCATGGCCGGTGCGGACGTGGGGCGCGCCGGGGCCGCTCGCGAGGAGGCCACGCCGTACGTCAGGGTGCCCAGGAGGGGCAGTGGCGCCTACCGGGTGGTCGCGGGCGGCGCCGCGCCGAGGAAGGGGCGCGGACCGGTGGTCCGCTACCTCGTGGAGGTGGAGGGCGGCCTCCCTTTCGCTCCCGCCGCGTTCGCCGCAACCGTGCACGCCACGCTGAACGACCCGCGCAGCTGGGGCAGGTTCCGCCGGGTCGACCACCCGCCGGTACGGCTGAGCGTCGCGCTGACCAGCCCGCTGACCACCGACGCGCAGTGCCTGCCGCTGCGTACCGGCGGCGAGCTGTCGTGCTGGAACGGCCGCAGGTCGGTCATCAACGCGTTGCGCTGGGCGGTCGGCGTCCCGTCCTATCGCGGCGATCTGACCGCCTACCGGCAGTACGTGATCAACCACGAGGTCGGGCACGGGCTCGGCCATTCCCACGCGCACTGTCCCGGCAGGGGGTTGCCCGCGCCGGTCATGGTGCAGCAGTCGAAGTCACTCGAACGCTGCCTGCCGAACCCGTGGCCGCGCCCGCCGGCGGGGAATGGTTGACCTGACGGGGTCCTCGGGCCCGAGGTTCTCCGACCTTGGGACGTGCGTGTCCTCCTCCCGGCCGTCCCGTGGGAGCGCTCCTGGCCGTCCCGTGGGAGCGCGGTCGAAGGGAGACTTTCATGATCGTCGTTGGTGTCGACGGTTCGCGCGCCGGTCTGGAGGCCGTCGCCTGGGCGGCGAACGAGGCCGCGCTGCGGGACGTGCCGCTGCGGGTGGTGCACGCCATCCACCGCTGGGCGGCCGAGGCGGGGCCCGGCCGTTACGCGGAGGTCGCGCAGTGGATGCGGCAGGGCGCCGAGACGGTGCTGGCCGCCGGTGTCGAGACGGCCCGCCGCCTGCAGCCGCAGCTGAAGGCGGAGGCGAAGATCCTGCCCGGTGATCCCCGCGAGGCGCTGATCCGCGAGAGCGAGCGGGCCGATCTGCTGGTGGTCGGCAACCACGGGCTGAGTGCCGTGCGCGGGCTGCTGGTGGGCTCCGTCGCCTACGGCGTGGCCGGGCACGCCGCCTGCCATGTCGTGGTCGTGCGGGAGAACCCGGCCGCCTCGAGCGGGGAGATCCTGGCCGGCCTCGACAGCTCCCCGCGCGGCGGGCCGGTGCTGGAGTTCGCGTTCGGGGAGGCGGCGCTGCGCGGGGCGGAGCTGCGCGTCCTGCACGTGTGGAGCAGGCACGAGGCCGGCGGCCGGATCCCGCCGTCGCGCGGGGGCGGCTCGGTCGAGGAGAGCCAGCTCAGGCAGCTGGAGGAGACGCTGGCCGGCCAGCGCGAACGCTATCCGGACGTCACCGTCATTCCCGAGGTCGTCAAGGGCCATCCAGTCGACGCGCTGACGGAGGCGGCGCGCGGCGCCGACCTGCTGGTGATCGGCTCGCGGGGGCGCGGCGGGCTGGCGGGGATGGTGCTCGGCTCGGTCTCCCACGCCCTGCTCCACCGCGCGCCGGGCCCGGTGGCGGTCGTCCGCACCCCGGCCTGACCCGGGCGGCGAACGGCCCCGCCGCGGGCGCGTCCACCCGCCCGCACCACCGGCGCGCCCCGATGGCCGGGCCACCCTGACCCTCCCCAGATGACAGCCGCGACCGCCCCCGGATCAACCGCGATGACCCTCGCCAGAGGGACAGCCGCGACCGCCTCCGAACCGACCGCGATGACCGTCGCCAGAGGGACAGCGGCGACCGCCTCCGGATCGACAGTGGCGGGCGTTCGCGCAGCTCGCCAGAGGTTTCGCGGATGGATCCCAACTTTGCGAAATTTCCGACATCTGTTTTCTTTCGGCCGTCTCGCCCTGGCGTACGGTCGGTAAACGGGGGACGTTCCAGCACGAGAATCAAGAAGCGCGCAACGTGGGGGAAGTGGTCCGCTATGGACCAGACGGTCCTGGCCTCCGTCTCGGAGGTCTTCGCACGCCGCGTAGAACCCGCTTGCGGCCTCGCCGACGAGGCCGAGAAGGTGGCACGTGCCTGTCACGCCATGGCGACGCGATTCCACGGCGGTGGCAGGCTCATCGTCTTCGGCAACGGGGAGTCCGCCACCGACGCCCAGCACATCGCGGTCGAGTTCGTGCATCCGGTGATCGTCGGCAAGCGCGCGCTGCCGTCGTTCTCGCTGACCGGCGACGTGGCCGCGATCACGGGGATCGCCGCCGAGGCCGGGTTCGACGAGGTCTTCGCCCACCAGCTCAGGCACCTGGCGGCGGGCCAGGACATGGCGCTGGGCGTCTCGCCGTTCGGGCACTGCGTGAACGTGCTGAAGGCGCTGGAGACCGCCAGGGAGCTCGGCATGCTGACCCTGGCCCTGGTGGGCGGCGACGGCGGGCAGATCGCCCGCAGCCCCTCGGTCGACCACCTCCTGATCGCCCGCTCCACCGATCCGCGGATCATCAAGGAGGTGCACGTCACCACGTACCACATCCTGTGGGAGCTGGTTCACGTGTTCTTCGAACAGCCTGGCGTGCTCGACCCTCAGGTGGTCGCATGAGCGCCGACGGGAGGGCCTGCCACGAGGAGGTGTGCGTCACCTGCTCCGACGAGGCGGTGCCGGTGACGGTGGTCAGGCTGCTGGAGGACGGCCTGGCCGTGGTGGACACCGGGCAGGGCACCGAGGAGGTGAGCGTGGCCCTGGTGACGGCCCGGGTCGGTGACACGGTCCTGGTGCACGCCAAGGAGGCCATCGCGGTGGTCATCGAGGAGGGCCCGACGTGAGTGAGCCGATGGAGTCGCTGTACCCGTTCCTCTACTCGGGCGGGAGCGATCTGGACGCCGTGCTGACCGCGGTGCGCCAGTCCACGGTCGACAAGGCAGGCGAGATCGTCGCCCTGCGCCAGAGCGTCCTCGAGCGCGACGGCGCCCGGATGGCCGCCTGCGCGCAGGTCATGGCCGCCGCCTTCGAGGCGGGGGCGCGGCTGTTCGCCTTCGGCAACGGGGGCAGCTCCACCGACGCCCAGGACGTGGCCGCCCTGTTCCTCAACCCGGGCTCGCTCGGCACGGGGCAGGCCGCCCGGCCGCTGCCCGCGTTCGCGCTGACCGCGGACGTGGCGGTGGTCACGGCGCTGTCGAACGACATCGGGTTCGAGGTGGTCTTCTCCCGGCAGCTGGCCGCCTCGGGCCGCGCGGGGGACATCGCGTTCGGGCTGTCGACGAGCGGCAACTCCCGCAACCTCATCGCCGGATTCCAGGAGGCGGACAGACGCGGCATGATCACCGTTGGGCTGGCCGGCTACGACGGCGGCCAGATGGCCGAGCTGGGCACGATCGACCACCTGTTCGTGGTCCCGTCGTCCTCGGTGCACCGCATCCAGGAGGCCCAGACCACGATCTACCATGCGCTCTGGGAGCTCACCCAGGACGCGCTCGGGCGGCGGGGCGCGGTGCCGCCGCCGCGTTCCAGCTGAACACCAGACCCGCGAGGTGGTGAGGCGCATGAGCGCGCCGACCGAGTCGCAAGAGACCACATCACAGGCACAGGAGGAGCCTCTCCTCCATATTCTGTGGATCAACGCGGGGTTGAGCTGCGACGGCGACTCCGTCGCGCTCACCGCTGCCACCCAGCCGAGCATCGAGGAGATCGCGCTCGGGGCCCTGCCAGGACTGCCGCGGATCGCCGTGCACTGGCCGCTGATCGACTTCGAGTGCGGCCCCATGCAGGGCGCCGACGTCTTCATCGAATGGTTCTACAAGGCCGACCGCGGCGAGCTGGACCCGTTCGTGCTGGTGGTGGAGGGCTCGATCCCCAACGAGTCGATCAAGAGCGAGGGTTACTGGTGCGGGTTCGGCAACAACCCTGAGACCGGTCAGCCGATGACCACCAGCGAGTGGCTGGACCGGCTCGCGCCCAAGGCGACGGCCATCCTGGCCGCGGGGACGTGCGCGACCTACGGCGGCATCCACGCGATGGCCGGCAACCCGACCGGCGCCATGGGCGTGGCCGACTACCTCGGCTGGGACTGGCGCTCGAAGGCCGGTCTGCCGATCGTCAACGTGCCCGGCTGCCCGGTCCACCCCGACAACCTGTCGGAGACCATCCTCTACCTGCTCTACCAGGTCGCCGGGCAGGCCCCGATGATCCCGCTGGACGAGGCGCTGCGCCCCACGTGGCTGTTCCAGCAGACGGTGCACGAGGGCTGCGACCGGGCCGGCTACTTCGAGCAGGGACAGTTCGCCACCGAGTACGGCTCGCCGAAGTGCCTGGTCAAGATCGGCTGCTGGGGTCCGGTGGTGAAGTGCAACGTCCCCAAGCGGGGCTGGATCAACGGCATCGGCGGCTGCCCCAACGTCGGCGGCATCTGCATCGCCTGCACGATGCCCGGCTTCCCCGACAAGTTCATGCCGTTCATGGACGAGCCGCCCGGAGCCAAGATCTCCTCGACGGCCAGCGAAGCCTACGGTGCGATGATCCGCACCCTGCGCCACGTCACCCAGCGCACCGTCGACAAGGAACCCAGGTGGCGCCGGAAGGGCCGCGAGCTGCTCACGGGCTACAAGGCCCCTTGGTAACCCCAGCGAGGCTGACATGACGACCACACCACAGCAGGCCGGCGAGGAACTCGTCGAGATGGCATGGGATCCGATCACCCGGATCGTCGGAAGCCTGGGCATCTACGCCAAGGTGGACTTCAGGAACCAGCGGGTCGCCGAGTGTTACAGCACCTCGTCGGTCTTCCGCGGCTACAGCATCTTCATGAAGGGCAAGGACCCCAGGGACGCGCACTTCATCACCAGCAGGATCTGCGGGATCTGCGGCGACAACCACGCGACCTGCTCGGTCTACAACCAGAACATGGCCTACGGGGTGCGGCCGCCGCACCTCGGCGAGTGGATCATCAATCTGGGCGAGTCGGCCGAGTACATGTTCGACCACAACATCTTCCAGGAGAACCTGGTCGGGGTCGACTACTGCGAGAAGATGGTCCGCGAGACCAATCCCGGCGTGCTGGAGCAGGCCGAACGCACCGAGGCGCCGCACGCGGGCGAGCACGGCTACCGGACCATCGCCGACATCATGCGCTCGCTGAACCCGCTCGAGGGCGAGTTCTACCGCGAGGCGCTGCAGGTCAGCCGTACCACGAGGGAGATGTTCTGCCTCATGGAGGGCAGGCACGTGCACCCCTCCACGCTCTACCCCGGCGGCGTCGGCACGGTGGCCACCGTGCAGCTGTTCACCGACTACCTGACCAGGCTCATGCGCTACGTGGAGTTCCTCAAGCGCGTGGTGCCCATGCACGACGACCTGTTCGACTTCTTCTACGAGGCCATCCCCGGCTACGAGCAGGTCGGCAGGCGGCGGGTGCTGCTGGGCTGCTGGGGCAGCCTCAACGACCCGGAGTACTGCGACTTCACCTACGAGAACATGAGCGACTGGGGCCGGCGCATGTTCGTGACCCCGGGCGTCGTCATGGACGGCAGGGTCGTCACCAACGACCTCGTCGACATCAACCTCGGGATCAGGATCCTGCTGGGCAGCTCGTACTACGACGACTGGGAGGACCAGGAGCCGTTCGTCACCCAGGACCCGCTGGGCAACCCGGTCGACATGCGGCATCCGTGGAACCAGCACACCATCCCGCATCCGCGCAAGCGCGACTTCACCGACAAGTACAGCTGGGTCATGTCGCCCCGCTGGTTCGACGGCAAGGAGATGCTCGCACTGGACACGGGGGGCGGCCCGCTCGCGAGGCTGTGGTCCACGGCGCTGTCCGGACTGGTCGACATCGGCTACGTCAAGGCCACGGGCCACAGCGTGCTCATCAACCTGCCGCGTTCCGCCACCAGGCCCGAGACGACCTTCGAGTGGAAGATCCCCGAGCGCGGCGGGGAGCTGTACTCCAACACCATCGAACGCAACCGGGCCAGGACGTACTTCCAGGCCTACGCCGCGGCGTGCGCGCTGTACTTCGTCGAGCAGGCGCTGGCCGAGGTGCGCGCCGGACACACCAAGACCTGGGCGCCGTTCACGGTGCCCGAGGAGGCGATCAGCTGCGGCTTCACCGAGGCGGTGCGGGGCGTCCTGTCCCACCACATGGTGATCAGGAACGGCAAGATCGCCAACTACCACCCCTATCCTCCGACGCCGTGGAACGCCAGCGTCCGCGACTCCTACGGCACGCCGGGGCCGTACGAGGACGCCGTGCAGAACACGCCGATCTTCGAGGAGAACGCGCCGGAGAACTTCAAGGGCATCGACATCATGCGGACGGTCCGCAGCTTCGACCCGTGCCTGCCGTGCGGGGTCCACATGTACCTGGGCGGCGGCAGGCAGTTGCGCAAGCTGCACAGCCCGCACGCCTTCGGCGGGTCCTGACGGGGTGGTGCGATGCCTGGGAGGATCGAGGCCGTCACGGCAGGCGAGCGGGTGGAGGTGCTGCTCGCCGAGCTGGGCGCGCTCAGCGACGAGGCCACCCGCGACAAGGCCGAGGAGCTGGTGCGGGTGCTGGTCGAGCTGTACGGCGCGGCGCTGGAGCGCATCATGGAGGTCGTCGCCGAGTCCGGGGAGGCCGAGACGCTTCGCCGGCTCGTCGCCGACGACCTCGTCTCCGGCCTGCTCGTGGTGCACGACCTCCACCCGCTGAGCACCGAGGAGCGGGTGCGGGCGGCTCTCGAGGGGGTCCGGCCCTACCTCGGCAGCCACGCGGGCGACGTGGAACTGATCGGCATCGAGGAGCCGGGCGTCGTACGGCTGCGCCTGGCGGGCACCTGCCACGGCTGTCCCTCCTCGCGGGTCACGGTGACGTCGGCGATCGAGCAGGCGATCGCCAGGGCGGCGCCGGAGGTGGCCCGCGTCGAGGTGGACGGCGTGGTCGAGCCGGGCGAGCAGCTGTACCAGATCCAGACGCACCCGCCGCCCGGACCCTGCCCGGTGCCGGAGGGGGCGCTGCCATGAGTACCGGGCTGCGGCGCTTCCGCGAGCCGCGCCCCGCCGGGGTTCCGGTCGCGGGCGAGCGCTGCGAGCTGTGCGCCGAACCGATCGACGCCGGGCACCGCCATGTGGTCAACGTGGAGAGCCGGGCCCTGATGTGCGCGTGCCGCGGCTGCTACCTGCTGTTCACAGTGCCGGGCGCGGCCATGGGCCGGTATCTGGCGGTGCCGGACCGTTACCTGTACGCGCCGCGCTTCACCATGTCCGTCGCCGACTGGGACGAGCTGCAGATCCCGGTGCGCATGGCGTTCTTCTTCCACAACTCGGCGCTGGGCCGTACGGTCGCCTTCTATCCGAGCCCCGGCGGGGCGACCGAGTCGCAGCTCTCCCTGCCGACGTGGGAGAGGATCATGGCGGCCAACCCCGCGCTGGCCGACGCCGCCCCCGATGTCGAGGCGCTGCTCGTGGACCGGCGGCCCGGCGGCTTCGTGTGCCACCTGGTACCCATCGACGCCTGCTACGAGCTGGTCGGCCTGGTCAGGACCACGTGGAAGGGCTTCGACGGCGGTCAGGAGGCCTGGCAGGCCATCGACGCCTTCTTCGGCGAGCTGCGGGCGCGCAGCCGCGAGGTGGGGACCGAGCATGGCTGACCTGGGTTTCACCTGCCTCGACGCCCGTGCCGACCGGTTCGCGGCGGCGCCGACGCTGCGTTTCCCGCTGCGCGTCAGCGAGGCGGGCGGCGGCGCGGTGCACGCCGTCGCGCTGCGCTGCCAGATCCGCATCGAGCCCCAGCGGCGCCGCTACTCCGCCGCCGAGGCCGAACTGCTCACCGATCTGTTCGGCGCGCCGTCGCGCTGGGGAGAGACGCTTCGGCCGCTGCAGTTCGCCACCGTCTCGCTCATGGTGCCGGGGTTCACCGGGTCGACGGAGGTCGATCTGCCGGTGCCGGTCTCCTACGACCTGGAGGTGGCGGCGGGCAAGTACTTCGCCGCGCTCGACGACGGCGAGATCCCGCTCCTGCTGCTCTTCAGCGGCACCGTCTTCGCCAGGACACCTACCGGCTTCGCGGTGGAGCAGGTGCCGTGGGACCGCGAGACCCGCCACCGGCTGCCCGTCGCGGTCTGGCGGGAGCTGATGGACCGCTACTTCCCCGGGGAGGGATGGCTGCGGCTGCGCACGGACACGCTGCGCGCCCTGCACCTGTTCAAGTCCGCCCACGCGCTGGCGACGTGGGACGACACCGTGGAGGCGCTGCTGGCGCGGGCGAAGGAGGCGACGTCGTGACCATGTCGATGCGGATCGCCCGTGAGGTCGCCGACGCGGTGCTCTACGAGGGGTACCTGCTCTACCCCTACCGGGCCTCGGCCACCAAGAACCAGGCGCGCTGGCAGTTCGGGGTGCTGGTGCCGCCGGCCTACACCGCGACGGCCGAGCACCCCGTCTGCCAGACCGAGTGCCTGCTCGAGGTGGCCCCCGGCGCCGAGGACGCCGTGGTGCGGATCGACCTGCGCTTCCTGCAGGTCCGCTCCAGGACCGTCGAGCGCGCCGAGGCCGGCGGGCACCGCCCCGTCCCCGCGCTCGAGATCGCCGGGCAGACCTACCTCACCTTCGACGAGGCCGTGGAGCGGGAGCGCGACACGGTGGTGGCGCTGGAGGAGGTGCTGGCCGCCGAGAGGACCTACGACGTGGGCCACCCGGGGGCGCGTGCGGTGGAGCCGCTGACTGGCCCCGGCGGCGAGCCGCTCGGCCGGATCGTGCGTGAGGACCGGCGTCTCGACGCCGTGCTGCGGGTGCGGGCCGAGCGGGTGGACGGGCCGTATGGGCTGGTGAGGCTGCGCGTGCGGGTCGAGAACACCACGGAGTGGGACGATCCCGACGCCTCCAGGGACGACGCGCTGCACTGCTCGCTGATCGCCGCGCACACGCTGCTCGAGGCCGGGTCGGCGGCGTTCGTGTCCCTGCTCGACCCGCCCGCCTGGGCGGCGGCCGCGGCGGCGGCGTGCGAGAACCTGCGCACCTGGCCGGTGCTGGCCGGCGAGCCCGGACGGCGTGACGTGATGCTGTCCGCGCCGATCATCCTGTACGACCACCCGTCCATCGCGCGGGAGAGCCCGGGCGACCTGTTCGACGCGACCGAGATCGACGAGTTGCTCAGCCTGCGCACGCTCGCCCTCACCGATGCGGAGAAGCGCGAGGCCAGGGCCACCGACCCGAGGGCCGCCGAGATCATCGACCGGGTGGGCGACCTCCCGGCGGAGGTGCTCGAACGGCTCCACGGCGCCGTCCACCGGCTGCATCCGGCCGCGCAGGCCGCTCCGCCGTGGTGGGATCCGGGCTCCGACCGGTCGGTCTCGCCCGAGAGCGACAGCGTCGTGGTCGACGGGGTGACCCTCGCCAGGGGCAGCGCCGTGCGCCTGCTGCCGGCGCGCGGCGGCTCGCGCGCCCGCCGGGCCGACGCCCACGACATGTTCCTGGCCGGGCGGCGGGCGACGGTCGAGGCGGTGTTCCTCGACGTGGACGGCGAGCGCCACCTGGCGGTGACGCTGGACGACGATCCGGGCGCCGACCTGCTGCGCGAGCAGGGCCGGTTCCTCTACTTCGCGCCCGACGAGGTGGAGCCCCTGACGGGCGGGCAGGAGGGCGGATGAGCCGGAAGGTCCTGGTCGCGGGGGTCGGCAACGTCTTCCTCGGTGACGACGGCTTCGGCGTCGAGGTCGCCAGGCGGCTGCTGTCGGAGGGCGGTCTGCCGGCCGAGGCGGTCGTGGCCGACTTCGGGATCCGCGGCGTGCACCTGGCCTACGAGCTGCTCTCCGGCTACGACGAGATGATCATGATCGACGCGCTGCCGATGGACGAGCCGCCGGGAACGCTGGCGGTCCTGGAGCCAGCGCTCGACGAGCACGGGCCCGCCGACGACGTGCTCGCCCGGGCGGCTCTCGCCGACGCCCACGGCATGACCCCCGAGGCGATCTTCGGCCTGATGCGGGCCTACGGGGTCACGATCGGCCGCGTGGTCATCGTCGGCTGCCAGCCCGCCGACGTCTCACCTGGCATGGAGCTGAGCGAGGCGGTCGCGCGAGCGGTGCCGCGCGCCGCCGGGCTGGTGCGCGAACTTTTCGGACCGCGACAGGAAGGAAGGCCCGACGATGCTGAAGCGTCTGCTGATCGTGCTGTGCGTGGCCGTGCTGGCCGTGCTGGTGTGGCAGTCGATACCCGACATCAAGCGCTACCTCCACATCAGGGGGATGTGAGCCGTGCATGAGTTCGGGATCGCCGCCTCGGTGCTCGACGCCGTGGAACGCCGGGCCGTCGGGCGACGGGTGGCACACGTCAAGGTCCGCGCCGGCGCGCTGCTGCGCATCACCGGGCCGGCGCTCGACCAGGCCTTCTCCCTCGTCGCCCAGGGGACGGTCGCCGACGGCGCCACGATCGACCTGATCGTGGTGCCCGTCCAGCTCACCTGCAGGACCTGCGGGCGCCAGGAGGAGACGGCCGACGCGCTGGCCGTGTGCGGCGGCTGCGGCGGCGACGACGTCGACCTGCGCGGCGGCGACGCCCTGGTCCTCGAATCGATCCAGATGGCGGAGGGACACCATGTGCCTGGGAATCCCCGGTGAGATCGTGGAGATCCTGCCGGACCACGCCGACCTGGCCAAGGTCGACGTGAGCGGGGTACGGCGGGCCGTCAACATCGGCCTGCTGGAGAACGAGCGGCTCCAGCCCGGCGACTGGATCCTCATCCATGTCGGCTTCGCGCTGTCGAAGATCGACGAAGAGGAGGCCAGGGCCGCGCTGGACTTCCTGGAGGGCATCGGCCAGGCCTACGACGACGAGCTGGCGGCGCTTCGAACGTCATCGATCGACCGGGGGTGAGGCGCGATGCGCTTCGTCGACGAGTACCGCGACGCCGAGAAGGCACGCGCCCTCTCCGCCAGGATCGCGAGCCTGTGCGAGCCGGGCCGGGCCTACAAGTTCATGGAGGTGTGCGGCGGCCACACCCACACCATCTACAAGCACGGCCTGGAGGACTACCTGCCCGAGACCATCACGCTGGTGCACGGGCCCGGCTGCCCGGTGTGCGTGATCCCGATGGGGCGGGTGGACGACGCCATCCACATCGCCGAGCAGCCCGACGTCGTCATGACCTCCTTCGGGGACATGATGCGGGTCCCTGGCGGGCGCGGCTCGTTCTTCGACTCCATGGCCCAGGGTGCCGCGATCCGCATGGTCTACTCGCCGCTGGACGCGCTCAAGGTGGCCAGGCAGAACCCGGACAAGCGCGTGGTCTTCATGGCCATCGGCTTCGAGACCACGGCGCCGTCCACCGCCATGACGGTGCTGCGGGCGGCGGCAGAGGGTCTCGGCAACTTCTCGGTCTTCTGCAACCACGTGACGATCATCCCCGCGATCAAGGCCATCCTGGACTCGCCCGACCTGCGGCTGGACGGCTTCATCGGCCCCGGTCACGTCTCGACCGTCATCGGCTGCCGGCCGTACGAGTTCATCGCCCGCGACTACGGCAAACCGCTGGTCGTGGCGGGCTTCGAACCGCTGGACATCCTGCAGTCGATCTACATGCTGCTCGTGCAGCTGGCCGAGGGCCGCTCCGAGGTCGAGAACCAGTACGCGCGCGTGGTGCCCTGGGCGGGCAACCTCACAGCGCTCAAGGTCATCAACGAGGTGATGGAGCTGCGTCCGTACTTCGAGTGGCGGGGTCTCGGCTTCATCTCCCACTCCGCGCTGAGGATGCGGGAGAAGTACGCCGCCTTCGACGCCGAGCAGATCTTCGAGATCCCCGGCGGCAGGGTGGCCGATCCGAAGGCCTGCCAGTGCGGCGAGGTGCTGAAGGGCGTGCTCAAGCCGTGGGAGTGCAAGGTGTTCGGCACCGCCTGCACGCCGGAGACGCCGATCGGCACCTGCATGGTCTCCTCCGAGGGCGCCTGCGCCGCGTACTACAACTTCGGCCGCTTCTCGCGCGAGCGGGTGAGGGAGGCGACGCGGTGACCGGCGTGGAGAGGACGGGCACCGACCGGGCCCGCCTCGGCGGGACGGACCTCGGCGGGACGGGCATCGGCGGCACCGCCGACTGGGCGGAGGCGGCCGTGCGCGAGCACGCGGCCGAAGCCGAGGGACCCAGCCGCGAGGAGCAGGTGCTCGAACGGATCGACCGGGCGCGCCGCCGCAAGGCCAGGGTGAAGGAGGAGCACATCACCATGGCCCACGGCTCGGGCGGCAAGGCGACGCAGACGCTGGTGGAGGCGGTCTTCCTGGAGTCGTTCCGCAACCCGCTGCTCGAGCCGCTCGAGGACGGCGCCGTGCTGGACGTCGGTACGGCCAGGCTCGCCTTCACCACCGACTCCTACGTGGTGTCGCCGCTGTTCTTCCCCGGAGGGGACATCGGCGACCTGGCCGTCAACGGCACCGTCAACGACCTGTCGGTGTGCGGCGCCCGCCCGCTGTACCTGTCGGCCGGATTCGTGCTCGAGGAGGGCTTCCCCGTCGAGGACCTGCGGCGCATCACCGCCTCGATGGCGGCGGCGGCCGCCGCCGCGGGCGTGCTCATCGTGACCGGGGACACCAAGGTCGTGCAGAGGGGCAAGGCCGACGGCTGCTACGTCAACACCGCCGGTGTCGGGCTGATGGACCGGCGCTTCGACCTGGGGGTCTCCCGCGCGCGTCCCGGCGACGCGATCCTGGTGTCGGGACCGATCGGCGAGCACGGCGTCACCATCATGCTCGCCAGGGGTGAGCTGGACATCGAGGCCGACCTGACGTCGGACACCGCGCCGCTGAACGGCCTGACCGCGGCGCTGCTCGACGCGTGCGCCGGCGAGGATGACGGCGCGGGCGCCGGTGAGGACGGTGGCGGGGCCGGCGGCGGGGGCGCGGTGCGCTGTCTGCGCGACGCCACCCGCGGCGGGGTCGCGACGATACTCAACGAGATCGCGCGCGCCTCGGGCGTGGCCGTGGTCGTCGACGAGGAGGCCGTCCCGGTACGGCCGGGCGTGCGCGGCGCGTGCGAGTTGCTCGGCATCGACCCGCTCTACGTCGCCTGCGAAGGCCGCATGGTCGTGGTCGTCGACGGTGCGGCGGCCGACACCGCCCTTGCGGCCCTGCGAGGGCACCCGCTGGGCGAGGGTGCCGCGCTGGTCGGCCACGTCAAGGACGATCCCGCGGGTCTGGTGCTGCTGAAGACCGCCTTCGGCGGCACCCGCATCGTCGACCTGCTGGTCGGCGACCCGCTCCCCCGCATCTGCTGATGACTTCTGACGGAGGTGCTGAACATGTCAGAGCCCCGCGAGCCCGAGGACCAGCACGGGTTCTCTCCCGACGTCGGACGCGGGAGCGAGGAGGCCCGCCAGGCCGGTGACCGTGCCTTCACGCCCGAGCAGGCCGCTCCGCCCGGCGAAGGGCGGGCGCCGTCCGAGGAGGAACGCGCCGGTGTCTCCGCCACCGACACCGAGCCGGGCACACCGCACGGCGTGGGCGAGAGCACCTCCAGGCGGGCGGAGGAGATCGCCGAGGAGGAAGAGGAGGCCGGAAGGGAGACGATCGGGGTGAAGGGCGAGTCGGGCCGGCCGTACGGCGGCTCGAGCGCCGAGGACTCCACGGGGGTGGGGCCGCAGGAGCCGCAGGACGGGGAGAGCCCGACCCTGCCCTCGGGCGACCAGGGCGGCTGACCCGCGCCGCTCAGCGAAGCCGGTCGCGGGCCGCGGCGACGGCGGCCTGGCCCAGGCTGATCCCGCCGTCGTTCGGCGGCACCCGCCGGTGCGTCAGGACGTGGAAGCCGCGCTCCTCCAGCAGCGCCGTGGCCCGCCCGAGCAGCAGGAGGTTCTGGAACACCCCGCCCGACAGCGCCACCGTGGACGGGCCGCCGGCCTGCCGTAGCCGGGTGCAGCCGTCGGCGACGGCAGCCGCGATCGCGTTGTGGAACCGGGCGGCTGTCACTGCCCGGTCCGTGCCCGCCCGCACGTCCTCCACGACCGCCCGGACCAGTTCGGCGCCGGGCACGACGAACGGCTCCTCCCCCACCAGGCGGCACGGGTAGGCGCCGTCCTCGGCCTGGTCGGCCCACTGTTCCAGCTCGATGGCGGCCTGGCCCTCGTAGGTGATCGCGTCGCGCTCGCCGACGATCGTCGCGACGGCGTCGAACAGCCTGCCCATGCTGGAGGTGGGAGGGGCGCCGACGCCGCGGCGGGCGAGCGCGACGACGGCCGCCCAGCGCTCCGCGTTGCGCCGGACGACGTCGAGGCCGGCCGGCACGTCGCCGTCGTAGGCCAGGTCGAGGTGGGCGGCGGCCATGCGCCACGGCTGCCTGATCGCCGCCGCGCCGCCGGGCATCGGCACCGTCGCCAGGTGGCCGGCCCGCCGGAAGCCGGTCAGGTCCGCGATCAGGAACTCGCCGCCCCACAGCGTGGCGTCCTCGCCGTAGCCGAGCCCGTCGAAGGCCACGCCGATGACCGGCCCCGCGACGCCGTTGTCGGCCAGGCACGAGGCGACGTGCGCGTGGTGGTGCTGCACGGCGACCAGGTCGAGGCCGTCCCTGGCCAGCGCGTACTTGGTGGACAGGTACTCCGGGTGCAGGTCGTGCGCCAGCACCTCGGGGACGATGTCGAACAGCCGCCCGAAGTGCTCGACGCCCTCGGTGAAGGAGCGCAGCGTCTCGTAGTTCTCCAGGTCGCCGATGTGGTGGGAGACGAAGGCGTGCCCGTCCCTGGCCAGGCAGAAGGTGTGCTTGAGTTCGGCGCCGCAGCCGAGGACGGGCCGCGGGAAGGGCCAGGCCAGCTCGAGCGGCTGGGGCACGTACCCCCGGGAGCGCCGCACGGGCAGCGCCTCGCCGCGGAAGACGCGTACCACCGAGTCGTCGGTGCGCATGTGGATGCGCCGGTCGTGGGTGAGGAAGGCGTCGGCGATGCCGCCCAGCCTGGGCACGGCCTCCTCGTCGACGTACACGATGGGTTCGTCGCAGACGTTTCCGCTGGTCAGCACGATGGGGGTGGCGAGCCGGCGGAGCAGGAGGTGGTGCAGCGGGGTGTAGGGCAGCATCAGGCCGAGCCAGTGGTTGCCGGGGGCCACCGGGGCGGCCACCTCGGCGTCCGGACGGCGGCGCAGCAGCACGATCGGGCGGGCCCGGCAGGTGAGCAGGCGCTCCTCCTCCCCGCCGACCTCGCACAGCAGGCGGGCGGCGGCCAGGTCGGGCACCATGACGGCGAACGGCTTGTCCTCCCTGTGCTTGCGGCGGCGCAGCGCCGCGACCGCGCTGTCGTCGGCGGCGACCGCGGCCAGGTGGTATCCGCCCAGCCCCTTGATCGCCAGGACGGCGCCGCCGGCCAGCAGCCGCGCCGTGCCCTCCACGGGATCGCCGTCGACCTGCCGCCCCTCGCGGTCGAGCAGCCGCAGGCCGGGCCCGCAGGCCGGGCAGCACACCGGCTGGGCGTGGAAGCGGCGGTCGGCCGGATCGTGGTACTCGCGCGCGCAGTCAGCGCACATGGCGAAGGCGGCCATCGTGGTGCGGGCCCTGTCGTACGGCACGCCGCGGACGATCGTGAAGCGCGGCCCGCAGTTGGTGCAGTTGGTGAAGGCGTAGCCGTGGCGGCGGTCGGCCGGGTCGTCCATCTCGCGCAGGCAGTCGGCGCAGGTCGCCACGTCGGGTGAGACGAGCGCCCGGCGCCGCCCGCCGGTGGCGCTGCCCGCGATGACGAAGCCCGCCTGGCCCGTGGCGGGGATGGCCCCCACGCTGATGCGCTCGATCGAGGCCAGCGGGGGCGGGCTGGCGCGCAGCGTCGCCAGGAACTCCTGGACCCGGGCGTGCGCACCCTCGACCTCGATGAACACCCCCCGCTCGTCGTTGCCGACCAGCCCGTCGAGGCCGAGCCCGGTGGCCAGGCCGTACACGAAGGGCCGGAACCCGACCCCCTGCACGACGCCTTCGACCAGGACCATGGCGCGGACACGCCTGCTCACCTCCTCATTGTCCGTCCGGACCCGGACGGGCGAGAAGCTGGGGGCGGCAAGGGAAAGTTGGTTATGGTCGTACAGAACCGTCGACAAGGTCTGTGCTCAAATGAAGCTTCCAGGCCGGAATCCAGGCCGGCGCACCTGACGTGCGCATCGTCGAGGCGAACACCGGGAAACCCATGGAAAGACGCAAGCATCTGCGCGGCATCGTCCAGCGGCGCGCCACGGACCTCGCAGGCGAGCTCGACCACCAGCTGGCCGAGTGGTCGCGGCGTACCGGGATCGCCGTCGAGACTTGGGCGTTGCCCTCCGAGCGGGTGCCCAGGCGGGTGGTCGAGGCGGTTCTGGGCTGCTTCGCCGAGGCGCTGTCCAACGTCGAGAAGCACAGCGGCGCGCGGGTCGTCTCCGTCGCCGTGACCGTGGGCGACAAGGGGCTGCGCCTCACGGTCAGCGACGAGGGAAGGGGTTTCGTCGGGCCGGCCGCCGGCCGCGGGATCGTCGCGATGCGCGCGCACCTGGCGTCCGTGGGCGGACGCTGCACCGTCACCAGCACCCTCGGCGGCGGCACGACGGTCAGCGGGGTGATCCCGCGCGCCGCCCTGCGCGGCCTCTAGCGAGGCGGGCGGGCCGTCAGGTGTGCTCGGAGATCAGGATCCCGCTGGTCGACGGCTCCAGCGCCTCGAAGACGTGCGGCAGGTCTCCCGGATAGGAGATGTAGTCGCCGGGACGCAGCTCCACCGGCTCGTCGACGACGCCCACCAGCGCCCGGCCGGCGGCCAGGACGACGTGCTCGATGACGCCGGGCATGTGGGGATCGGAGGAGCGCACGGTGCCGGGTTCGGCCTCGATGCGGTAGATGTCGCGGCGGGCGGCCGGGGGGCTGGCGGCCAGCAGGACGGCCCGGTAGTCGGCCTGCGCCGAGGCGACCGCCACGCCCTCGTCCGACCTGATCACCCGGACCCGCGGCCGGGGCGGGTCGATGATCTGGGAGAACGGCACGTTCAGCGCCGTCGACAGCGCCCACAGGGTCTCGAGGCTGGGATTGCCCTGTCCGGACTCCAGCTGGGAAAGGGTCGACTTGGCGATGCCGGCCCGGCGGGCCACCTCGGTGAGGGACAGGCCGGCGGCGCCGCGCTCGCGGCGCAGGGCGGCCGCGATGGATTTCATGGGAACGTCCCGCTCCATGTGTTCAGAATATCATCCGGCCGTTCGATTTGACGAACACGGACAGAAGTGTTCATTCTGGACTCCATGCGTTCGATAGTACGAACACTCGACCGCGGGCTGCTGCGCGACATCGCGCTGGTGAGCCTGGCGATCGGTGTGGTCGGCATCTCCTACGGGGCGACCGCCGTGGCGGCCGGCTTCCCGCTGTGGCTGCCGGCGATCCTCGGCCTGCTCGTACTGGCCGCGGGCTCCGAGTTCCTGTTCATCGGGATCATCGCGGCGGGCGGCAGTCCCATCGCCGCGGTGGTGGCCGGGCTCGCGGTCAACGCGCGCCACCTGCCGTTCGGGCTGGCCCTGCCCGACGTGCTCGGGCGCGGCTGGCGGCGGCTGCTCGGCACCCACCTCATGAACGACGAGTCGGTCGTCTTCGCCCTCTCACAGGAGGAGCCCGCGCGGAAGCGGGCCGCCTACTGGGCCTGCGGGATCGGCATCCTGATCTGCTGGCCGCTCGGCGCCGTGACCGGCGGCCTGGCCGGGGCCCTCATCGACGACACCGGGGCGCTGGGGCTCGACGCGATGTTCCCGGCCGTCCTGCTGGCGCTGGTCCTGCCGGCCCTGCGGGACAGGGACAAGCGCCACGCGGCGCTGGCCGGCGTCGTCGTCGCCCTGGCCGCCACGCCGTTCCTGCCCGCGGGGCTGCCCGTGCTGCTCTCGCTGGCCGGGCTGGCGCTCATCGCCACGCGCGCGGAGGCCTCCCGATGAACAGCCCCGTCGTGCTGGTGGCCGCGGCGCTGGTGCTCGCCGCGGGCACGTTCGCCTTCCGGCTGGCCGGCCCCCTGCTGCGTGACCGTGTCACCTTCCCGCCCCGGATGGAGCGGCTCATGGCGGCGGGCGCCGTCGTCCTGCTGGCCGCGCTGGTGGCGACGACGACCCTGACCGAGAAGGGGGGTCTGGCGGGCGTCGCCAGGGTGGCGGGGGTCGCGGTCGCCGGGGTGCTCGCCTGGCGCAGGGCGCCCTTCCTGGTGATCGTCCTGTCCGCGGCCGCCGTCACCGCGGGGCTGCGGCTGCTCGGCGTGCCATGACCGCCGGCCGCGGTCACCGCGCTCGTGCTCCATGGAGGATGCACACCAGGCCGATCTCGGCGACGTTCTTGGTCAGCTCCACGTTGAGCCAGCCCGCCACGTCGGCCAGCGTCTGCTCCTGCCCCCACAGCCCGGCGGTCCGGTCGGCGGAGTCGAGGTCGGCGTCGGTCAGCGACGACAGCCGCTCCTGCCAGTCCGCCTTCAGCCCGCGCAGCCACTCGGCCGCCGCGGCGGCGCCACCCGGCCAGATGATCTCCTCGCGCGGTGGCGCGCCGTCGCCGAAGCAGTGCCCGAGCGTGGTCGTCCACCAGAAGCCCATGTGCCAGGTCAGCCAGCCGATCGTGACCGCCGGCACCGGGTCGGGCTCGGGCACCTGCCAGTCGGCCACCCACCGGCCCCGACCGTCCTGACGCACGCTCCAGCAATGCGGCGCCGGCTCCCACAGGCACAGCGCGTCGTCGATGTCCTTGAGGTGGTGGTCGAACAGCGCCCAGGCGATGTCGAGCTGGCGCAGGAGGAGGTCGATACGGGCCACAGTCATGCGCGGGAGTCTGGCAGCGACGGCGGGGGACTACCACCGATTATCCCGCGGCCGCCTTGGCGATCAGCGTGGCGGCGTGCCGTACCTCCTGCTCGGTGCTCCAGCGGCCCAGCGACAGCCGCAGCGCGGCCAGCGCGCGCTCCGGCGGCAGTCCCATGGCCAGCAGCACGGGCGAGGGGGCGTCGACGCCTTCGTGGCAGGCCGAGCCGGTGGAGGCGGCGATCTCAGGCACGGCGGCCAGCAGGGCACGGCCGCTGGTGCCGTCGATGCTGACGTTCAGCGTGCCGGGCAGGCGCGCGTCCGGGTGACCGTTGAGGCGCACCCGGCCCGGCAGCCGGGCCTCCAGCTCCGCCTGCAGCAGGTCGCGCAGCGCGGCCAGCCGTACGGCGCTGCCGGGCAGCTCGCGCCGGGCGGTCTCGGCGGCCTGGCCCAGGGCGGCGGCGAAGGCGACGTTCTCCGTGCCGGCCCGCAGGCCGCGCTCCTGGCCGCCGCCCGGGATGACGGGACGAAGCGGGGTGCCGGCACGCACGTACAGCGCGCCCACCCCCTTCGGGGCGTACATCTTGTGGCCGACCACGGTCAGCAGGTCCACACCGAGCGCCGCCACATCGACGGCCACCTTCCCGACGGCCTGGGCGGCGTCGGTGTGGAACAGCGCGCCGCTCTCCCGCGCGACGGCGGCCAGCTCGGCGATCGGCTGGATCGTGCCGGTCTCGCTGTTGCCGTAGGCGACCGACACCAGCGCGATGTCCCCTTGCCGCACGGCCGCGCGCAGGTCGCCGGGATCGACGCGGCCGTGGCCGTCCACCGGCAGCGGCGTCACGATGAAGCCCTCGGCCCGCAGGCCGTCGCAGGACCGCAGCACGGCGGGGTGCTCGGTGGCCGGCGCGACGACCCGCCGCCGCCCGGGGTCGCCGGCGCGGACGGCCAGGGCGGCGCCGCGGACGGCCAGGGCGTCGGCCTCGGAGCCGCCGCCGGTGAAGATCACCTCTGAGGGCTCGGCGCCGAGCAGCTCGGCCACCTGCCGGCGGGCACGGTCGAGGGCCGCGCGCGGCGCGCGGGCGTAGGCGTGGCCGCTGGAGGGGTTGCCGAAGTGGGCCGTCAGGTACGGCAGCGCCGCCTCCAGCGCTTCGGGGTCCACCGGGGTGGTGGCGTTGTAGTCCAGGTAGACGGGCGCGCCCGCGAGCGCGGGATGCGTCATGGCGGCCTCCTCGGGAGCGGATGAAGATCGCGATCCCGGCCGAACGTAGCAGGAGGGGCTCCCCCCGGGAAGTCAAGCTATTGCTTAGGAAAGTTTCTTTATAAAGAGTGGACTCGACCGTCCCTCTCCCCCCATTGGAGCACACATGCGTCTCCGCCCCCTCGTCCTGGCCGCCGGCTTGTGCGCCGCGCTGGTCACCCTCGCCACCCCCGCCCACTCCGCCGCCGTCGTCGACGTCCCCTTCGGCCCTCTCTCGATCGGCGACTACTGCCGCGCCAAGGTCTCCTCCTCCGCCTGGATCGGCTTCTACGAGTCGAGCGGCCTGCGGTGCTACGGCAGCGGCCCCGGAGGCGGCCTGCAGTACGCCGGGTCCGGTGACCCGTACCTGGCCTGCAAGTTCCTCACGACCGACGTGGTCATGAGCGCCTTCCGCGGCACCTCCGACGCCCTGGTGTGCCGGGTGATCCGCTGACGGTCCCCTCCCGCCGTGCCCGCGAGGGCGCGGCGGCCCTCCACCGGCGCCGGGCGTACACCGTTCGGTGTAGCCCCTACCCCGAACGGTGCACAGGACGGTGACGATCACCGGATGACGCGGCCCCGCGCGGCATGCGGCGCTCGCGCCCGCGGAACGCCACCCCCGCTGCCCGGTCCAGCCGGCCGCTACCCCGGCGTGCGCGTGCCTCGCAGGTGGGTCATCCCGGGGACGAGAAGCAGGCATGGCGGGATCACCAGCACGAGCCCCGCCGCGCCCAGAAGGACGGCCTGGTCGCCGGTCAGGTTCGTCAGCGGCCCGGTCACCGCCTGGCCGAACGGCATGAGGCCGAAGGTGGCGAGCCAGGCCAGCGAGGTGATCCGCCCGATCAGGTGGTCGGGTACCTCGCGGTACATCGCGACGTCCCAGCAGAGGGCGTACGTCTCCACGCCGAAGCCGGCGATGAGGTAACAGCAGAAGAGCACCCAGATCGAAGGGGCGTACAGCAGGCCGAGAGGGACGAGGGCATACAGCGACATCGAGCACATGGCCACGACTCCCGAGCGCCGGGGGCGCCAGGCCATCATCGTGACGCTGCTGATCAGCCCGCCGGCGCCGTAGCACGCGAGGGCCGTGCCGTACGCCGTGTAGGAGCCGAACATGTCCCGGCTCAGCACGGGCAGGAGCACCTGGCTGGGCGCGATCACGAACATGAGGCTGACCGGGGAGAACAGGAGCAGGGCCGTCAGCCACGGCCGGCGCCCCGCCTCGGCGAATCCCGCCGTCGCCTCCTTGAGGAGGGAACGGCGGGCGACCGGCGTCCATGACGGCTCCGCGACTCCGCGAAGGGCGAGCGCGGCGGCGGCGAACACGAGCGCCGCCAGCACGAAGGGAAGGACCCGGCTCCCGCCGGCGAGCAGCGTGCCGATCACCGGACCGGTGATGACCCCCACCCGGGTGCAGATGTTGACCAGGGCCCGGCCGGACATCCGCCGGTCCTCGTCCAGCGAGCCCGCCAGGATGGCGTTGAACGCGGGCCGGATGAACGCCTCGGCGGCGCCGACCACGAACAGGACGGTGGCCGGCAGCCACACGGCGGCGGTGTGCCCGCCCACGACGATGGGCACGCTCGCCGCGGCGGCGTCGACGGCGAGCATGACGGTCAGGATCCGCCGTCGCGACAGGCGATCGGACCAGACTCCCCCTACCAGGAGCAGGCACAACGACGCGACGCCCTTGGCGGCGAGCACGACGCCGACCGTGGCCGCGTCGCCCCCGGCGCTGAGCACGGAGACGGTGACGGCGACCGCGAGGACCTGCTCGCCCACCACGAAGCCGAGCTGCGCCAGCGCGATCATCCGGAAGGCGGGATTCCGCAGTGCCGTCAGATCGATGCCCGCCGGTATGAGCCGCACGATGCCAGTCCCCCGGCTTCTCTGCCCGGAGCGCGAACTCGACGAGCGCTGACGTGGCGGCCGCGAACATGCGCCGGGCGGCTTCGAGGACACTCCGGAACCCGCCTACAACAGGCTGACGGCCCGGTCAACGGCGCCCGCCACGTCTCCGTCGGCCGGATAGAGAAGCGACCGGCCGGGTACCAGGCCGAGCGCCGTCGGCATCCTCAGCGCGCGTTTCCATCGGTCGAAAATCCGCTCGGTATCGGTGCCGTCGCCGCCGAGCAGCAACACCGGCAGGGTCGAGGACGCCAGGACGTGGGTCATGTCGTCGATGGCGGGGAGTTTCAGCCAGGTGTAGGCGCTGCGCCGACCCAGCCCGCACGCGATGACGATCGACCGGATCACGGCCTCCGGTGACAGGTCGTTGCGGATCCTGCCGTCGATCCACCGGGAGATGAACGGCTCGACCATCGCGATCAGCTTGCGGTCGTTGAGCTCGTTCACCGCCCGCGCGGTGTTCTCCAGCACCGAAGGCGTGGCGGCGTCGTCCAGCGCGATCCTCGTCAGCGTCTTGCCCCCGTCGAAGCCCATGGCCGCGATGGTCTCCGCGTCGTAGCCGGTGAAACGGTCGTCGATCTCGAACGACGAGCCGGCCAAGCCGGTGCGATTCATGGACCCGAAGACCGACTTGCCGTCCAGGACGCCCAGCAGCAGCAGGTCTTCCAGGATGTCGGCGGTGCCCATCACGCCGGTGACGCCTGGACGTTCGAGCGCCGTGCAGAGCCGGTCCAGGAGATCGCCCCGATCCGCCATGGCCATCGGATCGCCGCCCGCGCCGAGCGCGCCGCGCGCTGGATGGTCCGCGGCGATGATCATCACTCGGCCGTGCTCGCCCAGCACGGAGGGCGCCGGTATGCGAAGCCTCGCGGCCTCGGCGATCGCCTCGGGGTTGTGCACGCGTGTCCGCACGATCTCGGCCACCCTGGCAGCCACGGCGCTCCTCCAAAGGGGCAGCTTGTCAGGACATAGTTTTGTCCTGACAAGACTTATCAGCCGGCAAACCCCGAGTCAATGCGAAGCGGATCGACGGCCGGGCGACGTGGTCCGCACCCTGCGAGCCGCGGAACGCGGAGGTCGGGCGGCGCTCCGAACCAGCACGGAAGGGCGCCCGTCCCACCCGGGGCAGGCAGCGACCGGGACCTTCGGTCGTCCTCTAGCCGGTCGGCGTGATGGGTCCGTGCAGGCGCACGCCCTCGAGGGAGAGCCGAGACTCGTAGGCCCCCGCCAGGTCGCGCAGCGCCGACCCGCAGTCGCCGTGGTAGACGGGCCCGTGCATGAGGCAGAGCGCCGTCGGCTCCAGCCCGGCCAGCGCGCGCATGGTGGGACCGGTGGACGGGGTGAGACAGGTCGCGCCGTAGGCGTCCTCCGCCGCCAGCGCGGGGCTGACGATCTCCTTGTCGGTCATGGCGGGCGCCGGGCCCATCGCGGTGAACAGGTCGCCGCACAGCAGGGTGCCGGCGGTCTCCTCGTAGAACAGGCCCGCGTCCCAGCCGTGCGGGACGTGCGGCGTCTCGATCCGCCGCACCCGCCTGCCGCCCAGGTCCATGACCTCGCCGTCGGCCAGCGGCCGGGGCGGCCGGTCGGCGAGGTCGTTCACCGACACCAGGCACCCCACGCGGCCGTGCGCCACCTGGGCCCGGGGCGCGGCGGCCAGCCAGGCGTTCATCGATCCGCACTCGTCGGCCTCGACGTGACCGAAGGTGATCCAGCGCAGCCGCTCCAGACCGATGAGGCGGTCGACGGCCGCCGACACCGGGAGGAACAGCGCGCGCAGCCCGGTGTGGAACAGCAGCGGCTCCTCGGCGTCGATCAGGTACTGGTTGAACATGATGCCGGCGTCAGGGACGAACGTGGACATCCGGTAGACGTCCGGCGCGACCTCGGTGACGGTGGTGTCCATCCTGGTGCCCCCTCGCGGCGGGTCCCCCTTCCGCCATCGTCTCACGGGGCACTGGTGATCTCCGCGGCCGGCGTCCGGTGCGCGCGTGAGGCCAGTCCATCTCCTGCAGCCACCGGGGGCGAGCGTTCCCCGAGGCCGGATCCCTCGGCAGGGGTTCGCAGGCGGGGATCCGCCCGGCCCTTCCTGCTGAGAGTGGTCTCAGGTTCGGCCGCGCGGGCGAACATATCGCGATATATCGTCCTAACCGGGAACATGTGATCCTCCGGCGGTGGTTGTCCCGGAGATACTGGCTTGTGGAGGGTGAGCGATGGCGGCGATGCGGACAGTGGGCCGATTGCTCGCGGGTGGGGCGGCGCTGGCCGCGGCGGGCTGGGCGTTGCGCGACGTGCCCGCGGAGCTGGGCGTCCGGCCGTTGACCTCGGGCGAGGAGCGGGCCGGCAGGATCCGCCGCTCGCGGCAGTTCAGGGACGGCGTCTTCTACAACCCCATGCCGGAGCCGACCAGGGTGGGCGCGCCGTCCCCCGGCCTGCTGCGCGAGCTGATGAGGGACCGCGAGTCGCGCCGTCCCCCCGGCCCGATCCCGCTGCGCACGCCCGCCGCCACGGCTCCGTCACCGACCGGGCTGAGCGTCGTCTGGTACGGCCACGCCTCCACGCTCGTGGAGATCGAGGGCAGGCGGGTGCTGTTCGACCCGGTGTGGAGCAGGCGGGTCTCCCCCACGCCGTTCGTCGGCCCGCGGCGGCACCACCCGGTGCCCGTCGCCATCGAGGAGGTGCCGAAGCTCGACGCGATCGTCATCTCGCACGACCACTACGACCACCTGGACCTGTCGACGGTGCGCAGGCTCACCCGCATCTCCAAGGCGCCGTTCCTGGTGCCGCTCGGCATCGGCGCGCACCTGGAGCGATGGGGCGTGCCGCTGTACCGGATCATCGAGCTGGACTGGGAGGAGGAGGCGATCGTCGCGGGGCTGCGTTTCGTCTCGACGGCCGCCCGCCACTTCTCCGGCCGGTCTGTGACCCGCAACGACACGCTGTGGGGTTCGTGGGTGGTCGCGGGCGCCCGGCGCAGGGTCTTCTACGCCGGCGACTCGGGCTACTTCGAGGGATACGCCACGATCGGCGCGGACCACGGCCCGTTCGACCTCACGCTCATGCCGATCGGCGCCTACAGCCCAGCATGGCCCGACATCCACATGAACCCGGAGGAGGCGGTGAACGCCCACGTCGACCTGGGCGGCTCGGTGCTGCTGCCGGTGCACTGGGCGACGTTCACCCTGGCCCTGCACCCGTGGTCGGAGCCGGTCGACCGGCTGTGGCGCGAGGCCAAGGCGCGCGACGTCTCGATCGTGGTCCCGCGTCCCGGCGAGCTGGTCGACACCGCCTCGGTGCCGGCGGTCGACGCCTGGTGGCAGGCCGTACAGTCGTAGGCGTGAGCAACATCGAACCCAACCCGCAGGAGACGGTGTGCGCGGCGGGCGAGCCCGTCCGCGAGCTGGTGCGAGGGCACGAGGTCGCGCTCGGCGGGCCGCGCGCGATGACGGTCACCCGCACCCTGCCCGCCGTGGGGCGGCGCATGGTGGGCGCGTGGTGCTTCGTCGACCAGTACGGCCCCGAGACGGCCCGGATGCGGGTGCCGCCGCATCCGCACACCGGCCTGCAGACCGTCACCTGGCTCGTGGCAGGCGAGGTGCTCCACCGTGACAGCCTCGGCAGCCTCCAGCCGGTACGGCCGGGCCAGCTCAACCTGATGACGGCCGGGCGCGGCATCTCCCACTCGGAGGAGTCGCCGCGGACGGAGCTGCACGGCGTGCAGCTGTGGGTGGCGCTGCCCGAGGCGGCGCGCCACGTGGCGCCGCACTTCGAGCACCACGGCGACCTGCCGGTGGTACGTGGGCCCGGACACGCGGCGACGGTCCTCATGGGTTCCTTCGGCGGCGCCGCCTCCCCCGCGAGCACCTACACGCCGCTGGTCGGCGTCGAGGTGTCGGTCGACGGCACGGCCGAGCTGCCGATCCGGCCCGACTTCGAGCACGCGGCGCTGACCCTGGACGGCACGCTGACCGTCGACGGCGAGGCGCTGCCCGCCGGGCCGCTGCTGTATCTCGGGCTCGGCCGGTCCGCGCTGCGGGTGTCGGGCACCGGGCGGCTGCTGCTGATCGGCGGCGTGCCGTTCGAGGAGGAGATCGTGATGTGGTGGAACTTCGTCGGCCGCACGCACGAGGAGATCGAGACCTTCCGCAAGGAGTGGGCGGAGGGCACGCTCTTCGGCCGGGTCACCGGGTTCGACGGCGACCCGTTGCGCGCTCCCGCCCTCCCCACGGCCCGTCTCAAGCCGCGCGGCCGGACCCGCTAGCCGTCACAGGGCCTCGAGCAGGCGGCCGATCTCGTCCTCGGTGTTGTAGTAGTGCACCGAGGCGCGCACGGCCGACCCGGGCGACACGGTGTCGAAACGCTGGTCGGGCTCGGTGGCGCTGACGTTGATGCCCTGCTCGCGCAGCCGCAGCTTCACCGCGGTGCTGTCCTGGCCCGCCACGGTGAAGGTGACGATGCCCGAACGCCTGGCGCCGCGGTCGTGCACGGTCACGCCGGGCTTGCCGGCCAGTCCCGCGCGCAGGGTCTCGGCCAGTTCGGCCACCCTGGCCTCGATCTCCTCCAGACCGATCGCCAGCGCGTAGTCGACGGCCGCGCCGAGTCCGAGCTGGCCGGCGAAATAGCGCTCCCACGTCTCGAACCTGAGGGCGCTGTCGCGGATCTCGTAGGTCGTGGGGGTCACCCAGCTGGCCGCGTGCAGGTCGAGGAAGGGCGGCTCGAGGCCGCGCATCGCGCTGCGCCGCGCGTAGAGGAAACCGGTGCCGCGCGGGCCGCGCAGGAACTTGCGCCCGGTGGCGGACAGGAAGTCGCAGCCGATCTCGTCGACGTCGAGGGCGATCTGGCCGACGGACTGGCAGGCGTCGAGGAGGTAGAGCACGCCGGCGTCCCTGCACCGCCTGCCGACCTCGGCGGCGGGGCTGACCAGGCCGTTGTGGGTGGGCACGTGGTTGATGGCCACCAGGCGCACGCCGCCCCTGCCCAGCTCGGACTCCAGGCGGTCGAGGTCGATGGTGCCGTCGGCGTCGTCGGGGATCACCTCGACGGTGACGCCGCGCGAGCGGGCGATCTGGAGGAAGGCGATGCCGTTGCTGACGTACTCGCTGGTGGTCGTCAGGATCCTGTCGCCCTCCTGGAAGGGGATGCCGTAGAAGGCCATGTCCCAGGCGCGGGTGGCGTTCTCGACGTAGGCGATCTCGTCGCGGTGGGCGCCGAGCAGGGTGGCGACGGAGTCGTAGAAGCCCTCCAGCCGCTCGGCCTCCCGGTCCTTGGCCTCGTAGCCGCCGATGGCCGACTCCAGGTCGAGGTGTTCCTTGACGGTGTCCATGACGACGCGCGGGGGCAGTGCCGCGCCGGCGTTGTTGAAATGGATCACATGCGCGCAGCCAGGGGTCTCCGCACGCGCCTTGTCAATGTCGATCACATGTCACACGCTATCAATACACCGAGATGTGCGGATGGTCGTAGTGGTTGGCGGTGGTTCCGCCCCTGTTCGACATCGTGCGCCAGGTCTTGGTCCTGACGTGCCAGATCCGCTGCCGGTAGATCACGTACATGATGCCGAGCCGTTCGGCGTTCTTGACCACCCAGGCGGAGATCTCGTGGCCGCGCTGCGCCTCCTGGGCCGACGGCATGGCGCCGCCGCGGCTCAGCATGAAGTCGCAGGCGCGCCCGAGCGGATGCTCGCCGCCGTCCTGGATGGTCCGGTAGCACCCGATCCCGTACGGCACGCCGAACCGCTCCGCGATGAGCTTCTTGACCAGCCGCATCCTCGGCGTGATGTTGTCGGGACCCGAGGGCAGCTGCGGCACCCACGACCCGTCGGGCCTGCGCACGCCGGGCGTCGGGTAGAGGAGGTCGATCCTGTCCTTGATCTTCGCGATGACCTTCTCGGCGTCCTTCTTCTGGACCTCGAGCTCCTTGATCCGCGCGCCCAGCTCGTCGGCCCGCCGCTCGGCGTCGGTCTTGGCCTGCCGGTGCTCGTCGCGTACCCGCGTGAACCCCTCGAGGCGCGCGCCCTGCTCCTCGCCGATCGCCGTCAGCACGGCCATGCCGTCGAGGTCGACCTGGCCGAGCAAGGCGGGGACGATGCCGAGCCCGCCCGACATGTACTGCTCGGTGGCCATGAGGCGCAGCTGCGCCGACTCCCTGTCGAAGTCGGCCTGGGCGACCTTCAGCCGCTCGCGGGCGGTCTTCTCGACCTTCTCCACCTTCTGCAGCTCGACGCGGCTGCTGTAGTACTCGGTGATGAGCTTGTCGGACTTCTTCTGCAGCGCGGCCAGCTCTTTCTTGAGCTGCTTGACGCTCGGCCTGGGCTTGGCCCACGCTTCGGCCGGTGGCGACGCCAGGGGCATGGTCACCGCCAGACCGGCCGCGAGCACGATGCGGAGCGGGGCGCGCCGCCGGTCGCCGGGGGCCGCAACCGCCACGCTTCTCCTTCGTCCGGGGGATGGCGCGGGGAGAGCGCCGTTCTGTCCGATGGACGATAGTAGAGGATCCGGTCAGATGTGCGGCATTCGGCCCTGACGCCGCGTCAGGGCCACGGTTGCTCACGGGCCGCGCCGCCGGCCCGCCCACGGTCCGCGGCGGCCCCGGACGACGGCGCCAGGCGACGGCGACGGCGGGTGACGGCCATCCGGCGGCCGAGCAGCAGCACGCCGGGGAAGGCCGCGCCGCCGAGCAGTCCGGAGCCGACCGTGACCCCGAGTCCCGCGTTGACGAGGCCGTCACCCTCGCCGCCCAGCAGGGGGACCTCGACCGAGACCGACACCTCGGCGGACACGATCGGGCGCCCGGCGGGCGTGGTCGCCTGGCCGCCGGAACCCGTGTCACGGGAGCCCGTGTCACCGGAGCCCGAGTCGCCGGAGCCCGTATCACCGGAACCCGAGCCACCGGAACCGGAGTCGCCCGGGTTCGGCCCACCCGTTCCGGGATCACCCGAGTTCGGATCACCGGACCCCTGGTCGCCCGGCCCCGGGTCACCCGATCCCTGCTGCCCCGGCCCCGGATCGGCCGGAGCGGAGGTCGCGGGATCGGCCGGCGGGGTGGTCCTGGCGCGGGTCGGTTCGGGGGCGGCGGTGCGCGTGCGGGTGGGTTCGGGCGCCGGGATGCGGCTGGGTTCGGGGGCCCTGGTGCGGGTCGGTCCAGGATCAGAGGTGCGGGTCGGTCCGGGATCAGGGGTGCGCGTGGGGCGCCGGCCGGGGGTGGCGGGCGGCGGGCTGGGCCGGGCCGGCGGCGGGTCCGTGACACCGGGAGGCTGCCGGTGCGCGGTGTCCGCGGGCCGCGGCTCGGCCGGCCACTCCGGTTCACCGGGCCGCCCGGGGCGCGTGTCGGGGTCCGGGACGGCCGGCGCCGCCGTACCGGAGGCAGGGGCGGGCAGGGCCGCAGGGCCGGTCGTCGGGCGGCGTCCGGACAGCGGTTCCGCCGGCGGGTCCCGCCAGATCGTGAAGGTGGCGAGCACCGCGGCGATCGTGGCCACGGTCACGGCGGCCGTCACCGCCAGCTTGCCCGCGGGCGCGAGGGTGGTCCGCGCCAGCGTGCTGGTGGTCTCGGCGATGGTGGGCCCGGCCAGCGGGAAGAGCGTGGTGTACGGCACGGTGAGCGCCGCCAGACCGGTACGGCCGCGCCGTTCCCAGTCCTCGCCGTAGGCGGCGGCCGCGGTGGCCTCCAGTTCGGCGATGAACGCCTCGGCCGAGGCGGGCCGGGCGGCGGGGTCCTTCGCCAGGCCGTGCCCGACGAGCGCCCTGACCGGTTCGGCCACGTCACGCAGCGGCGGCGGCAGGTACTGGTGCTGGTAGGCGAGGGCGGCCGTGGTCGGGCCGTCGAAGGGACGGCGCCCGGTGAGGCACTCGTAGAACACCACGGTCGCGGCGTAGACGTCGGTGGCGGGGCTCGCGGGGGCCTCGTTCCACTGTTCGGGCGCCATGTACGGCGGGGTGCCGGCCGGCGGGCCGCTCTGTCCGCACGCGCCGGCGAGGCCGAAGTCGACGAGGCGGCTGTCGCCGTCCGAGGTGACGATCACGTTCTCGGGCTTGAAGTCGCGGTGCACGACGCCCGCGCGGTGCGCCTCGGCCAGCCCGAGCAGCGCGCCCTTCAGCACGGTCATTGCGGCCTCGGGGCCGGTCGCGCCCTCGCGCGTGAGCAGCCGGCGCAGGGTGACTCCGTCGACGAGTTCCATGACGATCGCGGCGCCCCGCTCACCCTCGACGTACTCCAGCAGGCGGGCGATGTGCGGGTTGTCCAGGCCGGCGACGAGCGCGGCCTCGGTCCTGAATCGATCGACCAGTTCGGGGTCGGACAGGTGCTTGATCGCGACGGGTGATCGGTCGGTGTCGCGAAGGGCCAGCATGACCCGCCCCGTGCCGCCGTGGCCAAGCTCCCTGATCTCGGTGTAGCCAGGCACCTGCATGCCCGGACGTTAACCCGCCGTCCCACACCATGTCGAGATCCGTTGTCGAACTATGCGCTGTAGTACCCTGTGCCGATTACCTATAGGGGGCACCCGTACCCCTCTCCCCCTGGACGCTGACGGAGTATGAAATGTCCGACATGCACGATGCGCATGACCATCACGGCACGCACGGCCATCATGCCGCGCCCGCCCGCCACGCCGCGCACGAGCACGAAGCGGGGCACGACCATCATGCCGGGCACGGCAGTCATGCTGAGCACGGCAGTCATGCCGGGCACGGCAGCCATGCCGCGCACGGCGGTGGCGTTTCCTGGGGCATGGCCGCCACGGCGACCCTGCACTGCCTCACCGGATGCGCCATCGGAGAGGTGCTCGGCATGGTGATCGGCACCGCCCTGAGCTGGTCGAACGCGCCGACGATCGCCCTGGCCATCGCCCTGGCCTTCGTGTTCGGCTACCTGCTCACCATGATCCCCGTGCGCAGGGCCGGGCTGAGCTGGGGGCGCGCGCTGCGGGTGGCCCTGGCCGCCGACACGGTCTCCATCGTGGTGATGGAGATCGTGGACAACGGCGTCATGCTCGTCATCCCGGGCGCGATGGACGCGGGGCTGGCCACGGGCCTGTTCTGGGGGGCGCTGGCGGTGGCGTTCGCGATTGCCTTCCTGGTGACGACGCCGATCAACAAGTGGCTCATCGGCAAGGGCAAGGGCCACGCGGTGGTGCACGCCTACCACTGAGATCCGCCGGTCAGGCGGCGACCCTGGCGGCCCCGAGGAACCTGCGCACGTTCACGGCGGCGGTACGGCCCGCGCGGTTGGCGCCGACCGTGCTGGCCGAGGGGCCGTAGCCGACCAGTTGCAGGCGCGGCTCCGCGACCGCCTGGGTGCCGTCGACCTGGATGCCCCCGCCGGGCGTGCGCAGCCGTAGCGGGGCCAGGTGGTCGAGCGCCGAGCGGAAGCCGGTCGCCCACACGATCGTGTCGGCGGGCTCGAACCGGCCGTCGGCCCAGGCCACCCCGTCCGGCTCGATCCTGGCGAACATCGGCAGCCGGTGCAGGGTGCCCTTCTCCATCGCCTCGAGCACGACGGGGGTGTGGCCGAGGCCGGTCACGCTGACCACGCTCCGCGGCGGCAGGCCCTGCCGTACCCGCTCCTCGACCTTGGCCACCGCCTCCCTGCGCGCCCCCTCGCCGAAGTCGTCGTCGCGCCAGACCGGCGGGCGGCGGGTGACCCACAGCGTGCCGGCCGCGACGCCGCCCAGCTCGGACAGCACGTGCATCGCCGAGGCGCCGCCGCCCACCACGACGACCCTGCGGCCGGTGAACTCCGCCGGTCCACGGTAGGCGGCGTAATGGAGCTGCCTGCCGAGGAAGCCCGCTCCTCCCGGGTAGTAGGGCCAGTAGGGGCGCGTCCACGTGCCGGTGGCGTTGACCACCGCCCTGGCCGCCCACTCCCCCGCGCCGGACGAGACCACGAGCCTGTCGCCGGCGCCGCGCCGCACCGCGCTCACCTGGGCGGGCCGCACGATGGTCAGCCCCACCTGCCGCTCGTAGGCGCCGTAGTACTCGGGGACGACCAGCGCGGCGGGCGCGAGCCCGTCGGCGGACGGCTCCCGGTGGACTCCGGGCAGGTCGAAGATGCCGTGCACCTTGCTCATGGTCAGCGAGGGCGAGCGGTGCCGCCACGCGCCGCCCGGCCCCTCGGCGGCGTCGAGCACCACGGGTCCCAGGCCGAAGCGGTCCAGGAAGTAGGCGCTGGACAGGCCCGCCTGACCCGCTCCGATCACCACGACGTCGGTCTCGTTCACGTCCATCACCAACCACGCGGGCGCGCCGGGCCTTCCCGCCCTCGGGGAAGGCCCGGTACGGCCTCAGCCGAGCGTGACGCTGTCGAGGTCGGGGGCGTAGGCGATGTCGTTGAAGAACCGCAACGTGTTCGACCCCGCCTGCAGCGACGCGGTGAACACCGCCGACACCGGCGTGTTGAAGTCCGGCCCGGTCAACGTCACCGCCACCGGCGCCCCGCCGTTCACACTCACCGAGAACGACCGCGTCCCCCCGACCGTCCCCGCCACCGTCACCTGACGCGCACCCGCCGACGCCGACACCACCGACAACGTCACCGCGTTCGCCGGACCGTTCCCGATGAACCGCACCTTCGACCCGCCCGAACACGCCCCGCACGACGACACCACCGCCGCCCCGCCCAGCACCCCGGCCTCCCCCTCGTACGCCGAGACCGGCGGCGCCGCACCCGACACCTCCAGATAATCCAGATTCGGCCCCCCACCCGCGGTCGTCGCCGTCGCCGTCACCGCGTTCACCCCGGCATTCAACGGCACCGGCACCGACACCTCCCGCCACGCCGTCCACGACCCCGTCCCGGGGAAGTCCACTGGCAACGCCGTCCCGTTCACCGCCACCGCCATCGGCCGGTTCGCCGTCGTCCCGTTGGCATACCGGAACGTCAACGACGCCTGCCCCGCAACCGCGGCACTCACCTGGAAACCCACCGACGAACCCACCACGTTGTCGTAGTTGACGAACCCACGACCCGAGAACCCGGCGTGATTCGACTCCACCACCCCCTGACCGATCACCCCGTCCTCGGCCTCGTGGCGTCCGGGGGGCGGCGCGCTGCCGGGGTAGGAGGTGCCGACCCACGCCTCGTCCACGCGAAGCCTGGCGACGCCGTGACTGTTGACCTTCTCCAGGCGGACATACCTGGTCGTGGAGGCGGGCAGGTCGATGATCTGCACGCCGCGGTGGTTGGGCAGCGTGCCCGTCTTGACGGGCGAGCCCCACGTGGAGCCGTCGTCGCTGACGTAGACCCGGTAGTCGCGGATGCGGGCCGACTGGGTGACGGGGTGGGTGGCGGAGTCCTCACGCTGGTTGACGGCGAGGTAGCGCACCTGCTTGGCCGAGCCGAGATCGAAGCGGAGGGAGACCGGCTGCGTCGTGCCGGCGTCCCAGTAGGTGAGGTAGTCGCCGTCGCCCGCGGCGGCGGCCGAGGTCGTGACGCCGGAAAGGATGCCCTCCCGGCCGCTGGAGACGACCTTGAAGACGGTGTCGTAGGGGTCCCATGATGAGATCCCGGTGAGGGTGAGGGTGCCGCCGCCCTGGCTGAAGGTCACCGGCGCGCCCGTACGCAGGTCGGTGACGGAGGTGATGCGGTAGCCGTTGTCGCGCAGCGCGAGCGTGCCGCCCGTCGGCCTGGTGAGGACGTGCACGTAGTGCAGGTTCGGGTCGGTCCTGCTGATCGTGGTGACGCCGTGGGCGCCGTCGTTCCAGAAGCCGGGCTTGAGCCCGCCGTGCATGTAGCCGCCGCCCTCGGTGCCCTTCAGCGACTCCCAGATGGCGTCCAGGTAGCCGTCGGCGAAGGTGTTGAAGGCCGCCTGGTTGGTCGGGAAGGTGCCGTTGACCTGCGCGGTCTCGGCCATGAGCGCCTTGACGGAGGATCCGGCGTTGCTGATCAGCCGGCCGAGGGTGAGCATGCGGTCCACGCCCGGGTCGGACCCGTCGTACCACCAGGCGCCCGACGTGGGCAGCTTGAAGTCGGCCTCGATGAGTCTCGGCAGCGCCGTGTAGACCGCCTGCGGGTAGTCGTAGGGCGGCGTCATCCCGGTCTTCTGCTCGTTGCTGATCATGTCCATGATCGCGGTGTCTTCGTTGTTGTTCGACAGCGTCATGTCGGGCCGCTGCTGGTAGATCTTGGCGTAGAGGTTGTTGCGCTCCCAGTAGGCGTTGTCGTTGTCGATCCAGAACCCGGCCAGCTTGGGGTAGCGCTGCATCTGCTCGAAGAACTGCAGGTAGCTGAACTCGCCGAAGCCGTCGCGGGTGCTCAGGTCGACGCTGTGGCCCACGTAGGCGGAGAAGGCCGCCGAGTTCAGCCACGACCCCGAGCCCAGCCCCTCCCGATGCCACTGCGGGTCGTCGGTCATGTAGTAGATGACCTTCAGGCCACGGGCGTCGGCCGCGTCGATGAGCTCGCCGAGGAAGTCCCTGCCGGTACGGCAGGAGCCGGGGATCTGCGAGGGGTACGGCCTGGCGTAGCCCAGCCTGCTGTGGAAGGTGGCGAGCACGATGTACTCGGCGTGCAGCTTCTCGGCCTCGCGCACCCAGTAGCCGGCGTCCCATCCGCCGTTGGTGACGTCGGCCTCCCACTGGGTGCAGTCGGTGTGCTGGGGCGCGGTCCGCAGCCCCCAGTGCAGGAACAGCCCGGCGACGGCGTCGCGCAGGAACGCCTGCCGCGGATGCTGCAGGTCGGCCGCGGCGGGCGCGAAGGCCGGCAGGCTCAAAAGGAGCGCGAGCAGCGCGATCCGCAGGGTGCGGGAGCGCATCTACACCACCTCCAGGTGGTCGAGGTCGGGTGCCGTCGGCGGTGGTGGCGATCTCCGCGGAGAGATTGGAGCTTTGCACCGTGATCCCACACATAGTCACGGTGGTCAACGGGAAAAGGGGCCCAATTTAGGAAACCTTCCTAACTTTCATGGACGCGTTGACCATGATGACGTATGAGTTGAGCAGAGGCATACGGGAGAAAACGCGCCATCAGCCGCCCGCAAGCCGTCCATGAGACATGGGAGGTCTCGTGCGCATGTCACTCAGATTCCGTCATCTGGCCGCGGCGGTGGCGCTGCTGCTGGAGGCGGAGGCCGCCACGATCTCCCAAGGCGTGGTCGAGTCGAACCACGCCGGGTTCACCGGGTCCGGCTTCGTCAACTACCACAACGTCGCCGGCTCCTCGGTGGAGTTCGCGGTCGAGGCGGCGGAGGCGGGCACCCACACGCTGACCTTCCGCTACGCGAACGGCACCACCGCCAACCGGCCGATGAGCGTGTCGGTCAACGGCACCGCCGTCGCCGTCGACTTCCCGCCGACGGGCGCGTGGACCACCTGGCGGACCGCGGTCGTCGGCGCCAGGCTCGAGGCCGGCGCCAACACCGTCAAGGCCACCGCCGCTGCCGCGGTCGGCGGGCCGAACCTCGACTCGCTGCGGGTCGAGCCCGTCGACTGGTCGCGCGAGGTCGTCGAGTCGACGATGGCCCGCCACACGCCCGCCACGCTGGGCGGCTGGAGCTACACGCGCGGCCTGTACCTGTGGGGCCAGTACCTGGTGTGGCAGCGTACGCGGGACCCTCGCCACCTGGCCTTCATCAAGGACTGGGCGGACCGGTTCGTCGACGCCTCGGGCGGCATCGGGCAGAGCTTCGACAACCTCGACAGCATGCAGTCGGGCAACATCCTGCTGGCCCTCTACCGGGAGACCGGCCAGGCCCGCTACCGGACCGCCGCCGCCAAGATCAGGAACCGGCTGAACACCTATCCGAGGACGAGCGACGGCGGGTGGTGGCACGCCACCTCCGACTCGCGCCAGGGCCAGCTGTGGGCGGACGGCGTCTTCATGGTCAACCCGTTCGTGGCCCGTTACGGGGCGTGGGTCGCCGCCGACTCCTTCACCCGCGACGAACCCGCCAGGCAGCTCGAGGTCTACTTCAGCCATCTCAGGCGCCCCGGCGGGCTGCTCTACCACGCCTACGACGAGCCAGGCGGGCTCACCGCCTCGTGGGTGAACCCGTCGCTCGGCAACACCAACGGCCTGTCCTGGTGCCGGGCCATCGGCTGGTACGGCATGGCCACCACCGAGCTGCTGGAGATCATGCCGGCCGACCATCCCCGCCGGGCCGCCCTGGTAGACATCCTGCGCACGCTCGTCCAGGCCTACGCGCACTGGCAGGACCCCGCCACCGGCAGGTGGTTCCAGGTGGTCACCGAGCCGGGGGACCCGGCCAACTGGACGGAGACCTCCTGCTCGGCGATGTACACCTACACGATCTCGCGAGCGGTCGAGCGCGGCCACGTCGACGCCTCCTACGCGGCCGTCGCCGCCCGCGGCTACCAGGGGGTGCTGGCGAAGGTGTCGCTCGGCGCGGACGGCCGGACGACGATCACCGACATCGGCGAGGGCACCAACGTCGACGACGTCACCGGCTACTACTACGGCAGGGCGCGGCCGGTCAACGACTTCCACGGCCTGGGCGCCTTCCTCATCATGAACGAGCAGCTGGCCCGGGTCAGCCGTCCTTCCTGAGCGCGGCGCGGCCCTCGGCCGCGCCGACGAAGCGCATCTTGCCCAGCGGCACGTCCGCGGGCTCGGGCGCGGTCCTCCTGCCGGTCCGGCCCGCGCCTTCGCGATCGGTGGGCAGCACGTAGGGCCGCCTGAGCACCTCGTCGAGGATGAAGACCGTCTCGGTCGCCTTCACCGCCGGGATGTTGGCCATCCGCTCGGTCACCAGCCGGTGCACCTCGGCCACGTCGGCGACCCGCACCTGGATCATCGCGTCGTGCTGCCCGGTGGTGATCGCGCAGTACTCGACCTCCGGCATCCGCGCCAGCTCGGCGCGGAACTGCTTCCACATCTGCTGCCGCACGGTGACGAAGACCAGCGCCGTGATGCCGAGCCCGGCGCGCACGTGGTCGATCTCGGCGGTGAAGCGCTTGATGGCGCCGTCGGCGCGCAGCGCCTCGAAGCGGGTGTAGGCGTTGGCCCGCGAGATGCCCACCCGTTCGGCCAGCGCGGCGACGGAGATCCGGCCGTTCTCCCGCAGGACCTCGAGGATCTTCATGTGGGTGGCGTCGAGATCAAGCCCGATACCGATCCGTCCAGTCGGATCCCCAAGCCTCCCGCTATTCCCAGACATTTCACTCATTGTGTAGCCAATTTCTTCAGTACCGTCTCACTCATATGACGTGAGCTGGACATTCTGCCGCACAATCCTCGACCAACCCCAACCAACCGTCCAGCTTCGGAGGACACCCCCATGGCGACCCGCTCTCAGACGGCAGCACTGCTGGTCGTCGGTGCTCTCGCGCTCGCCGCCTGCTCCGCCGGCGGCGTCAAGTCGTCGGCAGCCCCGCAGTCCGGCGCCAAGTCCCTCGTCATCGACACGTCCTTCGACCTGAAGACCGCCGACCCGGGCCGCACCTACGAGCCGACCGGGCTCATCGTCGGCAAGGCCGTCTACGAGACGCTGCTCACCTTCGACGGCTCCGACGTGACCAAGCCGGTGCCCGGCCTGGCCGAGTCCTACGAGCTGTCCGAGGACGGCAAGGCGCTGACCCTCAAGCTCAGGCAGGGCGCCACGTTCGCCGACGGCTCCCCCGTGACGGCCGACGACGTGGTGTTCTCGCTGACCAGGGTGCGCGACATGAAGGGCACCCCCTCGTTCCTGCTCGACGGGGTCGAAGTGGCCAAGACCGACGCCACCACCGTCACGCTGACCTCGAAGGCGCCGAACCCGGCCCTGCCGTACATCCTGCCCAACCCCGCCCTCGGTGTGATCAACAGCAAGGTCGCCAAGGAGCACGGGGCCACCACCGACGCCTCCGACAAGGCCGAGCAGTACCTCAACTCGGCCTCGGCCGGCTCCGGCCCGTACGTGATCGAGTCGTTCAACCTGACCAGCCAGGTGGTGCTCAAGGCCAACCCGAAGTACTACGGGACCAAGCCCGCCTACGACCGGGTGGTCATCCGCAACGTCGAGGCGGCCACGCAGAAGCTGAACGTCCAGCGCGGCGACAGCCAGGTGGCGCTCAACCTGTCCGGTGACCAGGTGACCGGCATGCCCGCGACGCTGCAGGTGAAGAAGACCGCCTCGGCGAACGTCATCTTCCTGCTGGCCAACCAGGACTCGGCGATCAGCAAGACCACGCCGAACGCCAAGTTCGTCGAGGCCCTGCGCAAGGGCATCGACTACGCCGGGCTGCTGGAGCTGGCCGGTGAGGGCTCGACGCAGGCGCCGGGCATCATCCCCTCGCAGCTGCTCGGCGCGCTGCCCGCCGACCAGGCGGCCAAGCGCGACGTCGAGGGCGCCAAGGCGGCGCTGGCGGCCAGCGGGCTGTCCAACCCGACGGTGAAGCTCGAGTACCCGAGCGAGCTGACCGTCAACGGCCTGTCGTTCCAGCCGCTGGCCGAGCGCATCCAGGCCAACCTCAAGGAGGTCGGCATCACCGTCGACCTCTCGCCCGCGCCCGTCACCACCGCGCTGGACAACTACCGCAACGGCAAGGAGGAGCTGGGCCTGTGGTACTGGGGCCCTGACTACCCCGACCCCAGCGACTACCTGGCCTTCCTGCCCGGCAAGCTCGTCGGCCTGCGCGCCGGCTGGAAGGACGGGGCGGCCAAGGACGTCTCGGCGGCCGGCGACAAGGCGGCCACCACGATCGGCGACGACGCGCGCAAGGCGGCGTACGCCGAGGTCCAGAACAAGCTGAACGAGGCCGGGCCGTTCGTCCCGCTCATCCAGCCGAGCCAGAACATCGTGACCGCGGCGTCGGTGACCGGCCTGGAGTACCACCCGGTCTGGACGGTCGACGTGGCCGACCTCGGCGCCAAGTAGGCCGCGATGACCGTCCCCGAGGACACCTCGGCCGCTCCCCCCGCTGCGGGGGCGGCGGCCGGGGGCTCCCCCAGCAAGGCGCCCGCCCCCGCCCCCCGTGCGGGCGGGGCGCGCGCCCGCAGGCACCCGCTGGCGCGCTTCCTGCTGCGCCGGGTGCTCATCGCGATCCTGCTGGCGTGGGGCATCACGCTGGTCACCTTCGTCCTGACGAACCTGGTGCCCGGCGACCCCGCCGCCGCCAACCTGGGCCAGCGCGCCCTCGGCGATCCCGCGATCGTCGCCCAGTGGCGACAGGAGCACGGCCTGGACAAGCCGCTGCCCCAGCAGTACCTCCTGCACCTGCGGGGCCTGCTGAGCGGCGACCTCGGCACCAGCCAGCAGAGCCACCGGCCGGTCAGCCAGGACCTCGCCGAGACCGTCCCGGCCACCCTCGAGCTGGCGGGCGCGGCGATCCTGGTCTCGCTGGTCCTGGGAGTGGCCTTCGGCGTCGTGGCGGCGCTGCGCAGGGACCGGCTGTCGGACCACTTGCTGCGCGTGCTGAGCCTGATCGGCATCTCGGTGCCGACGTTCTGGCTGGCCCTGGTGGCCTTCTACGTCTTCTTCTACCGCCTACAGCTGACCCCGGGCAGCGGGCGCATCGACCCCGGCCTGACCGCGCCGCCGCCCGTGACGGGCCTGGCGACCGTCGACTCGGCCCTCGCCGGGCAGTGGGACGTCTTCGCCAGCGCCGTCGGTCACCTGCTGACCCCCGCGCTGGTGCTCGCCCTCTACACCATCGGCCTGCTCACCCGCTTCACCAGGAGCGCGGTGCTGGAGGTGCTGGGTCAGGACTACGTCAGGGCGGCCAGGGCCAAGGGCCTGCCGGGCCGGGTGATCCTGTTCAGGTACGTGCTGCGCTCGGCGCTCGTGCCGATCATCACGGTGGCCGGGCTCGCCTTCGGCAGCCTGCTGTCCGGCACGGTGCTGGTCGAGGCGATCTTCGCCTGGCCTGGCGTCGGGCAGTACGCCTACAAGAGCGCCACCACCCTCGACCTGCCCGCCGTCATGGGCGTGGGCCTCGTGGTCGGCGGCGTCTACCTGGTGATCAACCTGATCGTGGACGTGCTGTACGGCGTCATCGACCCCCGAGTGAGACTGCAGTGAGACGACGACTCCCCGAAGCCTGGCGGCAGCCCCTGGCCATCATCGGCGGGGCCGTCGCGCTCGCCTGGCTGGTCATCGCGCTGGCCGCCCCGTGGCTGGCCCCGCACGACCCGCTCGCACAGGACCTGCCCCGCCTGGCCGCGCCAGGCCCTGGCCACTGGTTCGGCACCGACCAGCTCGGCCGCGACATCCTCAGCAGGGTCCTGTACGGCGCGCGCGTGTCGATCCCGCTGACGCTGCTGCTGGTGGTGTTGTCGGTGCTGGTCGGCGGGCTGCTCGGCGCCTGCGCCGGATACTTCGGCCGCTGGGTGGACGAGACCATCATGCGGGTGGCCGACCTGGTGTTCGCCTTCCCCACGGTCATCCTGGCCATGGTGGTGGCCGCGGCGCTCGGCGCGAGCCTGGGCAACGCGGTGCTCGCCGTCCTGGTGGTGGCCTGGCCCGCCTACGCCCGCGTCACCCGCGGGCTGGTGCTCGGCGTGCGGGAGCGGGAGTTCGTGCTGAGCGGGCGGCTGCTCGGCTTCTCGGTCTGGCGCTCGCTACGCGTGGACGTGCTGCCGAACGTCACCGGGCCGGTCCTCGTCCTGGCCACCCTCGACATCGGCACCGCGCTGCTGCTGCTGTCGGGCCTGTCCTTCCTCGGCCTGGGCGCCAAGCCGCCGTCCCCCGAATGGGGCGCGATGGTCGCCGGCGGTGTGGAGGTCTTCGACAGCTGGTGGGTGGCGACCTTCCCCGGCCTGGCGATCCTGACCGTCGTGCTGGCCTTCAACTTCCTCGGCGACACGCTGCGCGACGCCCTCGACCCGCGTACGGCCCGCGCCATCAAGGAGCGTGCCCTCTGATGCTGGACATCACCGACCTCAAGGTCACCATCGGCGGCAGGACCGTCCTCGGCGGCGTCGACCTCTCGCTCCGCGAAGGTCAGATGCACGGCCTGGCGGGCGAGAGCGGCTCCGGCAAGACCATGACCGGTCTGGCCGTCCTCGGGCTGCTGCCGCACGGCGCGAGGGCCACCGGCACGATCGCGCTGGAGGGCAGGGACCTGCTCGGCCTGCCGGCCAAGGAGCTGAACAAGGTGCGCGGCGGCCAGGTCGCCATGGTCTTCCAGGACCCCGCGACCAGCCTGCACCCGATGCTGACCGTGGGCAGGCAGCTGACCGAGCACATGCGCCACCATCTCGGGCTCGGCCGGGCCGAGGCCCGCGCGCGGGCGGTGGAACTGCTGGGCAAGGTGCGCATCCCCGGCCCCGGCGAGGCGTTCGAGCGCTACCCGCACCAGTTCTCCGGCGGGATGCGGCAGCGCATCGCGATCGCCATCGCGCTGGCCTGCTCGCCCAAGGTGCTGATCGCCGACGAGCCGACGACCGCGCTGGACGTGACGGTGCAGGCGGGCATCCTGCGGCTGCTGCGCGGGCTCTGCGACGACCTGGGCCTGGCCGTCCTGCTGGTCACGCACGACCTCGGGGTGATGTCGGCGGTGGCCGACCAGGTGAGCGTGATGAAGGACGGCCTGGTCGTCGAGACGGGCCCGCGCACGCAGGTCCTGCGCGAGCCCGCCCACCCCTACACCCGCGCGCTTCTCGACTCGCTGCCGGACGCACCCGCGCCTCTCGCGGCCGGCCCCGCCGAGCGGCCCGCACAGCAAGAGCGCCGAGCCGACGGGGAGAGCTCATGACGACGCTGGACATCCGCGACCTGGTGGTGGAGCACCGCTCCCCCGGACGGCCCGTCGTAAGGGCGGTGGCGGGCGCGAGCCTGACGGTCTCCCCCGGCGAGGTGGTGGGCCTGGTGGGCGAGTCGGGCTGCGGCAAGTCGACGCTCGCCAGAGCCGTCTGCGGGCTGCACCAGGCGGCCGAGGGCGAGATCACCTTCGGCGGGCGCCAGGTCACCCCGCTGGGCCTGCGCAGGCGGGCGCTGACCGAGATCCAGATGGTCTTCCAGGACCCCTACGCGTCGCTGAACCCGCGCCGCCGCGTCGGCGACCAGATCGCCGACGGCCTGCGGACCGCGGGCGACACCACCACGGCCCCTGCCGACCTGCTGGAGCGGGTGGGCCTGCCGCGCGAGTTCGCCGGCCGGCACCCGCACGAGTTCTCCGGCGGCCAGCGGCAGCGCATCGCCATCGCGAGGGCGCTGGCGGCCAGGCCGCGGCTGCTGATCGGCGACGAGCCGATCTCCGCCCTGGACGCCTCGGCCCAGGCGCAGGTGGCCAGGCTGATGCGGGACCTGGCCGTCGACTCGGGCGCGGGCCTGCTGTTCATCAGCCACGACCTGTCGGTGGTACGGCTGATCGCCGACCGGATCGCGGTGATGTACCTGGGGAAGATCGTCGAGGTGGGCCGTACCGAGGAGGTGTGGGCCGACCCCCGCCACCCCTACACGCGGGCGTTGCTGGCCGCCATCCCCCAGCCCGACGGGCTCGGCGTGCTGCCGGCGGAGCTGTCCGGCGACGTCCCCGACCCCGCCGACCCGCCGCCCGGCTGCCGCTTCCACCCCCGCTGCCCCCTCGCCATGGACGTGTGCCGGGTGAAGGAGCCCGACTTCGGTCCCGTCGCCTGCTGGCTGCACGCCCCCGAGCGATGAGGGAGGAGCTGGTCAGGCAGGCGATGTCCGGGGCCGGGGTGGACGCGCTGGTGCTGCGTCCCTCCCCCGACTTCCGTTTCCTCGGCGGCGCCGCCGAGGGGTTCCTCGTCGTCACCCTCGACGGGCCGCCCGTCGAGACCGGCGACCCGGTGCCGTGCATCCCGCGCGGGGCCCGCCGGGTGGGGGTGGACGACGAGATGCGGGTGGCCGAGCTGTTCGGCATGCGGATCGACGCCGAGATCGTCCCGGCCTCCGCCGTCCTGCGCGACCTGCGGCTGCGCAAGTCGGCGGAGGAGGTCGAGGCCGTGGCCAGGGCCGCCGCGGCCGCCGACGCGGTCGTGACGGCGGCGCGGGAGCTGGCCTGGTTCGGGGCGACCGAGCGGGAGATGGCGCGCCGGCTGCGGATGCTGCTGATCGAGTCGGGCTGCGAGGAGATCCTGTCGGTACGCGTGGGCGCCGGCGAGCACACCGCGGCCAGGGACCACCGGCCCACCGACCGGGTCATCAACCCGGGTGACGCGCTGCAGGTCTCGGTGTGCGGCAGGTGGGACGGCCTGTGCGCGGAGGTGGCCAGGGCCTTCGCGGTCGCCGAGCCGCCCGAGGACTTCGAGGCGATGCTGTCGGTCGTGCTCGCCGCGCGCGCCGCCGCCCTCGACGCGGTACGGCCCGGCGTCCCGGCCGAGCAGGTCGCCGCCCGCGCCCGCCAGGTGATCGAGGACAGCGGCTACGGCGGGTTCGCCGACGTGAGCGGCAGGGGCGTCGGCTGGGGGCACCAGGAGGGCCCGTCGCTGGCCGACCCCGAGCCGCTGGCCGACGGGATGACGTTGTGCGTCGCCCCGGCCATCCACCTGACGGGGCTGTTCGGCGCCCGGGTGGCCGACACGGTCGCCTGCGCCGCCGGCGGCCCCGTCCTGCTCAGCTCCAGCTCCCCCGCCCTCCACGTGCTCGACGCCTGACCCGCCGCCCGGCCGGGCGGACGGGCGGCGCGCCGTGGTCTCGCCGGGAGGGCGCCGCGAGCCTGTCCTGGTTCGTGAGGGCCTTCCCGGCGGCGTGGGCCCGGCGGGGCGGGCGCCTATCGGCGTTCGGCCAGCCAGGTGAGGTTGTGCCGCTGGTCGGCGAGGGTGGCGGCCCACGTGTCGGGGGTGACAGGGGGGCTGTCCTGCTCGATGACGTACCAGCCGGCGTACCCGTCGGCCCTCAGCTGGGCGAGGAAGGGTTCGAGGGCGACGTCGCCACGGCCGAGGGGGCTGGCGACCTCGCCCCACCACGCGTCCAGGCGCGCCTCGCCCCTGGCCTCGGCGTCCGCGACGACCGCGTGGCAGACGTCCTTGACGTGGACGTGGTGCACCCGGCCGGCGTACTTGCGGGCGTATTCGGCCGGTTCGGCGCCGCCCAGCGCGAAGTGGCCGCTGTCGAGGCAGAGCGCCACGTCGGTCAGCTCCATGAGCGTGTCGATCTCGTCGGCCCGCTCGACGTAGGTGGCGTAGTGCGGGTGGAAGACGGGCCGCACGCCGTACGAGGTGACCAGCTGGCAGGCGGCGGCGACGCGGTCAGCCGCGCGGCGCCAGGCGGCGGCGTCCCACCGGCCGCCGGTACGCCACGGGTCGGCGCGCAGCGCCTCGTCGCCGTCGTCGGCCAGCACGGCCACCACGTCGGGGTTGCCGGAGGCGGCCAGCTCCTCCAGCGTGTGGCGCATCGCCGCCAGGTCGGCGTCCGGGACCTCGTGCGGCGCCGACAGCTTCAGCGGGACGTAGGCGCCCACGACGGCCAGCCCGTTGTCGGCGAACGCGCGGGCGGTCTCCTCGGGTGAGCCGAAGAAGCCGGGCGGGCCGAGCTCGCTGCCCGTGTACCCGGCTGCAGCCATGGCCTCGAGCAGCTCGACCGGCTTCATGCCGATGCCGTGTCCGCTGTGCACGCCGTAGCTGCAGGGCGCGGAGGCGATCTTGTTCATGCGAGGCTCCTGGCGATCTGCTGGAGGGCCGCGGTGTCGTAGGCGGCGCCCGCGGCGGTGGACAGGACGGGCGCGCCCTCGGTGACGGAGGCGTGGAAGGCGAGCAGCTCGTGCAGGAAGCCGGTGCGGTGGTCGCAGCGGAACTCGGTGGTGGCCCGCTCGCCGTCCTTGGCGGTCTGCACCACCAGCGAGGCGCGGGCGTCGCGCAGGTAGGGGCCTGGCATGTTCAGGTAGAGGCGTCCGGCGGACCCGAAGACGGCGATCTCCTCGCCGTAGTCGGGATAGTCGGGCAGCCAGTTCCACGACAGCGACAGCTGGGCCTCGCCGAAGGTGCCGAGCGCCTGCAGCTGCGGCGGTTCCTTCAGCTTCACGCCGGGCTCGAGCCCGGCGGCCTGGGCGTGCGCGATCGTCAGCGGCTGCTCGCCGAACAGGGCGCGCAGCACCGACAGCTCGTGCACGACCGAGCCCTGCAGCACGTCGGCGTAGATCGACAGGTACGGCTCGCCCAGGTCGCCGACGGCCTCGACGGCCTTGCGCCGCTCGTGACCGTCGGCGGGGACCACCGCGTCGGAATGGCGCAGGAAGCGCTGGTGGGAGTACTGCGGCTGGTCGGCGGGGTGGAGCACGGTGACCCGCACGAGCCGGATCGCCCCGAGGCGCGACAGCTCCCCCCTGGCCCTGGCCATGATCGGGTCGTACATCTTCATGTACGCCACCTGCAGCACCAGCCCCTTGGCGGCGGCCGTGGAGCCGAGCTCGACGCACTCGGCCACGGTGTGCGCGAACGGTTTCTCGGCGAGCACGTGCTTGCCCGCCTCCAGCGCCCTGCGGGTCAGGTCGGCGTGGGTGCCAGGGGTGAGCAGTAGGACCGCGTCGACCTCGGGGTCGGCCAGCACGTCCGCCGCGTCGGTGGAGTGCCGCACCGGGCCGCCGTGCTCGGCCGCGATCTGCGCCGCCAGCGTGGGCGACAGGTCGCAGACGTGCGTCACCTGGTACTTCTCGCGGAGCGCCCGCAGGTTCTGCAGGTGCACGGCTTGGGCGATGAGGCCGAGACCGATGACGCCGAGGCGCATGGGCGTGCTCCTTGACTCGATGGGATCAGCTTTTTCTATCGACTCTCCCACCGAGGTGTCAAACATTTGTTAAGACATTAGGTGGTTCTCATGTGTGGTCCTCACGTGGTGGCGGCAGCCGTACGGTCAGCTCCAGGACATCTCCCCCGTGGCCACCTTGGCGCCGAGCTCCAGGTTGACCAGCCCGCCGAGCCCGGGATAGCGCCTGGTCATGGATCTGCGCAGGGCCCTGGCCCGGTCGTCGCGGCGGCTGGCGTCGCGCAGTTCCGTCTCGAACGCCACGAGGTAGTCGTGGGTGAAACGGATGACGGAGGCGTCGAAGGGCCCGCCCGACGCGCGGTGGCCGGCCACGACGTACTCCGGCTCGAGCGCGCTCATCTCGTCGAGCGCCCGCCGCCAGCCCTCGCGCTCCTCCGGCGTGGGGGTGTCGGCGGTCCACGGGTGGACGCCGCTGAACAGGGCGGCGCCGCCGAGGACGGCGCGCCGCTCGGCGTTCCACAGGTACCCGGTGCGCCACTCGACGGCCGGATCGCCCGCCCGCACCTCGAAGACGTGCTCCTCGAGCTCCAGGTGGCCGCCGAGGAGCGGCTCGGGGATGACCACGTCGGTGGCGAGGTTGCCGCCCAGTTGCTTCCAGATCTCCAGCTTGGACCGCCAGGTCGCCTCGATGCGCTCGACGGTGTCGGGGGTGGCCAGGACGCGCACCCGCGGGAAGACCTGCCTGACCACCTGGAGGCCGAAATAGTAGTCCGGGTCGGCGGCGCTGACGAAGACGGTGGACAGGTGCTTGCCGCTGTCGATGACGTCGGCGAGGACGCGGTGCTGCTCGGCGAGGGTGAACTGGCCGTCGACGAGCAGCGCCTGCTGCTCGCCGGCCACCAGGACGGACGTCTTTCCCAGGCCCGTCTCCCCTGCTGTGTGAACGCTGAAGCGCACTGTGGGCATGCCGGGATGATTCCCGACCAGGGTCAAGTCGTAAGGCGGAGTTTCGTCCAGACTTGGTGATTTCGCGGTGCGGGCCCGCCGCGCCCGGGCGACGCCTTGGGGTAGGAGACGAAGCGACGCCTGATTTTCCGGCTTGCCGGACGAATCGGTGGAGGGTCGTCGTGGCCTAGCGTCGGACGGAGCCCTGCGACGAAGTGGAGAGACAATGAAGATCACCGGAGTGGAACTGCGCCGGATCGCCATGCCGTTGGTCGCGCCGTTCCGCACCTCCTTCGGCACCGAGACCTCCCGCGACGTGCTCCTGGTCAGAGTGGTCACGCCGGACGCCGAGGGATGGGGCGAGTGCGTGGCGATGTCGGAACCGCTCTACTCCTCCGAGTACGTGGAGGGCGCGGCGGAGGTGATCCGGCGCTTCCTGCTGCCCCTGCTGCCGGACGACCTGGACGCGTACGGCGTGGGCAGGGCCATGGAGCCGATCAAGGGCCACCGCATGGCCAAGGCGGCGCTGGAGACGGCCGTGCTCGACGCGCAGCTGAGGGCCTCGGGCGAGTCGTTCGGCCACTTCCTGGGCTCGGCGAGGGACCGGGTCCCCTGCGGGGTGTCGGTCGGCATCATGGACTCCATCCCGCAGCTGCTCGACGCGGTGGAGGGCTACCTCGACGAGGGCTACGTCCGGATCAAGCTGAAGATCGAGCCGGGCTGGGACGTCGCGCCGGTGCGCGCGGTCAGGGAGCGGTTCGGCGACGACGTGCTCCTGCAGGTCGACGCGAACGCGGCCTACACGCTCGTCGACGCCCAGCAGCTGGCCAGGCTGGACGACTTCGGGCTGCTGCTGATCGAGCAGCCGCTGGCCAACGACGACCTGGTGCAGCATGCCGAGCTGGCCAAGCGGCTGCGCACGCCCATCTGCCTCGACGAGTCGATCGAGTCGGCCGAGCACGCCGCCGCGGCCATCTCGCTCAAGGCCTGCTCGATCATCAACATCAAGCCGGGCCGGATCGGCGGCTACCTGGAGGCGCGGCGCATCCACGACCTGTGCAGGGCGCACGGGATCGCGGTCTGGTGCGGCGGCATGCTGGAGACGGGCCTCGGCCGGGCCGCGAACGTGGCCCTCGCCGCCCTGCCCGGCTTCACCCTGCCCGGCGACACCTCCGCCTCGCGCCGCTACTACGCCACCGACATCACCGAGCCCTTCGAGCTGGACGGCGGTCACCTCGACGTGCCGTCCGGCCCCGGTCTCGGCGTCGAGCCGATCAAGGACATCCTGGAGGAGGTCACCACGGCAACGGAGTGGATCGGCCTCGGCTGAGGCCGGTTGGGCTGCCGGACGAACCGACCCCCCCGTCTTGATGTTTCCCGACGAGTTCCTCCGGCGGCCCCTTGGCATACCGTCACGGCATGCCGTTCGATCTCCACCACCGCGCCCTCGTCGCGGACACGCATAACGACCTGCTCATGGCCGTCGCCGCCCGCCCGCCGCAGCGCTGGGCGGGCTTCTTCCGCGACCGGTGGCTGCCCCAGTTGCGGGAGGGCGGGGTCGATCTCCAGGTGCTGCCCGTCTTCATCGACGACGCCTTCCGCCCGGAGGGCGCGCTGCGCGAGACGCTCCGCATGATCGAGTGCGCGCACGTCGTCGCCGAGGGCAACGCCGACGCCGTCGCGCTCTGCACCGACGCGGCCCAGATCGACGCCGCCCTCGACGACGGCAGGATCGCGCTGGTGCTGGCCATGGAGAGCATGCCGGGCCTCGACGCCGACGTGGAGCTGATCTCCACCGTGTACCGGCTCGGCGTAAGGATCGCCTCCATCGCCCACTGGGGCCGCACCCCGCTGGCCGACGGCAGCGGCGAGGACGCCACCGGCAGCGGCCTCACCTCCCACGGCGTCGCCGCGCTGAAGGAGATGGAACGGCTCGGCATCGTCTTCGACATCTCCCACCTGGGCGCCTCAGGCGTCGCGCACGTGCTGGAGCTGGCCACCAGGCCGCTCATGGCCACCCACTCCTCGGCCCGCGCCCTGCGCGACCACCACCGCAACCTGACCGACGACCAGCTGAGAGGGGTCGCCGCGACCGGCGGCGTGGTCTGCGTCAATTTCGTCCCCGCGTTCCTGGTCGACGACCCGGCCGGCCACACCCTCGACCGGCTCGTCGACCACATCGAGCACATCGCCGCCGTCGCCGGCGTCGACCACGTCGGTCTGGGTCCCGACTTCGTCCGCGAGGTTCTCATGGACACCACCCCGCCCTGCTGCGAGGAGCTCGGTTACGGCGAGATCGACCCCCTGGCCACCCTGCCGGGACTGGACGGCCCGCGCGGCCTGCCGCTGGTCACCGAAGCCCTGACCCGCAGGGGCGTGCCGGAGAAGGACATCCTCAAGATCCTCGGCGGCAACGTGCACCGGCTCCTCGGCGAGGCGCTGCGATGACCGAGATCAGGGAGTTGCACAGCCTCGAGGAGTTCGGTGAGGCCTTCGCGGTCTTCACCGGCATCTGGGGCTTCGAGCAGAGCAACCAGCCGATCAACCCGGAGCTGATGCGCGCCCTGGCGCACGCGGGCAACTACGTCGCCGGCGCCTACGAGGGCACGCGGATGGTGGGCGCCTCCGTCGCCTTCTTCGCCGAAGGCGGGGCGCTCCACTCCCACATCACCGGCGCGGTCACCGGCCGGGGCGTCGGCTTCGCGCTCAAGCAGCACCAGCGCGCGTGGGCGCTGGCGCGCGGCATCAACCGCGTCACCTGGACCTACGACCCGCTGGTCCGCCGCAACGCGCACTTCAACCTGGCCAAGCTGGGCGCCAGGCCCGAGGAGTACCTGCCGGGCTTCTACGGCGTCATGCAGGACGCCGTCAACAGAGGCGACGAGTCCGACCGGCTGCTGGCGGTGTGGCGGCTGGCCGAGCCGCCGGTGCCGTACACGGTGGAGGGGGCGGGCGTGGCGCTGAAGGAGGAGGACGGCAGGCCCGTCGCGGGCGACACGGACGCGAAGGTGCTGCTGGTCGCGGTGCCCGCCGACGTGGAGGCGCTTCGCAGGCGGGATCCCGGCACCGCGAAGGCCTGGCGGCACGCGGTGCGCGAGGTGCTGGGGGGGCTGCTGGAGGACGGCGCCCGGGTAACAGGTTTCCATATGAAATCCCATTACGTGGTGGAGCGGCCCTGAGGGGCGCAGTATGGGACGCGTACCTCTGTTGAGGAGGACGCGATGCTATCCGAAGGACCGCGCGTGGTCGTCGGGGTCGACGACACACCCGCCTCTCGCTGGGCACTGCTCTGGGCGGTGGAGGCCGCCAGGCTGCGGGGGATGGCGCTGGTCGCCGTCCATGTCAGCAGGGCGCCCGTGCATCCCTTCCCTGAGGCGCTGCCGTACACGCATACCGTCAGGCAGATGGAGGAGGCCAGGAGCGTCGAGCTGATCCAGACCCTGTTCGACGACATGACGGGCGGCGCCCCGCCCGACATCAACACGCTCGCCGTCGCCAGGCTCGGCGAGCCCGGCCCCCTGCTCGTGGAGCTGGCCAGGCCGATCGACCTGCTGGTCGTGGGCAGGGGGCACCGGAGCGGGCTGGACCGGCTGCTGATGCCGTCCACCCGCCGCTACTGCACCGGCCACGCCCGCTGCCCGGTGGTCGTCGTGCCGACGCCGCCGGCCGCGGACCAGCGGACGGGAGCGCTCTCCCGTCCGGCGTGGATCCGCTGGCTGTCGCCGCGCCACCCCGCCGAGTGAGGCGTCCCGCCCCGTGGCGGCCCGCCACGGGAGGCGGTTCGCGGGGTGAGGCGGCCACGCGCCGGCGCTCAGGTGGTGGGCAGGCGCGGCACGGCCGCCAGCAGGGCGCGGGTGTAGTCGTGCGCGGGCGCCTCCACCACCTGGTCGGCGGGCCCGTACTCCACCAGCCTGCCGTGACGCATGACGGCGATGTCGTCGGCGACGTAGCGGACCACCGCCAGGTTGTGCGAGATGAACAGCATCGACAGGCCGAGCTCGGCGCGCAGCGAGCGCACCAGGTTCAGCACGGCGCCCTGCACCGACACGTCCAGCGCCGAGGTGATCTCGTCGGCGACCAGCAGGCGGGGCGCGGCGCCGAGCGCCCTGGCGATCGCGACGCGCTGGCGCTGGCCGCCCGACAGCTCGCGCGGATAGCGGGCGGCCGTCTGCGCCGGCAGCGACACCAGGGCGAGCAGCCGTTCGACCTCCTGGGCGTCGGGCCTGCGCAGGCCCTCGGCCACCGACGCGCCCACCGTCATCCGCGGGTTCAGCGAGGCGTAGGGGTCCTGGAAGACCATCTGCACCCCGCCGCCGTCCTCGATCACCCCCGTGTACGGCACCAGCCCGCTCACCGCTCTGGCCAGCGTCGACTTGCCCGAGCCCGACTCGCCCACCAGGCCGACGACGCGTCCTGGCGGGATCTCCAGCGAGACGTCGTCCACGGCGGTGAACGCGCCGAACCTGACCGTCAGGCCGTTGATGATCACGAAACCTCCCAGCAGGCGACACGGTGCGCCTTGCCATGCTCTTCCAGTGGCGGACGCTCGGCCACGCAGCGGCTGGTGGCCAGCGGGCACCTGCCCGCGAACGCGCATCCCTCGCCGACCTCGGCCGGCCCCGGCTGGCGGCCGGGGATGCTGGCCAGCGGGAGCGACCTGTCGGTGGTCATGTCGGGCACCGAGGCGACCAGCGCCCTGGTGTAGGGGTGGGCGGCGGCGGCGAGCCGGTCGGCGGGCAGTTCCTCGACCACCCGGCCGGCGTACATGACGACGACCCTGTCGCACAGCGCGCCGACCACCGCGATGTCGTGCGAGATGAACAGCGTTCCCGCCTGGCTCTCCTCGGTCACCTCGCGCAGCAGGCGCAGGATCTCCTGCTGCACGGTGACGTCCAGGCCGGTGGTGGGCTCGTCGGCGATGACGAGCCGGGGCGCGCCCATGAGCCCCATGGCGATGACGGCGCGCTGGCGCATGCCGCCGGAGAACTCGTGCGGGTGCTGGCGGGCGCGGCGCTCAGGGTCGGTGATCCGCACGTGGCCGAGCCGGTCGACGGCCCTGCGCCAGGCGTCGGCGCGGTCGGCGCGCTGGTGCACGGTGGCCACCTCGGCCAGTTGCCCGCCGACCTTCAGCGCCGGGTTGAGCGAGGCCATGGGGTCCTGGAAGACCATGGCCAGGCGGGTGCCGAGCAATTTCCTGCGCTGCTCCTCGGGCAGCGCGTGCACGTCCTGGCCGCACAGCAGCACCGGCCCGCCGCCGACCACGCCGGGGTGGGGTACCAGGCCGCCGACGGCGTAGGCGGTCAGGCTCTTGCCGCTGCCCGACTCCCCCACGACGCCGACGATCTCGCCGGGGCGGACGGTGAGCGAGACCTCGCGCACCGGGGTGACGCCGCCGGGGAAGGTGACGGTGAGGTCCCTGACCTCCAGCACCGCCTCGTCGTCGTGCCGCCCGTCCTCGTCCGCCGGGGGCGGCGGGACGGCCGGGGCCGCCCGGTGGACCTCCGCGCGGCTCGCGGTCCTGGCCAGCGCCTCGCCCAGCAGGTTGAACCCGACGCCGGCCAGCACCACCATCAGCGCGGGACCGAGCGCCACGACGGGGTTGACGTAGATCCGGGCGAAGCCGTCGAACAGCAGCCGCCCCCAGTCGTAGCCGGGCGGCTGCACGCCGAGCCCGAGGAAGGACATCCCGGCCAGGCCGAGCAGGCTGCCGCCGATCATGGTGGTGAGGTTGAGGATGAGGGGTTCGGCGATGTTCGGCAGCACGTGCCTGGTGACGATCCTGGTCCTGGACACGCCGAGCAGCCTGGCGGCGGCCACGTAGTCGGCGGCCGCCACGGAGGCGGCCAGCGTCTGGGTCAGCCTGGCGAAGCCGGGGGCGACGGCGACCCCGATGCCGAGCACCGCCCCGCGCGCGCCGAGCCCGGCCACGACGGCGGTGAACATGGCCAGCAGCAGCCCGGGGAAGGCCACCAGGGCGTTGACGGTGGCGGTCACGAGCCGCGCCGGCCGGCGCGGCAGCACGGAGGGCAGCGTGCCGAGCACCACGCCGATCGCCGCGCCGATGGCGGTGGCCAGCACGGCCAGCAGCAGCGACATCCTGGTGGCCACCAGCACCCTGGCCAGGATGTCGCGGCCGAGGTTGTCGGTGCCCAGCGGGTGCGCGGCCGAGGCGCCCGACAGGGCCGCCACCGGGTCGATGAGCTCGGCCCTGTCGCCCCAGATCGGCGGCCCGACGACGGCCAGCACCAGCATGAGCGCGACGACGGCCGCTCCGGCCAGCCCTGCAGGGGTCCGCATCAGCCCTCCTTGATGGTCGAGCGGGGGTCGAGCGCGCCGAGCGCGAGATCCACGGCCAGGTTGACGACGAGCACGATCGCGCCGTAGACGAGGATCACGCCCTGGGCGACGGGGAAGTCCTTCTGCGTGATCGCCTCGGTCAGCCGCATGCCGAGGCCGGGCCAGGCGAAGACGTACTCGACGAGCACGCTGCCGGCGATGAGCCCGCCGAGCAGCAGGCCGCCCGTCGTCAGCGTGGCCGTCAGCGCGTTCGGCAGCACGTGCCTGACGTTGACCCTGGCGGCCGGCAGCCGCTTGGCCCTGGCCAGCCTGACGTAGTCCTTGCCGAGCTCGCGTGCGGTCTCCACGCGGACCAGCCGGGCGATCAGCGCGGCGGGCCCGATGGCCAGCGCGGCGATCGGCAGCACGAACGACAGGGCGCCCTCCTTGCCGGCCGGCGGGAACCAGCCCAGCGTGATGGCGAAGACCACGACCAGCGCGATCGAGTAGAGGAACTCGGGGACGGCCACCGCGGCGCCGGTGCCGGCGGTGAAGCCGAGCTCGGTGCCGCGGTGGCGGCCGTTCTCGGTGCGGATCGCCACCCACAGCCCGAGGGGCACCGCGACCAGCAGCGCGACGAGGGTGGCGAGCACGGCCAGGGTCAGCGTGTTCGGCAGCCGCTCCAGGATGGTCTGGCCCACCGGCTCCCCGGTGAGGAACGAGGTCCCGAGGTCGCCGGTGAAGACGCCCCTGACGTAGGTGACGAACTGCATCGGCAGGGGCTGGTCCAGGCCGAGCGCCGCGGTGCGGGCGGCGACCAGCTCCGGGGGCGCGGCGGGCCCGAGGGCGGCCCTGACGGGGTCGCCGGGAATGAGGTGGATCATCGCGAACGTGGCGACCATGAGGGCGGCCAGGGCCGCCGCGAACCTGACCAGGCGCGGCAGGAGCAAGGGTCAACCCGCCTTCGTCATGCGGATGGAGGTAGGCATGACCAGGCTGCCGACGATGTCCACGGTGGCGCCCTTCGTCGCGACGACCACGGTGTTCTCCACGACCGGGACCAGGTCGGCGGCCTCGAACAGGGCCGACTCGGCCGCCAGCCAGTCGGCGCAGCTCTCCGCGGCAGGCCTGGCCGACGCCTTGGCGACCAGTTCGTTGTAGCGGCTGTTGTCGATGTGGGCGAAGTTGGCGCCCTTGGGCGCGCTCGGCCCGCTCAGGAAGCCGGTCAGCTGCGACGGCAGGAACACGCCGATGGGCAGCCAGACGACGTCCCAGTCCTGGGTGACGTTGAGCGATTCGGCGAGTTTGGTGTCGATGACGCCGTTCAGCCGTACCTCGACGCCCAGCTTCTTCCAGGTGGCGGCGAGGTATTCGGCCGCGGCGAGCACACCCTGTCCCCTGGTCGTGGCGTACAGGTAGCGCAGCGTCAGCCGCTTGCCGTCCTTGACCCTGACGCCGTCGGGACCGGGCCGCCATCCGGCGGCGTCGAGGGCGGCGGCCGCGGCCGCGGGGTCGTGAGCCGGCACGTGCCCGCTGACGCTGTCGCCCTTGCAGGGGCGCGGCTCGAGCACCAGGCTGGTGGCCTTCCGTCCGGTGCCCGAGGCGGCGATCGCGGCCAGTTCCGTCAGGTTGACGCCCTGGGTGAGCGCCTTGCGCACGGCGGGATCCGCGGTCGGCCGGTCCTCACCCTGGTGGTAGAAGAACTGGCCGTTGGCGGCGCCGAGGACGGTCTTCTGGATCGACCGGTCGGCCTCCACGCGCTGCCTGTCGGGCCCCTGGATGTCGGCCGCGTTCAGCGCGCCCGACGTCAGCAGGTTGACCGCGGTCTGCTCGTTGGGCACGACCTTCAGCACGACCTTGGCCGGCAGCCCCGGCGTCCTGGCGGTGACGCCGCCGGGGCCCCAGGCGTAGTCCTGGCGCCGGGTCAGGGTGTAGTGGTCGCCGGAGACGGCCTCGGCGAGCTGGAACGGGCCCGAGCCCGAGGTCTGCCTTGCCAGCAGCGAGCGGTCCTTCAGTCCCTTGCCGCAGACGATGTACACCATGGCCGCGCTCTCCACGATGAAGGAGAAGGGCTGGGGCATGGTCAGGGTGACGGTCCCGGCCGCGTCGTCGGCCTTGGCCGTCATCCCGGCGGGGACGAATACGCCGTAGATGGGCGACTTGGTGGCGGGGTCGGCGATGTGGGTGAAGTTCTCGGCCACGACCGACGGGGTGACGGGCGAGCCGTCGGCGCAGGTGACGTCCTTGCGCAGGGTGAAGGTGACCGACTCGGGTCTGACGTCCCACTTCGCGGCCAGGGCGGGGGTGAGCGTCCCGTCGGGCCGCATGCCGACGAGGGTGTCGTAGGCGTAGTTCAGCACCTCGTTGGTGACCGACAGGATGGCCGTCGCGGGGTCGAGAGCGCCCGGATCGGCGGGGATGGCGGCGGTGAAGGTGGCGTTGTCGGCGAGGCCGCCGGCGCCAGGGGTGGACGGCGCCGCGCCGCAGGAGGCGGCCAGCAGTCCCGTCAGGGCGAGCACGGTCGCCGCGGTGGTTGCGTTCATGCGAAGCTCCCGGCTGGAGGGGTGGCCTCACCCTCCCCTGTGGCCTCGCGGGATTCTTCGTGCGCGGCGACGAAAGCGGCTGCTCCTCTAGTGCCGCCGTCCGAAGATACGCATCATGAGCATGGCGGCGAGCCGCGCCTCGGCGTCGGCGAGATCGAGACCGCTGATCTCGGTCAGGCGGCGCAGCCGGTATCTGAAGGTGTTGGAGTGCACGTGCACGGCCGCGGCGGCGGCGTTGACGTCGCCGAAGCTGTCGAGATAGGCGCCGAGGGTGGCGGCCAGTTCGGTGCCGTGCTCGGCGTCGTAGCGCAGCAGCCGGTGGTAGGGCCCGGTCGGGGCCTGTTCCTCGGCAGCGGCCAGGTCGCCCAGCTGGAGCAGCAGCGACTCGAAGTGCACGTCGCTGTAGCCCGCCACCTGTCCTGAGAGGCCCCTGGAGCGCAGCACGCGCAGCGACCTGTCGGCGTCGGCCCGCGATCTGGCCACCTCGCCCAGGTCGGCGGCGAGCCTGCCGACCCCGATGTTGGCGCTGTGGCGGGGCCCGACCCTGGACAGGAAGCTCTCGGCGACGCGTACGGCCCTGGCCTCCTCCTCACCGCTGGCGTGCAGCGGCAGGAGCGCGTAGGCCACCGAGCCGACGAGGGCGGCGGCCGCCCTGGGATGGATGGCGCCGACGTGGAGGGCGAGCGCGTCGCAGAAGCGCTGCCGGTCGGCCTCGGCCTGGGCGGCGTCGGCCCGCGTCTCGGTGAGCTGCGCGGCCAGCACGCACAGCCGTTCGCTGGCCACCCCGAGGCGGCCGGCGGCTTCGGCGGCGTCCCTGCCGCCCTCCAGGATGGTGGACAGCAGGTCGGCCTGCAGCCGCCGACGGGTGTCGGCGCCCACGCGCTGGCGCAGCAGGTGCAGGGCGACGATCTTGGCGGCGTCGACGAGCGCCCACTCGCGCTGCTCGCTGAGCGGCTCGCGGACGGCGGCCCAGATGGAGCCGAGGATCTCGTCGCCGGAGCGGACGGCGATCGCCACCCGGGGCAGCCCCTCGGACAGTTCGATGAAGATCGGCCCGGTGCTCTGGTAGAGCTTGCGGAACCAGCCCTGCTCGTCGAGCATGCGCTGGTACACCTCGGGCACCTGGCGGCCGAGCACGGTGGCGATCCTGCTGGAGTCGGCCTCCTCCTGGCGGCCGGAGAAGGCCAGCACCCGGGCCGAGCGGTCCTCGATGGTGACCGGCGCGTCCAGCAGCGCGCACAGCGCGTTGGCCAGGGAGAACAGATCGTCGGGCGGCTGCTGGCCGGACTCCGTCAGATCGCCTTCGGCCAGCAGCGAGCGCAGCAGCGCCGCCACCTGTGACCAGGAGGCGGCGCGGGTGAGGCCGAGCACGGCGACGCCGGTCTCCAGCACCTTGGCCCGCACCCGCTCGTCGGCCGCCACGGGCTGCTTGATCACGATGCCGGAGCCGGGGCGGGCCCCCTCCAGCAGGTCGCAGATCGCCTCGGCGCCTTCGACCCCCACGCCGAGCAGCAGGCCGCCCGGGGGCAGCAGCAGCTCGTCGAGGGGGTCGTAGATGTGGACGCCGGTGACCTCGGCGTCGAGGTCGCCGGGCGAGGCGGCCACGTCGAGCACCGTGCTGCCCAGATCGTCGAGGATCCGGCGCAGACTGGCCCGCGGCCGAGTCGTCATCTCCTCACGATAGTGGACGAAAACTGACATCAGCCGCGTAGCTCGTCGACCGCCTCGCGGGCCACCGCGCCGATGACGGCATCCGCCTTGGGCAGGCGGTAGCCGAGCGAGCGCGGCCGGAGGTAGACAGCGACGGCGTAGCGCCTCCCGTCCGGGTACTCCACGACGCCCGCCTCGTTGCGGACGCCGAAGATCGTCCCGGTCTTGGCGGAGATCCGGACGTCGTCGCCGAAGCCCGACGACAGCCGGTGCGGCCAGACCTGCCGTCCCATGATCTGCCTGACCTCCGCGCAGGCCTGCGGCGGGCCCGCCTCGTCGCGCCAGATCTTGGCCAGCAGCGTGGTGGTCTCGCGGGGGGTGGAGGCGGAGGTCCTGGCCGGGTCGAGCACCGACAGCGTGCGCATGGTCTCCGGCGGCGCGGCCGCCGCCTCCTCCAACGAGCCGGCACCGAGCTCGGACAGGACACTGCCCAGCAGCACGCGGCAGTCACCGACCAGGCGCGTGCCCTTCAGCCCGAGCTCGGCGAGGGTGGCGTTGACACGCTCCACCCCCACCTTCTCCAGCAGCACGTCGGTGGCCGCGTTGTCGCTCATCGACATCATGAACAGGGCCAGGTCGCGCAGGGAGAGCTCGATCTCGTCGGCGCAGCCGGAGGTCCCGATGCCGCCGTCGCGGTGCTCCAAGGTCACCGGCAGCCGCTCGGTCCTGGAGATCAGGCCCGCGGCGGCCTGCCTGGCGTACTCCAGGACGATCGGGATCTTGAAGACGGAGGCGAGCACCACGGGGTCGTCGGCCCCGTGGCACACCTCGCGCTCACCGTCGATCTCCCGCGCGTGCAGGAATCCCTCGACCTCGGCGGCCGCGAACAGCTCACGCACGTGCCACCGCCCTGCCGCCGCTGTGGAGGAAGATCCGCCCGTCCCGCTCCAGGAAGGTGATCGTCGTCTTGGCCTCGACGTCGATGAAGGACTCGTCGGAGTGGTGGACGAACCTCTCGGTCGTGCGCTCGATGCCCGCCTGGCGCATGAACTCGCCGGGAATGGTGGTCACCTCCAGGCCGCCGCCGACCGCGGCCACCTCCTGCACGGCGGCCGGCCCATGGTAGGTGCCCGCGTAGCGGGTGGCGTCCACCGCGGCGGGCCGGTCGGGCACGGTCGGCAGCGGGGTGGGGGTCACCCCCGCCAGCTCGCGGACCAGTGAGAAGGCCAGGTCATCGAGCATGGCGGGCACGTCGCCGCCGTTGCAGCTCATCGCGATCGTGAAGCGGCTGCCGGGGACGATCCGCCAGAACGTGCTCTGCCCGACGGTGCCGCCGTCGTGGCCGAAGACGGGCGCGCCCCAGTCGAACAGCTCGAAGCCGAGCCCCCACCGGTCGGCGAGCAGGCCGGGCACGCCCGGCACGTCCACCTGGGCGGTGGTCATCGCGGCGACCGTCTCCTCCTCCAGCAGCCTGGTGCCGCCGGGCGTGACGCCGCCGTCGAGGAACATCCGGCCGAAGCGGACCAGCTCGCGCGGCGCCAGGCACAGGGTGGACCCGGCGGGCGCGTTCGAGCGCGGCATCTGCCAGTTCGGGTTGACCGCGTTGCCGGGCCCGAGGTGCCCTGCCGAGGCGCGGAACAGCACGGCCTCCTCGGCCAGCAGCGCCCCGTGCGTGACGCCGAGCGGGTTCATCAGCCGCTCGCGCATGGCCCGCTCCCACGTGCCCCCGGCCAACCTGGCGGCCAGCGCGCCGAGCACGACGTACCCCGAGTTGCAGTAGGAGAACATCGCGCCCGGCTCGTAGACCTGCGGCGCGCCGTGCAGGAAGCTCACGAAGCGGTCGAGGCAGTCGTCGCCGCGCCCGGTGTCCTCGAACAGGTCGCCGGCGAACCCGGCGGTGTGGGTCAGCAGGTGCCTGACCGTGACCGTCTCGGCTGCGGCGGCGTCGGCCAGGCCGAACTCCGGCAGGTACTTGCGCACGGGCGCGTCGAGGTCCACCGCGCCCTCCTCGACCAGGCGCATGACCAGGGCGGCCGTCCAGATCTTGGTCGTGGAACCGACCTGGAAGAGGCTGTCGGTCGTCGTCTCCACGCCCGTGTCGCGGTTGACGACGCCGGTGGCCGCCTCGATCAACCGGCCGTCCGCCCACACGGCGACGGCGGCTCCGGGGACGTTGTGGTCGCGCGCGGCCTCGTCGAGGCGGTGCTGCAGGTCCATGGATGCTCCTCAGGCGATCTTGGGAGTGGCGCGGACGCCCATGTGGACGTAGGGGGAACCGTCGGCCAGCTCGTAGAAGACCGCCGACAGCCACTGCGGGTCGTCCGGGAGGCGGCCGACGAAGGTGACGTCGTCGACGGGCAGCAGGTCCAGCTCGGCCGGCTCCGACAGGTCCGCCAGGGCGCCCGTGGACTCCATCAGCAGCCGCAGGCCGCCGTCGCGGACCGTGATCGTCAGCCGCGCGCCGACCCGCTCGTACACCCCGGCGTACCGCTCGGCGTCCACCTCGACCGGCTGCTCGGGCGGCCCGAGCACCGGGGGGACGGCCACGCCGTCCAGCTCGCGGAACAGCTCGGTGGCCAGGTGGTGGAAGAAGGCCGCGCTGTGCCCGCCGTTGGCCACGGCGCACACGACGGTGCCGGTGTCGGGCAGCATCCACAGCATCGACGACTGGCCGATGGTGTTGCCGCCGTGGGAGACGACCCGCCGGCCGTCCCACTCGTCGAGGATCCAGCCGATGCCCCAGTGCGTGCCCAGCGTGTACGGGTTGGGGAGGGCGACCTGCGGCTCCCACAGGGCGCGCGGGTCCTTGAGCAGACCGCCCTCCAGGTGGGCGCGGGCGAAGGCGACGACGTCGGCGGGCCTGGCGGTGATCAGCCCGGCCGGGCCGCAGGAGCGCATGAGTCCCCACACGGGGCTGGGCTCCCCGTCGACGTGACCGACGGCGGCGCCGAAGCGCAGCACGTCCTCGGGCAGGGTCCAGGTGTGGGTCAGGCCCAGCGGTTCGATGATCTGCTCGCGCAGCGCCTGGTCCCACACCTTGCCCGTCAGGTGCTCGACGACACGGCCGGCGATGACGAACCCCGCGTTGCAGTAGGACTGGGTGGCGCCGAGCGGATGGTTCTGCGCCAGGTCGGCGCAGGCGGCGACGTACCGCTCGATGCAGTCGTCGCCACGGCCGGTGTCGAGGAACAGGTCGCCGTCGATGCCCGAGGTGTGGCTGAGCAGGTGACGGACGGTCACCGTCCCGGTCACCTCGGGGTCGCCGACCCGGAAGCCGGGCAGCAGCTCGGCGACGGGGGTGTCGAGGGTGAGCGCGCCCTGCTCGGCCAGCAGGGCGAGCTGGGTGGCGGTCCACACCTTGGTGACCGAGCCGATCTGGAAGAGCGAGTCGGGCGTCACCTGCGCGCCCGTGCGGCGGTTGAGGACACCGGCCGCGCTCTCGTGCACCTCCCCCTGGTGGAGGTAGGCGACAGCGGCGCCGGGGACGTCGTATTCGGCGATCAGCTCTGCGAGCCGATCACCCATTGCTCCAGCCACGCGACGATCCTTTCGTTGTAGTCGAGCCGGTGGGACGGGCGTCCGTTGAGGATGAACAGGTGCGAACCACCCGGGTAGCGCACGAGCCTGGCGGGCACCCCGCGCTCGCGCAGCGCGGCGAACCACTGCTCGGCCTGCCCGACGGGGCAGCGGTCGTCGCGCTCGCCGTGCAGGACGAGGGTGGCCGCGCGCACGCCTGCCACGTGCGTGAGCGGCGACTGCGCCGCCAGGTCGCCGCGGCACTCGAACGTCTTGAGCAGGTGTCCGGCGTCCGAGGTGCCCGACATGCTGGTCAGGTCGCTGACGCAGCCGCCGGGGATGGCGGCCCTGAACCGGTCGGTGGTGGCCGACAGCCAGCAGGCCATGTAGCCGCCGTAGCTGTAGCCGGTGACGGCCAGCCGGTCCGGGTCGGCCACGCCCTCCTCGACCAGGTCGTCGAGCGCGGCCAGGAAGTCGCCGGCGTCGGCCAGGCCCCACGCGCCGATCGCGGCGGTGTAGAAGGCCTCGCCGTACCCGTCGCTGCCGCGCGGGTTGAGCGTGAGCACGCTCCAGCCGCGCGCGGCGAGCACCTGGTGGTAGAGGTGGACGCCGTCGAAGACGGGTGCCCACGCGTTGTGCGGGCCGCCGTGCACGTCGAGCAGGAGCGGTCCCGGCTGCTTCAGCGCCGGGTCGCGCAGCAGGAAGCCCTCGACCGGGGTGCCGTCGGGGGCGGTGAACACGCGGCGTTCGAGCGGGAACAGCTCCACGTCGGGCAGCGCGTGATCGGTGAGCCGCCGACCGTCGAGGTAGACGTCGCCGGCGCTGCCAGGGCCGGCGGCCACGTAGGCCAGGCGGCCGGCCGCGGCCGTGGCGCCCGACACGCCGAACTCCCCTCCCACCCTCGCCCGGCCGTCCAGGTCGAACAGGTGGGTAAGGCCGCCGTCACGGGCGCAGAACAGCAGCTCGTCGCCCAGCAGGAGCGGCGGGGCGCCCGGGTAGCCGGGGGCGCCCACCATGACGTTACGGTCCAGGCCGGTCTCGATCTCGACCAGGCCGCCCGCCTCGAGCGCGAACAGGCGGGTGTGGCCGACGGGCTCGCCGGTGAATCCGGTCACCACCAGGCGCTCGCCGAGCCACCACACGCCCGTGCAGGTCACGCCCTGCTCGGTGAGCCGCTTGGGCTGCCCGCCGTCGAGGTCGACGAGGTAGACGGCGCCGCCGGGCACCAGGTCCCGGTCGGGCTCCATGGCGGCGACGAAGGCGAGACTCTGCCCGTCGGGCGACCAGGTGGGCTCGCCGGCGTGGAAGTCGCCCTCGGTGAGCCTGCGCCAAGCGCCCGAGTCCACCTCCACGACCACCACGTGGGTGCGCAGGTCGCGCAGCAGGCCGGCGCCGTCGGCCTTGTACTCCAGGGTGTCGGCCACGACCGGGTCGTGCGCCTGCGCCTCGCCGTACGGGGCGGTGAAGGCCAGGCGGCGGCCGTCCGGCGACCACACGGGCGGGCCCGCGCCGTCGGTGGCCAGCACGCGCGGCTCGCCGCCGTCCATCGGCAGCAGGTGGATCTGCGGCTTGCCGTCGACGGGGCGGACGAAGGCGAGCGTTCGGCCGTCGGGCGACCAGCGGGGAGCCAGGTCCGCGGGGCCGCCGGTCAGCCGGCGCGGCTCGTGGCCCGGCTCGGCCAGCCACACCTCGCAGCGGTTGTCGTCGGCGTCCCTGTCCGCGGTGGTCAGCGTGTAGGCGACCGCGCCGCCGTCCGGGCGCACCTGCGGATCACCGGGTACGGCGATGCGGAAGAGATCGTTCAGGGAGAGGCGGGACATGATCGAACGGTAGGTGAGAGGCCAGGACGCATCTTCGGCCGCGCGCACGAAGCGGACGCGGTTCATTGTGCCGTCGTACGAGGGGGCACCCCATCGGCGAAGTGATCAAGGCCACATCCTTGTCCTGTCCGATCGGTCAGCTCTGACCGATCGGACAGTTATCGTGGCTGGCATGGCACGTCCCGCTTCCGCCCTGCGCGGCCACCTCCTGGACGCGGCGTTGGACCTGTTCGCCACGCGCGGCTACAAGGGCACCTCGCTGCACGACATCGCCCAGGTGGTGGGCTGTTCCAAGGCGTCCTTGCTCTACTACTTCGTCAGCAAGGAGGCGATCCTCACCGAGCTGCTCACCCCCGCCGGCGAGGAACTGGGCGCGCTGGACGCCCGGCTCGCGGGCATGGAAGGGGCCCCGGCCGCGGAAGCGGCCGTCACCGGCTTCGTCGACCTGGCCATGCGGTTCCGGCGCGAGGTCAAGGTCCTGTTCCAGGACATCCCCGGGCTCACCGGCCACCCGGCGCTGGGTGCCGTGCCCGCCGTCATCGCGCGGCTGATGGCGGCGATGGCCGAGGGCTCGGCCGCGGCCAAGGGCCTGGTCACCGCTTCCATGGTCATCGGCGCGGTCTCCGTCACCTGCGCCAGCGACCTGCCGGTGACGGACCAGGACCTGCGTGCCGAGCTGATCCGCGGCGCCCTGCGCACACTCGACCGCGAAACCCCCTGAACACGAGGAAAGACACCCACGTTCATGGCTTCTCTGCTTTACCGGCTCGGCCGGTTCTCCTTCCGCCGCCGGGGGCGGGTCCTCGCCGTCTGGCTGCTCGCGCTCGCCCTGCTGGGCGGGGCGGCCGCCGCCTTCATGGGCCCCACCAGCGACGACTTCACGATCCCGGGTACGGAGTCGCAGCGGGCGCTCGACTCCTTGCGGCGGCAGTTCCCGCAGGCCGGCGGCACGACCGGCACCATCGTCATCGCCGCACCCGAGGGGAGGAAGCTCGACAGGGCCGCGGTCGCCGCCATCGTGCAGGAGGCCGACCGGGTTCCGGGTGTGATCGCCGCCGTCGACCCCTTCCAGGTCGGCGCGGTCTCGCGCGACCGCTACGCGCTGGTCCAGGTGCAGTTCGACACCGCCACCAGCGAGATCACCGACGCTCAGCGCGCCGCCTACCAGAAGGTCGGCGCCTCGGCGCACGGCCTGCGGGTGGAGCACGGCGGTGAGGTGATGACGGCAGGAGCCGAGATCGGCTCCACCGAGGCTCTCGGTGTCCTGGTCGCCGCCGTGGTCCTGGTGGTCACCTTCGGCTCCCTCGTGGCCGCCGGCATGACGCTGCTGAACGCGCTCGCCGGCGTGGCCGCGGGGATGTCCGGGCTGTTCGCCCTCAGCGGCGTGCTCGACCTGACCAGCACCGCGCCCATCCTGGCGCTGATGCTGGGACTGGCCGTGGGGATCGACTACTCGCTGTTCATCACCTCCCGTTACCGGCAGTTCCTCGCCGAGGGCGTCGAGGCGCAGGAGGCCGCCGGGCGGGCGACCGGCACCGCGGGCTCGGCCGTGGTCTTCGCCGGTGCCACCGTCGTCATCGCCCTGGCCGGTCTCGCCGTGGTGGGCATCCCCTTCCTCACCGTCATGGGCCTGGCCGCGGCCGGCACCGTCACCCTTGCCGTGCTGGTCGCCCTCACCCTGCTGCCCGCCATGCTCGGCTTCGCCGGCCCCCGCGTCATGCCCAGGGCGCACCGCCGTGGAAGGGCCGCCGGCCCCGGCCGCGAGGGCTTCGGTTACAGCTGGGGCCGGATCGTCACGCGCCTGCGCGTCCCGATTCTGGCGGCCGGTGTCGTGGGGTTGGCCGCGCTGGCGCTGCCCGCCCAGGACATGCGCCTGGCCCTGCCCGACGCCGGCACAGCCCCCTCCGGCTCCGCGCCCCGCGAGGCCTACGACCTGATCACTGAGGGCTTCGGGCCGGGCCTCAACGGCCGGCTGGTCGCCGTCGTCTCCGGCGACGACGCCGCATCCACCGGCGCGGCCGCCAAGCAGGCCGCACTCCTGATCCACGGCACCGAGGGCGTGCTCGGCGTCTCCCCGCCGCAGACCAACAGCCAGGGCACCACCGCGCTGATGACCGTCATCCCCAAGGCCGGGCCCACCGACGCCGCCACCGAGCGGGCGGTGCGCCTGATCAGGGAGCGCGTGTCCGGCGTCAAGGGCGCCACCGTCGCGCTGACCGGCGCCACGGCCATCGGCATCGACGTGTCGGCGAAGCTCGCCGAGGCGATGCCCGTCTACCTGCTGCTCGTCGTCGGCCTGTCGATCCTGCTGCTCATGCTCGTCTTCCGCTCGCTGCTGGTGCCGCTCAAGGCGGCGCTGGGCTTCCTGCTGACCGTCGGCGCCACGTTCGGCATCACGGTGGCCATCTTCCAGCAGGGGCACCTGGCCGACCTGGTGGGCGTCGACGTCCCCGGACCGCTGGTGAGCTTCCTGCCGATCCTGCTGATCGGAATCCTGTTCGGGCTGGCCATGGACTACGAGGTCTTTCTCGTCTCCCGCATGCGGGAGGACTTCGTCCGCGGCGACAGTCCGGGCCAGGCGACCGTCAACGGGCTGGGCCACAACGCCCGCGTCGTCACCGCCGCGGCTCTCATCATGGTGGCCGTCTTCGGCGGATTCGTGTTCATGGATGACCCGATCATCAAGTCCATCGGCTTCGCGCTGGCCGTCGGGGTGTTCGTCGACGCGTTCCTCGTCCGGCTGACCCTGGTGCCTGCCGTGATGTCCCTTCTCGGCCGCGCGGCATGGTGGCTGCCCCGCGCCGTCGACCGGGTCCTGCCGAACCTCGACGTCGAGGGCGAGGGCCTTCACGAGCACCCCGCCGACCGGCACCGCGACGACTCCAGGGAGACCGCCAGGGTCTGACGTCCCGCCCAGCCGTCCGCTCGCTCCCGGCGGGATCGCGGCGCTGGCGCGGCGGTGGCGTCGCCTGGGCGCGGATTCCGGCGCGGCGGTGGCGCGGCCCGGGTGCGGATTCCGGCGCGACGGCGGCCGGGTCCCGGTGGGGGACCCGGCCGCCAGCCAGGCCGGACATGCTAGTCGAGGATGGACAGCACCGTGCCGGCGCCGACCGTCAGCCCGCCTTCGCGGATGGCGAAGCCGAGCCCGGGCTCCACGGCCACCGACCGGCCGAGCTCGACGACCGCCTCCACCGTGTCGCCCGGCGCGGCGGGCCCGTCCATGACGATCTGGCCGGGCACGTCGGTCGTGCGCAGGTAGAACTGCGGCCGGTAGCCGCTGCCGACGGGCCGGCGTCGCCCGCCCTCGGCCTCGGTGAGCAGGTAGATCCTGGCGGTGACGCGCGTGTGGGCGCGCTGGGAGCCGGGCGCGGCCAGCACCTGGCCCCGCCGTACCTGCTCGCGCCGCACGCCGCGCAGGAGCACCGCCGCGTTGTCACCGGCCTCGCCGCGCTCCATGGTCCTGCCGAAGGTCTCCACCCCGGTCACCACCGCGGTGAAACCCTCGCCCAGGCCGACGACCTCGACCGTGTCGCCGACCTTGACCGAGCCGCGCTCGATCGCGCCGGTGACGACCGTGCCGCGCCCGGTGACGGTGAGCACGTTCTCCACCGGCATGAGGAACGGCGCCTCGACGTAGCGGACGGGGACCGGGATGTGGTCGTCCACCGCCTGGAGCAGCGCCTCGACGGACGCCGTCCACGTGGGGTCGCCCTGCAGCGCCCGCAGCCCGGAGACGCGGACCATGGGCACGTCGTGGTAGCCGTGCTCGGCCAGCAGCTCCGACAGCTCGAGCTCGACCAGGTCGGCCAGCTCCGGGTCGGCGCCGTCGGCCTTGTTCAGCGCGACGACCAGGTGCTCGACCCCGACCCGCCGGGCGAGCAGCACGTGCTCGCGCGTCTGCGGCATGATGCCGTCCTGCGCGGACACGACCAGGATGGCGCCGTCGAGCTGCGCCGCCCCCGTGATCATGTTCTTCACGTAGTCGGCGTGGCCGGGCATGTCCACGTGCGCGTAGTGGCGGGTGGCCGTCTCGTACTCGACGTGCGAGATGTTGATCGTGATGCCCCGCTGCGCCTCCTCGGGCGTGCGGTCGATCCGCTCGAACGGCGTGTACGTCGCGCCGCCCCGCTCGGCGAGCACCTTGGTGATCGCGGCGGTCAGCGTGGTCTTGCCGTGGTCGACATGCCCCATGGTGCCGATGTTGAGGTGCGGCTTGTTCCGCACGTAGGCCTGCTTGGCCATCGTCCCTTTCCTTCGACGCTCGATGCCTGGTGACCCGTCGGGTCGTCAACCCTCCCCCGCCGGGTCACGATCGGACGCACGGGAAAGGGTCAGCGCTCCAGGCCGTCGCGGAGCGTCGCGGCACGGCCCAGCGCGCCTGCTGCCGCAGGCGTGAGCTGGAGGACGTACCGGAACATGATGACCATGATGTCGGTGTGGAATGCCCGGCGGCAACGGATTATTCCGCGTCCCGCCCGGCCGCACGGCGCTGTCAGGCGGCCGCCGCTCCCGGACGGGCCTGTGAGGCGGCCGTTACTCTCGGACGGGCCCTGTCAGGCGGCCGCTACTTCCGGACGGGCCTGTCAGGCCGCCGTTACTTCCGGAGGGGCGGGGCGGCGAGGGGAAGGCGCAGGACGAAGCGAGCCCCGCGGGGGTGATCGGCGGCGTGCAACTGGCCGCCGTGCGCGCGGGCGATCTCGCGCGCGATGGCCAGGCCGAGTCCGGTGCCACCGGGGTCGCGGTGGCGAGCGTCGTCCAGCCGGTACAGGCGCTCGAAGACCCGTTCGCGGTCGGCCGACGCGATGCCTGGCCCGTCGTCCACGACCTCGAGGATCGCCTCGGGCGGGGCTGTGGTGACGTGGACCTCGATCGTGGTGGAGGCGTGCCGCTCGGCGTTGTCCAGCAGGTTGCCCAGCAGCCTGGCGAGGCGGATCCGGGAGGCGCGTACCAGGACCTCGCGCTCCAGGCCGGTGACGACGGTGGCGGCGGGGGCGCGGCGTTCGAGCTCGTCGGCGGCGAAGACGCCCAGGTCGAGCACCTCCATGTCGGCGGTGGTGCCGCTGTCGGGGCGGGCCAGGTCGAGCACGTCCGCGACGATCTCGCTCAGCCGCTCGGTGTTGCGGAGCAGTTTGCGCAGCATCTGCCGCTGGTCGATGTGCGGTTCGGCGAGCGCGGCCTCGAGCTCGGTCAGCAGTCCGGTGATGGGGTTGCGCAGGTCGTGCGAGGTGTCGAAGACCGCCTGGCGTTGCCGGCGGACGGCCTCCTGGAGCGCCGAGATGGTCGCCCGTTGCCGGTCGTGTGTCTCCTGGAGCTGTCCGGCGAGGTTGTGCAGTTCGCAGGCGCGCGCGTAGAGATCGGCGTTCACCTCGTCCGGTTCCACGTCGCGGCCGGGGGCGGTCCGCATGCCGTACCGCTTCATCGCCTTGACGAAGCCGGTGACCTCCTGGCTGCTGAGCAGGATCCAGTCGACCCCGTCCTTCGGCCCCAGGATAGGCGTGTTGACCGTGCTCCAGTACCTCTCCTCGAAGACGCCGGGCCGGCCCACCTCTTCGATGTCGTAGCGCTGCGCCGACATGACGTCGGCCTGGCCGGTGGCCGCGACCTGTTCGAGCGAGGCGCGCAGCGCCTTGGCGCCCTGCATGCCCGGGTCGTCGAGGATGTTCGGGTTCATCGGGAAGGCGGCGAAGACGTCCTGGCCGATCAGTTCAGCCCGGGTGCGATCGAGCGCCCTGAGGAGGGAGTCGTTGACCGCCGTTATGACGAAGTCCGGTGTCAGGACCGCCGACAGGGACGGGGCGGCCGTGAACACCGCCTCGTAATCGATCTTTACCTGCATACCCCAGCCCCCTTTGGCGTTTTTTGTCCTTTTTGGGGTGACCTAAACGCGGGGAACGCCGGGGGCCGGACGTCACGGCTGGTCGAAGGGCGCTCCGCCCAGACTCGTCGAGAAGGAGGTGGTGGCCGTCGGGGTGGTGATGACCCCGTCGAACGCCTCCCGCATGGGGGTCAGCACGCTGGCGCTCTGGCTGCGGATGCGGTCCAGCGCGCCCTGCGGGGCGTGGCGCAGGTTCGTGAGGCTGACGGCGGTGCCGAATCCCGCATCGACCAGCGCCGCCTCGACGCTTCCCGGCTCGGGCGCGGCGAGCTGCTCCTCGGCGACGGTGAAGCCGGCCTCGCTCTTCTCGTCCAGGTGCATCTCGGCGACGCTGCCGGCGGTGTGGGTCAGGGCGAGCGCCCGGTAGCCGTCGCCGAGCATCCGGCTCAGGTAGTGCCCCATGGGAAGGGCGGCCAGCTCGCCGCCGTAGCACACGGGCGTCTTCTGGATGTGCTGGTTGTGGGCGGCCAGGACGATGCGCGCGCCGGGCTCGGCGCGGTCGAGATGCCAGCGCAGCGACCGGGCCATGTAGTGGTCCCGTACGGACGCGTCCCCCGGCAGTCCCTCACCCGCGAAGAGGGCGCGGATGGCCCCGAACATGTAGTCGGCGTGCAGCGCCGCCTCCAGATGGCGCCGCGCCACGTCGTAGCGGTGCTGGTCGCTGCGCGAGACGTAGAGCGGCTCCAGCGCCCGGAAGCGCAGCAGGAGCCGGGTCAGCGAGGCGGTGAGCGCGTCCTGCTCGCCCGCCCCCAGGCGCGCCCACCGGGGCGCCGCCACGGCGACCGATCTGCCGGTGAACCGGTCGGCGATCGCCATGGCCCGCTCGACCTGGCCCAGCGCCTCCCTGTCGACGTCGAGCAGGTAGCCGGCCAGCGGCTCCAGCGCGGGGCGCAGCTGCCCTCCGGCCACGGGGGTGTCGACTCCGACGAAGCGCACCGGATGCGCGCTGGTGAGGTTGTGCCGGCGCAGCCAGCGCACCATGTCGGGGTTCATCCCGGCGTTCGTGGTGCCGCTGAGGGCGGCCAGATCGGCTTCGTCGCCGTCGCCCCGCAACCACTCGTCCAGGGCGAGGCCTTCGCTGAACCCGAACTCGAAGGCGAGGACGGTGAACCCGCACCGCTCGGCGAGGAAGCGCAGCACCCGCTGGCGGACCTGGGTGAACTCCCTCACGAAGTGGGCCCCCTCCCCCACGGCCACGACCCGGGCATCACCGATGATCTCGCGCAGCGGCTCGAGGTCGTCGAGCGGCGCGTCGGGATCGAGGCCGGTCAGGATGCTGGTGTGCGTCCGGAACCAGGTGGCGAGAAGGTCCGCGGACATCCGGTCGGTCGTCATGGCGAGTCGCTCGATTCTCGGTATGGAAACGTCGGAAGGTCACCGAAAAGGGGGGCGCGGAAGGAGCCGAGCGGCGGCGAAGGGAGACGGGGCCGTGGCCCCCGCGTCATCCGGCCGGAGACGAACGCGCTCCGGCGTCAGAGGAAAAGACTGCCCGTGGCCATGGAAGCGACACTATCAGCGCCGCGACCTCGGACGACGTAAGGCCGGTCCCCTCCGGGTGAGAGGACCGGCCCGCGTGGCGGCGCGGCGGTCACACCGCCGAGAAGCGGAAGCCGAAGCGCGCCTCCCGCGCCCGCAGCTCGTATCGCGGCAGGACGCCGGGGCCGCACGCCGCGCTGCCGACGCCGTGCTGGGCGTGGTCGAGGTGGACGTGCACCCGCTCCCCCGCCCGCAGGTCCGTCAGGTGGGCGGCGCGCTCCAGCTCGGCGGTGCTCCACCGGCGTGCGGTCAGCCCGAACGCGGGCTCGCCCGCGATGCGCAGGCCCCGGCCCTGGCCGTCGACGAGGATGGCCCACCGCACGTCGGCGCGCTGCCCGTTCTCCTGCGGATACACGTACGGCGTCTGCAGTTCCTCGATCGTGGCGCCGAAGCCGCCGATCCGGGCCGCCAGGCCCGTGTCGGGGTAGGACTCGCCCGGGCCTCTGCCGAACCAGACGACCTCCGACAGGCTCGACGGCAGCGTCATGGCCACGCCGAGCCTCGGCAGCGGCAACGTCCACTCCCCCTCGGGCACCACGTGGACGTCGAGCGCGAGTCCCGCCTCGTCGGCGGTCCACCGGTAGGTGACGCGCATGCCGAGGTCGGTGGCGGCGGGGGCGACGCGGGCGCGGACGGTCAGCGCGTCGTCCTCGTGGGTGACGGCGACGACCCGGTGGGTCAGGCGGTGCAGTCCGAGGCTGCGCCAGTTCCAGTCGAGACCGCCGAAACGCTCGTTGTCGACGGGCGCCCGCCAGAGGTGCAGCCTGGGCCCCTCGACGTCCAGCCCGAACAGCGTGGTCAGCCGTCCTGTCCTCGCCTCGAACACCCCTCCGCCCAGCTCGGCGCTCTCCCCCCGCACCACGAGCTCCGCCCGCCCCGCGGGAGCGGGTCCTTCGCCGCGCGCGGGGGCGGGCGAGCCGTCGCCGACCTTCAGCTCGCTCCAGGCGATCTCGTGTCCCTTCTCCGCCCACGGCAGGTCGGCCGCCAGGACGGCCTGCACGGTCAGCCACACCTCGCCGGGCTCGTCCGTCTCCGGCAGGTCGGGGAGCTTGACCTCGGCCCGCTCCCCTTCGGGCACGTCCAGGACGCCCTCGGCGACCGCAACGCCGCCCGCCGTCAGCGCCCACCAGAACTCCAGCGGGTACGGCACCGCCCGCGTCACGGTCACCGTCCCGTCCGAGAAGGTGACCGTGACGGGCTCGAACACCTTCTTCAGGTCGAGCAGCCCCGGCGACGGCCGGCGGTCGGGGAAGACCAGGCCGTCCACGACGAAGTTCGCGTCGTGCAGCGGCTCGCCGTAGTCGCCGCCGTAGGCGTAGCCGTACTCGTCGTGGGCCAGGCCGTGGTCGATCCACTCCCAGACGAACCCGCCCGCGAGTCTCGGATAGGTGTCGAACAGCTCCTGGTACTCCGCCAGGCCGCCGGGGCCGTTGCCCATCGCGTGGGCGTACTCGCACTGCACGAACGGCATCGCCCTGCGCCGCGCGTCCAGCCCGGGGTCGTCGAGCGGGTCCTCGGCGCCCCGGCCGATCGCCTCCACCTCGGCGTGCGAGGCGTACATCCTGCTGTAGACGTCCACGTCGGCGCACGACGGGTCGCCCTCGTAGTGGATGGGCCGCGACGGGTCACGCTCGCGCGTCCAGCCGGCCATGACCGCCAGGTTGGCGCCGGCGCCCGCCTCGTTGCCGAGCGACCACATGACCACGCTGGGGTGGTTCTTGTCGCGCTCGACCATCCGCTTCATCCGGTCGAGCAGCGCCTCGCTCCAGCGAGGGTCGTCGGTGGGGTTGCCACGCCAGCCGACCTGCCCGAACCCGTGCGTCTCCAGGTCGCACTCGTCGACCACCCACAGCCCGTACTCGTCGCACAGGTCCAGGAACGCGGGGTGCGGCGGGTAGTGGCTGGTGCGGACGGCGTTGACGTTGTGCCGCTTCATCAGCAGCACGTCCTCGACCATCGTCTCGTACGGCACCGCGCGGCCGTGCCGGGGGTGGAACTCGTGCCGGTTGACGCCCTTGAAGACCAGCGGGACGCCGTTGGCCTTGAGCACGCCGTCCTCGATCGTGATCGTGCGGAAGCCGATGCGCAGCCGTACGGTCTCCTCGGCGGTGGAGAAGACGGCCTCGTACAGGCGGGGCGTCTCGGCCGACCACGGTTGCGCGGCCACGCGCACCTCGGTGCCGGGCGCCAGGTCGGTCACGCCCAGCTCAGGGACGGACAGCAGACCCGCGCCCTCGAAGCTGAGCGTGCCGTCGGCGGCGGCGTGCACGAACACGTCAGCGGTGGATCGGGTGAGCGTCACCTCCCTGAAGATTCCGGGCAGCCACCACATGTCCTGGTCCTCGAGATAGCTGGCCGCCGACCACTGGTGCACCCGCACCGCAAGCACGTTGCGCCCCGGCCTGAGGTACGGCCCGGCGTCGAACTCGGCGGGCAGCCTGCTGCCGGTCGTGAAGCCGAGCTCGTGGCCGTTCAGCCAGACCTTGGCGCACGAGTCGACGCCCTCGAACCGCAGCCGCCCGCCGCTCCACCCCTCGGGAAGCTCGAACGCGCGCCGGTAGTCGCCGGTGGGGTTCTCGTCGGGCACGTACGGCGGGTCGACGGGGAAGGGGTAGGAGACGTTGGTGTAGGCCGGGCTGCCGTACCCGTGCAGCGGCCAGTGGGAGGGAACGGGAAGCGTGTCCCAGGCCGCGTCGTCGAAGTCTGGGGCGGCGAAGTCGTCGGGCGCGTCGGCGGTGGCCGACAGGCGGAAGCGCCAGTCACCGTTGAGATCGATCGAAGGGGCGTCGGAGCGGAGCGCGGCGCGCGGGTCCAGTCGGCCCGCTCCCGGAGCGAAATCGGCGAAGTACACAAAAACCGATGTTTTCCGAATTAATCACACATGTCCAGACGTTCAGCGGGTCCGGCGACGTCGCGACGGCCCGCCACGCGCGCTCGGGGACACGTGCCCCTGGACGCGTGCCCCTGGACGCGCCCCGGCCCGGCGCCCAGGGTGGCGGCCGGGTGGGCTCGCCGTACGGGAGGAAGAGCCGGGGTGGCCGCGCCGTACGGGAGGAAGAACGGCACGGGCGGGCTCGCGGTAGCGGAGAGGACGGCACCGGACGGCCGGACCGGGCAGGCAGGACGGGGGTTCAGTGACGCGGGGGGAGTTCGCCGGAGCCGCGAGGGATCAGGTGGGTGGGGATCTGGGTCTTGGCCGTGCGTGACCGGTCGCCGGCCAGCCGGGACAGCACCAGCGCCGCCGCCGCCGCCCCCATCGCCGCCGGGTCCTGCGCGACGACCGTCAGGGGCGGGTCGAGAACCTCGGCCAGCGGCAGGTCGTCGTAGCCGACCAGGGCCACGTCCTTGCGTCCCGCCCTGGCCAGCCCCACCACCGTCCCGGTGGCGGCGAAGTTGTTGGCCGCGAACAGCGCGGTCGGCGGGTTGGGCAGGCCGAGCAGCCGTTCGGCCGCCGCTGCGGCGGCCGCGGCGGAGTGGCCGGTCTCCACCAGCGCCTTGTCGAACGGCAGGCCGGCCGCCGCCAGCGCCTCCCGGTAGCCCTGCAGGCGTTCGCGCCTGGTGTAGAGCGTCGTGGGCAGGTCGCCGATGAAGCCGATCCTGCGGTGCCCGTGGGCGATGAGGTGGGCGGTGCCGTCGCGCGCCCCCTCCCGGTTGGAGCTGACCACGCAGTCGGCCACCAGCCCCACCGCGGGCCGGTCGAGGAAGACGATGGGCAGCCCGGCTTCGCGTTCGGCGCGCAGGTAGCGGTGGTCGCCGGCCGCCGAGGGCACGACGAGCAGCGCGCTCACCCTGCGGGCCAGGAAGGTGGCCACCAGGGAGCGCTCGAGTTCCCTGGTCTCGCTGGAGGAGCCCACGATCACGGTCAGGCCGCGTTCGCGCACGGCGCTCTCGATGCCGCCCGCGACGGTGCCGAAGAACGGGTTGCCCATGTCGGGGATGACCAGCCCGATCGCCGCGTCCCTCGCGCCGACCCGCATGTTGCGCGCCATCAGGTTGGGCTGGTAGCCGAGCCTGCGCACGACCTCCATGACCCGCGCACGGGTCTCGGGGGCGACGGGGCCGTCCTCGTTGAGGACGCGGGAGACGGTCTTGGCGGTGACGCCGACCTCTCGGGCGACATCGGTCATCGTCGGGCGCCGCGCGCTCGCCATCGAACCTCCCCGTTGTCGTGAACAGGGTAAGGGATCACGACAGGCCGATGGCCTCCGCTGCGTCCTTGTCGGCGATGACCGCCTTGCCCTCGGACACGGTCAGCGCGCCGGTCATGATGGCCACGACCTCGGCCATGCTGTGCTCGCCCGGCTTGAGCTGCGCGACCCTGCGGCCGAGCCGCTGGACGTGGATCCTGTCGGCGATCTCGAAGACGTGCGGCATGTTGTGGCTGATCAGCACGACGGGCAGGCCCCGGTCGCGGACCCTGCGGATCAGGTCGAGCACCTGTCCCGACTCCTTCACCCCGAGGGCTGCGGTGGGCTCGTCCATGACGACCACGTGCGAGGCCCACGCCACCGCTCTGGCGACGGCCACGCCCTGCCGCTGTCCGCCCGACAGCGACTCCACGGGCACGGACAGCGAGCGCAGCCCGATCTTCAGCTCGGCCATGTACTCGGCCGAGGCGGCCCGCATGCGCGGCTTGTCCAGCATCCTGAAGACCTTGCCGAGCACGCCCGGCCTGCGCAGTTCCCTGCCGAGGAACATGTTGGTGGCGATGTCGAGCGAAGCGGCGATGGCCAGGTCCTGGTAGACGGTCTCGATGCCGTGTCTGCGCGCCTCCAGCGGGTCGCCGAAGCGCACCCGTTTCCCGTCGAGCAGGATCTCGCCGGAGTCGGGCTGGATGGCGCCGGTCAGCGCCTTGATGAGGGTGGTCTTGCCGGCGCCGTTGTCGCCGATGACGGCCAGCACCTCACCCGGCATCAGGTCGAAGTCGGCGCCGTCGAGGGCGGTGACGTGTCCGTAGCGCTTGACCAGGCCCCGTGCCTGGAGAACTGCGGTGGTCATCGGGTCCTCCTGCGGGAGAGCTGGTCGACGGCGACCGCGAGGATCACCAGGATGCCGGTGATGAGCGTCTGGTAGATCGACGGGACGCCCATCAGCTGGAGTCCGTTGCGGAACACTCCCACGATCAGCGCGCCGATGAGCGTGCCCAGGACCTGTCCGCGCCCGCCGAACAGGCTCGTGCCGCCGAGCACGACCGCGGTGATGCTGTCGAGGTTGTCGGTCTGCCCCGCCTGGGGGTCGCCCACGCCGGTGCGGGAGACCAGCAGGAGGGCGGCGATGCCGTACACGAGGCCGGCAAGGCTGTAGACGCCCACGGTCAGCCGGTCGGTGCGGATGCCGGTGAGCCTGGCGATCTCCGGGCTGTTGCCGAGGGCGTAGACGTGCCTGCCCCACGCGGTGTGCCCCAGCAGGTAGGCGAACAGCAGGAAGAGCGCGATGGTGAGCACCGAGCCGTAGGTGACGCGGGTGTCGCCGAGCTGGAAGGTCTGGCCGAGGAAGGTCAGCTCGGGCGGCAGCCCGGTGACCGTCTGGTCCTGGGAGTAGATGTGGGTGAGGGCGAAGACCACGTTCAGCATGCCGAGCGTGACGATGAACGGCGGCAGCACGATCTTCGTCACCAGCAGCCCGTTGATCAGGCCGAACGCGGCGCAGACGGCCAGGCCCGCGCCGATCGCCACCAGCGGCGGGATGGACAGGGACAGCTTGGCCATCACGATGCCGCCGAAGGCCATGATCGCCCCGTTCGACAGGTCGATGCCCGCGGTGAGGATGATCAGTGTCTGGCCGATGGCCAGCGTGCCGACGACCATGACCTGCTGGATGATGAGCGAGAAGTTGCCTCCGGTGAGGAACTGCTCGCTGTTCAGCGAGAAGAAGGCGCAGGCCAGTATCAGCGCGGCCAGCGGCCCCGCCGTCGGTGTGGTCAGGATCCTGCGCGGCAGGCTCGCTTCGGTGACGGCCATGTCAGCCCCAGCAGTTGGCCAGGCCGTAGGCGGTGTCCTTGGCGTCCACCCCGGCGACCGGCTTGTCGGTGATGAGGGTGACCCCCGTGTCGGTGTACCCGCTGGGCTTGTTCCCACTCTTGGCGAAGTCGGTGACGGCCTTGACCCCCATCTCGGCCATCTTCAGCGGGTACTGCTGGGAGGTGGCGCCGATCCAGCCGTTCTGCACGGCCTTGACACCGGTGCAGCCGCCGTCGACGGAGACCACGAGCACGTTCTTGTCGACGCCCTTGGCCTTCAGCGCCGTGTGCGCGCCCAGCGCGGCGGGCTCGTTGATGGTGTAGACGAGGTTGATGTCGGGCGCCTTCTGCAGGCAGTTCTCCATGGCCGTCTGGCCCTTGGCCTGGTCGCCCTGGGTGTCCTGCGAGCACACGATCGACGGGTCGCCCTCGGCGACGCCGAAGCCCTTGAGGAAGCCGTCGTGGCGCAGCTTGCCGACGGTGATGCCGGGAGCCAGGTCCAGGGTGGCGATCTTGGCGGCCTTGCCGGCCATCGCGGCCTTGGCGTACGCGCCGATCAGCTCGCCGGCCTTGAAGTTGTCGGTGGCGAACAGCGCGTCGGTGGCGTCCTGCGGGTCGGTCGGGGTGTCGAGGGCGATGACCAGCACGCCCGCGTCCCTGGCCTTCTTGATGGCGGGCACGATGGCCTTGGTGTCGCTCGGCGTGATGAGGATGCCCTTGACGCCCGCGGCGACCATGTTCTCGATGGCGGTGATCTGGCTGGCGTTGTCGCCGTCGAACTTGCCCGCGGCGCTCATGAGCTGGGCGCCCTGATCCTTGGCCGCTGCGGTGGCGCCCACCTTCATCTTGACGAAGAAGGGGTTGGTCTCGGTCTTGGTGATGAGGCCGACCTTGACGGGCTCCGAAGCCGAGCCGGACGTGGTGCCGCCGCCGCATCCGGCGGTGAGAAGGGTAGCGGCCGAGAGGCCTGCGATGAGTCGCTTCATGGCGGGTGTTCCTCACATGAGCTGGGCGGACCCGGTGTCATCGTTGACATATGTCAACGTTGACATCCGCTGTGCTGCGATGATGAACTCCGTTTCGGGAAACGTCAATGCCCCCCGCCCGTAACGAAACGGCAACAGCGGAAAGGCAGGCACATGATCGCCGTCCTGGGTGAGTGCGTCGCCGACGCCTTCGCCGGCAAACGTCCGGGCGAGCTGATGTTGCGGGTGCTGCCCGGTGGCGGGCCCGCCAACACCGCGGTCGCCCTGGCCCGCCTCGGCACGCCGGCCGGCTTCCTCGGCCGGCTGTCGGACGACGTGTTCGGCGAGCTGTTCCGCGAGCGGATGGCCGCCTCCGGCGTGGACCTGTCGGCGTGCGTGCCGGCCCGCGAGCCCAGCACGCTGGCCGTCGCGACCCTGGACGCCCACGGGCAGGCGCGCTACACCTTCCACGCCGAGGGCACCGCCGACTGGCAGTGGAGCGCCGCCGAGCTGTCGGCCGACCGGCTGGACGGCGCGTCCTGCCTGCACACCGGCTCGCTGGCGCTGGTCAGGGAACCCGGAGCGAGCGCGGTCGCCGACTTCGCCGCGCGCGCCGCCGCGACGGCGACCGTCTCGATCGACCCCAACGTACGGCCCAGCCTGGCCTCGCGCGAGGACTACCTGAGCCGGATGCCGCGGTGGTGCGAGCTGGCCGACATCCTCAAGCTCAGCGCCGATGACGTGGCGTTCCTGCTGCCCGGCGCCTCGGTGGCCGAGGCGTGCGCGCTCTGGCACGCGTGGGGGGCCCGGCTCGTGGTGGTGACCATGGGTGCCGAGGGGGCGCTGGTGTCGCTGGACGGGGAGACAGCGGCCCCGACAGCAGGCCCCACAGCAGGTCCGGCAGCGGGCCCGACAGGGGTGCAGACAGCAGGTCCGACAGCGGTGCAGACAGCGGCCCCGACAGCGGCCCCGACAGTGGTCCCGACTGCGGCGCAGACGGCGACGGTGCCGGCGGTGCCCGTCGAGGTGGTGGACACGGTGGGCGCGGGCGACTCGTTCACGGCGGGCCTGCTGCACCGGCTGGAGAGCAGGGGGCTGCTGGGCGGGCGGCTGGAGCGGCTCGACCTGGCCGCAGCGGCCGAGGCCGCGGCGTTCGGCGCCAGAGTGGCGGCGCTGACCTGCGCCGTGCCGGGCGCCGACCCGCCGTGGGCCGACCAGCTCGCCCAGCCGGACGCCTGACCCGGAGCCGGGATGGCGGCGGAGGGACTGCCCCTGCCCGGGGCGGGCCACCGCGGCGGCCCGCCCGGCGGCACGGCCGACCGTGACAGCCGACGCCGGGCGGCCCGGGGTGACGGCCGGCGGTGGTGGCCGGGCGCGGAAGGCGCCCGCCTCCCGGTGGGGAAGCGGGCGCCTCAGGGTGCGAGGGTCAGGCGGCGGCGCTGGACGCGGTGGCGACCGTTGCCTCCTTGGTGACCCCGTTCACCGTGACCGCCACCAGCACCTGCCCGCGCCGTAGCGCGGTCAGCGTCCCGGTCGCCGGGTCGAGCGAGGCGACGTGCCAGGGCCTGGCCTTCGACAGCGGCCCGATGTGCAGGTTCGGCGAGCCGGACCACTCGGCCGACACCGGGTAGGCCACGGGGACCGTCCGGTCGTCCTGGGTCAGCGACGCCTTCACCGTCGCGGGCGATCCCACGGAGACCGACGCGGGCGCGGTCAGCGTCAGCGTGTCCACGTGCGGACGCACCTGGGTGCCGATCCAGCTGGGCGCGTCGACGAACCAGTTGCGCCTGACGTGCTCGGCCTCCTTCGGCGTGACCGGGTCGACGCCCCACAGCGACCACCCGGTGAACCCGCCGTCGTCGGCGGCGGTGGCCGGGTTCTTGCCCGAGTTGCCGTTGATGAAGTACGGCACCGCGTCGACGCGGGCGGCGTTGAACGTCCCGACGTGCGCCCCGATGTAGGCGGCGCCCTTGCCCGTCGTCCGCTGGAAGTCGGCCAGCCATCCTTCGACGAGGGCCGCTTCCTTCCGGTCGCCGAGCTGGCTGCCCTTGCCGGGCGTCGGGTCGCGCGGCGGCACGTGGAACAGCACGACCACCGACCCCACGTTCCCGTCCCCGGCCGCCGCGGTGAGCTGGTCGCGCAGCAGCTCGATCTGCTCGAAGCCGCCGCCGCGCAGGTTGAGCCGCGAGGTGTCGAGGGTGATGAACCTGGTCCCCTTGTGGTCGAAGACCTTGGAGGTGTCGCCGAACACCGCCCGGAAGTTGTCGATCTTGCCGCCCATCACCTCGTGGTTGCCGGGCACGTAGTGGTACGGCAGGCTCCCGCCCAGCTCCTCGTCGAGGATCCGCTTCGCCAGCGCGAAGTCCTCGGGCGAGGCCTCGTCCACCAGGTCGCCGTTGATCAGCAGGAAGTCGGGCTTGGCGGCCTTGAGCTCGCGCAGCGTCCTGCGCGCGTTCTTGACGATGTCGCTGTCGGGCTGCCGGGCCACGAACTGGGCGTCCGACATCACCGCGAACCGCCACGGCATGGCGGTGACCGACGGCTTCACCACCGGGTCGCTCACCCGGGCGGCGGGCGGCGCCTGCACCGAGGGAGGCACCCTGGCCACCAGCCCGTCGATGGTGATCGCGTTGGTGTACGTGGCGTCGGCCCTGGTCTCGGCGACGTAGAAGCGGCGCAGCTTGAGCGGGTAGCTCACCCCGGGCGGCACCGTGAACTCGACGTACTTCCAGCCGCTCCAGGTCAGGTACGGCCCGCGCAGGATCTGCGACTGCCCCTGGGAGTCGTAGAACTCCAGGCTGGGCCACTCGCCCTTGCCGGCGGAGTTGATCCACAGCCCGAACGCCTGCGGCTGGCCGGGGATCACGATCTGCTGGGGCGGCGAGGCGTAGGCGGCGCGGGTGGCGGTCGACTGGGTGAAGTCGTAGGTGAGCTTCAGCCCGCCGCCGCTCTGCCCCTGGCCGGCGGCCAGCGAGCCGGTGGCCCTGGCCGCGGCGAACGTCCACGAGCCGGCGTTCTCGAAGTCGGCGACGGCGACGTCCTCGAACCCGACGGTCACCGGCACGGCGGCGCTCACCGCGCCCACCCGCGCGGTGATCAGGCCCGATCCGGTGCCCTTGAGCGCCTTGACGGTGAAGAACCCGTGCGGGGCGGGCTTCACCTCGAGCAGCGAGGTGTCGTAGTCGAGCTTCACGTCGCCCGGCTCGATGGGCGCGGAGTTGCCGTTGCGGTCGTAGCCGACGACGCCGAAGCTGCCCGTGGCGTCGGCCGCCGCCAGACCCACCCGGTCGGTGGTGACACCGAGGCGGGCCAGCGGCTGCAGGACGGTCAGGTCCAGGGTGCCCTTGGCCGCGCCGTGCCTGGCCGTGACCGTGGTCTGCCCGGGGACCCAGGCGTGGAAGACGCCCTCCTTGGAGACGCGGCCGTGCACGGAGGTCGAGGTCTGCCACGAGGGCGCGCCCTCGGCCGGGCCGTACGTCTCGTCGTATCCGGCGGCGGTCAGCCGCCTGGTGAGCCCGGGGAAGACGCGGTCGGGACGGCCGCCGGCGACCGGTCCGACGCCGGGCGCCTTGGCGGGGTCGCTGGCGGTCTCCAGCCAGAAGCCCTTCAGCTCGCCGCTGCCCTGCGGGGCGTAGAGGGCCAGGCCGTTGGGGACGTGCCGCTCGCCGCCGTCGGAGGGGCTGTTCTCCACCTGGACGTCGGCGCTGCCGGGCTCGCGGGCGAGCATGGTGGAGGAGCCGCCGCCGTCGAGTTCGAGCGCGTTGTGGGCGCCCAGCTCGACCAGGAGCGCGGCCATCTCGCGCAGCGTCAGGCCGCGGCTGTCGGCCTGACGGCCGTCCACGGTGAGCAGGTACATCTTCCTGCCGTCGGCGGAGAAGCCGACCGCGGTGCGGGGGTGGCTGTCGGTGTCGGTGAACGGCTGCGCCTTGCCGTCCTTGACCAGGACGTTCCTGCCGCCGAGCGCGGTCTGGACGGCGCCGCCGTCGGAGGGCTTGGGCTGGTACTTCACCTCGACCCGGTCGCCCACCTTGAGCTGGGCCAGCGCGTCGGCGCCCGCCTCGCGGCCGAGCAGGACGGTGGTCCCGGCGGGGATGGGGCCCTGGCCTGCGCCGGTGCGCACCTCGGTGACGGCTCCGTCCACGAGCACCACCTCGGTGACCTTGGCGGAGTCGGAGCGCCGGTAGGAGCCCCACAGCGGGGTGAACAGGCCCACCCCGCCGGTCTGGACGAGCTGGTTGAACTGGGTGAGCGTGATCGGTGCGCCGCCCGCGGGCGTGGCGGTGCCGTCGAAGTGCATCTGCAGGACTCGGCCGACGCCCTCGTTGAGGGCGATCGCGTTGTTCCAGCCCTGGACGGGCGACTGGACGAGCGCGCCGTCCTTCACGCCGACGCCGAGCGCCGCGCCCGAGCGGTTGATGTCGAAGAAGTCGCCGTTGACGGCGGCCACCGCGCGGGCGCGATCGGCGGGCCCCGACAGCGGCTCGGTCTTCGACACCTCGCCCGAGTTGAGATAGCCGGTGGAGACGCCGCCCGACAGGTCGGCCGACAGGGCGTCGGCGCGCAGCCAGCCAGCCGCGTCGAAGCGGTCGAAGGAGGTGAGCGTGAGGCCCGGCGCGACGGGCCGGACCTTCTTGGCCGTCTCCAGCGACCGGCTCGCGGGGGCGTTGAGCAGGAGGGTGGAGTCGGAGCTGTAGGACGACGCGGGAGGCGCGTCCTCTGCGGGAGCGGGGGGATCGGCCTGCGCCGGGCTGGCCAGAAGCCCTAAGGCCAGCGCGGCGGACGCCATGAAGCGGAGGGTCTGCACGACGGCACTCAATCGTGCCATGGTGACAAGTTTCAAGACTTAGTCATGAACTAAAAGAAAATTTCAGATCTTGTCTCGTCCCGTCCGGCCCCTGCACGATGGGGCGCGTGGACCTCGACGCGTTCTACCGCGATCCCCATCCTGTCTACACCATCGCCAGGCGGACGCCGGGTCTGACGTTCGTCCCCGAGCTCGGGGCGTGGCTCGTCGCCCGCCACGCGGACGTGCGCGAGGCGCTGAGCAGGCCGGACCTCTTCTCCTCCGCGGGAGCGCTGCGGCCCGACCAGGTGCCGGGGCAGGAGGCGCTGGCCGAGCTGGCCAAGGGATTCCTGCAGACGAGGACCGTGCTCAGCACCGACGGCGAGGCCCACCAGCGCTACCGGCGGCCGATCTCGCGCGGGCTGTCCCCCGCGCGGGTCGCGGCGGCCCTGCCGTACGTCACCGGGAGGGTCCACGCGCTGCTGGACGCCTTCCCCGACGACGGGCCGGTGGAGTGGATGGCGGCCTACGCCAGGCCGCTGCCGGCCGAGGTCTTCGGCCACCTGTTCGGCCTCGACCCGGCCGACGTGCACCCTGCCGTCGAGGCGGGCAGGCAGGCCGAGGCGCTGCTGTTCCGGCCGCTCTCGCCCGCCGGGCAGGCAGGCGCGGCCCGCGCGACCGTCGGGCTCCAGCACCTGCTCCACGGCTACGCGCTGCGCGAGCCCGGCGACGACCTCGTGGGCGAGATGGTCAGGGCGCTGACCAGGGACGACCCGCACGAGCTGGTCTCCAACCTGCAGAACCTGCTGCTGGCGGGGCACCTGACCACCAGTGCCCTGCTCGGCACGCTGGTGCTGAACCTGCTACGCCACCGCGAGCAGTGGGAGCTGCTGTGCGAGCGGCCGGCCCTCATCCCCGCCGCGATCGAGGAGGGCGCCAGGTTCGAGGCCCCCGTCCAGGGCTTCCGCCGTACGGTCACCAGGCCCTGCACCCTCGCCGGCCACGAGCTGAAGGAGGGCGAGCAGATCTTCGTCTCCTACGGCTCGGCCGGCCGCGACGAGGCGGTCTTCGACCGCGCCGGCACCTTCGACATCACCCGCGAGCCGCTCAGGCACCTGTCGTTCGGTCACGGCGCGCACGCCTGCCCCGGCGCGCAGCTGGCCCGCGAGCAGGTCCGCCTCACACTGGAGCAGCTCACGGCCAGGTACCCGGGCCTCAGGCTGGCCGACAGCGAGGTCGCGATGCTGCCGACCCTCATCCACCGCTCCCCCGAAGCCGTCCATCTCACCTGGTGAGCGCCGACATCCGCCGCTTGCCGTGTGTCTCAACCTCTGGCTTTCGGACAGACGTGAACGCAGACTGAAAGGGCAGATCAGCGCAGAACGCGTGGAGCAGCCGTGGACACTCTGTACGATCACATGCCGATCCTGTCGCGAGGCAGGCACCGTAACCCGCGCAAGGGCGCCTGCTTCATGGAGCTGGCCTCCTATCTGGCGGGCGAGCGGTGGAGCGACCATCCCGCGTGCACGCACCCCCTGCTCGCGGGCCTGGCCCGCCTGGTCAACGACCACACCACCGACGAGAACAGGAGCAAGCTGGTCCCGCTCGTCCCCTCGATCATCGGGCTGACCGGTGACGACCTGCGGATCGATGCCAGGCTGGCCCTGCGCGCCGCGACCACCGCCCTGCCCATAGCGGCCGCCGAGCGGCAGCTCGCGCTGGCCGTCTCGGTGCTGGCCGCCGAGGAGATGCTGGCCAGGCTGGACGGCCGTCCCGCGGGGCTGGAGGAGCGCAGCAGGCGGGCCTTCGCCCAGGCGCCGCACGCGGCCGAGTCGGCCAGGCGCTTCAGCCGCGCCGCGAAGATCACCGACAAGGGCTTCCGCAGGTACGCGGCGCCGAACGCGGTGCAGCTCGCCGTCGTGGGCATCGCGCAGGCCTGCGTGCCGGATCCCGACTCGATCCTGCGCGAGCTCCTGGCCGGCGCGATCGCCGAGTGCGACGCGATGATCCCGAGGGATCAGCGCCGGCCGGCCAGCGTGACACCGGCCAGCACCGCCACCGCGACCGCCAGCGCCGCGGGCGGGCCCACGTGGAAGTGAAGCAGCCCGCCGCACAGCGCGCCGCCGCACATCCCGAACACTGAGACGAGCCGGCGCCGGGCGGCGGTCCCCGGCGCCTCGCTGGCCAGTCCGGTGATCGTGGTCGTGAGCACCGTGGTCGTCATGTCGGGGACGGCCAGCTTGCGCACGATCGCGTTCTGCATGCCCATGCCACCGGCCAGCAGCGAGATGAGCGTGATCTGGGCGCCGTCGCCCCGGTGGCCGAACAGCAGCGAGACCGCCAGCGCCAACGTCACGAGCGTCAGGTGGACGGCCGTGACGGGGGCGAAGGCCCGCTCGACGGCCGAGCGGGCGATCAGCCGCCCCGCCGTCCAGGCCCCGGCCATGAACGCCCCGATCGCCAGCAGCGACCACCACAGCGACAGCTGCCGCGCGCCCGCCAGCGCGAAGCCGACGAAGACCACGTTGCCCGTCATGTTGGCGACGAAGACCCTGCTCAGCCCCAGGAAGCTGACGGCGTCGACGAGACCGGTGACGAACGTCAGGGGGATGAGCAGGGCCGGCAGGACGCCGTGCCGGTCGGTGTCGCCGGGCAGCAGCCAGGTGGCGACGCGGCGCAGCACGGGAGCTACGGCCGGGTCGAGGTGGCCGGCCGCAGGCCCGGGACGGTCATCGCCGCCCCTTCCGCCAGTGCTTCACGATGGTCCTGATCGTCAGCAGCAGCACGACGGCGACGACCTGGCCGCCGACCACGATGCGGTTGACGTCGACGGCGGGCCGCCAGGTGACCTCGCCGTTCTTGATGACGTACACGCCCGCGGGGGTGGCGCCGAGGCCGTAGCCGCCGCCCGAGCCCTGGCGCGGCTGCTCGCCCTCCTGCTTGCCGCCGCCGCCCCCGCCGCCCTGGGCCACCTTGGCGACGGGGATGACCGTCACGTCACCGTTGGTGACCGGCTCGCCGAAGACGCGCCGGACGGTGGCGGCGTCTTTCGTCTTCTCCACCAGTTCCATCATGTCCATGAGGTCATCTATATCCATTGACCCGGCGCAGGACCACCATCTCGCTGCGGTAGTCGGGGCCGTTCATGAACCAGGTGGGCAGGGCCAGGCCGTGCGACATGAGCGTCTGGCCGTGCAGGCGCCCGCCCGAGGCGTCCTCGTAGACGGCCGACGGGTCCAGGCCCGCCAGCCGTACCCGGCGGGGCGGCTGCTTCGACAGCGCGAACGGGTGGTAGGCGAGCACCACCACGGTGTCCTCGTGGACGTACTGCACGGCCGAGGCGGTCACGCCGGGGGTGCCGGCGAGGCGGTGCAGGCGGCCGTGCTGGATGACCGGGCGCACCGCCTTGTAGGCCGCGATCAGCTCGCGGGCCTGGTCCAGCTCGGCGGCCGACCACCTGGTCAGGTCGCCGCCGATGCCGAGCACGCCCGCCATGGCCACGTGGAAGCGGTAGGCGAGCGGCACCTCGCGCCTGGTGTGCGGGTTCGGGCTGTCGGTGACCCAGGCCGACATCGTCCCCGCCGGGTAGAGGTAGGAGTAGCCGTCCTGGATGGCCTGGCGGTCGCGGGCGTCGGTGTTGTCGGAGGTCCACATCTCGTCCGTGCGGCGCATGATCCCGAAGTCGACCCGGCCGCCGCCGCCCGAGCACGACTCGATGCGCAGCCCCGGATGGCGCTCGCGCAGGGTGTCCATGACCTCGTAGACGCCGCGGGTGTGCTCGATCCACAGCAGGTCGGCCCGCTCCCCCGCCTCGGTCCAGCCCGCCTGGGTGAAGCTGCGGTTCATGTCCCACTTGAAGTAGTCGAGCCCGTACTCCGACACCAGCCCCGACAGCCAGCCGACCGCCCAGGCCCGCACGTCCGGCCTGCCGTAGTTGAGCACGAGCTGGTTGCGCAGCGTGTCGCGGCGCCGGTCCTGGTAGTGCAGCACCCAGTCGGGGCGCTCGCGGTAGAGGTCGCTGTCGGGGTTGACCATCTCGGGCTCGACCCAGAGGCCGGCCCGCATGCCGAGCTCGCGAACGGTGTCGAACAGCTTGGTCAGGCCCTGCGGGAAGCGGTCGGGGTTCGGCCACCAGTCGCCCAGGCCGCGCTTGTCGTCGGTGCGGGCGCCGAACCAGCCGTCGTCCACCACGAACAGCTCCACGCCCAGGTCGGCGGCCCTGCGGGCGAGCTCGATCTGGCCGTCCTCCCGCACGTCGAACCAGGTGGCCTCCCACGAGTTGTACAGGACGGGCCGCTCCTCGAACGGCGTGGGCAGGACGTGGTGGCGGGCGTAGTCGTGCCAGGCCCTGCTGGCCGCGCCGTACCCGCCGTCGCTGTAGAGGCCCAGCGCCGGCGGCGTCACGAGGTTCTCGCCCGGCTCCAGCACCCACGCGGGGCCGTCGTGGCCGAAGCCGGTGGTGACGGCGACGTCGCCCTCGGGACGGCGCTGCGCGGTCAGCCGCCACGAACCGCTCCACGCCAGCGCGACCGTCCACACCTCGCCCCGTTCCTCGGTCGCGTCACCGGCGTCGATCATGATCCAGGGGTTGGCGCGGTGCGAGGTGGTGCCCGTCCTGCTGGTGAACGTGGTCTCGCCGACCGGCAGCTCGGCCCGGTGCAGCTGGGTCTCCCCTGCCCAGGCGCCCGCGACGCCGGTGTAGCGATAGCCCGCCTGCTCGGGGACGACCCAGCTGCCCGAGTCGACCCGGCCGAGCCGTACGGCGTGGGCGCCCTCGTTGGCGAGGCTCACCCAGCGCTCGACGACCTCCCCCGCCACCTTCACGTGCAGGCCCACCCGCAGCCCTAGCGGGTCGCGCAGCACCAGCTCGATCTCGGTGTCCGACAGCACCGCCTTGGCGAACGACAGCTCGACCGAGCGGACCCCGCCGGCGTACGTGGCCTGCAGCGACGGCACCCCCCAGCGGCGGCCGCCCTCGACGGGAAGCAGTTCGTCGATGTCGCGGGGGTCGTGGAAGCCCGAGCCGACCCGCCTCGGCACCTGCCCGACGACCTCGGCCAGCGCCTCCTCCGGCAGCCGCGGCCCCCAGTACCACTGCACGACCCGCGTGTCGTCGCCCGCCGCCTCGACGCCGAACACGTACGCGGAGGTCGCCGTGAGAGCCGCCCAGGCGCGGTCACCAACCGAGAGTATATTCACACTAGACACAAACCCCATGAGAGCAGATCGCCTCCTTCGTCGCCAGAGGGGAAGTTTCGTTCACTCCATGAATCTCTCTCCCGCCGCGCGGGCCGTCTTCGTCGAACTGCTCCTGCACGGCCCGCTCTCCAGAGCCGAGGCGGCCCGGCGGCTCGACCTGTCGCCCTCGGTGCTGACCAAGCTGACCAGGCCGCTTCTCCAGGCCGGGTACCTGGTGGAGGAGCCGGGGCCCGCCGGTGTCCCCGGCCGCCCGTCCGTGCCGCTGCGGGTCGAGCGCTCGCGCCGCGCGTACGTGGGGATCAAGCTGACCGAGACGGAGCTGTTCGCGGTGCGCACCGACATGGGGGCGGCGGTCACCGCGGAGGTGCGCATGCCGCTCGACGGGCACGACGTGAGGCCGGTGGTCGGCCGGATCGCCGACGCGGTGGCGGTCCTGTCCGCGGGCGGTCCGCCCGCGGCGGTGGGCGTCAGCCTGGCCGGGACGGCGTCGCGAGCGGACGCGGTCGTCCACCGCTCGCCGTTCCTGGGCTGGCACGACGTTCCGCTGGCCGCGCTGGTGAGCGCGGCGACCGGGCTGCCCGCCGTCCTGGAGAACGACGTGCGCGCCCTGACGGCGGCCGTGCACTGGTTCGGCGCGGCCGCAGGGCACCGGACGTTCGCGCTGGTCACCGTGGGCGAGGGGCTCGGCTGCGGGATCGTCGTCGACGACCGCCTGGTGACCGGCACGGCGGGCGTCAGCGGGCAGATCGGGCACCTGGCCGTCGACGAGGGCGGGCCGATCTGCGAGCGCGGGCACCGCGGCTGCGCCCGCGCCTACCTCGCCGCGCCGGCCATCAGGCGCTCGGCCAGGGCGGCGCTCGACCGCCCCCGGCTCACCTTCGAGCAGGCGCTCGAGCTGGCCCGCTCCGGCGACCTGGTGGCGCGGCGGATCTTCGACGAGGCGGGGCGGGCACTGGGCCGGATCGTGGCCACGATCGCGAACCTGATCGGGCCCGAGGTGGTGGTGCTGTCCGGGGAGACGGTGCACATGCACGCGGTGTGCGCGCCGGCGTTCGAGGCGGCGCTGGCCGAGCACACGCACTGGACGAGCGACCCGGTGGAGGTGCGGGTGCAGCCGTTCGCGTTCACCGAGTGGGCGCGGGGGGCGGCGGTGATGGCCCTCAGGCACGACCTCGGCGTCCCCTGACGCGCGCGCCCGCGCCGCCCGTCACGGGCCCGTCATGTCCGGACCGTCATCTCGGGGCCCGTCATGTCCGGACCGTCATCTCGGGGCTCGTCCATCTCGGGGCCTCTCAGGTCAGGGCGCGGCGCCAGGCCACCCAGTCACCGGTGTGGTTACGGTTGCCGGTGATCGGCCACCAGCCCGGCGGGGCGGCCGGCCAGGTGCGCCTGATGTCCGTCCCCACCGGCCACGGCATCACGACCAGGCTGACGTCGGCGGGAAGCCACTCGGGGTGGTCCGGGTCGATGGGCACGAGCCTGGCAGGCACCTGGTACGCCTGCGAGACCCAGATCCGCCAGTGCACGCCCGCGTAGTCCATCCCCACCCGATCGCCCGCCCGCAGCCCCGCGGGGGTCAGGTCGGTGGCGAACGCCAGGATGCGTCCCCACGGCGCGGTGACCTTCGACACGGTCACCCCGGCGATCGCCAGTTCCGCCGCGACGCAGACGCCGGCGATGAGGACCAGCGCGGTCGTGCGGCGCACCAGGGTCGTCACCAGGACGGCCACGGTGAGCGCGAGCACGGCGGTCACCGTGGCCTGGCCCAGGCTGAGCGAATCCCAGTTCCAGGTGAGGAAGCAGATCTCCGGGAAGTCGAACATGCCGAAGAAGTCCCGGGACAGCCGATCCCCCGCGTGCAGCCGCACGACCGCCATGGCCAGCAGCGTCAGCACCCCCGTCGCCAGGGCCGCTCGCGCCGCCGCCGCCCGCCGGGCCCTGGCCAGCACCGCCAGCCCGGCGACGAGCAGCACCGGCGTCAGGCAGGCCAGATACCTGCCGTAGGCGAGGTTGGCGACGGTGCCCTCGCTCGGCAGGGCGGCCGAGGTGGCCAGGGCGATGCCGGCGACGGCGGCCAGCGTCGTCCCCGCCACCATCCGGTCGGCCGCCGGTCCGCCGGACGACCCCGACGGCGGCGCCGGATGACCGGCGGACGGCCCGCCAGGCGACCCCGACGGTCCCCCGAGCGACCCGAACGGCGCTGGATGACCGGTGGACGGCCCGCCAGGCGACCCGATCCGCGCTGGACGGCCACCGGACGGCCCGCCGCGGCGCAGGACGAGCGCGGCCAGCGCGACCAGGCCGGCGCCCGCCAGTCCCCCGGTGGCGACGACCGTGTGCCAGAGCTGGCCGGCCGCGACCGACAGCGTCCACGCCAGGCCGTCCAGGGTGCTGAGCCGGGTGGTGAGCCACTGTCCGAGCGGCGCGACCCCGCTCGGGTAGATCTGGCTGCGCACCCAGGCGTTCAACGCCCATCCGGCGCCCGCCACGCCCGCGGTGACGGAGACCGGCAGCCAGCTGCCCCGTCCCACGGTACGGCGGTGCCGTACCACGACGAAGGCCAGCAGGCACGCGTGCACGAGCAGGAGGACGAGTCCCCGCGCGTGCGTGCTGGAGGCGAAGGCGATCGTCGCGCCGGCCGCCACGCCGTACGGCCTGCCGCCGCCGCTGAGCCAGGCGTGCAGCAGGAGCAGCCAGCCGAGCACGATCACCGGCAGGACGGCGTCGGTGAGCGCGAACTGGGCGTAGTAGACGGCGGACGGCACCAGCGCGGTCACGTGCGCGAGAAGGTAGGCCGTGCCGCGCGGCAGGCCGATCCGGCGGAAGGCCGCGTACGCCAGGAGCACGAGTCCGGCCCCGATCAGCGCGTTGACGACCACCACCAGGCGATAGACGGTGTGGGCGTCGTCGCTGATCCAGTAGGCGGGGGCGATGAGCAGGGCGTAGCCGCCCTGGTAGAACGTCCGCCAGGACAGGTCGCTCGGGGCGCCGCCGGACAGCAGCCGCGCGGCCAGGAGATAGCCGGACTCGTCGGGGATGAGCAGGGGCGCGGCGTGCTGGAATCCGAGCGCGGCGCGCAGCACGGCCTGGACCAGCCAGCCGGCCGCGAGCGCCGCCCCCCAGAACCGGCGGGGCGGGGCCGTTCTCCGGGCGCGCGCAAGGGCACGGAGCGGCGGAGTGGTGGCGGTCGTCGGTCCCACGATGGCCCCTGAAACGGCGGGAGTGAATTCCGGTGCGGTAACACCATATCCGCGCGCCTTTGCCGTCCCGAGAATGCCGGGCACCACCGGCGGATATGCGTTTCACATAAACGCGGTAATGACGCGCGGGCGCCGCGTCGGGAAACATTCCCGGACACGGCGCCCATTTCGTTTCACTGCCGCAGGTTCGGCGGCGTGTTGTTCACGAAGGGCCCGCAGTTGCCCGGCCAGGTGTAGGTGCCGGTGACGATGCAGGCCGCCTGGAAGACCTGCCCGTCGGCGGTGAGGATGGAGATGTGGACGTCGTTGCTCGGCGGCTGCCCCTGGTCCACGATCGTCGCGGCGACCACCGTCTCCCCCGCGGGGACGATCGGCGTGAGGTTCTGCCACGTGGGCGTCTTGTTCGAGTCGCGGATGAACAGGCCCCCGGTGGCCGGCACCAGCAGGGTGAAGTAGTTGTTGTTGGACTGCGCGCTGTCGATGCTCACGGCGGGACCCTGCGGACCCGTCGGGCCGGTCGCGCCCGTGGCACCCGCGGCACCGGACGGGCCGGTCGACCCCGTGGCCCCTCTCGGCCCGGTGGGGCCGGTGACACCCCTCGGCCCGGTCGGACCGGTGACGCCCCTCGGCCCGGTCGGACCGGTGACACCCCTCGGCCCGGTCGGACCGGTGACACCCCTCGGCCCGGTCGGACCGGTGACACCCCTGGGTCCAGTCGGACCCGTGGCGCCTCGCGGTCCGGTGGCACCGGTCCCGCCGGTGGCGCCTCTCGGCCCGGTGGGGCCCGTCGCGCCGGTGTCCCCGGTCGCGCCGGACGGACCCGTCGGACCGGTCTCCCCGGTCAGGCCCGTGGGGCCGGTGGGACCCGTCTCGCCGCTCTCGCCCCTGGGGCCGGTCAATCCTCTCGGACCCTGGGGACCTCTCGGCCCGACGGGCCCCCTGGCCCCCGGCGGGCACTTGCAGGAGCCATGGCGGCACTGGCACGGCTTGCAGTTCTTCTCCCACGGGAAGCACGAGCGCGTGACGAGCCCCGCGTTCGCCTGCGAAGCGAGCCCAGTCGACCTCGCGCCGCCGGCCGCGGCCCGGCCGATGTCGGCGCTGGCGTTTCCTGATGCCTGAAGGGACGAGGCGAGGACGATCGTCGCGGTGGCGGCCCACGCCAGGGCGCGGCGGTTCCGACCGAGGCCTTTTGTCCATTTAATATTACTAAGGGACATCTGACTTCCAGGTGACTTCGGGGTTCTGACAAACGTGCATCTCGACCGCGCTCGACCTGCGACGGCACGCTCGGAAATACCCTGGAAACAGTGAGAGAATCTGCCGATCACATCATTGAGAAGCAAAGAGATCTCAAATACGGATACCCTCGACCGTGCCGCCATATCGAAATACTTGGCGACCCTGTTCCCTTTTATCCCTTTTCAGGACCCGACCCGCCCCCGCCGGGAGCGCCCGATCCCGGGGCTTGCGCAAAATATGCAGACCGGTCTACTTTAAGCTCCATGGGACAGAAGGGCGCCGAGACGCGGGCCAGGCTGCTGGACGCGACACAGGAGCTGATCGAGAGCGGCGGATACTTCGGCGCCGGGCTCAACCAGGTGATCGCGGCCAGCGGCGCACCGAGGGGATCGCTTTACTTCCACTTCCCCGGCGGCAAGGACCAACTGGTGGGCGAGTCCGTACGGCGGGCGGGCGGGGAGATCGGCCAGACGATGGACGACCTGGCGGCGGCCGCCGCGTCCGCCGAGGAGTTCGTCGCGGCGGTGCTGGAGTGGCTCGGCGACCGACTGGAGGAGTCGGGGTGGCGCAGGGGCTGCCCGGTGGCCACCGTGGCGCTGGAGATGGCCGCCACCAGCGATCCGTTGCAGGAGGTCTGCTCGGAGGTCTACGCCGGCTGGGAGTCGGCGCTGCGTGGCATGCTGGCCGGCCGCCCGGACGCCGGCGACCTCGCGGTCACCGTCCTGGCCTTGATCGAGGGAGCCCTGCTGCTGGCCAGGGCGCACCGGAGCAGGGAGCCGCTGCGCAGCGTCGGGCGCCGGATCGCCACGCTGCTGCGCTGAACCCCGCCCGAGCACCCGGGTCACGCACCCGGGCCCTACTACGTCCACAAAATATGTAGACCGATCTATTAACGGAGGCATCATGGACGCCATCGTCTTCGGGGCGACCGGCTTCGTCGGCCGCGCCCTCATCGCCGAGCTGCTCACCAGGGGACAGCGGGTAGCGGCGGCCGTCCGCGAGGACACCCTCACCCCCTGGCTGGCCGCCCAGGGGATCGGCACCGCCGGACTGACCGTGGTCGGCGCCGACCTCACCCGGCCACTCGACGGCCTGCCTGAGGTCCGCGACGTCTACAACGCCGCCGCCCGCTTCGCCTTCGGACTCGGCGTCGCCGAGGCCCGAGCCGTCAACGTGACCGGCGCGCTCAACGTGCTGGAGTGGGCCGCCACCTTGCCGGGCCTGCGGCGGCTCGTGCACATCAGCGGCTACCGGGTGAGCGCGTCGGAGGGCCGTCCCGACTACGGCAGGCTGGGCGCCTACGAGGCGTCGAAGTTCGAGGCCGACCTGGCCGTCCGCGGGCGGGCGCGCGAACTGGGCGTTCCCCTGACCATCGCCAACCCCAGCACGGTGATCGGGCCGGGCCAGTACATCGGCCTGGCCGCGCTGGTGGCCGACCTGTGGAACGGCCGGCTGCCCGTGCTTCCCGGCGGGCCCGACGTCTTCCTGCCGGTCGTCACGATCGACTACTTCGCGCGCTTCCTGGCGGAGATCCCGACCCGGGAGGCGGGCGTGGACTACTGGGTGCTCGATGAGGCCACTCCCCTCCTGCCCGACCTGGTCAGGACGATCGCCGACCACGCCGGCGTCCGGGCGCCGCGCCGTACCGTCCCCGCCGGCCTGGTCCGGCGGCTGCCGCGCAGGCTGACCGGCGCGGACCCGGAGACGCTGTCGTTCCTGTCGGCCGACCGCTACCCGACGGCCAGTGCCCGCGCCTTCGCCGCCGCCGCCGGCCTGGAGATGCCGCCGGTCGCCGACGCCCTCCGCCGGTGGGCGGACGACCTGGTGGCCGCCCGCTTCGGCGCCGCCATGCCGTGGCTGCGGCCGTACGGCTACCAGGCGGTGGCAGGCAGCCGCACCTGGGTGATGGGCGAGCGGCGCCGTCCGGCCTACGTGCTCCTCCACGGCCTGCCCATGAACGCGGACGTGTGGGCGCCGCTCGCCGCGCACCTGCCGGGCGACGTCCTGGCCGCCGACCTCCCCGGCCTGGGCCGCTCCGGCCCTCTCCCGGCCGGCCCCATCCCACCCGCCGACATCCCGTCCGTGGCCGCCCCATCCGTGGCCGCCCCATCCGTGGCCGCCCCATCCGTGGCCGCCGCAGCTGTGGGCACCGCAGCCGTTGAGACGCGTGGGCATGGCCGACGACGGGCGGGAGCGGCATCAAGGAAGGCGTCGAGGGAGGCATCGACGGAGGCGTGGCTGGCCGAGCTGATGGGCCCGGTCACGACGCGGCCGGTGCTGGTGGCCCACTCCCTGGCGTGCGGTCCCGCGCTCCGCTTCGCCGTCGACCACCCGGAGCGGATCGCCAAGCTCGTGCTCGTCTCCCCCGCCTTCCTGCAGCGGCCCGCCGCACGGCTCACCCGGTCGCGGCCGGCCGCCCTGCTGGCGCGCCGGATGTCGCCCGCGCGCCTGGCCGGCACGCTGGGCCTGCCCGAGGGACCGGCCGTGTCCGGCGCCGCCGCCGACCTGCGCAGGCCCGGCGTGGCCCGCCGGGTGATCGCCGCGCTCCGTACGGCTCACGCCGAACGTGAGACGTCGCGGCGGCTGCTCGCCAGGGTCACCGTCCCGGTGGAGATCGTCGTGGGATCGGCCGACCCCCTGGTGACGGCCGTCGACCACCCGGTGACCGAGATCCCGGGAGCGGGACATCACCCGCAGCTCACCCACCCCGCCGAGGTCGCCGACGCAGCGCGCCGGGAAAGCCGGGCTCGGGTGCGGGCGCGAGACTAGCGGAGGGAGGAGCGCACGGCCTCCTCGTTACGCCCGATCACCGCCGAGCCGTCGTCGGCGGTGATGATCGGCCGTTGGATCAGGATCGGGTTGTCGGCCAGCGCCCTGATCCAGGATTCGCGATCGTGCGGGTCACGCGGCCAGTCGTTCATGCCGAGTTCGACGGCTCTGGCCTCGCCCGTCCTGGTGATGTCCCACGGTTCGAGGCCGAGCCTGGACAGCACGTCACGGATCTCGTCCGCGGTCGGGGGGTCCTCCAGGTAGCGGCGCACCGTGTAGTCCGCCGCCGCGGCGTCCAGGATGGACAGCGCGGACCGGCATTTGGAGCAGTCGGGGTTGATCCAGATTTCCATGACCTCAACGCTTTCTCATGCGGGGACCTGCCCGGTATAGCAAGCCGGCCGTCGGGCGCGCCAATCGGCGGCCCGCCTCCGCACGCGAGACGCCCCGCCGGCTGCACGTCGCCCGCTGTTCGGCAGCCGGACATGTGACATCCCTAAGGTGCCCGCCATGAGACGTATCGCGATGATGATGTGCGCGGGCGCGCTGGCCTTCGGCGCCACCGCTCCCGCCGCCGCTGCCGACCCCGGTGCCGACCCCAGGCCCGGGGGCGACGGCAGGGCGACGCTGACGGGTTTCGCCTCGCTGCCGGCGCGGACCTTCGTCCCGGGCAGCCCGCCGTCCGGGGCGCAGTTGGGCACCACCCCGATCAACGGTGTGACGCCGCCCTTCCCCGGGCAGCCGGTGCAGGGTTTCAGCGGCATCGCGCGCCGCGGTGACGGTGTCTTCGACGTCCTGTCGGACAACGGTTTCGGCGCGAAGGCCAACAGTGCCGACTTCCTGCTGCGCGTGCACCAGATCAAGCCTGATTTCGCCGCGAAGACCGTGCGGGTGCTCGGCGGCTTCAACCTGTCGGACCCGCGTGGCCTGGTGCCGTTCCCGCTGACCAGGCCCGACCGGACGCTCACCGGCGCCGACTTCGACGTCGAGTCGATCGTGCGGGCCGCCGACGGGACCTACTGGATCGGTGACGAGTTCGGCCCGTTCCTGCTGCACGTCAACGGGCGGGGCGAGCTCGTCGACGCCCCGATCGAGCTGCCCGGTGTCAAGGCGCCGGAGAATCCGGGCCTCGACGGGGCCCAGCCCAATCTCGGCAGGAGCAAGGGCTTCGAGGGGCTGGCCAGGTCGGTGGACGGCCGGCGGCTGTATCCCCTGCTCGAGGGCACGGTGAGCGGGGATCCCGCGGGCACCCTGCGGATGTACGAGTTCGACCTGCGCAGGCGCGCCTACACCGACCGCCGGTGGACCTACCGCCTCGACGACCCGTCGCACGCCATCGGCGACGCGATCGCCGTCGACAGGCACCGGTTCCTGATCATCGAGCGGGACAACCTGGAGGGCGACGCGGCCAAGGTCAAGCGCGTCTACCTGGCCGACAAGCGGGATCGGGACGGCGACGGCGCGCTCGACAAGACGCTGGTCGCCGACCTGCTCGACCTCGCCTCGCCCGCCGGGACGTTCCGGTTCCCGTTCCAGACGATCGAGGATGTGATCATCCTCGACGACCGGACGCTCGGCCTCCTCAACGACAACAACTTCCCGTTCTCGTCCGGTCGCAGGCCGGGCAGCCCCGACGACAACGAGTTCATCACCATCCGCCTGGCCCGCCCGCTCCACGCCGACGACAGGGTCTATCGCTAGCGGCGTGGAGGGCGTTCCTGCCGCCTGGATGGCGCCGATCGCGTGCGATCGGCGTTCGGAGGCAGGATGGCCCGAACGGTCAGGGTCAGCGGGCTCACGGATCCAGCAGGGTGGCGAGGCGGCACGAGTACGGCGCGCTGTCGGCGGGCGATGATCGTGCCGGCCTCGACCGGCGGCAACGCGGGCCGGTCATCGCCCGGCTGGTGCGGGCCGATGAGGACACCGTCCGCGATGTGATCCACCGCTTCAACCAGATCGGGCCGGCCCGCCGGGACCCTCGGTGACCGGGCGGCCGGCCCCGTCTGCTCAGTGATGACGACGACGCCTTCGTCATCCAGATGGCCACCGAACCCGGTTCACCCGCTGGTCCGTCCGCAAGCTCCTGGCGTCTCCGCATCGCCTGCCCGCGGCGTGAACCCACTTGACCTTGACACGGTGACAAGGTCTTCGCTGGTGCCAAGGAGGTGGTCCCGATGGCCGTACAGAAACAGGACACGGATACGATTCGAGCTTTCCAGGGACTGGAGGACAGCAGCTCGTCGGTGCGGCTGCGGGCAGCGCTGGCGGTCGGCACGACCCCTGACCCGCGGTTCATCGACAAGCTCATCGAACGATGCGCGATCGAGCCCGAATTCCATGTGCGCGACATGCTGACGTGGGCACTCACTCGCCACTCGGCGTCGATGACGGTCCCAGAGCTTCTCAAGGAAGTCCGCTCGGAACGTGCGCAGGCACGAAGCCAGGCATTGCACACGCTGTCCAAGATCGGGGATCGGCAAGCGTGGCCGGCGATCACACGGGCGCTTCTGTCCGACGCCGACGATGAGGTGGCGCGGAGCGCTTGGCGGGCGGCGGTCGTGCTGGTGCCTGAAGGGGAAGAGCCCGAGTTGGCCGCGGTGTTGTCGACGCAGCTCGGGCGCGGCGGACGCGAGATGCGGCTGAGCCTCAGCCGGGCGCTGATCGCGCTCGGTGAGGTGATCGTGCCAACGTTGCGCGCCGCGATGACGGATCTCGACCCCCGGGTGCGCGCGCACGCGATCGCCACGGAACGGCTGTTGCGCGACCCGGACGCCGGATTCGAGTTCGCGATCGAGGAGGCCAAGCGCGTCGTAGCGCTCGGCAGCGTCAGCAAGGAGGAGTGATGGGCAGTGTTGATCGGTGACGTGGCACGACGGTCCGGGGTCAGCGCCCGCATGCTCAGGCATTACGACTCACTTGGTCTGGTGCGGCCGACAGGTCGTAGCGGCGCAGGCTATCGGGAGTACTCCAGCGAGGACGTTCGGCGGATCTTCCATATCGAGAGCCTGCGGTCCTTGGGGTTGTCGCTGCGTGACGTCGGGCGCGCGCTCGACGATCCCGACTTCACGCCCTCAGAGCTCGTCGACGACCTCATCCGCCAGACGCGAGAACGCATCGCAGCTGAGACGGAACTGCTCACGCGACTGCGTCGGATCGACGCCGTAGAACCCGCCGGCTGGGAGGATGTCCTCCAGGTCGTCGCACTCCTGCAGGCGTTGCGCTCGAAGAGCGCCGGGAAGCGCCAGCGCGCGGCCTTGTCCTCAGCCGAAGAGGTTCCGGTGCCGGTGGAAGCACTGGTCGAGGCAGCGCTGAGCGAAACGGACCCGAACGTCGCCGGAGCCCTCCGATGGGCTCTGGCGCGATCGGGCGATGCCGGATTGGCGCTGCTGGCGGAGGGCCTCGGCTCACCAGTGGCCGAGGTGCGCAAACGTGCCGTCCAGTCCATCGCCGAGTTTCCGAACGGCGAGGCGACCACGCTGCTGCGGGACGCCCTCACGAACCCCGACATCGTGGTCCGCGGGTACGCGGCTCTGGCACTCGGGGCACGGGGCGGAGCCGACGCGGTCCCGACGCTCATCGACATGGTCGTCGAGGGGACGAATGACGTCGATGCGGCCGATGCCCTGAGCGCGCTGGCGGGTCGCCCCGCGTTGGCGGATCAGATCGCTACCAGGCTCGTCGATCGCCTCGCCCACGGCGCCGTTGAATCGGCTGCACGTCGACGGCTGACACAGGCGCTCGCGGACATCCCGGGAACCACAGCGTCACGAGCCCTCGCGGATCTGTCACATGACGAAGACCGTGCCGTCGCGCTTACCGCGACATACATTCTCGGGATCCGCGACGCGCGATGACGGATCTTTCCCGGGGTGCTGGGTGCCTGGACAAGGGGATCCTCTGCTCGCCGCGGAGCGAATGCCTGGTGATCCCGCGGCGTGAACCCATTTGACCTTGACACGGTGACAAGGTCTTCGCTGGTGCCAAGGAGGTGGTCCCGATGGCCGACCTCGTGTGGTTCGTTCCAAATCTCGATGCGCGAGACGCGCGGCTGGCGGTGCAGGTGTCATGACCATGATCTACAAGTCCGAGGCCGGTGGACGCGAACTCCTCGACCAGTACCGGCAGGTACTGGACGCCTGGCCGGTGCCCGCCGAGCACGTACGGGTGCCCACTCGCGAGGGCGAGACCTTCGTCCTCGTCTCCGGCCCAAAGGACGCGCCGCCCCTGGTGCTGCTGCACGGCTCCGGCGCGAACGCGTCGATGTGGCGGGAAGATGTCGCCACCTGGTCTCAGCACTTCCGCACGTACGCCGTCGACCTCGTCGGCGAGCCGGGCCTGAGCGCGCCCTCGCGCCCCGCCCTGGGCTCCGACGCCGTATCACTCTGGCTGGACGACGTACTGGAAGGGCTCGGGATCACCGGCGCCGCGTTCGTCGGGACGTCCCTCGGCGGCTGGACGGCCCTGGACTACGCCATCCGCCGTCCAGAGCGAGTGACCCGCCTGGCCCTGATGTGCCCCGGCGGCGTGGGACGGCAGAAGGTCGGCTGGATCTTCAAGGCTCTCCTGACCGGCCCGTTCCGACGCGGCGGACTGCGCGAGTCGGCGATGGCCGTCGCAGGACTGGACGGGGAGAAGGACCGGCAGGCGCTCGACGCCGTCGTCCTGACCTTCACGCACTTCAACCCGCGCAGGGAGAAGCTCCCGGTGTTCTCCGACGACGCGTTGCGCGGCCTCACCATGCCCGTACTCGTCATCGTCGGTGACCGTGACGCCATGTTCGACTCCCACCAGACCGCGCGGCGCGTGCGTGAGTGCGTCTCGCACTCGACCGTGAACCTGCTCCCCCAGGTCGGTCACGCCGTCTTCGGCCAGGCCGAGCCGATCGCCGAGTTCCTCCGGGCATGAGCGCTAGCGGCCCGGCGAGGCCCTCTCGCCGGTCGTCGCCCCCACGCTGTGCCACCCGCCGGGCGCGATCCGCGAGGCGGCCTCGGGCCAGGTCCCCGGCGCGTAGGACTCGGGCTCGACGTCGGAGGTGAGGAGGTCCTGGACGATCCGCCAGGACTCCTCCACCAGGTCGAAGCGCACGAAGTGCCGGGGGTCGCCGGCGAGCGCGTCCTTCAGGACCTGCTCGTAGGCCGCCTCGGCCGGCCCGAGCGCCGTGGCGAAGTCGACGGAGACCGCCACCTCGTGCGTCCGGTCGAGCACGTCCAGCTCCTTGGCCAGCAGGTCGAAGGTCACGCCGGCGTCCGGGTGCATCCGGAACCTGAGCAGGTTGGGCGCCGGCCGGGCGCTGAAGTAGGCGACCGGCGGCCGGTGCAGCTCGACGACGATCTCCAGCGCGTCGACGGGCAGGCACTTGCCGGTGCGGACGCAGAACGGCACGCCCGCCCAGCGCCAGTTGTCGATGGTGGCGCGCAACGCGACGAACGTCTCGGTGCGCGAGTCCTTCGCGACCCCCGGCGTGTCGCGGTACCCCTCGTACTGCCCGCGCACCACGTCGGACTCCTGAACGGCGCGGACCGAGCGCAGCACCCGCCACTTCTCGTCGAGCACGGCGCGGGCGTCGGCCGACGGCGGGGCGTCCATGGCGGTGTAGGCCAGCAGCTGGAGCAGGTGGTTCTGCACGACGTCGCGCAGCGCGCCGACCCGGTCGTAGAAGGCGCCCCTGTCCTCCACCCCGAAGGTCTCTGCCAGCGTGATCTGGACGCTGCGCACGTAGGTGCGGTTCCAGATGGGTTCGAGCATGGTGTTGGCGAAGCGGAAGACGATCAGGTCCTCGACGGGTTCCTTGCCGAGGTAGTGGTCGACGCGGAAGAGACGCTCCTCCTCGAAGCAGGTGAGGAGTTCGGCGTTCAGCTGCCTGGCCGACTCCACGTCGTGCCCGAAGGGTTTCTCCACCACCAGCCGCGAGCCGGTGTTGAGCCCCACCGCGGCCACGCCCTTGGCCACGGTGGCGAACAGCGACGGCGGCACCGCCAGGTAGTGGGTGAGGTGGCCGAGGCCGTTGACCTGATCGCGCAGCCGCTCGTAGGTGCCGTGGTCGGCGAGGTCACCGGCGACCAGCCGCAGGTCGAGGTGCGGCGACAGGTCCTGCCCGACGGCCTGGCGCGCGAAGGCGCGCAGGCCGTCGAGGCCGAGGTCGGTCTTGGCGACCCCGACGACCGGTTCCTTCAGCTGGCCCGTCTCGGCGAGCCGGTGGAGTGCCGGCAACAGCATCTTCTTCGACAGGTCGCCGGTGATGCCGAACAGGACCAGCGCCATGGGTTCACACCTTCCTGCCCCTGAGCCTCCGGTAAGCGCGCACGAGCGCGGCGGTGGAGGCGTCGGGCACCTGTGCAGGAGCCTCGGCCGAGGTGAGCGCGGGCGCCAGGTCGAGCGCCATCTTCTTGCCCAGCTCGACACCCCACTGGTCGAAGGAGTCGATGCCCCAGATGGTGCCCTCGACGAAGACGATGTGCTCGTAGAGGGCGACGAGCTGGCCGAGCGTGGCCGGCGTCAGCTTGGGCGCGAGGATGGTGGAGGTGGGCCGGTTGCCCGGCATCACCTTGTGCGGCACGATCTCGGCGGCCGTGCCCTCGGCCGCGATCTCCTCCGCCGTCTTGCCGAAGGCCAGCGCGGAGGTCTGCGCGAGGAGGTTGGCGGTGAGCAGGTCGTGCATGCCGTCGGCGTCCTCGAACGGCTCGGCGAAGCCGAGGAAGTCGGCCGGCACCAGCCGCGTGCCCTGGTGCAGCAGCTGGTAGAAGGCGTGCTGGCCGTTGGTGCCTGGCTCGCCCCAGTAGATCTCGCCGGTCGGTACGGTCACCGACGTGCCGTCGGCCCGCACCGACTTGCCGTTGGACTCCATGGTCAGCTGCTGCAGGTAGGCGGGGAAGCGGTGCAGGCGCTGGCTGTAGGGCAGGACGGCGTGGGTCTGCGCGTCGAAGAAGTCGGCGTACCAGATGCCGAGCAGGCCCATGATGACCGGAATGTTGGCCTCGAAGGGCGCGCTGCGGAAGTGCTCGTCGATGGTGTGGAAGCCGTCGAGCATCTCCCGGAAGCGCTCGGGCCCGATGGCGATCATCAGCGACAGGCCGATGGCGCCGTCGTAGGAGTAGCGGCCGCCGACCCAGTCCCAGAAGCCGAACATGTTGGCCGTGTCGATGCCGAACTCGGCCACCTTCTCGGCGTTGGTGGAGACGGCGACGAAGTGCTTGGCGACGGCCTCCTCACCGAGCGCGCCGACCAGCCACTGGCGGGCCACCCTGGCGTTGGTCAGCGTCTCGAGCGTGGTGAAGGTCTTGGAGCTGACGATGACCAGCGTGGTGGCTGGGTCGAGGTCGCGCAGCGCGCCGTGGATGTCGGCGGGGTCGATGTTGGAGACGAACCTGGCGGCGATGCCGGCGTCGGCGTAGTCGCGCAACGCCTCGTAGGCCATGGCGGGCCCGAGGTCGGAGCCGCCGATGCCGATGTTGACCACGGTCCTGATGGCCTGGCCGGTCTGGCCCTTCCACTCGCCCGAGCGCACCCTGGCGCTGAAGTCGCTCATCTTGTCCAGGACGGCGTGCACGTCGCCGACCACGTCCTGCCCGTCGACGACCAGCTTGGCGTCGGCGGGCATGCGCAGCGCCACGTGCAGGACCGCCCGGTCCTCGCTCACGTTGATGTGCTCGCCGGAGAACATGGCCTCGATCCGCTCGCGCAGTCCGGCCCGCTCGGCCAGCGCCAGCAGCAGCTCCATCGTCTCGGCGGTGGCGCGATGCTTGGAGTAGTCGAGGTACAGGTCACCGGCGGTCATGCTCATCCGCTCGACCCTGCCGGGGTCCTCGGCGAACAGCTCGCGCAGGTGCCTGCCCGCCACGGCCTCGTGGTTGGCCTTCAGCGCCGCCCACTCGCCGCTCCGAGTGATGTCCACGTCTCCTCCTCGCACTCTCAACCTGACGACCTACCCGCGATGGATGATCCATCGCACCGCGGGGAGGTTATCAAGCGGTCATGAACCGATATTGCGACTGCGTCAACGCCGCCTCCTGCGCCGCTTCTTCCGGGTGCGCGTAATGCCCGGTCTCCAGCACGAACAGCTCCTTGGGGCCGGCGAGCGCGTTGTAGATGGCGAACTGCCCGGGAGGCGGGACGGAGGGATCGAACAGGGCGGCGCCCACGTGCACGGGGCGGCGTACGAAGGTGGCGGCGGTGGCGGCGTCGAAGTAGGCCAGGACGTCGAGCACCTCGGGGTGGGCGGCGTAGTGGTCGCGGACGGCCGCGCCGCTTCCCGTGCACGGCAGCGTCACGCGCAGCGGGTGGTTGCCGAAGCTGGGGATGACCAGGGCGCCGCTGGTGAACCGGTCGTCGAAGGCGAGCACGAACGGGCCGATGCCGCCGCCGAAGCTGGAGCCGATGTAGTCGAGCCGGACGGCCGCGGCCTCGGGGACGAGTTCGGCCAGCGCGGTGGCGGCGCACCACATGTCGGCGACGCAGGCGCCGTGGATGTAGGTCTCGCGGGCGCCGATGCCGTGCAGCACGTGCCGCTGGGCGTCGGCGGGGATGCCGGGATGCAGGCTGCGGGCGGGCAGGCCGCGGGCGCACGGCCAGATGGTGGCCGTGCCGGGGATGTTGACCCTGACTTCGGGGTGGTCGCGGCCGCCGTAGCCGTGGGCGACGACGCGCGCCCTGGTGACGCGGCCGTCGAGCGGGAGGCTGAGCCAGCCGCCGATCCTGAACCCGTCGACGGAGGTGTAGGTCACGCCGTGGAAGCGCAGGCCGTCGGCCTCCCACTCGGCGGGGCCGAGCTTGGGCGCGACGCTGACCGCCATCGCCTGCTCGTGTGTGCCGCGCCAGAACGCCGCGAAGTCGGCGGGCGCCGGCGGAGCCGGTACGGCCAGCAGCGCGTCGAGGTCGTAGCCGTAGGTCGGGTCGAAGGTGAACTCGTGCCGCGGGATCAAAGCCAGCCCTCCATGCAAGATCGTCAGGCCAGCTTAACTGCCCTTTCCCGGACGCCGGAAACGACGCTCCACGGTGCGCCGGGCAGCCGTTCGCTGTCGGCCGTCTCGGCCATGAGCAGCGATCCGGCGGGCAGTCGCGGCGAGTTGGCGGCCACCACCCGCCCCTCGGCGTTGACCAGGGTGACCGGGGTCGGGCAGGCGGCCAGCACGCCCAGCAGGAGCGCCTCGAACCTGGCGGCGCGCACGTCGGCGCCGACCACGCCGAGGAAGCGGTCGCCGGCGCGGGCGGGCGTGGTGAAGGTGAGCATGTAGGTGTCGGTGCCGCCGTAGTCGACGTAGGGCCCGACGACGTGGCGGCGGCCGGTGCGCTGGGGCACCGCGAACCACTCGGCGGCGGTGTAGTCGTAGAAGTCGAGGCTCTCGGGGTCGAGGTCGACGTCCAGGAAGATCGGGTCGTCCTCCGGCGGCGTCTGCCACCAGTCGAGCCAGCGCGGGCGGTCGGCGAGCACGCCGGGGGCGACGATCACACCGGCGCCGGCGGCGATGCCGTGCAGGCGGCGCAGGCAGCCGAAGATCTGGGGGCGGACGCCGGCCAGGTCGGCGGCGGTGAAGCGGGACCGGTAGCTGTCCTCGACGCCGGTCCTGATCTCCTCCAGCGCGCGGAAGACGTCCTCGACGATCGCGTGGACCCTGGCGGCCACGAGGGCAACATGTGGATCGCTCATCGCCACTCCCGTTGGTCCTGGGTGACAAGTCGCCAATGGAACTCCATCAGACGCTCGGTGCCCCTGTCGAGGTGCTCCTCCGTCAACGTTCGTGCCCGGTCGGGCTGCCGGGCGGTGATGGCGTCGATGACCTGCCGGTGGCTGCGCACCACCTCCTCCCGGTCGACGGCCTCGCCGTACGGGAGCCAGAGCAGCTCGCCCACCTCGGACTGGATGTCGATCTCGGCGCGGGTGAGCCTGACGGACTGGGCGGCGGCGGCGACCTCGATGTGGAAGCGGCCGTCGGCGCGGCGGCGCTCGCCGACCGTGGCGGCCGCTTCGAGGCGGTCGACGACGTGGTGGAGCCGGGCGATCTGGTCGGCCGAGGCGCGCATGGCGGCCAGGCGGGCGGCGGCGCCGGCGATGGCGGACCGGTAGTCGCCCATCTCGCGCAGCTCGGAGCTGGTCAGCTCGCGCAGCCTGGTCCTGAGCCTGGCGGTGGAGGGGTCGGCCGGGCCGCGCACGAACGTGCCGCCACCCCTGCCGCGCCTGGTCTCGACGAGCCCGCGTTCGCGCAGCGCGGCCAGGGCGGCTCGCAGGGTGACGGTGGAGACGTTGAGCGAGGCGGCCAGGTCGAGCTCGGCGGGCAGTTGGTCGCCGTCGCCGATGAGGCCGAGCGCGATCGCCTCGGCCAGGCGCCGTACGACGACCTCGACCCTGCCGGAGCCGTCGTCGACGGGGGCGAAGACGGCGGCGTCGGGGAGCTGATCCACGGCAGCCAGCATATTGCATTCTGAAATATGAACTCATAGTTTTAATCGCAACCCGATCTGAGGGAGGCCGACCCGTGCCTGATCCCGAGAAGAGGTTCGCTGAGGAGTGGCGCAACGCCGCCTACAACTGTTTCTCCTCAGGCCACAAGTTCTGCCGCGAGGTCTGCCCGGTCCTGCAGGTCACGCGCAACGAGTCGTGGAGCCCCACCGCCTTCCACGCCAACGTGGTGGCGATGGAGCAGGGCTCCCTCGAGGTCGCCGACGTCGCGGCCGACTACGTCAACTGCACCGGATGCGGCGCGTGCGAGCTGCGCTGTCCCAACTCGCTGTTCACCGGCGACTTCTACCGTTTCCGCACCAGGACCGTCGACCTGGTCAAGGCCGTGCGCGCCCTCGCCGTACGGGAGGGCGTGCACCAGCCGGGATGGCAGCGGTGGAACCTGCTGACCGACGAGCTGACGCACGAACCCGTGACCTCGCGGGTGTCCCAGGAGCGGGTGCGCGACTGGGCCCAGGGCCTCGACCTACCGGTGGGCGGGGAGACGATCCTGTTCGTCGACTGCGAGGCCGCCTTCCACCGGACGACGGCGCCCCGGGCGGTCGCGCGGATGCTCGAGCTTGCGGGCTACCCGTTCGGGCTGATGAACGAGCAGTGGTGCTGCGGCGGGCCCGCCGCCGAGATGGGCTACGAGGAGCAGGCGCTCCGCTTCGCCAGGCACAACCTGGAGGACTGGCGGGCGAGCGGCGTGCGGCGCGTGCTGGTGCTCGACCCGCACGACTACATCACCTTCACCGAGGACTACCCCAGGTATTTCGGGGAGTCTTTCGACATCGAGGTGGTGCTGGTGGTCGAGCTGCTGGCCGCGATGCTCAGGGACGGGCGGCTGGTGCCGCACGTGCCCGTCGAGCGGACGGTGACCTACCACGACCCGTGCCGGCTCAACAAGCGCAAGGGGATCTGGCAGGAGCCGCGCGAGATCCTGCGCGCCATCCCCGGCCTGACCTTCCATGACGTGGACCGGGTCAGCCAGTGGTCGTACTGCTCGGGCGCGGGCGGCGGGCTGGGCGTCGAGAAGCCGGAGCTGACCGCCAGGATCAGCCGGATGCGCATGGACAAGGCGGCCGAGCTCGGTGTCGACACTCTCGTCACCGCCTGCCCGTGGGCCGAGCGGCCGCTCACCGAGGCGGGCGGCGCCCGCGCCATCGGCGTGGTCGACCTGCACGAACTGCTGGCCGAATCGCTGGGGGTGGCCTGATGACCATCGCCATGGACGACCCGGTGCTGGAGGAGCTGCGCCAGGTCCTCGGCCCCGAGCACGTGCTGACGGGCCGGGCCGACCGGCTCAACCGCACGCGCGTGCCCGCCCCCTTCCCCGTGCACCGGTGGGCGGAGCGGATGCCTGACCTGGTGGTCCTGCCGGGCTCCACCGAGGAGGTGGCGGAGGTGCTGCGGCTCGCGCACGCCTACCGGATCCCGGTGGTGCCGCGCGACGGCGGCACCGGGCTGACCGACGGCGCGGTGCCGCTGCGCGGAGGCATCGTCGTGGATGTGAAGCGCATCAACCAGATCAAGGAGATCGACCTCGAGAACAGGACCTGCACAGTTGGCACGGGCATCAACGCGCTGAAGCTCAACGAGGTGCTTTCACGCCACGACCTGATCTTTCCCGACGACCCCGCCTCCTACCCGTGCTCGCTGGTCGGCGGCAGGATCGGCACCAGCGGCTGGTCGCTCATCGGCTCCCGGTACGGCCACAGCCGCGACCTGGTGCTGAGCTTCGACCACGTGCTGCCGACCGGGAAGGTCATCCACGTCGGCGACGGCATCGGCCGGAAGATCACCAAGTCGTCGAGCGGCTACCAGCTCAAGCACCTGTTCATGGGGCACCAGGGCACGCTCGGCATCGCCACCGAGGCGACACTGAAGCTGTTCCCCAAGCCCGAGGCCGAGTTCTCGCCGTTCTGGGCCTTCGAGGACTACGACAGCGCCTACGCGGCGGTCGGGCGGCTGGCCCGGGCCGGGGTGGCCACGTTCGCGGGCGCGGTGCTGTTCGACGAGTGGAAGGTCGCCTACCTGCGGCGTGACGACGAGGCCTACATCCCGCAGCCGGCGTCGGTGAAGGCACTGGTCTGCGCGGCCCTGTACGGCTACGAGGACGAGGTGCGCGCCGGCGGCCGGCGGCTGCTGCGGATCGCCCGCTCGTCGGGCGCCCGCTACCTCGGCGACGAGATCTCCGAGGGCGACTGGGCCGCCCGCCACGACCGCTACGCCACGCCCCTGCACGGGCGGACGCGCTCGGGGCAGGTGGTGCCGATGAGCTGGCACTGCGAGGACGCCTCGATCAACTACTCCCGGCTGCCGGCCGTACGGCTGGCATGGCACGAGATCGCCGACCGGCTGCGCAGGGAGTCGGACGTGTTCGACGACTGGGGCATGTTCGCCTACACCAACGGCTCCACCGGCGCCGACTACCTGACCGAGATCGACATCGGCATCTGGGAGCAGCGCCTGGACGACGCGGCCTGGACGGCGTGGGTGGCCGCCAAGCGCGACCTGGCGGCGGTGGCGCTGGCCAACGGCGGCTCGATCAGCGCGTGCCACGGCTCCTGCCGCGAGGGCGAGGTGGACCTGGTGCCGGAGGAGCTGGGCGGCGGCTTCGAGATCATGCTCGCCGTCAAGCGCGCCGTCGACCCGCACAACATCATGAACCCGGGCAAGTACCTGCTCGACCGCGCCTACGAGCCGGGTCTGGAGGAGCCGTGAGCTACCGCTACCACGACGAGATGACCCCGCCGCCGCCCGAGCGCGCCTCGGAGGTGGCGATCACCAGGTTCGAGCACGTCTACGAGGTGGATCCGGCCCTCATGACCGAGCACGTGACCCAGCAGACCTTCCCCAACTGGGACACGCTGCGCCTGGCCCGCTCCCGCGCCGACCACCTGGCCTGGATGCACCGGCACTTCGCGCACAAGGTGATCTCGGGGCAGGAGCTGCTCGATGACCTCGACGGATGACAGCAGGCTGGCCGACCTGGCCGTGGCCAGACCGCAGGAACTCGGTGTGGCCCCGGCGGGCGACGCCATTCCCCAGGAGGAGCGATGAAGTTCAGTTACGTGATGCTGCCCGACTACCCGCTCCAGGAGTCGCTGGAGGCCATCAAGGTCGCCGACGAGCTGGGCTTCCACGCCTGTTACGCGGCCGACGAGACCTGGCACAAGGACCTCTGGCTGCTGTTCGCGGCCGCCTCGCAACAGACCAGCAGGGTCAGGTTCGGCCCGAGCCTGTCCTCGGTGGTGCTGCGCGAGCCCTCGCTCATCGCGCAGGCCGCCGCCACCCTCGACGAGCTCAGCGACGGCCGCGCCGAGGTGGTCCTGTCCAGCGGCAACTTCGGGCTGCTCGCCCAGTACGGCATCGACTGGGCGACCACCAGGCCGCTGTCACGCGTGAAGGAGGCCGCGCACGTCGTCCGCACGCTCCTGGACGACGGCGCCATCACCTTCGAGGGCGAGTTCTTCCGCTACAACGGCCTGTTCACCTTCGCCAGGCCCGTGCAGGAGCACGTGCCGGTGAAGCTCGGCGCGATGCGCGGCCCCCGCTCCTTCCGCGCCGCGGGAGAGCTGTCCGACGGCGTGCACCACGCGCTCAGCTACACCCGCGAGGCCTACGACTACCTGGTGTCGGAGTTCAGGGCCGGCGCCGAGAAGGCGGGCAAGGACTGGACGGCGATGGACATCGGAGCCTGGGTCGTCTTCGCCACGGGACCCGACTCCGCGGTGGCCAAGGAGGCCGCGCGCAGCATGGTCGGCCTCTACGCCTCGTCGATGCCCGCCGAGCAGCTGGAGCGCAACGGGGTCGACCCGAACGTGATGAAGCCCGTCGTCGACGCGCTCGGGGCCGGCGACCTGGCCAGGGCCATCGAGCTGACCAGCCCGGAGCTGGGCGACCGGCTGTCGATCGCCGGCACTCCCGAGGAGTGCGTGGAGAAGATCAGGCGCGAGATCGAGCCGTCGGGGGTCAACCACATGATCCTCGCGGTGACGGACGCGACGCTGGTCAAGCAGTTCATGGGACGCGACCTGCCGGAGGTGGCCTCCGTCGAGGAGCAGCTGCGGCTGATCCATGACCGGATCATGCCCGCCTTCGCGTGACCGGTGCCCGTCGGCAGCGGAGAAGGTGTGTAGCGCGGAGCTGGCGGGGCAAGGACCCCGAAACCCTGCAACCGAGAACGAGGAGGAGCCGTAGTGCTCACTCTGACGCCAAACGCAGCCCAGGTCATCAAGGATCTGACCGCCCGGCAGGATGCGGAGGCCAGCGGTATCCGCATCTCGTCACAGGGCGACGACCAGGGATCCCTGGTGCTCAGCATGGCCGACGCGCCTGAACCGACCGATGAGGTGGTGGAGAAGGAAGGAGCCAGGGTCTACCTCGACCCGGTGGCGGCCAGCGTCCTGGACGACAAGTCACTGGACGCCGACACCGACGGGGAGGGCGGGGTCGCCTTCCACGTCACGGGTCAGCAGGACGCCTCGTGAGAGGCGATCACACCATCAGGAGCGCGGCGGCCTCGGCGGCGGAGGGAAGGCCCTCGACGTCGCCGTGCACCTCCACGATGCGCCCGGCGAGCACGCTGCCCACCCGAGCGGCGTGCTCGCGCGTGGCGCCGGAGAGCCTGGCGGCCAGGTAGCCGCCGAGCAGCGCGTCTCCCGCGCCAACCGGGTCGCGCACCACCCGCGCGGCGCTCGGCAGGTGGCCGGCCGCGCCGTCCTCGCCGTGATAGTAGACGCCGTCCGCGCCGGCCTTCAGCACGACCTCGACGCCCTCGGGGCGGCGCGCCAGGGCGGCGGCGAACACGTCGGCGGGTGCCGTGGCGCCGAACAGCGGTTCCGCCTCGTCCTGGCCGAGAACCAGCAGGTCGGTGCGCGGCAGCAGGTCGAGTACCGTGGCCAGCACGCGGTCCTGGCGGCCGAGCGCCGGGCGCAGGTTGGGGTCGACGACCAGCAGCGCCCCCGCTGAGCGCGCGCCTTCGGCCAGGGCCCGGACCAGCCGCTCGGGCCCTTCGCCGAGGGCGATCGTGATGCCGCTGACGACGATCGCCCTCGGCCGGGCGTCGAGGATCGCGGCGGCGTCGCTGTCGTCCATCCCGGCCGCGGCCGACCCCGACCGGTAGTAGTGCACGCGCCTGACCCCGTCCGGCAGCACCTCCTTGAAGAACACGCCGGTCGGCCTGGTGCCGTCGCGGCCGACCAGGCAGGTGCCGACGCCGAGGGACGCGGCGACGGCCAGGACCCGCTCGCCGAACGGGTCGGCGCCCACGCGCGAGGCGAACCAGGCCGTGCCGCCGAGCCGGGCGACGGCCGCGCACACGTTCAGCTCGGCGCCGCCGACGTGCACGCCCATCCGCCCGGCGGTCGCCAGGCGCTCTCCTTCGGCGGGCTGGAGCAGCACCATCGCCTCTCCGACACCGACCACGTCAGGACGCGTCACCACATCCCCCATCGCTCGCGGGTTTGCTTTTCCACCAGTGCCGGGAAATCATCTCATCACTCATGATTGTGGACGGGGGCTCCCGGTGCGTGACTTCCGGTGGCGGCTGACCGAACGCCTGGTGGCCGACCGCGTGATCGGCATCATCCGCGCACCGTCCGCCGAGACCGCCGTCACGTACGGCAGGCGGCTGTCGGCCGCCGGGCTTGCCGCCGTCGAGGTGTCGCTGTCGACGCCCGGCGCGCTGGCCGCCGTCCGCGAGCTGGCCACCGGCGCGCTCGTCGGCGCGGGCACCGTGCTCGACGCGGTCCAGGCCGGAATGGCGATCGAGGCGGGCGCCCGCTTCCTGGTCTGCCCCACGCTCGACGCGGGCGTGATCCGCGCGGGCCACCGCCACGGCGTGCCGGTGGTCGCCGGAGCCCTGACGCCGACCGAGATCGTCAGGGCGCTGGAGGCCGGCGCCGACCTGGTCAAGCTGTTCCCCGCGACGCAGAGCTCCCCGCAGGCGCTGCGCGACATCCTGCAGGCGCTGCCGCAGGCGCCGATCGTCCCGACGGGCGGGATCAGCGCCGCCACCGCGCCCGAGTGGATCGCCGCGGGCGCGGTGGCCGTCGGCATCGGCGGCGAGCTCACCCGCGGCGCGCCGCGCGAGGCCCCCTCACGCGTCCACGGCCTGCTCGCGGCGCTCCGCGCCGCCCGCTGACGATCCACGCCGAGTATGCCTAGGCCAGGAGTTTGGCCACGTACCTGAGCTGCTCCTCCCGCTGGAAACCGCCGCCACCCTCGTGGTTGTTCCACGGCCAGACGGTGATCTCCTTGTCCGCCTGCCAGTGGTTGTAGGCGGCGAACACCGTCGAGGGCGGGCAGACGTCGTCCATCAGCGCCACCGAGTACAGCGCCGGCACCTGGCCGCGCGCGGCGAAGTTCAGGCCGTCGAAGTAGGACAGCGTGCGGAACACGGTGCCGGCGTCGGCCCGCTGGGTGGCCAGGAAGCGGACGATCTCCTGGTAGGGGTCGCGGCCGGTGATCTCGACCGCCCTGCGGAAGTGGGTGAGGAACGGGACGTCGATCAGCGCCCCCCGCACCGTGGGACGCAGCGCGGCGACCGCCTGGGCGATGCCGCCGCCCTGGCTGGCGCCCGACACCACGATCCTGCCCGCGTCGACGGCCGGGTGTCCCGCGGCCACGTCCACCGCCCGCACGGCGTCGGTGAACACCCGTCGGTAGTAGTAGTCGGCGGGGTCGAGGATGCCTCTGGTCATCATGCCGGGCGCCTGCGGCGACCGGCCGCCGTGCGGGTCGGCGGTGGCGCCGGGGCTGGTGGGGCTGTGCGCGCCCTGCCCGCGGGTGTCGACCACCAGGACGGCCAGGCCCGCGGCCGGCCAGGTGAGGTGGTCGTGGGGGAAGCCCCTGCCGCCCGAGTAGCCGATGTACTGCACCATGCAGGGCAGGGGGCCCTCGGCCCCGCGCGGCACGATCAGCCACGCGTTGATCCGGTGGCCGCCCCAGCCGGCGAAGGAGGTGTCGTAGACGTCCACGGCGGTCAGCGGGATGTCGTAGGGCGTGAACGAGGGAGCCAGATCGTGCTCGGCGGCCTCGGCGAGAGTGTCGCTCCAGAACGCGTCGAAGTCGGCGGGCTCGTCACGCTCCGGGCGGTACTCGCGCAACCGGTCGAGGGGGAGGTCGAACAGGGGCACAGGGTCTCCCGAAGGTCAGAGGTCAACTCCTGACATTCCACCTCACCCGTCACTGAAAGCGCTATCCGGACTCCCGCCCTGCGCCATGATCAGCCGTCCGCGCCGTGCGGGTCCTCCGGGCCGTGCGGGCCGTCCGGGCCGACCACGGCGGCCAGCGCCTCCAGGAAGGCGGTCACCGCGGGGCGGTGGTCGCCCGCCCGCCACCCGATGGCCAGGCGGGCCGGCGACAGCCCGCCGACCGGCCGGCTGACCAGCCCAGGACGCTTGTACAGCTGGGCGTTGCCCTCCGCCAGCAGGACCAGGCCCAGCCCGGCCAGCACCGCCTCGAAGACCTCGTCGGCCGAGCTCGCCTCCGCGCCGACGACCGCGTCGGGCCTGCCGAGCCAGAACTCCCTCATCGGCCCCGCCGCCGCGGGCAGCGCGACGAACGGCTCGTCCCTGAGGTCGGCGAAGGCGATCTCCTCCCGGCCGGCCAGCGGGTGCGCCTCCGGCAGGGTGACGAAGCGCCGCTCGGTCGACAGCACGAAGGTCGCGATCCCCTCGGGCGCGGGCAACCACAGGAAGGCCACGTCCGAGGTGCCGTCGGCCAGTCCCGCGCTCGGGTCCTCCCACCCGACCACGCGCAGCGACACCGTCCAGCCCGGCATGCGTTCCCTGAAGCGGCGCAGCGCCTCGGCCTGGATGCCCCTGCCGACGGCGGTCTGCAGGCCGACGACGAGCGTTCCCGTGGGGGCGGCCTGCCGTACCAGGTCGAGACCCTCGTCCCACCGGGCGAGCAGGTCGCGGGCGACGGGCAGCAGCGCCGCCCCCTGGCGGGTGAGCGCCAGGCCGCCCGGCACCCGGTCGAACAGCGTGCAGCCGATCTGCCGCTCGAGCGCCCTGAGCTGCTTGGACAGCGCGGGCTGGGAGACGAAGAGCCGCTCGGCCGCCCGTGTCACGTGCAGGTCCTCGGCGGCGGCGACGAAGTACCGCAGCTCCCGCAGATGGATGTCCATAACCATCGGTTATACCGGCATGTCTTGGACCGGCCCGGACCCGGGGGCGGATGCTCGGAGACATGAGAACTCTTGGCACGCTCACCGTCCCGCCGATCGGCTTCGGGGCGATGGTCCTTTCGCCCGGCATCTACGGGCAGATCGACGACGACTCGGCGCTGACCGCGCTGCGGCACGCCATGGATCACGGCGGCACCCACATCGACACCAGCGACGCCTACGGGCCCGACGGGCACAACGAGCGCCTCGTCGGCAGGGCCGTCAAGGGCAGGCGGGACGAGGTCGTGGTGGCGACCAAGTTCGGGCTGGCCGTCCCGCCCGGGGTGGAGACCCGTTCGATCCCCGTGGGCTACGCCTTCGGCGAGCTGCGCGGCAACGCCGACCCCTCGCTGGTGCGAGGGTACGCCGAGCGCAGCCTGCGCAACCTGGACACGGACGTGATCGACCTGTACTACCTGCACTACCCCGACCCCGGCGTGCCCGTCGAGGACACCATGGGCGCGGTCGCCGACCTGGTGCGGGCCGGTCTGGTACGGCACGCGGGCCTGTCCAACGTGACCGCCGGGCAGCTGCGCGCGGCGCACGCCGTGCTGCCGATCACGGCGGTGCAGGTCGAGTGGTCGATGTGGCGCCCGATCGAGCCGGACCTGCTGGCGACGGCACGGGAGCTGGGCGTCGGCATGGTGGCCTGGAGCCCCCTGGGCTCCGGCTTCCTCACGGGAGGCGTCACCAAGCTCGAGGAGGGCGACTTCCGGCACAACGCGCCGCGCTTCGACCCGGCCAACCTGGCCACGAACAACGACAGGTTCGCGCCGATCAGGACGCTGGCCGTCGAGCTCGGCATCACCCCGGCCCAGCTCGCGCTGGCCTGGCTGCTGCACCAGGACGAGCACGTCGTCCCGATCCCCGGCAGCAGGACGCCCGCGCACATCACCGAGAACCTGGAGACGGCCGGCATCATCCTGCACCCCGACACGCTGGCCCGGCTGGACCGCGCGCTGGCCGGCTTCCAGGCGGTCGGCGCCACGCTGCTGTAGGGCGCGGCAGCACGTGGCGCGACCGCCTCACCAGCCGGGGTCAGCCGGCCGGGTGGTCCTCCCACACCTCGGGAGGGACGAACGTGGAGGTGACGGGGACGAAGCGTCCCTCCTCCGCCGACTGGAGTATCGCCGCCATCACCTCCACCACGTGCGCCGCCAGCTCGCCGGAGGCCCGGTGCGGCCGTCCCGCCGCGATGGCGCGGGCCATCTCGAGCACGCCGATGCCGCGTCCCAGGGTGGTGCCCTCCACCGGTAAGTCGGTCCAATCGGGCGCTCCGGTACGGCGCAGCCGTACCGGGCCGGTGAAGTTGTTCGGGTCGGGCGCGGCGAGCGTGGCCTCGGTGCCGGTGAGTTCGAGGAAGTCGCCGCGGGCCAGCGGCGAGTCGAAGGAGAAGACGGTCGTGGCGCGCTGCCCGCCGGCGAACTCCAGCAGCGCGCTGACGTGGGTGAGCACCTCGACGTCGAAGACGGAGCCGGCCAGCGGGCCTGAGCCGACCGTGCGCCGGGCGTGCGCCCTGCTGCCGTTGGCCGCCACCTTCGTGACGGGGCCGAACAGCACGGCCAGGGCCGTCAGGTAGTAGGGGCCCATGTCGAACAGCGGTCCGGCGCCGGGTTTGAAGAAGAACTCGGGGCTGGGATGCCAGCGTTCGGGGCCGGGGCCCTGCAGGATCGTGATCGCCGACAGCGGCCTGCCGATGGCGCCGTCCGCCAGGGCGCGGGCGACGGTCTGCAGTCCCGCGCCGAGGAAGGTGTCGGGCGCGCAGCCCACCCTGACCCCGGCCCGCTCGGCGGCGGCCAGCAGCTCGCGGCCGGTGGCGGGGTCGAGCGTGAGGGGTTTCTCGTTGTAGACGTGCCGTCCGGCGGCGACGGCCGCCATGGCGACCTCGGCGTGCGCGGCGGGCACGGTCAGGTTGACGACGATCTCGACGTCGGGGTGGTCGAGGACCTGCGACACCTCTCCCGCGACGGGCACGCCGTACTTCTCGGCGGCGGCTCTGGCCCGGTCCGCGTCCAGGTCCGCGCAGGCGACCACGCGCAGCTCGGGCATGGCGGCGAAGTTGTCGAGGTAGCGCCTGCTGATGTTGCCGCACCCCACGATCGCGACACCGGTCACCGGTCCACCTCGCGCAGGTAGGCGAGGGAGTCGGCCAGCGCCTCGAAGATGTCGGTGGCGCACCGGTCGAGCTCGACCACCCGCATGGCCTGCGGCGCGGCGGCGAGGATGTCGGGGATGGGCAGCGTGCCCGCGCCCACGGCGGTCATCGGGTCCTTCAGGTTGGCCGGGCCGTCCTTGACGTGCAGGAACCGCACCCGCTCCCCCAGCCTGCCGAGCAGTTCGGGGACGTCGGCGCCGCCGACCGCGGCCCAGTAGACGTCCACTTCCAGGATCACTCCGGGGTCCAGCAGGTCGGCCAGCGCCTCGAGGGCGTGCCGCCCGCCGACGTGCGAGGCCAGCTCCCAGTGGTGGTTGTGGTAGCCCACGCGCACCCCGCGTTCCGTCCCCCAGGCGGCCGCGGCGTTCAGTGCGTCGGCGGTCCTGCTGATCCCCTCCGCGGTGGTGAACTCCGCCGGGTCCACCATGGGCACGATGAGCGTGCCGGCGATCTTCAGGTACTCCTCCCTGCCGGGGCCCAGCAGCGGGGCGTGCGCGGAGTGGATCTCGAAGCCTTCGACGGGGGTGAGGGTGAACGGCTCGACCGCCTCGTAGCCGAGGGAGGCGAGTCTGGAAAGGGTGGCGGTGGGGTCGGCGGCCAGATGGTCTCGGAGGGTGTAGAGCTGGACGGCATAAGACCTCATGGTGTTGAACGCTAACTACGCCAGGTGTGTGGTGCAATGTCCCCATGACGGTCGACGAGTCCCAGATCGACCTGCTGTCGGAGGCCTTCCTTCGCCAGCCCAGGCGCTACACCAGCCGTCAGGTCGCCGCGATGGCCGGGGTGCCGGTCTACCGCGCGCGGCGCTACTGGCGCGCGCTGGGATTCCCGAACGTCGCCGACGACGCGGTCGTCTTCACCGAGGCCGACGTCGAGGCGCTGAAGACGCTGGTCGCCCTGGTCAGCGACGGCTGCTACGACGAGGAGCACATGCTCCTGGTGACCAGGGCGCTCGGCAGGGCGACGGCGAGCCTGGCCGAGTCCCAGGCCGAGCTGGGCGCCGAGACGCTCGACCTGGCGGGCGTGCCGCTGGCCAAGCGCCCGGAGGCCTGGCGGGCGCGCGCCGACCGCGTGGTGCCCTCCCTGGAACAGCTGCTGGTCTACACCTGGCGCCGCCAGCTCGCCTCGGCCGCGGGCCGCATCGTGGACCAGGAGGTCGGCACCGTACGGCTGGCCGTCGGCTTCGCCGACATGGTCGGATTCACCAGGCTCAGCCGCCAGATCGCGGAGAAGGAGCTGGCGGGGCTGGTGGAGCGGTTCGAGGGCCGGTCGGCCGACGTCGTCACCTCCTCGGGCGGCAGGGTGGTCAAGACGCTGGGCGACTCGGTGCTGTTCGTGGCCGATCTGGCCCGGGTGGCCGCCGAGATCGCGCTGCGGCTGCTGGAGGTGCACGCCCCCGACCGGGCCATGCCCGACCTGCGGGTGGGCCTGGCGATCGGCCCGGTGATCAGCAGGATGGGCGACGTGTTCGGCACGACCGTCAACCTGGCCAGCAGGTTGACGTCGCTGGCGCCCGCCGGTGGCGTGCTGGCCGACCCGGCGCTCGCCGAGGACCTGTCCGCCTCCCCGGGCTTCGCCCTGGTGCCCGCCGAGCCGATGACCGCCAAGGGGCTGGGCGAGCTGCTGCCGTCCGTGGTCCGCAGGGCGCCCCGCGACTGAGGCGCCCCGCGGAGCGCTCTCAGGCCGGCTCGGCTCCGCCGGCCTCGTCGTGGACGGCGGGCGGGGTGAGCACGGGCTCCAGGAAGGTCAACGTGCCGCGCTCGGTGTCGAGGCGGGCCCGCACGCCGATCGGGTAGGTCTGCATGGCGATGCCGTGGCCGATGTCGGCGCCCGCCATGACGGGCACCCCGAGGTCGCCGAGCCGTTCGACCAGCATGCGCTCGACGTCGCGCGGCTCGCCGCAGTCGGTGAAGGTGCCCAGCAGGATGCCCGCCACCCCGTCGCTGTAGGTGGCGCGGCGCAGCTGGGTGATGTAGCGGTCGAGCCGGAACAGCTCCTCGTCGACGTCCTCGAGGAAGAGGATGGCGTCGCGGGCGGGCAGGCTGGTGTCGGTGCCGAGGGAGGCGGCCAGCAGGGTCGCGGTGCCGCCGAGCGTGCGGCCCTCGGCGACGCCGGGCACGACGGTCCTGAAGTCGGGGAAGGTCAGCTCGCGCACCTGCTCGGGGGTGAACAGCAGCTTCATCAGCTGGTCGAAGTCGTACTGTCCCGGTCCCTCGTAGAAGCCGTCGCAGGCGACCATGGGGCCGAACAGGGAGACCCAGCCGAGCTTGGCGGCCAGCGCCTCCAGCAGGGCGGTGACGTCGGAGTAGCCGACCACGACCTTCGGCCGGTCGGCGGGGACGCGCGACCAGTCGACCAGTTCGAGCGTGCGCTGCATGCCGTACCCGCCGCAGGCGCAGAAGACGGCCGCGAAGGAGGGGTCGGAGAGCGCGGCGGTCAGCTCGCGCGCCCGGGTGACGTCGTCGCCGGCCAGGTAGTCGTACTCGGTGCCGCCCATGCGCACGGCGCTGAAGACCTCGGGCTTGAGCCCCACCGTCTCCATGGCGCGCAGACCTCTGTCGAGGTTGGCCTGGTTGGGCGGGCCGCTGGCGGCGATCACCGCCACGCGGTCGCCGGGACGCAGAGCGGGTGGACGGATCACGAAATCTCCTCCAAAGGCGTGAGATGGCAGGCGACTCCCGCGAGCACGGGCGGGTCGATCGTGCCGCACTCGTCGGTACGGCTGGGACAGCGGGGATGGAAGCGGCACCCCGCGGGGATGCGGGCGGGGTCGGGCGGTTCGCCCTGCAGCGGCGTCGCCGTGCCCGACGCGGCGGCGAGCATGGCCCTGGTGTAGGGGTGGCGGGGCCTGATCAGCACCTCCTCGACGGTGCCCGACTCGACGATCCGGCCGAGGTACATCACCGCGACCCTGTCGGCGATGTTCCAGGCCAGCCCGAGGTCGTGGGTGACGACCAGGGCCGACATCCCGAGCTCGTCCCTGAGGCCGAGGATGAGCTTGAGAATCTCGCCCCTGACCGAGGCGTCGAGCGAGGCGACGGGCTCGTCGGCGACGATCACCGAGGGTTCGAGGGCCAGCGCGCCCGCGATGACGACGCGCTGCTGCTGCCCGCCGGACAGCTCGTGCGGGTAGCGCCCGAGGTAGTCCTCGGGTGGCCGCAGCCCCGCCCTGGCCAGCGCAGAGGTCACCCGGTCGTCCTTCAGCCCGTGCAGGCGGGGGCCCTCGGCGACGGCCGCCCTGACGGTCTGCCGGGGGTTCAGCGCGCCGCCCGGGTCCTGCAGGATGAGCTGGACGTGGCGGCGGTACTCCTTCAGCCGCCGGTAGTCCAGGGGCGCGCCCCGGTAGCGGACCTCGCCGCGCGTGGGCCTGACCAGGCCGACGAGCGCGCGGGCCAGGCTGGACTTGCCGCAGCCCGACTCGCCGACGAGCGCGACGATCTCGCCCTGCCGTACCTCGATGTCGACCCCGTCGACCGCGCGGGCCCGCCCGTAGGCGATCTCCAGCCCGCGCGCCTCCAGCACCGGCGTCATGACGCCCCTCCCTCCAGCACGTGCACGCAGGCCGCCGCGCGACCCTCGCCGCTCGGCCACAACTCCATCGCCCCGGTACGGCACGCGGGCCCCACCGACTCGCACCGGGGCGCGAACGCGCAGCCGTCGCCGAGGTCGGCGATCCGCGGCGGGTCGCCCGGCAGTCCCTCGGGCGCCAGCCTCGAGGCCGGGTCGCCGATGGTGGGGAAGGCCCTGGCCAGCGCTCTGGTGTAGGGGTGGCGGGGGTCGGCGATCAGCTCCTTGGCCGGGCCCGTCTCGACGATCCGGCCCGCGTACATGACCGCGAGGCGCTCGCACATCTGCGCCAAGACCGCCAGATCGTGGCTGATCATGATGACCCCGATGCCCGACTCGCGGACCAGGTCGCCGAGCAGCCGCAGGATCTGCGCCTGCACCATCACGTCGAGCGCGGTCGTCGGCTCGTCGGCGACGATCAGGTCGGGGCGGCAGGCCAGCGCCATCGCGATCATGATGCGCTGCCGCTGCCCGCCGGAGAACTCGTGCGGGTAGTCGCCCGCCCTCCGCGCGGGCACGCCCACCGCCTCCAGCAGTTCGGCGGTCCGCCCGCGCGCGGCCTTCACGCCCACCCTGTCGTGCAGCAGGATCGGCTCGCAGATCTGGTCGCCGACCGTGCGGACCGGGTTGAGCGCGCTCATCGCGCCCTGGAAGACCACCGAGACGGCGTTCCAGCGGACGGCCCGCAGCCTGTCCCACCGCGCGGTGAGCAGGTCCTCCCCTTCGAACAGCACCTGGCCGGTGACGCGGGCGGTGGCGGGCAGCAGCCGCAGCAGGCTGAGCGCCATCGTCGACTTGCCGCACCCCGACTCGCCCGCGACGCCGAGCGTCTGGCCGCGCTCGAGCGTGAAGCTCACGCCGCGCACGGCCTGGGCGGCGCCGTCACGGGTGCCGTAGCTGACGGTGAGGTCGCGCACCTCAAGCATGAGCGGACCTCCTGGGGTCGAGCAGGTGCTCGACGGCCCGCCCGGTGAGCGTGAAGCCGAGCACGACGATGAGGATCGCGACGCCGGGCGGCAGCAGGTACCACCACGCTCCCGCGGTGACCGCCCCGCCGGCGAACGCGGCCTGCAGCATGGAGCCCCAGGTCACGCTGGTCGGGTCGCCCAGGCCGAGGAAGGTCAGCGTCGCCTCCGACAGGATCGCCGACGCGACGGTCAGCGTGCTGGAGACCAGGATCAGCGGCAGGACGTTGGGCAGCACGTGACGCAGCATCACCTGGGCGTTGCCGGCGCCGAGGACCCTGGCCCGCTCGATGAACGGCCTGGCCTCCACGGCGAGCGTCTGGGCACGGACCAGGCGGGCGGTGGCCGTCCACGAGGTGACGGCGATGGCGATGGTGATGGAGGCCGCGCCCTGGCCGAGCACCGCCGACAGCGAGATGGCCAGCGGGAGGCTGGGCAGCGCGATGAACCAGTCGGTGACGTGCATGAGCGCCTTGCCGATCATGCCCTGGTAGTGCCCGGCCAGCAGGCCGACGGCGCTGCCGAGCAGCACGGTGAGCGCGGTGGCGATCAGCCCGATGGCCAGCGACTCCCGCGCGCCCCAGATGACCAGGAGCAGCACCGAGCGTCCGGCCTGGTCGGTGCCCAGCGGGTAGCCGCCCACGGGCGGCGACAGCTGCGGTCCGGTGACCTTGACGACGTTGAGGTCGGCGTCGCCGATGTAGAGGGGGGCGGTGAGGGCCAGCAGCGCGAAGGCGGCCAGCACGCCCACGCCCCAGAACAGCGACCTCATTGGGCACGCACCCTCGGGTCGAGGAAGCGGTAGGCGAGGTCGGCCAGCAGGTTCATGATGATCACGCTCGCGCTGAAGATGATGAACGTGCCCTGGAGAAGGGGCAGGTCGGGGATCTTGAGTGCCTGGTAGGTGAGGTAGCCGAGTCCCGGCCACGAGTAGACGGCCTCGACGGTGATCGCGCCGCTGACCAGCGTGCCGAGGTGCATGAAGATCATGGTGACCGAGGGCAGCAGGGCGTTGGGCGCGGCGTGCCTGCGGCGCACGCCCCCGTCGGTGAGGCCCTTGGCGCGGGCGGTGAGCAGGTAGGCCGCGCCCCGCTCGTCGATGATCGAGGACCGCATGATCGTCACGTACTGCGCGAAGATCACCAGGACCATGGTGAGGCAGGGCAGCACCAGGTGACGGGCCACGTCGAGCACGTCGGTCCCGGGCAGCGACGGGTCGCTCATCCCACCCGCGGGCAACAGCCCCGGGATGCTGAAGGCCACCAGCAGGATCATGCCGAGCCAGAACGTCGGCACCGACCAGAGGGTGAGCGAGGCGCCCGAGGTGATCCTGTCGAACACGCTGCCCTGCCGCCAGCCGCTGCGCATGCCCAGCCACAGCCCGAGCGCGACCGAGATGACCGCCGAGGTCCCCATGAGCAGCAGCGTGGGGCCGAGCCGATCGGCGACCAGGGTGGAGACCTGCTGCTGGAACTGCCAGGAGTAGCCCAGCTCGCCGCGCAGGGTGTCGCCGACGAAGGACAGGAAGCGCCGCCACAGCGGATCGTCGAGGCCGAGCTGCAGGCGCAGCTGGGCCAGCTGGGCCTCGCTCGTGGGACGGCCCCGGGTGAGGGTCCTGACCGGGTCGGCCGGCATGAGGCTGAAGATGACGAAGCCGATGACGAGCGTGACGAAGAAGCTGACCACGGCGGCGGCGAGCTTCTCGGCGAGGTGGCGGCCGAGGCCGCGCACCGCCGTACCGGAGGCCGCCCCGCCGCGTGACGCGAGGCTACTCACGGTCGCCCGCCGTCTTCCTGCGGCGGACCACCAGCACGCCGCCGACGGCGACGATCACCAGCGCGCCCAGCCCCAGCCACACCCCTGAGCCGCCGCCACCGCCGGCGGCCGGCGCCTTGGCCACGGCAGGCGGGCTGGCCTTGAGGTAGCTCCAGAAGGCGGTCTGCGCCGGGTGGAGCCCCTCGGCGTTCGGCGTGCCGGTGACGATGCCCCGCACGGTGTCGGTGCGGGCCACGTCGAGGGTGTTGGCGTAGTAGAGGATCTGGTCGACGTTCGCCCGGTACAGCATGCGCTGCATCTCCGCGACGATCCCGGCCCTCTCGGCGGGGTCGGCGCTGGTGAGCTGCCGCTCGAACAGGGCGTCGTAGTCCTTGTCGCAGTAGTAGGCCTCGGTGTTGCCGCCGGTGCCGTCGTCCTTCGGCAGGACGGCGCAGGTCTGGATGCCCAGCAGGTAGGTGGGGTCGGGCCCGGTGGTCCAGCCGTCCATCAGGATGTCCCAGTCGCCCTTGGCCAGGTCGCTGTTGAGCGCGCTCATGCTGAGCGGCTGGATGGTCAGCTTGATGCCGATCGCCTGCAGCCAGCCGACGAGGTAGGTGGAGATGGCCGCGTCGGCGGAGTCGTCGGAGTGGGTGCCGAGCCTGAAGGCCAGCGGCTTGCCGCTCTTCGGGTCGACCCGGACGCCGTCGGCGCCCTTGGCGTAGCCGGCGGAGTCGAGCAGCTGGTTGGCCTTGGCGGGGTCGAAGCGCTGCTCCTCCTCGGCGGTGGGCTTCCAGCTCCACTGCGGCCAGGCGGGCGGCAGGTAGCCGTGTCCGAGCTGGCCGAGGCCGTTGATGACCTTGGTGACCAGCGTCGGCTTGTCGATGGCCAGCGCGATCGCGTCACGCACCACCTGCTCGCGCAGCGCGGGGTGGCCCGTCCCGATGGGCTTGCCGCTGCGGGTCTTGGCGCCGGGGTTCAGCTCGATGCCCGTCCAGCCGTTGCCCACCTCCTGGACGGCCAGCAGCGACGGGTCGCCCTTCAGCGCGGTGAACTGGGTCGGGTTGACGCCGTTGATGTAGTCGAGCTGGCCGCTGCGCAGCGCAGCCACGGCCGCGTCCGACTCCTTGAAGCTCTGCTGGACCATGTGGTCGAAGCCGGGCGCGCCGAGCACGAAGTCCTTGTTGGCGTCGAACTTGGCGTACTGCTCGGGCTTGTAGTCGGTGAGCGTCCACGGCCCGTAGCCGACGACGGGGAAGGCGTCGTTCTTGTAGTCCTTCAGCCCCTTCACCTGCGGCTCCCAGACGTGCTTGGGCACGATGGGGATCCCGCTGATCGGGATGCTGACGTACATGACGTTCGCCTGCGGCTTCTTGGTCTTGATCACCAGCGTGGTGGGATCGGGCGCGGTCACCTTCTCGAAGTTGCTGACCAGCGAGCCGTTGGCGGTGCCCGCCACCGTGTCGGTCCTGATCAGCTCGAGGGTCCAGGCGGCGTCCTCGGCGGTGATCGGCCGCCCGTCGCTCCACTTCAGCCCTTCCCGCAGCTTGAAGGTCCAGGTCAGCTGGTCGGGGCCCTGGGTCCACGAGGTCGCCAGGTAGGGTCCGGGCTTGCCGTTCTCGTCGAGGGAGTTGAGCGAGGGGTAGATCGTGCCGAAGATGTCGAGCGCGCCGTTGAAGAAGGCGAGGAAGGGGTTGAGCGTGTCGACGCCCGATCCCGACATCTTCACCCGCAGCGTCGTCTCCCGGGCGGGCGCGGTGGCGGCGGGCGCGGTGGCGGCGGAGGCGGTCGCGGCGGGGACGGCCGCGGTGGTCAGCAGCGCGCAGGCGAGCAGCGCTTTTCCAATCCACATCGGGGTGTGCTCCTCGGGGGGTGGGGATGTAGGAATGCTGGCGACCCGCGAGCATCACCCCAACGATCGTGAACGCTTGTGAGCCTCACCCCTCAACTTTTCGAGGCTGACCGCGGCCGGCAGCCCGCCGGCGGCGCCCCGGTGCCGGCCGGCCGGCAGCGGCGGCTTCACCGGTCGTACAGGTCGTGGTGGGTCACCCGAGGCTCCTGCTCCAGCAGGTAGTCGGCGTCGAAGTCGTAGTACTTGGCGACGGTGACGTCGTCGCCCGCGAACGCGGCGACCGACTCCTCGCTGTCCCAGAAGGTGAGCGTGATGAAGTGGGCGACGTCGCCCTCCTCACGACGCAACACGTAGGCGCCCCGGCAGCCCGGCGTCGACCGGTAGTCGGGGATCGCGACCTCCCGCATCAGTCTCAGGTAGTCGGCTGACTTCTCGATCGGGGTGGCGCCGTGCCAGATCCGGGCGATCATGGGTTCCTCCGTACGGGTGCGGTGTCCCTTCATAGATGCCCGCAGCCCGCCCGGACGCCCGTCCTAGTCGCAGCGGCCCGCCTCGACCGAGGCGACCTTCCACTCCGCCCCGGGGAACGGCGACATGAAGTGGGTGAGCAGGTCGATCGCGTACCCGGGCACCTGGCCGCCCGGGTCGAGCAGCGAGACCATCTGCGGCCCTTCCGCCCCGCGCAGCGTCAGCGTGTCGCCCCGCCGGACGGGCACGACGCCCGGCTTGGTGCCGACCGTCACGCACGCCAGCGGCACGCTGCCCGCCGTGATCGCCTGCCTGGAGCTGATGGGCCGCATCCGCTGGTCGTAGCGGCGCAGCCGCAGCGAGGTGGCCCGGCCCATCCGCACCCGCTCGGCGAACACGTCGGCGCCGACGCTCCGGGTGACCTTGACGTCCAGCCGGACGTCGGGCCGCAGGTCCACCCCGCCTGCCCGCAGGTCGAGCCGGTCGTAGCCGCCCTCGAACCCGGGCGAGACGAACCCGAAGGCCGCCGGCGCCGCCGCCCCGAAAGGCACCTTGCCGGGACGGATGCGCAGCCACGACATCGCGTGCACGGCGATCGTCACCTCGTCGATCCTGCTCGGACCGAGCCCGAACCGGCCGTCGAGCCGGTAGGCGAGGAAGCCGCCCGCGTACGGCACGTCCTTGCGGGCCGAGACCTTCCGCGCCGGCACTGGCTCCAGCTCCAGCCCCGTGCGGGCGCGCAGCAACCGGGTGGGCGAGGGCTTGGAGGCCAGGTCGATGGACAGGTCGGGGTTGATCCTGGCGGTGGTGTCGGCGGCCAGGTCGCCGACCTCCAGGACGGTGTCGAGCACGCGGCCCCGCGACGGCCGGTAGACCTTCTCGATCAGTCCCGCCTGGACGGCGAGCAGCCCGTCGAGGGTGCCGGCGTCGGCCTTGTAGGTGAGCGTGGGCAGCCGCAGGGCCGAGGCGTTGGTGTCGGCGTCGAGGCCGAAGACCGAGGGGACGTCCGTGAACCGCAGCGATCCCGTCGCCGCGCCCGACGTCACGGCCGCCTCCAGGCGCTCCACCGGGGCGGAGTTGCGCACCCGGATCCTGGTGCGGCCGCCGTACGCGCCGGTGACCGAGACCGCGGCGGGCACGGGGTCGACGAGCACCCGGCCGCGCAGCCTGCCCTGGTCGGCCTCGGCGCGGACCTCCAGGCTGCCGAGCGTGGCGGCGGGTTCGACGGCGTAGCCGGCCGTGACGGACTGCCCCTGCAGGGCGAACGGGCCGACGGTCATGCGGGTGACCGCGGACGGCAGCCCGGTGAGGGTGGCGCTGGCCCTGATCGGGACCGGGGCCAGCACGCGGCTGTCGAGGTAGAGGGCCAGTCTGCGGCCCGCCGGGTGGAAGCCGGAGAAGGTGAAGGTCTTCCTGGCCAGGTCGACGTCCACCGTGCCTGGCAGTCCCTCGAGGTCGACGTGGGCCCGCAGGCCGGGCCGCGCGGGGGTGCCGCCGTCGACGAGCGAGATCCCGCCCTTGACGTGCGGCGCGTCGGGGACGGCGGCGGCGTTGCCGAGCCACACCTGGCCGGTCAGGTTGACGGTGGAGGCGTCGTAGGTCAGCCGGCCGTTCGCGCTGGAGATCGCGATACGGCCGGGGGCGGGGCCGAGCGTGGCCGCGGCCCCGAAGCGGTCTCCCGTGGCGGTGCGCAGGTCGGCGTCCACGGCGAGGGGACGGCGGGCGGCCTGCACGTCGGCGGTGAACCCGGTGCCGGTCGCGTTCCCGGCGAGGTCGGCCCTGCGCAGGCCGTCGAGGCGGACGCTGGCGTCGAACCTGCCGGTGCCGGCGTCGTGGTGGGCGGCCAGGTGCGGGCCGATGGGCGCGGTGGCGTCGGCGTGGTTGGCGACGGCGATCGTCGCCGAGCCGATGGGGCCGGACAGTCCCCGGAAGCTCACCTGGGTGGCGGCGGGGGTGCCGGTAGCGGCCGGGGTGCTGGTGGCTGCCGGAGTGACGGAAGGCTGGGTGCCAGGTGAGGGCGCGGTTCCAGGTGAGGGCGCGGATGCAGGTGAGAGCGGGGTGCCGGGGAGGGCCCAGGTGGCCGCCCAGCGGGCGGGTACCCCCGTGACGGTGAAACCGGCGCGCAGCTCCCCCGCCCTCGCCGACGCCACGACCGAGGCGACAGGCGCGTCGGCGGTCCACTCCAGCCGCCTGCCCACCGTGTCGGCCACCGCGGTGAGGTGCCCGCGCACCCCCTTCACGCTCGCCCGCACCACCCCCTGCGGCGCGCCCGCGTGCAGGTCGATCCGGCCGAGCCTGCCGGGGGCGGCCACCTCCACGGTCGTCGTCGGGCCGAGCGCCCACGACGCCTTGACGCGCCCCCTGACTCCGCGCACGCTCGCGTCGACGCTCAGACCCGTCTTCCGGTTGGCGTAGGCGGCGCGTAGCCGTTCGATGGTCCCGCGCGCGGTGTAGCGGGCCGTGCGGGCGCCGGGATCCAGGTCCGCGGTCACCTTCGCGGGCGTGTTGGAGATCTCCAGCCTGGCCAGGTGCGTCCCGTCGATGTCGGCCGCCCCGGTGAACGGCCTGCCGCCCGACCCCAGCTCGAGCCGGACGCGCGGCGCGGCGCCGTACGTGGCATCGAAGCCCGCCACCCCGGCCAGCCTGCCCGAGACCCCCAGCCGGCCACCGTCCTTGATCATGGTGACATGGTCGCCGGGCAGGGCGGCGATCGCGCCCTGCCCGCGCTGGAGCAGCAGTGTCAGCTGACCCATGGGCGAGCTGGCGGTGTGGACGATCCGGTTGGCGGCGGCGTCGTGCTCGACGGTCATGGTCGCCGGGAGTCCGGTCAGGCGCGCGCTGACGACCGTCTGGTCCCTGGCGGCGTCGTAGAAGCTCAGGTCGGCGGCCTTGGCCCGGGGCGCGCCGGAGGTGACCGACAGCCCCTGGGGTGTGGCGGTGGCGCGGAACTCGCGCGGCAGCCGGGTGATCGACAGCCCGGCGGCCCTGGACAGCCTGCCGTCGCTGAACACGTAGTCGTGGAAGCTCGCCCTGGCGATGGGCGCGGTGCCGGCGAAGTGGACGGCACCGGGCCTGGTCAGCTCGGCGGTCAGCCGGGTGCCCATCCGGTCCACCGTCACCTGGGTGAACCGGCGCCGCTCCGCGACCACGAGGGCGTCGAGCTCGGCGGGCGCCGAGGCGGTGGCGGTCAGCGCGCTGCGGCCGCCGTCGAGCCTGGCGTGGGCGCTGAAGCGTTCGGTGGCAGGCGTCTGGCGCAGGCTGACCACGGCCTTGCCCTCCAGTCCCGCGATGGTGGCGGCGGAGGATCCGGGGGCGCTGCGCCGTACGGTCGCCCGCACGTCGACGCGCCCGGCCGCGAGCGCGGGCAGGTCGACGGTGAAGACGCCCCAGTCGCGGCCCGCCAGCGCGGTGCCCCTGCGGTAGCCGTCGAAGCCGACCTTCACCACCGTGCCGGAACCGACCGCGTACTCCGCCCACACCTGCGCCTTGACGGGGCCGCCGAGCTGGACGACGCCGAAGCCGATGCCGGCCCGCTCGCCCTCGGCCTGCTGCGGCACCAGCGTGGCGAGCAGGTCGGGCATGCCGTCGCCGGTGACGTCCGCCTGGACGGGCGTGGCCACCGGCCGCGCGGAGGAGCACGCGGCGGGCAGCGCGGCACTGGACGCGCACAGCTTGAACGTGGCCACCGGCACCCCCTCTCCCACCACGGGGAGGCGGATCTCGGGCGGCAGCGGGAGCCTGTGGCCCTTCGGGACCGGCAGCAGGGTCAGCCCGCCCGGCTCGGCGGCGGGCAGGACGAGCTCGGGTGAGGGGGCCGGCCCCGACATCCGCTTGCCGGCCTCGGCGATCACCTGGTCGACCAGCGTAGGGCCTGCGGGGATCGTCACGGCCGGCTCGCCCGGGCCCTGGGGCCGTTCGGCTCCGGCCCCTGCCGCCAGGGAGGGCCTGCGTGCAGTACCCGCCTGCGCCGCCGCCGGGACCCGCACCCGGGGTACCGGCTCGATCCGCGGCCTGCCGTCCTCGGCGGCGGCGCGCCATCCGGCCTCCGCCGCACCGGCCGGTGCTCGCCCGGTCACGGGTACGGCGTGCGCCGCCGTGGGCACGCCGGCGACCAGCGCGCAGACGAGCAGGACACAGGACAGCCGCGGCATGACTGGCTTTCCCCCGGATATGTGGCCGACTGATCACGAAAGGTAAGAGCCGACCATACCTGCCCACAATCCGTCAAGTCCGGATTTACTGACGGATCGGGTCAAGTCCGCGCCTGTCCACCGTGGCGCTCAGGGACCTTCGCACGCCGGGCGCAGAAGGTTCACCGCGCAGGGGTGTGCCGGGTGACGAGCCGTACCGCTCGCGTCACGGGGCGCCGGCGATGGCGCAGGCCCGGCACGGGGGACGGGCGCAGATGCACTGCATGATGGCGTCCAGCACGTCGTGATCGTGGTAGAGGCACCGATCGTTGCAGGTGTGGCGGGGCACGAAGCCCGCCTGGATCTCGTCGGGCCAGGGCTCCTCGCCCTCGCGGCAGCGGACGAACTGCTGGGGGTCGGCGGAGTGCAGCGCCTGCATGCGCTCCCTGGCCTGGCCCTCCAGCGTGCGCGCCTCGGCCACCATGACCTTGAGCTGGTCGGCGAGGTCGAAGTACCGGCCGTCGCCCGTTCGTACGTGCGCGGCTCGCAGCGCCATCACCGCGTTGCCCAGGAATCGGCTGGCGTCCTGGAGGTCCGTGGTGTGGTGCAACTGGATGCCCGTCACGCTACGGACCCACACGGCGTCATTGTTCATGAATCAACCCTTCGACGTGGCCGGCGCGTACTCGTGGCCGGGAGTTGGCTGGGGTTGCGGACTACACGCGAGAATAACCGGATTTTTGCGCATTCTTCGTACTTGGTCGGCCGGTTTGACTGTCGACAGAATGATCGCGACACACCGCGAAAGCGCCTCCGACCTGGCACGGAAGGCGCTTGACCCCGAATCACCCAGGAAACCCAAGATACCGATAAACAGACCAAAACTTTAATAAACCGGCAGGCCGGTCAATAGCCGGAAATGGCACGATCACGGCCGCCGCGCGCTCCGTGTTGCTCCTCCTCACCGATCAAGGATCGCGCGGCGGCCGTTCCTGTCCGCGAGGGCCGTCCGGCCCTCGGTGGCGGTCAGCTCGTCACCGCGCACTGCCCGCGTTCCTTCCTGACGGGCCCCTCCGGGTTCGGACGGACGTCGAAGTCGAAGATCGCCGTGGGCAGGTAGAGCGAGCAGCAAGCGTTGGGAATGTCGACGATGCCGCTGACACGCCCCTCGATCGGCGCCGAGCCGAGGAGCAGGTAGGCCTGCTCTCCGGAGTAGCCCCACCTCTTGAGGTACTCGACGGCGTTGAGGCATGCTCTGCGGTAGGCCACCGTCGCGTCGAGGTAGTAGTTGGTGTCGGTGTCGTGGTCGACGGAGATCCCGATGAACGACAGGAACTCCGAGTAGCGAGGCTCGACGTTGCCGGGCATGAAGAGCGGGTTGGTGGTGACACCGTACTTCTCCATGCCGCCCTTGATGAGGTCGACGTGGAAGTCGATGTAACCGCCCATCTCGATCGCCCCGCAGAAGGTGATCTCGCCGTCGCCCTGACTGAAGTGCAGGTCACCTCCGGAGAGCTTCGCGTCCTTCACGTGCACGGGGTAGAAGACCCTGGCCCCGCGGGTGAAGTTCTTGATGTCGTGGTTTCCGCCGTTCTCCCGTGCCGGAACGGTGCGGGCGCCCTCGCTGGCGACCCGCTGGGCCACGTCGCCGCCCGCCGTACCGGCGATGACGTTCTCGGCCAGCGGTGGCAGGCCGAGCGGCGGGACCCGATCCGGATCGGTGTCGATGAGTGCCTGCTCCCGGCGGTTCCAGGCGGCGAGCAGCTCGGCCGATGGCGCGGTGCCGAAGAGCCCGGGGTGGGTGATGCCGGTGTAGCGGACACCTGGCAGGTGACGGGATGTGGCGACCTGTCCGTGGAAATCCCAGATCGCCTTGTAGGCGTCAGGGAAGTAGTCGGTCAGGAATCCACCGCCGTTCGCCTTGGCGAAGATGCCGGTGTACCCCCATCCCTGTCCTGGCGCGTCCCCGACCTGCTGTGGCACGGCGCCGAGGTCGAGGATGTCGACGACCAGCAGGTCGCCCGGCTCGGCGCCGTCCACCCCGATGGGTCCGCTCAGCACGTGCGCGACGGTCAGGTCGACGTCGCGTACGTCGTTGGCGGAGTCGTTGTTGCCTATCTGGGCGTCGGTCCATTCCCTGCACTCGACTCGGAACTCGTCCCCTGGACGTACCATGTCGGCCACCGGGATGTCCGGGTGCCAGCGGTTGTGCCCGGGGATCTTCTGGTCGCGCATGGACATCGATTGGTCGACGCCGAAGACGACATTGGGCATGGTGCATGCCTTCCTTGCTGATGGTGTCGGTGGAGACTCGATGGCGGCGCGGGCATCACCTCCTTCCCGGTTGCGGATCTCCTCGTCTCACGTCCAGCGGGGCCGGCGCCTGCCTTCCGCGCCCAGCTGGTCGCTCGGCGTCGGCTCGGCGGGGGCGGGCTCCCGCTTGCGGGTCAGCGGCCACAGCGCGATGAAGACCACCAGGCCGAAAACGGCGAGGACGATCGCGATGACGTTGGTGTTCCGCCAGTAGCCGGTGAGGACCATGAACGCGGGGATCGCCGCCGTGACCCATCCCTCGATCGCCGTGACCCAGCCCGTGTACGTGGTGATCTGCTCGTTCTTCAGGCCCAGCAGCACGAAGAAGAGGAACCACAGGTACGACCAGTAGAGCCAGATGACGCCGAACGCCGGATCACCGAGGAGCTGGAAGTTCGCCCACGAGTACCCGAGCGCCATGATGGCCACGAACAGCGAGAAGTAGCCGACTCCAGTCGAGTCGAACCCGCCGAGCAGGTTGATCCCGACGTAGAGGTAGGTGAAACCGAAGAGATAGATCCCCGACGCGCCGAGGATCGTCAACGCGTCCCCACCGCTGGTGATGATCAGCACCGTGGGCGTTATCACCTGCAGCGTCCCGACGAAGAGGTTGAAGACGCCTGCCGCGCGCGGTTCCACCTTCTTCAGGAGCATCAGTCCGTTGATGAAGAGCACCGCGCCGACGTAGAGCAGTCCGACGGCTCCCATGAGCGACGCACCTCCTGGTGTTGTGGTGTGGCGGCATCACCCACGCCGGACGGCCCGGTGGGTGCCGCCGTGTTCGTACGCGCGCGTGAGCGGTTCACGCACGCGTGTCCGCGTTGATTCCGTTGTCAGGGCCGGGGCAGGCGCGACAGCGCGGGGTGCGGCGGCGACCTGCGCCGCCGCGCCGGTGGCACGCTCGTGACGACCTCGGGCGCCTCCTGGCTGCGTTCCTCGCTGGCGCGCGCGGCGGCCACGGCCGGGGCGACCCGGCTGAGGTACGGCGAGGAGAAGACCCGTTGGGCAGGGCGTTGACAGGTGGGGCAGTCGCACGTCGTCGTGGCGGTGCCTATCGGCAGCCGCACCTCGAATCGCCCGCAATCGGCGCAGCGGTACTCGTAGATTGCCATAGGCATCCTCCGCCAGAGATCAAGCTCGCACTTCTCCGGCCTTCGGCACCGCAGACCCGTCGCCGGTCCACGGCGATCTAGGCATACTTCAGGCAACCTCTTCCTCAACGCCATGTCAATCCGGCGGTAAGGGCGGCTCGGCGCGCTGTTTTGAGGGGGAAAGCGGAGAACTGTAACTCAACCGCCGCGCATGCCGGTGGGATGTAGCCAGGTTTTTAACGCGACGCCGACTGCTCTTCCGATGACGCGTGAGGATTTGCCGGACGTTTGACGGATCCGGCCCGGTCGTCGCGGCAGTCCGGCGCCCCGGAGACCGCGCGGTCGCCGGGCCCGGCCAACGAGAGGCCCTTGACAAAAAAATTTGTCGGTGAGAAGCTCCTCGCATGACGAAGACAGAGACCTTGCAGGTGCCCGGCGCGCAGCTCTACTACGAGGTGCAGGGCTCGGGCCCGATCCTGCTGATGATCCCCGGCGGCCCCACGGACGCGGGCATCTTCTCGGCCATCGCCGCCCCGCTCGCCGACCGCTACACGGTCGTCTCCTACGACCCGCGCGGCAACTCGCGCAGCGTTCCCGACGACCCCACCCTCGACCAGGACGTCGACGTCCACGGCGACGACGCGGCGGCGCTGCTCACCGCGCTCGGCGGCGCGCCCGCGTACGTGCTCGGCAGCAGCGGCGGCGCCCAGATCGCCCTCAACCTGGCCGCCAGGCACCCCTCGCTGGTCCACACTCTGGTCGCGCACGAGCCGCCGTGCGTCGCGCTGCTGCCCGACGCCGACACGGTCACCGCGGGAATGCTCGAGGTCGAGGCGGCCTACCACCGCGAGGGGGTGCCGGCGGGCATGAAGCGGTTCGAGGAGCTCATCGGCATGGGCGAGAACGCCCCCACCCCGCCGCAGGAGCCGCCGACGCCCGAGCAGATGGAGATGTTCGGCAGGATGGGCGGCAACCTCGCCTTCTTCCTGGCGCACGGGGTCAGGCCGCTGAGCCGCTTCCGGCCCGACGTGGAGACGCTGCGGGCCGGCCGGCCCAGGATCGTGGTCGGCATCGGCGAGACCACCGACGGGCAGCTGGCCCGCCGTGCGGCGATCGCGCTGGCCGAGGCCCTGGGCGTCGAGCCGGTGGTCTTCCCCGGCGACCACGCCGGGTTCACCACGGCGGCCGGGCCGTTCGCCGCCAGGCTGGACGAGGTGCTGCGCGGCTGAGATGGACCGAACGCACGATCGGAGGAGGCCAGGCCGGCGCCGTTCCCCGTGCCGCCTGGCCCCGCCGCTCGCAGCCCTCGTCCCCCGCGGGGGCGTCACAGCGGGAGCGAACCGCCGGGTTTGAGCGCCTTCATCGCGATCTGCGAGGTGAGCTTGTCGAGCCCGGGCAGCCGACCGAGTTTCTCCAGGCACAGGCGGCTGTAGGCGTCCATGTCGGCCACCGCGACCCGTAGCACGTAGTCGGGCCGCCCGAACATGCGCAGGCACTCGATGACGTCCTCCACCTCCATCACCGCGGACTCGAACGCCGTGACGGTCTCGGCGTCCTGGCCCTCCAGCTCGACGTAGGCCAGGACCTGGAAACCGCGCCCGACCGACGGCGGGTCCACCACCGCGCGGTAGCCGGAGATCACCCCGCTGTCCTCCAGGTTGCGCACCCGGCGCAGGCAGGGCGACGGCGTCAGCCGTACCCGGTCGGCCAACTCGATGTTGCTGAGCCGACCGTCCTCCTGCAGGAGGCGAAGAATTGCGCGATCCGTAGCATCCATGACCACAGATGCTAACCGGGGCGTAAACCACCGCAAGTATTGACATCACCTGCCGCGATCCTTGAAATAATCTCACGGCATGACGAGCGACGCCTTCATGAGTGGGACGCAGGCGCTGGTGCGGCTGATCGAGGACCAGCTGGCCGCGGACCGCAGGGCGGGCCTGGACACCGGCGCCATGGTCTCCGGCTACCCGGGATCGCCCCTGGGCGGCTTCGACCAGGAGCTGGCCAGGACCAAGCCGGAGGGCGTGGTCCACCGTCCCGGCCAGAACGAGGAGCTGGGCGCCACCGCGGTGTGGGGCAGCCAGCTGGTCCCCTCCCTGCCCGACCCGCGCAAGACGGGCGTCCTGGGCGTCTGGTACGGCAAGGCCCCCGGCGTCGACCGGGCGGCCGACGCCCTCCGGCACGGCAACTTCGTCGGCGCGCACCCCGAGGGCGGGCTGATCGCGCTCTGCGGCGACGACCCGACCTGCAAGTCCTCCACCCTGCCCAGCGCCACCGAGAGCACGCTGGCCGCCCTCGGCATGCCGGTGATCTTCCCCGGCACCGTCCAGGAGCTGCTCGACCTCGGCAGGCACGCGATCGCCGCGTCCCGGGCGAGCGGCCTGTGGGTGGCGATCAAGGCGGTGGCCAACGTGGTGGACGCCACCGCGACCGTCGACCTCGATCCCGACCGGGTCAAGCCCGTCATGCCGGAGGTGATGTGGCAGGGCAGGCCGTACCGGCACACGCCCGACGCCACGCTGCTCACGCCGTACTCGCTGGACATGGAGCGCACCCTGGTCGGGCCGCGCCTGGAGCTGGCTCGCGCCTACGCCCGCGCCAACGGCCTCAACCAGATCACCTGCGCCGCGCCGGGCGCCACGATCGGCGTCGTCGCCGCCGGCACCGCCTACTACGACGTGCGCGAGGCGTGCAGGAAGCTCGGCCTCACCGACGAGATCCGGCTGCTGAAGATCGGCATGCTGTGGCCGCTGGAACCGGAGATCGTGCGGGAGTTCGCCGAGGGCCTGTCGGAGATCATCGTCGTCGAGGAGAAGGCGCCGCTGCTGGAGGGCCTGGTCAAGGACGTGCTGTACGGCACGCCCGACGCGCCCGCCGTCACCGGCAAGGCGGTCGTCCCGCACCACGGCGGCGTCGACGCCGACCTGGTCGCCCGCGTGCTGGCCGACCGGCTGTCCATCGACCTGCCGCGCCCGCGCGAGCCGCTCAAGCTGCTCGGGCCCACCCGCACGCCGTTCTTCTGCTCCGGGTGCCCGCACAACCGCTCCACCGCCGTTCCCGAGGGCTCGGTCGTGGCGGCGGGCATCGGCTGCCACACCATGGTCGTGCTCAACCCCGAGGGCAAGGGCCGGCTCGCCGGGCTCACCCAGATGGGCGGTGAGGGCGCGCAGTGGATCGGGCAGGCCCCGTTCACCGGCACCCGGCACATCTTCCAGAACCTCGGCGACGGCACCTTCCACCACTCCGGCTCGCTGGCCGTCAGGGCGGCGGTCGGCGCCGGCGTCAACATCACCTACAAGATCCTCTACAACAGCGCGGTCGCCATGACCGGCGGACAGACGATCACACCGGCGCTGTCGGTGGCGTCGCTGACCCACTGGCTGGAGCTGGAGGGTGTGCGCAAGGTGATCGTCACGAGCGACGATCCGTCCCGCTACCAGGGCGTACGGCTGTCGCCGATCGCCTCGCTGCGCGACCGTGCCGAGCTCGAACAGGCGCAGCGTGAGCTGGCCGCCGTCGAGGGCGTCACCGTGCTGGTCCACGACCAGCAGTGCGCGGCGGAGAAGCGCCGGCTGCGCAAGAAGGGCGAGCTGCCCGACCCGGTGAAGCGGGTGGCGATCAACCAGCGGGTGTGCGAAGGGTGCGGCGACTGCGGGCAGAAGTCGGAGTGCCTGTCGGTGCTGCCGGTCGAGACGGAGTACGGCCGCAAGACCGAGATCCACCAGTCCTCCTGCAACAAGGACTACTCGTGCGTCGAGGGTGACTGCCCCTCGTTCCTGACGATCATTCCGGGCGCCAAGAAGCGCACGACCGTCCCCACTCCCCCCGACCTGCCCCTGCCGGACATCCACCCCAAGGACACCACGATCCGGCTGGTCGGCATCGGCGGCACCGGCGTGGTGTCGGTCGCCCGGCTGCTCGGCAAGGCCGCCCTGATGGACGGGCGCCAGTCGCGCGGCCTCGACCAGACCGGACTGGCGCAGAAGGGCGGCACCGTCGTCTCCGACCTCCGCCTGTTCGACGGCGAGGAGGACAGGTCGGGCCAGGCCACCGCCGCCTCCGTCGACGCCTACCTGGCGCTCGACGTGATCGGCGCGACCGACCCCAGGCACCTTCGCACCGCCTCCCCCACGCGCACGGTCGCGGTGGTCTCCACGCACCTGTCGCCCACCGGCGGCATGGTCGTCGACCCGTCCACGCACGTCACCGACCTCGGGCCGCAGCTGACCGCGCTGGAGGCGCGCACCCGCTCCGTCGTGGCACTCAACGCCGAACGCCTCGCGCAGACGCTGTTCGGCGACCACATGCAGGCCAACACGATCGTGCTGGGCGCGGCCTGGCAGCTCGGCCTCATCCCGCTGTCGCTGGCGTCGATGGAGAAGGCCCTCGGCAGGTCCGCGACGGCCTTCCACTGGGGCCGCGCGGTCATCGCCGCGCCGTCGGCGGTGGACGCGCTCTTCCCCGCCCCGGTCCCGGCCGCGCCGTCGGCGGAGGTGCTGCGGCGGATCGCCTTCGCCGGCGAGGGCAGCGAGCTGCACCGGCTGCTGGCCGTACGGGTGCCCGACCTGGTCGCCTACCAGAACCCCCGCTACGCGCAGCGCTACCTGGCGGCCGTGCGCCAGGTGCACGGCATGGCGCCCGCCGCGGTCACCGAGGCCTACGCCACGCACCTGTACAAGCTGATGGCCTACAAGGACGAGTACGAGGTCGCCCGCCTCCACCTCGACCCGGCCGAGCGGGCCAGGATCGCCGCAGAGTTCGGCCCCGGCACCCGCGTGGCCTACAACCTGCACCCGCCGGTGCTGCGCGCGCTCGGGCTCAAGCGCAAGCTCACCCTCGGCCCGTGGTTCGACCCCGCCTTCAAGGCCCTGTACGGCATGCGGAAGCTGCGCGGCACCAAGCTCGACCCGTTCGGCCTGGGCGAGGTGCGCAGCACCGAGCGGAGCCTCGCCGAGGAGTACACCGGCGACCTGCTGCGCGCCCTGTCGTCGGGCCTGCCGGAGGAGAAGGTGCTCCAGCTGGCCGAGCTGCCCGACGTGATCCGCGGCTACGAGCACGTCAAGCTGCGCGGGGTGGCCGACTACCGCGCCCGGGCGGCCGCATTGCTGGAATCCGCGAGCTGATCCGGTAGCCGCCCGGCTACTCTGTGTGGCCATGGTGGGCTTTCAGCATGCCGTACGGCACGCCGCCGAGGTCGCCGGGATCCTCGACGAGCCCGCACGGGCCCTGGCGGCCCAGGCCTGGGTCGGCGGCGGCGCGCCCGCGTTCGCCGCCGATCTCGCCAGGCAGCGCGCCGCCCTCGTGGCGGCGCTGGAGTCGGCCCTGCGCAGGATCGCGGCAGAAGGCGACGCCGTCCCCTCCCTCAGCCGGCCCGCCACCGCGGTGAGCGCCGTCCACGGCTCGTTCGCCGGAGTCGAGCCCGCCCAGCTCCGCCGCCTGCTCACCGGCCTGACCATCGCGGCCGACGAGCTGCCGCGCGCCGCGGCCGGCCTCGGCGCCCCCGAGGTCGCCGCCATCGGCGCGTGGGCGGCCGCCCAGGCCGGCGACCTGCGCCGCCGCCTCGCCCTCATCCTGCGCGACGGCGGCGAGCTCGCGCCCGCGCCCCTGGTCGCCTTCGGCCTGTACGGCGGGCACGCCCCCTCCACCGCCACCGGCCTGCTGAACGGTGCCGCCGCGGGCGACACCGCCGCCCTCGCCCGGCTGCTCGACCTGCAGCGGCAGGCGGCCGACCCGACGCTCGCGGCCCGGGTGAGCGCGTGGTGGCGCATGCTCGACAGCACGGCCCGCGACCAGGTGCTCAAGGCGCTGCCCGCCGCCGGGTTCCTCGACGGGCTGCCCGTGACCGTCCGCGACCGGGCCAACAGGGCGCTGCTGGCCACCGAGAAGGCCAGGCTCGCCGCGCTGCTCACCACCGTCCCGCCCGACCCGCACCTCGCGCTCACGTGGCCGGCCGTCCTCGACCAGGTGATGCGCGAACTCGACCACGTGAAGGTCATCGAGCAGGGCCTGGCCCAGGGCGGCAGGAACGGCCGGCCGCCGGCCTACCTGCTGTCCTTCGACGTCCGCTCCCTCGGGGAGGCCGCGATCTCCTTCGGCGACCCCGACACGGCGGACCGCGTGGTGACGTACGTGCCCGGCATGAACACCAGGCTCGCCTCCTTCCACGAGGACCTGAACCGGGCCGCGGTGCTGTGGGACCAGGCGCACTACTTCGCGCCCGGCCGGAAGATCGCCTCCATCGCCTGGCTGGGCTACCGGGCACCACAGATCGACTGGCAGCTGACCGTCCCCGGCCGGAGCGTGGCGACGGACGGCGCCGCCGACACGGGCGCTCGCGCGCTGGCGTCACTCGTGGACGGGCTGCGAGCCAGCCACGACCCTTCGGGAAAGGCGAAACTCACGATGCTGGGGCACAGCTACGGGTCACTGGTGACCGGCAAGGCGGCCCTCCTACGGCACGGGCGGTTCGCCGACGAACTGGTCTTCGTCGGCAGCCCCGGGGTGGGGGTACGGCGAGCGGAGGAACTGGGGGTCGGTCCTGGGAGGGTGTGGGCGGGAGAGGCGGCGGGAGACCCGGTGGCGGACCTGGCGCGCTTCGGAAACGACCCAGGAGACGACAGCTTCGGCGCCCGCCGGTTCTACGTCGAAGACGGCCCCTTCTACCTGACCTTCAAAGCCCACTCCGACTACTGGAATGACCATTCACAGTCGTTGAGAAATCTGGCCCACATCGTCAACGGCGAATACCACAGAGTCACCCAGAACGCCGGAGAGCAGCCTTGACTCGCATGATCCTGCTTCTCTTCCTGATCCTCACCGCGTGCGCGAAGGCAACGACGATGAACGAACAGCAGGCAGTGGACCGCGTCGAACAACTCATCCAAGACACCGTTTCGGTCATGCACCCGAAGCCCGATCTCGATCTCTATCGGCCCAGTCTCAACCGCCGTTACTGCGTGGGGGCCACAGACGGCGGATCCGAGGATCGCATCATCGTTACCCGCACGTATTACCTGAGGGGCATCCCGAAAGACCGCCTTGTGGCTGTCGCGGAGCGCGTCAGAGGCCACTGGCGCGATCAAGGGCATACCATCACCCAAGCGACCGGTCTGGATATCGGACAGCCTGACATTGCGGCCCAGAGCCGTCCCGACGACTTCATCCTTTCCCTGTCGTGGACCCAGGGCGACGTCCTCGGTATCGGCGTCACCTCGACGTGCATCTGGCCCGACGTGGAATGATCTCTGCATGACCCGAGGCACCGTCAAGTTCTGGAAGCCGGAGAAAGGCTGGGGCGCGATCTCCTCGCCCGACCTCCCGCCGGGCAAGGACGCCTTCGCCCACTTCAGCGACATCGTCGGCGCAGGCTACCGCGTGCTCCACGCCGGCGACCCCGTCGAGTTCGACCTGGTCGAACGCAGCCAGGACAGCTTCGACTTCTGCGCCACCAACGTCCGCAAGCTCTGACCTACCGCCCCACGTCCTTCCCGTAGCTCCTGCTGGCCGGCTCGTCGGCGTACTTCCCGTATGCCGGGATCCGCGTGTACCCGGAGCTCTCGTACAGCGCGATCGCCTCCGGCTGCCTGATGCCGGTGGTCAGGCGGATGCGCGCGTACCCGGCGTCCGCGGCCATGGACTCCAGCGCCTTGAGCAGGGCCCTGGCCGCTCCGAGCCCTCGGTGGGAGGGCCGCACGTACCTGCGCTTCACCTCGGCCGTCACCGCGTCGACCGGCTGGAGGGCTCCGCACGCCACCGCCGTCCCGTCGGCGACCGCGATCAGGAAGCGGGCCGCCGGGTCCACGCCTGACCGTCCTTCGGGTCCGTAGCGGGCGACGAGTTCGGCGAAGGCGGCTTCCAGGAGGGACCGGAGTTCACCGTCGCCGGGTGCGCGTTCCTCGATCAGCACCCACGCAGCCTATGACGGTCCGCGAAGGAGAGGTCATCGCGGAAGCCAAGGCGTACCTAGTGCACTGGTCGGACCAGTGGGTAGGGTGACGGTCATGGACTACGAGCGGTTGTTCCGGCTGGACGGGCGGCGGGCGGTTGTCATCGGCGCGGGGAGCGGCATCGGCAGGGAGTCCGCCCTGGCCCTGGCCGCGCACGGGGCCGAGGTGGTGTGCGCCGACCGCGACCTGCCCTCCGCCGAGGAGACCGCGGGCCTGTGCGGCGGCACGGCCGTCCCGCTCGACGTCCTGGACGGCCCGGCGGTGCGCGCCGCCGCCGCGCAGCTCGGCGCGGTGGACGTGCTGGTCTTCACCGCCGCCACGAACGTCCGCAAGCGGTTGCTCGACTACTCCGCCGAGGAGTTCGAGCGGGTGGTCGATCTCAACCTGCGGGCCTCGTTCGAGGTGGTCCGCGCGTTCGGCGCCGGCATGGTGGAGCGCCGCGGGGGCTCGATCGTCGGCTTCGCCTCCATCAGGGCGTCGGTGACCGAGCCGGGCCAGGGCGTCTACTCGGCGACGAAGGCGGGCCTGGTGCAGCTGCTGAGGACGGCCGCCGCCGAGTTCGGCCCGTACGGCGTGCGCGTCAACGCGGTGGCCCCCGGCGTGGTGGAGACGCCGCTCACCCGTCAGATCAAGGACAACCCGTCCTGGTACGACGCCTATGCCGCCAAGTCCGCGCTGGGCCGGTGGGCGCAGGCTCCCGAGATGGCGGGGGCGGTCGTCTACCTGGCCTCCGACGCGGCGAGCTTCGTCACGGGCTCGGTGCTCTACGTCGACGGCGGCTGGACCGCGGTCGACGGCCGGTTCGACCCGCCGAATTGACCGGCCCGAGGCCGCGGCCCCGTGCCCACCGGCCCCCACCTCCGCGAAACGCGCCAAACCCGGTGGAGCGGGCGTGGGCCGCGCCTGGCGGCCCACGCCTGCCCGGTTACCGGGTGGACCAGAGCGGCTTGTTGTCCTTGGTGTAGATCACGACGTTGCCCTCGTTCTGGACCGCGAGGTAGGCGCCGGGGTTGCCCGCAGTCTTGGTGGTCCACACCGCCTGGTTGGCGGCGTTGTAGATCACCAGGTTCCCTTCCTTCTGCATGACGGCGCGAGAGCCCGCCTGGTCCGCCGTCGGCGTGGTCCAGAGCGGCTTGTTCGCCCGGTTGTAGAGGACGAGGTTGCCCTCCTTCTGCATGATCAGCCGGTACTCGCCGTTGCGCGACTGGACACCCTGCCCGGCCTTGAGCGTGTGGCCGGAGGGCAGCGAGCCGAGGTAGCCCTGCCTCGACCACAGAGCCTGGTTGGCGGCGGAGTAGATGACGAGGTTGCCGTCATTCTGCACCGCGAGGTACGCGCCGGGATTGCCGGCCGTGTTGGTGCTCCACAGCGGCTTGTTCGTGTCGCTGTAGATCACCAGGTTGCCCTCGCGCTGCATCGTCGCGTACGCCGGGGCGCCCGCGGTGGGGCTCGACCACAGGGCCTCGTTGCCCGGGCCGTACAGGACGAGGTTGCCCTGGGTCTGCTGGATCAGCTTGTACTCGCCGTTGGCCGACTTCACGGTCTGGTTCGGCTTGAGCGTCTCCCCCGCGGTCAGCTTGTTGTCGGCCGGGTCGGCCCAGGCGGCAGGCGACAGCGAGACCCCCATGACCGCCGTCAGCAGGGCGCCCGCCCCCAGACCACCCAGTACCGCTCGCTTGAGTGAAGCCATCGACAACACCGTCTCCGTATCTTCTCGTTATGGCGTGGCCCCACACCCTAGGAAAAGGTGATCTTCGCGGGTGACGGTCGTTCGACCCGCAATGCGTTACGCGCCCGTCCGATCACAGATCGTCGATGCCGATGAGGCCGTCCTGCAGGGCGCGCGCGACGAGGGTCGCCTTGGTCCTGGCCTCCCTGCCCACGCTCGCGTACTTGATCCGCACGCGGTCCAGGTAGGAGCTGACCGTGCGCGGCGTGATGCCCAGCCGTTCGGCGACGAGTTCTTTCGACTCGCACTGGAACCATTCGATCAGCACCTCCTGCTCGCGCTGGGACAGCTGCGGCCGGTCGGGCCGGGTGTTCACGCCGAACGCCCCGGCCAGCGCCGGCGGCGTGTACGGCCGGCCGTGGGCGGCCGCGACCGTGGCCGCGACCAGGTGCTCCTTGCCCTCGGCCTTGGTCAGGAACGTGAACGCGCCGATGTCCAGGCAGGTGAGCGCGGTGTTCTCGTCCTCGCGCATGGTGTAGACGATGACCTGCCTGCCGTCGTCGACGAGTCGTCTCAGGTCGGCGTAGGCCGGCTGCGGCCCCGACAGTTGCAGGTCGAGCACGACGACCGCGGCGGAGTCGCCCGGCGGTGTCCAGGCGACCTGCGCGCAGGCCCCGGCCGCGACCACGTCGATGGGCGGGCTCGCCGCGGCGAACCAGGCCTCCGCCCCGGCCAGCGCCACCGGATGGTCGTCGACCAGCGTCACCGTGATTGCCAGACCGTCTCCACCCATGCTCGATCCTCCGTCACCATGTGATGAACCTTCACTCGCCCCGGCCGGCGGGCCAGGTGCGTGTGGTCCTGTGCGTCGCCGACCGCGCTGACCCGGACCTGGTCGGACGCGCGGACCAGGGTGACCCGGGCGTCGGAGGCGACCGCGGCCAGCATGGCCGACACCGGCTCGATCAGTTCACGCCTGACCTCCTTCGGCGGCGTGCTGGGCACGCCCCGGGCGGCGAACCGCACCGCCACCCCACGACGCTCGGCCACCTCGATCACCGCCTGCAGCTCGTGCATCAGCGGGTCGGGCACGTCGTCGCTCTCGGCGAACATCCGGCGCATCCTGGCCGCCTCGTGCGCGCTGCGGCGCCGGACGTCCGGATGGGCAGGGTCGAGCGAGCCGTACCCGAGCCCGGCCAGCAGCGGGACCAGCGTGGGAAGCAGCGCCGCGTACCGCCGCCGGTGATCGCGGTGCCGGTGCTCCGCCGTCTCCTCCTCCGTCCGGATCCGTTCCTCCTCCGCCGCGGCCTCCCGCGCCCGGACGGAGATCCGCTGGACGCCGTGGGCCAGCAGCCCGAGCGCCAACTGGAAGCCGTAGACCGACACCGCGGCCACGGCCATCGCCGCCCATGCCCTGAGGTCGGGCATCCCGGGTGCCACCATCTTGACCACGGTCATGACGAGGGTCGCGCCGAGGAAGGCGGCCAGCAAGCGCAGGCGCAGGTCGAACAACAGCAGCACGCCGTGCCAGCCGGCCAGCCCGAAGTACCAGTCGGCCGGTTCCAGGTGGCTGCCCGGCGGTGCCGACCCGGCCGCCGCGGCGACGGCCAGCAGCGCCAGGCACAGCCCGGCCACCCGGGCGCGGCGCGGGATGCGCCCGCCGCGGGCGAGGAAAGCCGCGGAGCCGACGGCCACCACAGCGAACAGCGCGAACGCCACGACCTGCGGCCACAGCGGAGCGTAGCGGGAGCTGTTCCGCAGGAGCTCGGGCAGGGAGAGGCTGAACTGCACGGTCACCGCGACCGCCAGCACGGAGATCCGCACGCCGCGCAGCAGCCGATCTCCGATCTGGGCGGCGAGCCGGTCGGCGTTCTCGTCAGTCATCGCCTTCCACCGGCCACATCCAGCGCAGCGTGGTCCCGTACCCGACCCGCGAGGCCACCGTCGCCCGGCCGCCGACGCCGGCCATCCGCCCCGCGATCGAACCGGACAGGCCACGCCGATGCGGTCCCACGTCGTCGGGTACGAAGCCGCGGCCGCGGTCGCGCACCTCGACGACCACCCTGCCCCGCTCGTCGAGCCCGGCTCGCAACGACGCCTCGGCGACGCCCGCGTGCCTGGCCACGTTGGTCAGGGCCTCCCTGACGCCATGGAAGATCGCGAGGGCGGGCGCCGCGGGCAGCGGCGGCATGGCGTCGATCGCCTCGTGGACCCGTACGCCGTCGTGGCGTGCCGCGGTGGCGAGAAGAGCGGCCAGCTCGACGTGGCCGGCGTCCGTGCCGGGGACGCCGGCGATCGCCTCCAGATCGTGGCGTGCCCGCTCGGCCACCCCCGCCCGGCCGTGCCCTTCGGCGACCATCAGCAGGGTCGTGCTCGCCGTGTCGTGCAGTGTCGCCACGTACTCGCGCTCGGCCGCCCGCCTGGCCGCCGCGACGGCGGCCCGCCTGCGGCGGGCGGCGATCCGCTCGCCGAGCCGGTCCGCCGCCCGCGCCTGTGACCGGACCAGCAGGTACGACAGCCGGGACAGGGCGATCTCGACCAGCACCCGCAGGCCCGGCAACACCGCCGGCGCCCATGCGCCGGACTGCGCGGCATAGCCGGCGACGTTGGCGCCCAGCCCGAGCAGGGCCAGCCCGATGCCGACGAGCGGCCTGTCCGGCCACTCGTACGACGAGGTCACAGCGGTGATGGAGATCAGCGCCAACGCCCACCCGCCCGCGTACCCCGGGCCGGCCACCACCTGACCTGCGCCGATCACGACGAGCGCCACCGCGTCCATCGCGACGAGGCCCCCGATCCTCCCCCTGGTGCGGCGCCCGAGGGTGACCAGGCGGACGGCGGACCAGCCGAGCACGACCGCCATCACCGCGAGCGCGGCCGGCCGGCGTTCGACCGGCACCTCGAGGACCCCGAACACCGCGCAGGCCGCGCTCACCGCCGAGCGCAGCCACACCGCGTACCGGACCGCCGTCCGGTTGAGCTCCCGCTCGGCCGGACCCGCCTTGCCGGTCGGTGACTGATCGACGCGCCCCGGCTTCCCGCCCAGGCGCGGCGCCTGCCGGACCCCGATGCGACGGCACCCCCACTTCTCACGACATGTCCGAGCTATCACCCATACCGGGGGCACCCTACCGACACCTCAGCCGCGCCGCGTCCGGAACAAGCAGGTGGCCGGTACCCGCCCCCGGCCGGACACGGCGAACGACGGACGCGCGCCCGCGGGTCCGGCCGGAGATCCGGCGGTGGAGCCCAGGCGGCTCAGGGGATGAGGGAGACCTCGGGGTAGCGGGCGTCGGGGGCGTCGAAGAGCCTGGTGGGCTTCTTGTTCAGGTGCAGGTCGAAGAAGGCCGCGACGTAGGCGCGCTGGGCCGACACGGACCGGCGGGGGTCGATCGTGCCGACGAAGTCGGCGACGGGCACCTTGGGCAGCTTCGCCGCGATCTGCGGCATCATCACCTGCAGGTCGGTGAACGAGCCGTGGGCCGCGCCCGCGAAGCGCAGCTCCCGCTTCCAGCCGGTGGTGGCCGCCCAGAAGGACTTCCAGCTCGGTTCGCTCGCCCGGGTGTGCGCCTCGGCCGCGAGCTGCAGGAACGGCTTGGCGACGCCGGTCTTGGCCACCCGTCCGACGTAGCCGCCGTCGAGGTTGACGCCCGCGACCACGCGCCGGTCGTCGTGGACGAGTTGCGCGGCCACCGACCCGCCGAGGGACTGGCCGAGCATTCCCACCCGGGACAGGTCGGGGGCGCCGCTCAGCCCGGCGGGCAGCTGCCCGCCCTCCTCGCCGAAGCCGCGGCCCTCTCCCAGCGCGGCGATCTGGTCCAGGACGTAGCGCATGTCCGCGATGCGGGCCTGCGAGTGCTGCGCGAGCAGCTTGGCGATGACGCGCGGAGTCAGCTTGCTGGGCAGGGGCAGAGCGCGCACGACCCGCCCGCCGGGGAACTCCACCTGGTCGGCCTCGTAGGTGTGGTCCACGGTGACGACCAGGTAGCCGCGCGCGGCCAGGTCCTGCACCAAGGAGGTGCCGAGGGTGCGCGGGCCCCCGTCGCCGGGGCCGAAGACCACGACAGGAAGCCTGCCGGCCCGGCGGTCCACCGGCGCGCCGACGCGGGCGTGGGTGGGGGTGGCGGCCCAGTCCACCTTGCCCGCCGCGATGCCCATGGGCGGCGCGGAATGACGGTCCCAGTCAGCCGCGGCCAAGGGCGCCATCTGGGGAGCGACGGGCAGGGACCCGCCGTCCTTCGCCGGGTACCACAGGCTGACCATCAGCTCCCGGTAGGGCTTCGACCTGACGAGGGGGTCGTGACGCGAGCGGTCCACCAGTCGCACGGCGATGGTGCCGACGGGATTCGGCTCGGTCGGCGCGGGCAGGGTCATCGTGATCCGCTGCGCGGCCTGCTCCTGCCGGGTCGGGACGGCCGAGGCGGCGTGGATGGTGGTGGGTGCGATGGCCGCGGCCATCGCCAGCGCGGCGACGCCTGCGGCCTTGGTGATGAAGGGCATGTGAGCCTCCTGACGAGATGAGTGCCACGAGGCTGGCAGCGGGGCGCGGCGCCGAGCTAGCGGCGTACGGCTGATCCACATCTACGACTTCTGGTTGAGGTGCCCGGATGTTCCTCCTTGAGGAGGATGGGGAGTGAATCCCCAGGACAACTAGGGTGAGCGGCATGAAACGCGCCGATCGTCCCGTGGCCTGCCTCGCAGCGCTCACTCGATGGTCGTCCGTGCCTGCCGACGCCCTGCTGGCGGCCGTGATCTTTCTTGCCACGCTCGGGCCCGGCCAGGTCCTGACACGCGGCCAGCCGTGGTCGCTGCTGCTTCAGGTGGCCCTGGTGACGCCCCTGGCGTGGCGACGACGCGCGCCGCTGGCGACGTTCGGCGCGATCACCGCCGCGGCCGCGATCCAATGGGCCGCCGACGTGCAGCTCCCCGCCGACGCCGCGCTGCTGGTCGCCCTCTACACGGTCGGCGCCTACTGTCCCTGGCGGCAGGCGCTGGCGGCCGGGCTCACGCTGGAGGCGGGGGTGCTGCTGGCCGCGGCACGGTGGGCGCCGCCCGGTCAGTTCCCGTTCACGGTGGCCGCGCTGACCGCGATGGCCGCCGCCGCCCTCACCACGGGCCTGTGGACGCGCGCCCGGCGGGCGTACGTCTCGTCGCTGGAGCATGACCGCGAGCAGCGGGCGCGGCTGGCCGTGGCCGACGAGCGCGCCCGGATGACGCGCGACATGCACGACATCGTCACCCACAACCTGTCGGTCATGGTGGCGCTGGCCGACAGCGCGGCGTACATCCGGCACCGCGCCCCGGACCGGGCGGCCGCCGCCATGGAGCAGATCGCCGATACCGGGCGGCAGGCCCTGGCCGACATGCGGCGCTCCCTCGGCTCCGGCGAGCAGGGCGAGTCCGGCGAGCTGCTCCATCCGGCTCCCGGGATCGCCCAGCTCGGTCCGCTCGCCGAGAGGATGCGCGCGGCCGGGCTGCCGACCCGCCTGGAGGTGACCGGTGACCCCGCGGCGGTCCCCGCCGCCGCCCAGCTCACCGTCTACCGGCTGGCCCAGGAGGCCCTGACCAACACGCTCAGGCACGCCCCCGGCGCGACGGCCGAGGTCCGGGTCCACCTGACGCCGCGGCGCGCCGACGTGGAGGTCACCGACGACGGCCGCGCCGGGCGGACGCCGGAAGGCGCGCCAGGGCGGGGCCTGGCCGGCATGCGCGAGCGCGTCGCCGCCTACGGCGGTACCCTCCATGCCGGTCCCCGGCGTGACGGGGGCTGGCGGGTCGCGGCGAGCCTCGACCTCGCCGCGGACCTGGCGGGGAAGGGCACGGCGTGACGATCCGGCTGTTGATCGCCGACGATGAGTCGTTGCTGCGCATGGCCTTCCGCATGGTGTTCGAGGCCGAGCCGGACATGGAGGTGGCGGGCGAGGCGGGTGACGGCGACGAAGCCGCCCGGATGACCCGGCTGCTACGCCCCGATGTCGTGCTGATGGACGTCCGCATGCCCGGCGTCGACGGGATCGAGGCCACCCGCCGGATCGTCAGGGACTCCCCGCGCTCACGCGTGCTCATCCTGACCACCTTCGACCTGGACGAGTACGCCTTCGCCGGGCTGAAGGCCGGCGCCTCGGGCTTCCTGCCGAAGAACACCCGGCCCGAGGAACTGCTGGCCGCGATCCGCAACGTGGCGGCGGGCGACGCGGCGGTCTCCCCGCGGATCACCCGGCGCCTGCTGGAGAAGTTCGCCCCCCAGCTCGCGCCGGGCGCCCCCGAGCGGGACGAGCGGCTGGGGCTGCTCACCTCCCGCGAGCACGAGGTGCTCATCCAGGTGGCGCGCGGGCTGTCCAACGCCGAGGTCGCCACGGCGATGCACCTGGCCGAGGCCACCGTGAAGACGCACCTCAGCCGGGTCCTGCTGAAGCTGGGGCTCAGGGACCGCGCACAGGTCGTGGTCTTCGCCTACGAGAGCGGCCTCGTCCGCCCCGCCAGACCCCACGACGCCTGACACGGCCCGACGAACGGGGCGTGCCGGGCGCCGATTGAGGCGGCCCCTGCCCGGCACCCTCGTCGGGCCGCGCCCCGCCGGGGTTGAATGTGGATCCAGGTGAGCATCAAAGAAGGCGCGCGTGCTTCCGTGCCGCGCCGACCGAATCCATGACCTGGAAGGCGACCTCCCCCCATGGCCTTACAACCTGGCTCCTCGTACGTGGTGTTCGCACGGCTCCTTCGCCCCATCCGCGGCAAGCTCGCCGCGGCCGCGGCCCTGCAGGTGATCGTCGCGGTCACCACGGTGGCCCCGCCGGTGGCGATCGCGGAGTTCGCCCGTCACCTGCTCGCCGGCGGTTCGCCGGCGGCGGCGTGGTGGGTGGCGGCGGTGGCGGCGACGGCCCTGCTGGTGAGGGCGGTGTGCACGGTCGGGGTCACGGTCCTGACCAACGTGGCCGACAACGACCTGCAGCGTGACCTGCGCACGAGGATGGCCGAGCACCTGGCCAGGATGCCGCTCGACTGGTTCGGCGGACAGGGTTCGGGCCGGGTGCGCAAGGCCGTCACCGACGACGTGGCCTCCCTGCACCGGCTGGTCGCGCAGAGCCTGATGGACGCGGTCGGCGCCCTGCTGGTGCCCACCCTGTCCCTGGCGTACATGCTGTGGGTGAGCCCGGCCCTGACGGGGATCGTCCTGCTCCCCGTCGTCGTCGGGTCGGTGTTCTACAAGAAGGTCAACGACATCGCGACCGCCGGCATGGCCGGCTACCACGACGCCCTCGCCCGGCTGGGCGCGGCCGCGGTGGAGTTCGTCCAGGGCATCGCCGTGGTCAAGGTGTTCGGCAGGACCGGCGGCGAGCACGGGCGCTGGCGGGCCGCGACCGGCGCGTTCAGCCGCTACCTCGACGACTGGTCGCGCTCGGTCGACCGGCCCATGGTGACCGGTACGGTCGTCTACTCCGCTCCCGTCGCGACGGCCACCGCGCTGGCGGGCGGCGGACTGCTGGTCTGGCTGGGCGCGCTCGCGCCCGCCGACGTCGTGCCGTACCTGCTGCTGGCGCCCGGCCTGACCGCGCCGCTGCTCGCGCTCGGATACACCCTGCAGGACATCCAGTTCGCCCGCACCGCCGTCGACGAGATCGGCGGCCTCCTGCGCACGCCCACCAGGACCGACCCTCCCGCAGGCCCCGCGCCCAGCGGCAGCGAGGTGGTCTTCGCCGGGGTCCGCTTCGGGTACGGCGAGCACGAGGTCCTGCACGGCATCGACCTCACCCTCTCCCCCGGCACGGTGACGGCGCTCGTCGGCCCCTCCGGGGCGGGCAAGTCCACGCTGGCCGCCCTGCTGGCCCGCCTGCACGAGGGCGCACGGGGCACCATCAGCGTCGGCGGCGTCGACCTTCGCGACCTGCCCGACGCCGAGCTGTACCGGCGGGTCGGCTTCGTTCTGCAGGACGTGCGGCTGCTGCGGGCCAGCGTGCGCGACAACATCGCCCTGGCCAGGCCCGACGCCTCCGACGAGGAGGTGCACGCCGCCGCCCGTGCGGCCCTGATCCATGACCGCGTCCTGGAACTGCCCCGCGGCTACGGCTCGGTGGTCGGCGAGGAGGCGATCTTCTCCGGCGGTGAGGCGCAGCGCGTCTCGATCGCCCGCGCCCTGGTCGCCGACACCCCGGTCCTCGTGCTCGACGAGGCCACCGCCTTCGCCGACCCCGAGTCCGAGGTCGCGGTGCAGGAGGCGCTGTCGCGGCTCATGCGCGGCAGGACCCTGCTGGTCATCGCCCACCGGCTGTACACCGTCCAGTTCGCCGACCAGATCGTCGTTCTGGACGGCGGCCGCGTCGCCGAGCGCGGCACCCACGACGACCTGCTGGCGGCGGACGGGCGCTATGCCCGCCTGTGGGCCGCGCAGCAGGCGGTGGCCGCGTGATCCGCCGCCTGATCGCCCTCGCCGACCATGCCCCCACCCATGCCCCCGCCCCCACCCATGCCCGCGACCTGCGCCTGGCCGTCGGGTTGATGACCGCCTCCGCCGCGCTCATGGGAGCCGTCCTCGGCCTGCTGCTGCCGATCCTGCGGGCGCTGTTCACCGGCGCGAACGCCACGGCACCGCTGCTGTGCCTGCTCGCGCTGACCGCGCTCTACGGCCTCGTCCACCGGGCCGCGATGATCAAGGCGCGCCGGGCCGGCTACGGCCTGTGCCGGCTCCTGCTGGACCGTCTCGGCGACCACGTCGTACGGCTGCCGCTCGGCTGGTTCGGCCAGGCCCGCGTCGGCCCCTTCGGCCGCCTGGCGGGAGCGGGCGTCATGAACATCCTGCAGACCCCGGCCCACCTGCTCGAGCCGCTGGCCGCAGCGACCGTGGCGCCCACGGTGACGATCGCCGTGCTGGCCGCGACCGACTGGCGGATGGCGCTGGCCGCGCTGGCCGTCGCCCCGATCGTCTGGCTGGCGGCCCGCTGGATGGGCGACAAGATCACCGTCGCCGACCACGACATCGACGCCGCCACCGCCGAGCTGGGCGCGAGAACCGTCGAGTTCGCCCAGGCCCAGCCCGTGCTTCGGGCGGCCGGCCGTACCGGCAAGGGTCTGGAACTGCTCGCCGCCGCGGTCGAGGAGCACCGCCGCGCCACCACGCGGCGCATCCGGACCGCGCTGCCCGCCCTGACCGCGCTCGGCCTGTCCATCCAGGGCGCGTTCGCGGTTCTGCTGCTGACCGCCGCGGCCATCGCGACCAGCCTCGACGCGGCAGCCCTGATCACCGCGATGGTGCTGGCCGCCAGGTACGTCGAGCCGATGCGGGACGCCGCCGCGATCAGCGCCGTCCTGCGGATGAGCGCGGGTTCCCTGGACCGGCTCGAACGCCTGCTCGCCACGCCGCCGCTTCCGGAACCCGCACGTTCGGCGGCGCTCGGCGAGCCTTCCGTCGAGCTGGACCACGTGTCCTTCTCCTACACCGGCGATGGCCCGCTCCTGCGGGACGTCAGCCTGACCGTCGCCCCCGGAACCGTCACCGCGCTCGTCGGCCCCTCCGGCGCCGGCAAGACCACGATCCTGCACCTGGTCGCCCGGTTCTTCGACGTCTCGTCGGGCAGCGTGCGCGTGGCGGGCGCCGACGTCAGAGAGCTGACGTTCACCGACCTGATGGACCACGTCTCGCTCGTCTCCCAGGACGTCTACCTGTTCGAGGGCACCCTGGAGGACAACATCAGGCTCAGCAGGCCCGAGGCGAGCCAGTCCGAGGTACGGCAGGCCGCCGGGCTGGCCCGCTGCGACGAGATCGCCGAGCGCCTGCCCGGCGGATGGGCAGGACAGGTCGGCGAGCGCGGGGCCTCGCTGTCGGGCGGCGAGCGCCAGCGCGTCTCGATCGCCAGGGCGTTGCTGAAGGACGCCCCCATCGTGCTGCTGGACGAGGCCACCTCGGCGCTCGACGCGGAGAACGAGGCCGCGGTCGCGGCCGCCGTGCGCGCGCTGGCGCGGCGCCGTACCGTGCTGATGGTCGCCCACCGCCTGAACACCGTACGGCACGCCGACCAGATCGTCGTGCTGGACGGCGGCCGGGTCGCCGAGCGCGGCACCCACGACGGCCTGCTGGCCGCGGGCGGTCTCTACGCCACCCTCTGGAAGACGCGAGAGGCCGCGACGGGCTGGCGCATCAAGGCCGCGCCCGATCGACAGGCCGCCGAGGAAGGCCAAGGCGACTGACGGGCCCTCGGCGCGGGCTTCGGCGCGGGCTTCGACGCGGGCTTCGGTGACGGCGAGCAGGAGGCAGACGCCGATGACCCGCCGATGACCGCGCTGATGACCGCGCTGATGACCGCGGCTCGACCGCCGGGCGCGGCGAGGCCTGGCGGTCGAGTCGCCGTCCTGGGGACGGGGCAGGACAGCTCTCCGTGGTGGGCGAGGACCGTCCGGCGGTGTCAGTCGCGGCCCCCCTCGACGATCGCGACGATCTCGTCGATCGCCCGTCTGGACTCGGGCAGGGAATACAGGGGCCAGACGTGCAGCATGCCGGGGTATTCGAACACGTCCACGGACACGCCCTCCTGGCGCGCCCTGTCCCTGAGCCGGTGGGCGTCGGCGTTGAGGATGTCGCGGGTGCCGGTGAAGACCGCGATGGGGGCCAGTCCGCGGAGCGAGCCGTACAGGGGGCTGACCACCGGATCCCGCGGGTCCAGGCCTCCGGCGTACAGGCGGCCGGCCTCGCGCACGCCCTCGCGGGCGAGGATCGGGTCGACCCGCTCCAGCGCCGGCATGACCGGGTCGCTGATGGAGATGTCGACGCACGGCGACACCAGCACCAGGTGCGCCGGTTGCGGCAGACCGGCCTGCCTGGCCTGCATGGCCAGGGACAGGGACAGGTTGCCGCCCGAGGAGTCGCCCATCACGGTCAGGCACTCAGGGGTGAACCACTCGACGAGCTCCCGGTAGAGGGGCAGGAGCATGGCCCACACGTCGCGGGCGGTGTGCTCGGGGGCCAGCGGGTACAGGGGGACGGTGATCGAGCAGCCCAGCCGTTCGGCCAGCGTGCCGATGAGGTCCCAGTGCAGCGAGGTGATCGACAGGGACCAGCCGCCGCCGTGCAGGTACAGCAGGTGACGCTTGGCGCGCCCGCTCTTCGGGCTCACCGTGTAGACGCGGTGACCGGCCACGTGCTGCTCCTCGACGCAGAGCCGGTCCTTGAAGCGCGGTACGGCGGGGCCTCGCCGGCGGTCGGCGGCGATGCTCCGGTGCACCTTCTCCGCGCTGCCGTACATGCGCCGTTTGACGCCCATCAGCCTGACCATGACGGTGGTCAGCCGCGCCTGCATGCTCGGTGTCATGGGGGACCTTTCCCTGGTGGAGGTGACGGCGCTGAGACGGCCGGGCGCGCGCCCGCTCACCGTCGCCGTCCGACGATCATGAACGCGCCCGCCGTCGCCGTCCAGACGATCAGCGGGTAGATCACCAGCCGCTCCATCGTGCCGAGCCCGAGCCCGAGGAACTGGTTGCACAGGAACAGGACCGCCATGACCAGCCCGAAGGCGCCCGCGAGGAGGCCGAGCACCGCGGGAACCCGCCACCCGGGGGCGCCGCGGGTGGCGAATCCGAGCACCAGCGCTCTCGCGTTCCCGAGGGCGAAGATCCCTAAGGCGCCCAGACCGTGCACGACGATGTTCTCGTTCTCCGGCGCCAGGCCGACCAGGATCCAGCTCACGGCGGCCGACGCGACCAGCGCGCGTCCGACGACCGTGCCGCGGCCCTGCGGCCAGGCGCGCCGGGTCAGCGCGAGACCGGCTCCCAGCAGCACCCCCAGCAGGATGAACGAGCCGTTCATCAGGGCGTGCCGCGGCGAGCAGACCGTCTGTGGATCTTCCGGTTCCCGCGAGGCGGGTTTCTACAGGCCGTGCTCGATCAGGTCGAAGGCCTCGTCGATCAGATCGTCGAGAGGCTTGCCGACGCCGTCCTGCCAGGAGGCCCGTACGGCCCACTCGATGATGGAGAACGTCGTGACGACCAGCACACTGGGGTAGACCTCATGCGGCAGGTCGGCCCCCGTCCGCTCGGCCACGGCCCGCATGAGGGTCACGAAGATCTGCTCCTGGTCGGCGGGCCTGCGCGCCCGGGTGAGCAGTTCGGGGTGACGGCGCCACAGCGCGACCTGCTCGCGGCTGGGCACGTAGGATTCGGCGATCTCCTTGGCCATGACCCGCATCGACCGGACCGCCGGCTCGTCCGCGGGACGCGCGGCCACCAGCGCCGCCAGCTCCTCCGCCGACCAGGAGGGGCCGACCGTCAGGGCCTCCTCCTTGGTGGAGAAGTAGTTGAAGAAGGTCCGGGTGGAGATGTCGGCCGCCTCGGCGATCGCCTCGACGGTCAGGCTCTCCAGCCCTCCCTCCAAAGCCAGGCCCACCGCCGCGTCTCCGATGAGCCGTCGCTTGCGTGCCCTGTTGCGCCTGCGACGCTCTTCCACCGCATCCATGATTTGCACAATACGCAAGAATTGCACTAAGTGCAATCCACTCGGCGGCGCAGCCCGTCCGCGCCGACCAGCCGTGGAACCTGACGGCCCTGGACGCCCGGGCCGAAGCGCGAGCCGCGGCCCGGAGCGCAGGGCTGGGACGCCGGTGGTCAGGTGGGGCCACGGCCGGACGGAGGCGTCACGTCGACGGGGTGAGGCGGACCTGGATCGGGATGCCGTGGACCGTCTCGAACTCGACGACGGTCCGGTCCCCGGTGATCCGTGCCCGGCACCGCCCCTCCGCGCGCCGCCACCGTCCCGCGAGCGTCACCCGCAGCAGGTGGGGGTGGCTCGGGCTGGTCAGCCACGGCCGCGACCAGGGGCTGTAGTGGCCGACGTACCGGCCCCGCTCGTACTGGTCGGGGTCGATGCCGTTGTAGAGGCGCAGGTCGGGATCGGCCACCGCGAGGACGAGGTCGGCACCGTCCTGGCGGGTCATGAGCAGCGACGGGGTGTCGACGGCGAGCACCCGGCCGGCCAGCCGTACCCGCTCGAAGACCGCGTAGCCGGTGACGCCGGTGGCGCGGTCGGCGACGACGTGCGCGGCGGCGTCGGCCCGGACCACCGTGTACGGCACGTCGGCCGCGAAGGCCGCCATCCGCTCGGCGGTGGTGTCGACGACCATGGCGTACTCGTAGGAGCCGTCGCGGGGCGCGGCGCCGTGCCTGATCCAGGCGGTGGAGAAGGCGCCGCCGGTCGGCGCCTCGGTGGCGTTGTGGCGGGAGGCCTGGGTGGCGCGGGTCAGGCCGACGCGCTGGCCGGAGGCGAGGTAGTAGCCGATGTTCTTGTCGTCGAGCAGCCAGCGCGGTGAGAGGTCGAGCCGCTCGTAGGGGAAGGGGACGTCGGTCCCGTCCATGACGACGCGGCCGGTCCTGGTGGTCTGGAAGAGGGTGGTCTCGGTCTCGTGGCCGCTGTCGGCGTTGGCGATGCCGGTGCCGAGGGCCACGATGCGGTCGTCGAACAGGAACACCGATTTCCTGGCCCGGTGGGTGCCTTCGTACTTGGGGTGTTCGTGGAGGTCCATGGCGAACATCCCGTGCTGCCCGTCGATGGCGCAGGATCCGCCGAACCGGGAGTCGGTGAGCAGCATCTCCTCGATCGCGCCGGTGAGGTCGCCCTTGAGCGCGTCGAGGGGTTTGTGGATGGTGGTGGTGCCGGGCCTGCGGTTCCAGTCGTAGCCGGGCTGGGCGTAGCCGCTGTCGAGGTTGGTGCCGCGGTGCACGACCTGGATCTGGCCGTAGGTGTTGTACCTGCCGTACCAGTTGGCGCCGACGTAGATCTCGGTGGACCACAGGTAGCGGTTGTGGCCGCGCACGGTGATCTGCCACTCGCCGCGGCGGTGGGCGCTGAGCGCGGCGTAGTTGAGCGCCCAGTTCCCGCTCGGCGCAGGCTCGGCGGTGACGCCCCTGGCGGCGAGCCTGCCGGCGATCTCCTGCTGCTGCGGCGTGGGCGAGGACGGCAGCAGCCGCAGGAAGGCGGCGCCGATCTCGTCGTCGATCTGGGCCAGCCATTGGAAGGGCACGATGGACAGGGCGGTGGTGCCGCCGGGGTTGCGGCCGCTGATGGAGATCGGCCACTGCGTCCGTCCGGCGTAGACGCGCTGCGCCAGCAGGGCCTTCTTCAGCCAGCCGGACGCCTCGGAGGAGAGCGCGAAGGCGCCGCCGTGCATGAGGTAGACCAGTGGGGCCAGGCCGGTGAACCCGTCGCGGACGTAGTCGGGGAAGAAGCCGACGTGGTGGAAGGCGGTGCCGTCGATCTTGACGCCGTCCTGGATGCCGTCGGTGGGCAGCAGGGCGGTGTCGAGCCAGTCGCGCAGGGCCTTGAGGTAGGCGACCTGTTCGGCCTCGGTGTCACGCAGGAGCACCGCGGCCAGCATGCCGCGGACGGTGGTGTTGAACAGGTCCATGATCGAGCCGTGGGCCATGCGGTGCTTCCAGCCGCGGAAGATCCTGCCGAGGCCGGTCAGCCAGTCGAGGTCGGCGCGGACCTGCTCGAACCGGCCGGCCTCGCGCAGCGCGTCGCGCATGAGGTAGACGGAGTCGTAGTAGCCGCGCACGTCGTAGCCGAGGTGGTGGATCGTGCCCTGGCAGCTGCCGCGCGTCCACCCCTGCTCGCGCAGGTGGTCGACGATCCTGAGGTAGAGGGCGGCCAGCGCGGGCCGGTCGGGCGGGCTGGCCTGGTGTCCCTGCGCGATGGTCTTCATGAGGTCGGTGCAGGCGCGCAGGGTGACGGGGTCGACGAACGCCTTCAGCTCGGCGGCGATCTCGGCGGGGTAGATCTGCGACTGGTAGGCGTGCACGGGACGGCCCGTGAGCGCGTCGGCCTGCGCGGTGAGGGCGGCCAGGTCGGGCTTGACCTGGGCGATCAGGTACTCGTCGTGGTAGCGGGTGACCAGCGCGCGCAGGTCGGCGCTCTCCTCCCGCGTCGGGGGGCGCACCTGCGGCTTCCGGGTTGACAGCAGCCGGTCGAACAGGTGGAGGGCCTGCCAGTGCTGGTTGTCGTACTCGTCGCCCTCGGGGGCGATGTCGGGCAGCTGGTGGTCGCGGCACGGCGCGTCGGGCCGCAGCGGCACGTTGAGCATGAGCTGGTCGAGATGCAGCCGTCCGGTACGGCCGGGCGCCACGATCCGCAGCGTGTCCATGTCGGATCTGGGCCTGCCGTGCATGTCGTAGGCGTAACGCACCCACGCCGTGCGCCAGCCCGAGTAGTTCAGGTGGAACTCGAACCACACGTCCGTCCGGTCGCCCCGGCCGAACTCGAACCGCACGACGTCGTCGACGGGGGTGTCGTTGTGGATCCACACGCAGAAGGCGTCGACCAGTCCCTGCCAGGCCTGGTCGTCGCCGAGCCGGTAGGGGTCGGGCGCCCACCTGAGCGGGGCGCGCACGGTGATGACGGCGCGTTCGGCGTGGTCCCAGCGCAGGGAGTGCTTCCCGCAGACGGCGACCTGGCCGGCTATGGACAGGCCGTCGCCGCTGACGTGCGGGGGGACGGCCGACTCCAGCAGGAACACCGGCGGGTCCATGGCCATCGCCCGCTGCTCGAGGTCCGCGGGCACGTCCGTGACGGCCGGCACGTCCGGACCGGCCGTCACAGCGTCGATGGGAAGCGCGGGGGCGAGCGCCGCGCCCTTGATGACGGTCCTGCGCGAGATATTCGCCACGATCACCATCAAACGGGAAAACTATCTTCACGTCCAGGACCGGCCGTGGGAGCGGTCACGGCCGGATGATGGCCATCCGGGTCACCGTGAACTCCTCGATGGCGAAGCGCGGCCCCTCGCGCCCGGCGCCCGAGTCCTTCACCCCTCCGTACGGCATGTTGTCGGCCCGGAAGCCCGGCACCTCGTTCACCACGACCCCGCCCGCCTCCAGCCGCTCGATCGCCGCGAACGCCGTCGCCAGCGACCCGGTGAAGACCGACAGGTGCAGGCCGTACCGGGACCTGTTGACGGTCTCGAAGGCCTCCTCGATGCCGTTCACGGTCCGCACGCACACCACGGGCCCGAAGATCTCCTCGTCCCACGCGGCCACCCCGTCGGGCACGTCGGCCAGCACGGCCGGCGCGATCGCCGTGCCCTCACGCGTCCCGCCCGTGACCAGTTCGGCCCCGGCCGCCACGGCCTCCTCCACCCACGACAGCACGCGCGCGGTGGACCGCTCGTCGATCAGCGCCGCCACCCTGGTCTCCGGCGAGCGCGGGTCGCCGACCACGACGTCCTTCATCCGCGCGGCCAGCAGGTCGAGGAACTCCGCCCGCACGCTCTCCTCGACGACGACCCGCTGGACCGAGATGCAGGCCTGCCCCGAGGCGTAGTAGCCGCCCCTGACCACCGCGTCGGCCGCGGCCGCCAAGTCGGCGTCGGCCGCCACGACGAGCGCCGCGTTCGATCCCAGCTCGAGGAGCACCTTGGTGGGCGCGGCGTTGCGCGCGATGGCGTGCCCGGCCGCGGCCGACCCGGTGAAGGAGACCGCGCCGATCCGCCGGTCCTCCACCAGCGCCCTGCCGACCTCGACGTCGCCGGTGACCAGCTGGACGGCGGCGGCCGGCAGCGCGCCGGTCGAGCGCAGCAGCTCAACCAGCCCGAGCGTCGCCAGCGGCGTCGAGGGGGCCGGCTTCACGATCACCGGGCAGCCCGCCGCCACCGCCGGTGCGATCTTGTGCGCGGCCAGCAGGAGGGGATAGTTGAAGCCGGTGATCCCGACCACCACCCCGATCGGCCGCCTGGTCCAGAACCCGACCAGCCCTTCGCCCGCGGGCAGCAGGTCCATCGGCACGGTCTCACCGTGCAGCCTGGCCACCTCCTCGGCCGCGGTGGCCAGCGTGACCAGCGTCCTGGCGACCTCGACCCGGCAGTCGACCAGCGGTTTGCCGGTCTCCAGCACCAGCAGCCGCTCGAACTCCGCCCTGCGCGCCGCCAGCGCGTCGTGCGCCCCGAGCAGCGCGGCGCGGCGGGCGTGCGAGGGCGTGCGCGCCATCGCGGGCGCCACGGCGAGCGCCTCGTCGACGGCTCTTCCGGCCAGCGCCACGGTGCCGACGGGCGCGTGCGCCACCGTCGTGCCGTCGTAGGGGAAGACGACCGGGGCGCTGTCGGCCACCGGCACCCACCCGTCTCCGATCGGAAGCCCCTCGGTCATGTCCGACCCCCTCATCCTCGCTTGCGCGCGCTCGGGAACACATCCAGGTACGCGGGCGCGCCCTCCCTGCCCGTCGCGTGCAGGACGGCGTGCGCGACCGCCCTGCTGAACACGTCGGCCCCGGCGGCCAGCACGTCGTGCAGCTCGGTGTCGGCGCCGGGCCGGCCGCGGGTGGACATCGCGAAGACGGTGTCGCCGTCGACCATCGTGTGCGCGGGCCTGATCGCCCTGGCCAGACCGTCGTGGGCCACTCCGGCCAGCTTGCCGCACTGGGCCTTGGACAGCGTGAGGTCGGTGGCCACGACGCCGATCGTGGTGTTGAACGACGGCGCCTTCACCGGCTGCCAGCGGGTGACCTCGTCGAGGTCGGGCTCGCCGATGTCGCCGAACTCGCCGGCCAGGCCGTACCTGGTGCCCGACAGCAGGCCGCTGCCGGGGTCGAGGACGGATCCGGCGGCGTTGACGACGGCGAGGGCGGCCACGGTGACGCCCGAGGGCAGGACGGCGCTCGCCGTCCCGACGCCGCCGGCCAGCCCGCCCGCCACCGCGCCGGTGCCCGCCCCGATGGACCCGTTGCGCGCCGGAGCGGCCGCGGCCGGGGCGAACGTGGCGGAGACGGACGAGGCGGACGGCGTGGCGGCGACGGCGGCGTCGTAGGCGGCGGCGCCCAGCTCGCCGTCCGGTGTGGCGCGGAAGCCGCCGCCGCGCCCCAGGTCGTAGATGACCGCCGAGGGCACGATGGGGACGACGCCGCCCGCCACCGGGAAGCCGATCCCCTCGTCGGCCAGGCGCTGCATGACACCGCAGGCGGCGCTCAGGCCGAAGGCGCTCCCGCCGGTCAGGACGATCGCGTGGACGCGCTCGACCAGGTTGCGCGGGTCGAGCAGCTCGGTCTCGCGGGTGCCGGGCGCCGCGCCTCGCACGTCGACGCCCGCCACGGCCCCCTCGGGCGGAGCCACGACGACGCTCACCCCGGTCAGGTACCCCTCGCCGACCCGCTGGGCGTGCCCGACCCTGAGCCCGGCGACGTCGGCCATCGAGTTCGTGGGCCCCGGCCGCATCGGGACGCTCCAGGCGTGGCCGGTGCGGCCGGTCACGCCGCGCCGCCGGACAGGAAGATCCGCGCCGCCTCGGCGAAGACGCGGGTGCAGCGGACGATCTCCTCGACCTCGACGTACTCGTCGGCCTGGTGCGCGATCCACTTGCCGCCGGGGCCGTAGACCACCGACGGGATGCCGCCCCAGTGCGTGAGCACGGTGCCGTCGGTGGAGCCCGGCACGCCGCCGTACACCGGCTCCTGCCCCGTGACCGCCGTGTGCGCGGCGGCGAGGGCGGTCACGACGGGATGGGTGACCGGCACGTCCACGGGAGGCCGGTCGACCAGGATCGTGACCTTCGCCTCGACGCCGTCGAAGACGGCCAGTTCCTCCACCCTGTCGGCCACCTCCTTGTGCGCGAGCCCAGGGACGGTCCGCACGTCGACGAAGACGGAGGCGGTGGCCGGGATGACGTTGACCTGCTCCTGCGAGCCCGCCTGGACGACCGTCGGGGTGACGTAGACCTCGCCGAGGTGCTCGTGCGCCGGATGGGCGGACTGGAGCGCGTCCTGGTAGGAGCGCAGGGCGACCAGCAGCGCGCCCACCGCCTGGATGGGATTGCGTCCGTGCTGCGGCATCGCGCCGTGGGCCATCTTGCCGGTGAAGTCGATCCGCAGCCGCAGCGCGCCCTTGGCGACGGCGCAGATCTCGCCCGCCTCCGGCTCGGCGACGATGGCCGCGTCCACGTCGGCGGACAGCTCGGAGCCGACGAAGCGGTGCGCGCCGATCATCAACCCTTCCTCGTCGGCCAGCGCGCACACCTTGATCCGTCCGGGGAACGGCCCGGCCAGCTGCACCGCCCGGGTGGCGTACAGCACCGCGGCGAGTCCCGACTTCATGTCGGCGCTGCCCCTCCCCCACAGCCTGCCGTCACGGATCTCCCCGCCGAACGGGTCCACCGTCCACTCCGACAGGTCGCCCTCGGTCACCACGTCGGTGTGGCCCTCGAACATCAGCGTCGGGCCCGCGCCGCCGCCGCCCTCGACGATGCCCACCACGTTCGGCCGCCCGGGCGCCGCCTCGTCGACGACGACGTCCCAGCCCCATTCCCGCATCCTGGCGGCCACCAGCTCGGCCGCCGGCAGCTCGTTGCGCCCTCTGGCCGGGTCGTTGGTGCTGGGGATGCGCACCAGCCGCTGGGTGAACTCCACGACTCCCCGGGCATCGATCTCGATCACAGCAGTCCCTCCAAGGTGGGTACGGCCTGCAGCAGCGTCCGCGTGTAGTCGTGCCGCGGGGCGGCCCAGACCTCGTCGACCAGGCCGCGCTCGACCACGGTGCCGCCGTGCATGACCGCGACGCTCTCGCAGACGTGCCGCACGACGGACAGGTCGTGCGACACGAAGATCAGGGTGAGCCCGTGCGTGTCGATGAGGTCGGCCAGCAGGTTGAGGATCTGGCCGCGGACGGACACGTCGAGGGCGCTGACGGGCTCGTCGGCCACCAGCACCTTGGGCCGGGGGGCCAGGGCGCGGGCGATGGCGATGCGCTGGCGCTGTCCGCCGGAGAACTGGTGGGGGTAGCGGTCGGCGGCCGAGGCGGGCAGGCCGACCTCCTCCAGGAGGGCGGCGACGCGTCCCTCGACGGGGCGGCCGAGGGCGACGAGCGGTTCGGCGATGATGTCGCGGACCTTCATCCTGGGGTCGAGCGAGCTCATCGGGTCCTGGAAGACGATCTGCAGGTCGTCGCGCAGGAAGCGCAGGTCACGCTCGCGGCGGCCGACGATCTGCCGGCCCTCGAAGGTGATCGAGCCGCTGGTCGGCCGGTCCAGCCCGCACAGCAGGCGCAGCAGCGTCGACTTGCCCGAGCCGGACTCGCCGACGATGCCGAACCGGTCGCCCCGCCGTACGTCGAGGGACACGCCGCGCAGGGCGTGCACCTCGGGCTTGAACAGCGAGGTGCGGTAGACCTTGGTGAGGTCGCGGGCCTCAATCACGGGGGTGCCAGCAGGCGTAGGCATGGCCGTTCCCTTCCAGCGTGGGCTCCTGCGCGCACGTCGGCAGGGCGTGCGCGCACCTGTTCCTGAAGACGCAGCCGTCGGGGAACTCGCCTGCGGCGGGCACGCTGCCGTTGATCGTGGGCAGGCGGGTGCCTCGGGGAGTGAGCCTGGAGGCGGCGATGAGGCCCTCGGTGTAGCGGTGGCGGGGGTCGGTGAACACCTCCCTGATGGGGCCGCTCTCGACGACGCGCCCGCCGTACATGACCAGGACCCGCGAGCAGACGGAGGCGACGACGGCCAGGTCGTGCGTGATGAACAGGACGGCGGGTGCGAGCTCGGCGATCAGCTCCAGCATCTGCTTCTGCACGGTGACGTCGAGCGCGGTGGTGGGTTCGTCGCAGATGAGCAGCGAGGGCTCGTTGGCCAGGGCGATGGCGAGCATGACGCGCTGGCGCTGGCCGCCGGACAGCTGGTGCGGGTAGGCGCGGGGGGCCTCGACGCCCACGCGGCGCAGCAGGTCGAGGGCGCGGGCCCGGGCCTCGGCGCGCGGCCTGCCGTGCAGGGTCATGACCTCGCGGACCTGCGCGCCGACGCGCATGGTGGGGTTGAGCGCGGTCATCGGCTCCTGGAAGACCATGGACACCACGCGGCCGCGCAGGTTCCTGACCCGCCTGTCGGGGACGCCGACCAGCGGGCGGTCCTCGAGGACTGCCGTCCCGGTGGCGGTGACGCCCTCGGGCAGCAGGCCCATCAGCGACAGCGCGGTCAGCGACTTGCCCGAGCCTGACTCGCCGATCAGGCCCACCCGCTCGCCGGGGGCGATGTCGAAGGACACCTGCCGCACCAGTTCCAGGTCGCCGGCACGGACGGTCAGGCCCTCAACGCTCAGCACCGATCCTCCTGAGCTTGGGGTCGAGGTGGTCGCGCAGCCCGTCGCCGAGCAGGTTGAAGCCGAGGACGGCCAGCGCGATGGCCAGGCCGGGCCACAGCGCCAGGCGCGGCGTGGAGAACAGCAGCTCCTGGGCCTCCTGCAGCATGCGGCCCCACGAGGGGGTCGGCGGCCTGGTGCCGAACCCGAGGAACGACAGCGCCGCCTCGGCCAGGATGGCGATGGCGAAGGACACCGACGCCTGCACGATGAGCATCGAGCCGATGTTCGGCAGCACGTGGCGGCCGGCGATGGCGAGGCGGCGCCGCCCGGCGGAGCGCGCGGCGAGGATGTAGTCGGTGACCATGACCTGCATGGTGGCGGCGCGGGCGACGCGGGCGAAGGCCGGCACGGTGGCGATGCCGATCGCGATCATGGCGGTGAGGGTGCCGGCTCCGTAGACGGCCCCGAGCATGACGGCCAGCAGCAGCGCGGGGAAGGCGAAGACGAGGTCGTTCACCCGCATGATGAGGTCGGACAGCCAGCCGCGAGGGGTCATGCCGGCGACCATGCCCAGCGGCGTGCCGACGAGCGCGGCGATGCCGACCGCGACGATGCCCACGTAGAGCGTGGTGCGCGCGCCGACCATGAGCTGGCTGAGGGTGTCGCGGCCGAACTTGTCGGTGCCGAGCAGGTAGTCGCCGCCCGGCGGGGCCAGCCGGTGCGCGGCGTCCACCAGCGTCGGGTCGTGCGGCGTCCACGCGAACGACACCAGCGCGGCCAGGACCGTGAGCCCGACCAGGACGGCCCCGGTGATCAGGTTTCCTCTCATCGCAACCTCGGATCGAGTACGGCGTAGGCGAGGTCGACCACGAAGTTGACCAGCAGGACGGCCACGACGAGCAGCATGACCACTCCCTGCACGAGCAGCAGGTCGCGCTGGGCGACGCCGTTCAGCAGCAGGTCGCCCAGGCCGGGGATGACGAAGACCCGCTCGACCACGACCGCTCCGATGAGCAGGGTGGCCAGCTGGAGCCCGAGCACGGTGACGACGGGGATGGCCGCGTTGCGCAGCCCGTGCCGCCACAGCGCGCCCATCCGCCCTCTGCCCTTGGCGCGGGCGGTGCGCAGGTAGTCCTCGCGCATCACGTCGAGGACGGCGCTGCGGACGTAGCGGGTGAGCAGGGCGCCCTGGACCAGCCCGAGCGACAGCCACGGCAGCAGCAGCGACCGGAACCACAGCGAGGGGTCCTCGGCGAAGGGGACGTAGCCGCCCGAGGGCAGCGCCTGGGCCTGCACCGCGAAGACGAACACCAGCAGGATGCCGGCCAGGAAGGCGGGGACGGCGACGCCGACCTGGCTGACGGCGCTGATGGCGGCGCCGAGGGGGTTGCGGTGGTGGACGGCGGCGAAGGTGCCGGCGGGGACAGCGACGAGCAGCGCGATCACCATGCCGCCGAGCACCAGCGCGAGCGTGACGCCGAGCCGGTCGGCGATCTGCGGCCCGATCGGCGAGCTGGTGACGTAGGAGGTGCCGAAGTCGCCGGTGGCCAGCCCGCCCACCCAGTCGGAGAACTGGGCGAGCGCGGGCCGGTCCGTGCCGAACTGCCTGCGCAACTCCGCGACGGCCTCCGGCGTGGCGTTGACGCCCAGGGCGACCTCCGCCGGGTCGCCGGGCAGCAGCGCCATGAAGGCGAAGACGACCACACCGGCGGCCGCGGTGCTCGCGAGGAGTACCGCGACCCGCCTGACCAGGAACCAGATCACTGCTTGGTGAGACCCGTGAAGTCGAAGGACTCGGCGATGGCGTTCTTCGGCAGGCCGGTGGTGATGTTCTTCTTGGCCACGATGAGGTTGGGGAACAGGAAGAGCCAGTCGGCCGCGGCGTCCTCGGACAGCAGCTTGGCGGCCTTCTTCAGGTCGTCCACCTGCTGCTGCTCCGACCCTTCGTCGGCCGAGGCGAGGAGCGCGCCGTACGCTGGGTTGTCGTAGTGGAAGTAGTAGGACTTGTCGGCGAAGATACCCAGGTCGCGGGGTTCGACGTGGTTGATGATGGACATGTCGTAGTCGCCCTGCTTGAACACCACGTCCAGCCAGCGGGCGGGGAACTCCAGCGGGTCGATCTCGGCGGTGATGCCGACCTGGGCCAGCTGCGACTTGACCACCTGCGCGGCGGCGACCGCGTACGGCAGGTTGGGGATGCGCATCTTCACCGTGTAGGTCCTGCCGCCGAGCAGCGCCTTGGCCTTGACCACGTCGTAGGGGTAGTCGCCGGTCCTGTCCTCGTACCAGGGGTCGGTGGGCGGCACCATGCTGCCGATCAGCTGGCCGCGTCCCGCCCACGCGGTGTCGAGCAGGGCCTTGTGGTCGATGGCGTGGCGGACGGCCTGCCGTACCTTCTTGTCGTTGAAGGGCGGGCGGGCGTTGTTCATCGACAGCACGACCTCGCCGTTGGTGGTGCCCTCGACGACCTGGAAGCGGTTGGGGTCGGCGAACTGGGCGAGCGACTCGGGCGCCTGGACGGCGGAGATGACGTCGATGCCGCCGGTGAGCAGCGCGTTGTTCATCGCCGTGGCGTCCTTGAAGTACTTCAGGGTGATCCGGGAGACCTGCGGCTTGGGACCCCAGTACGTGTCGTTGGCGACGAGCTGGATGGAGTCGCCGCGCCGCCACGAGCCGAGCTGGTAGGGGCCGGTGCCGACGGGCTTGTTGGCCAGGTCGGCGACGCCGGTGCGGCTGAACATCGCGCCGAGCCTGGTGGCCATGGCGTACATCCAGCCGTTGCTCGGCCGCTTGAGCGTGACCACGGCGGTGTGGTCGTCCTTCTTCTCCACCGTGTCGACGACGTCCATCTGGGTCTTGATCTTCAGCTTCCAGTCGGACTTGACCCTGTCGATGGAGAAGATCACGTCGTCGGCGGTGAAGGGGGCACCGTTGGTGAAGGTCACGCCCTTGCGGAGGGTGAAGGTGTAGGTCCTGCGGTCGGACGAGACGTCCCATTTCTCGGCCAGCAGCGGCTGGATCCTGCCGTCCTGGTCGAGCTTGACCAGGCCCTCGTAGACGTTGACCAGCAGCGCCTGCGGGATCGCCGCGCCCTCGGTGGCGGTGAAGTCGAGGTTGGCCGGTTCGGCGACGAAGCCGACGGCCAGAGTGGAGGGCTGCGAGCTCACCGGCCCGGCGCCACGGTCGCCCGCGCCGTCGCCGCCACCGCCGCCGCATGCCGTGCTGAGAAGGAGCCCGCCGAGGGCGACCCAGATGCCGATGCGCCTCATGCCTCAAGCCTCCTGGCTAGTGCACTGGTCTGACCAGTAGGCTACGCACACTGCCAGCCCAGGACTTTTCGGTCAAGAGGGGGCGTTGATGGGCGGACCTCAGTTCGAGCCCGTGCGAACCGTGCGCGCGTACGAGCGTGTCGTCGAGCAGGTCGAGCACGCCGTCGAGCGCGGTGAGCTGCGGCCGGGCGAGCGGCTGCCCAGCGAGCGGGAGCTGATGGTGCAGTTCTCGGTCAGCCGGTCGACCGTGCGCGAGGCGTTGCGCGTGCTGCAGGCGCGCGGCCTGGTCAGGTCGCGTCCCGGCGACCCGAACGGCGCCGAGGTCCTGCCGTTCACCCCGGCCGCGCTGCACAAGTCGATGACCACCCTGGCGAGGGTGGAGGAGCTGTCGCTCGCCGAACTGGTGCAGTTCCGGATGGTGCTGGAGGGCGCGGCCTACCTGCTGGCCGCCAGGCTGCGCACCCCCGCGCAGCTGGCGGAGATGGACGAGGCGGTCGCCCGCATGCGGGCCGCCGACGGCTACGAGTCGTTCAGCGCCGCCGACGTCGACTTCCACGACGCCGTGGCACGGGCCAGCGGCAACAAGCTGATCCAGATCTGCAGCGACGTGGTCCGCTCCATCGTGCTCGACCTCATCGCCGACAAGATCAGGGCGCCGGAGCAGCGGCTGCGCAGCATCGCCCACCACGAGGAGGCGCTGGCCGCCGTCCGCACGGGCGATGGCCCGCTGGCCGCGCGGCTGGCCCGGCAGGCGCTCAGCGACTTCTACTCCCCCTACCTGCCCGCGGGGGCGCTGGAGGAGCTGCTGGAGTAGACCGGCAGCCCGATCCGGAACAGCGCGCCCCCGCCCGGCGGCGAGGCGGCGCTGATCGTGCCGCCGTGCGCCTCCGTCAGCGCCGCGGCGATCGACAGGCCGAGCCCGGTGCCGCCGGAGTCGAGCCCCCGGGCGGGGTCCGGCGCGGTAGAAGCAAGCAGGTCGTCGGCCACGGGCCGGCGGGAGCAGCCGGTCGGGGTGCGCGGCGACCAGTACGTGCAGATCGAAACCGGCCTGAACGACCGCGACCAGGTGGTGCTGGGCGAGAGCGGCACGGGCGAGTTCCCCGACGGGAGCCGGCCCGAGGGCTGACAGCGAGCGTTCAGCCGGCTGCCAGGCTTCCCCAGGTAACCGCTTTGTCATATTTTGCGGGCATGCTGGCGCCGTGAGACTCGACCTGCGGGGGCGGATGGACCGGCTCGGCCTCATGGCGCCCTCGATCATCCAGTGCGCGCTGGCGGCCGCGGTGGCCTGGCTGGTGGCCAAGGACCTGCTCGGCCACGCGCGCCCGTTCTTCGCGCCGATCGCCGTGGTGCTCTGCATCGGCGTCGGGCTCGGCGCCCGGCTGCGCCGGGTGGCCGAACTGGTGGTCGGCGTCGGGCTCGGCGTCGGCGTGGGCGACCTGCTGATCTCCCGGATCGGGTCGGGGCCGTGGCAGATCGCGCTCGTCGTCGCGCTGGCCATGGTGGTGGCGGTGCTCCTGGACAGCGGTTCACTGATCGTGCTGCAGGCGGGCTCGTCGGCCGTGCTCGTCGCCACCCTGCTGCCGCCCTCCGGCACCGGCGGCCTGGACCGGATGGTGGACGCCCTGCTCGGCGGCGTCCTCGGCATCGCGGCGGTGGCGCTGATGCCGCCCAGCACCACCACCATCGTGCACCGGCACGCCGCCGCGGCCCTGGACGCGCTGGCCGCGGCGCTCGACGACACCGCCGAGGCGCTGGAGAAGTCGGACCCCGACCTGGCGGCGGCGGCGCTCGAGGAGGCGCGCGGCACCCAGAAGTCGGTCGAACTGTTCGCCGAGGCCCTGCAGACCAGCAGGGAGATCACCGTGATCTCCCCGCTGGGCCGCAGGCGGCGGCGGGAGCTGCTGCGGAGGTACGAGACCGCGGCCACGCCCGTCGACCACGCCCTGCGCAACGCCCGCGTCCTGGCCCGCCGCGCGCTGGTCGCCCTCGACCAGGGCCTGGCCGTCCCGGACTGGCTGCCCGGCGCGCTGCGCGCCCTGGCGGCCGCCGTCCGGCTGCTGTGCGACGAGCTTGCCTCGGGCCGCGACGCGCTGGAAGCGCGGCAGGCCCTTGTCCGGGTGGCGGCGGCGCCCACGGGAGACAGCGAAGGGTTCACGGCCGGGGTGCTGGTCGCGCAATTCCGGTCGATCGTCATCGACCTGCTCCAGGCGACCGGCACGACCCGCGAGGAGGCCGTCGCCGCCCTCCCGCCCCTCGCCGACTGACCCGCCCCACCGCGGCAGCCGAGCCCTTACACTCGTCGCGCATGCGACTGAAGGTGATCTTCACACTGTTCGCGCTCTACGCCGTCACGGCCGCGCCCGAGTTCCTGCCCGGCGAGGGGCGGGTGATCCTGCAGCCCGCGACGGCTGACGCGGTGGAGGTCTACTGTCAGCCCGTTTCCCCCGTGCTCCGCAGGTCTTACGAGGGCATCGGGCCGTTCCAGCGCCCCTTCCGGATCACGCCCCTGCCACGGCCGGCGGAGAACAGCCACGCCGCACTGACCGCGCTGATGGAGGAGGAGCCTGGGCCGATCAGCGAATCAGCGGTCGTGGCGATGGGGATCAGGCCGGAGCTCAACCGGGTCGTCCTGAGAGCGAACGCCTTCGACCAAGGCGATGCCGGAGCGGCACGTCCGAGCCGTCCGGCGAATATCTTCATACGGATTCGATCCCTGAAGAAACCTTTAAGGAGAATGACCCGAACCCTGGACAGACAGTTGGGGCCGGGTGAAAATCCGATCGTCAATCGAAGATCGTGGAGACGCCGGGCGGGTGGCCCGTCCCGCGCGTAACCCCTGCTCACCTTGGACGAGGACGTATGCGGGTACTGCGTGGGCTGCTCACGGCGACGTTGGTCTTGGCGATCTGTCCGGCGGTGCCCGCCCGGGCGGGCGACGGGCCGGAGCCGCCGAAGACCGTCCAGGAACGTCCGAACGGCGAGGAGTCCGCGGTCGCGGCGGCCCGCCGCACCGGCCGGCAGGTCGAGATCGAGTCGATGCGTACGGAGACCCGCCAGGTCTTCGCTCAGCCGGACGGCACGCTCACGATGGAGCAGCACGTACGCCCGGTACGCGTACGCGGGTCCGGCGGCTGGGTCCCCGTCGACACCACCCTCCGTCCCAACCCCGACGGCACGGTCAGCCCGGCCGCGGCGGCGGTGGGGCTGACCTTCTCCGGTGGCGGCGGCGCCCCGTTGGCCAGGCTGTCGCGCGGCGCCAAGTCCCTGGAACTCGGCTGGCAGGGCACGCTGCCCAGGCCCACGCTGAAGGGCGACACCGCCACCTACGCCGAGGTCATGCCGGGCGTGGACCTGCAGGTCACCGCGGACGTGGACGGCTTCTCCCACGTCCTGGTGGTCAAGTCGCGAGCCGCCGCGGCGCGCATGACGGAGCTGACGTTCCCGCTGTCCGCCTCCGGCCTGTCGGTGAAGGCGGACCAGGCGGGCAACCTCGAGGCCGTCGACCGGAACGAGGGCACGATCTTCGTCGCGCCCACCCCGAAGATGTGGGACTCCGAGGGGATCACCAGCCCGCAGGCGCTCAGGGAGGGCCGCTCCCCTGAGGCCCGCGAGGCCGCGATGGGCGTGCGGCTGTCGGGCCGGCAGCTGCGGCTCTTTCCCGACAGGAAGATGCTCACGGATCCGAAGACCCGCTTCCCCGTCTACCTGGACCCGTACTTCTCGGCCGCGCGCAACGCCTGGACGGCCGTCTGGAGCAACTGGCCCAACTCCAACTACCTCAACTCCAGCGACGTCGCCAGGGTCGGCCACGTCGAGTCGCAGACGAACCGCTCGTTCTTCCAGATGAACACCGGCTCGACCATCCACGGCAAGCAGATCATCAAGGCGACGCTGCGCACGTACGAGACCTGGTCCTACTCGTGCAGCGCCCGCAAGGTCGAGGCCTGGGCGACCAACCCCATCAGCGCGAGCACCACCTGGAACAAGCAGCCCACGTGGGTCAGGCTGCTGTCCACGGTGAACGTGGCCAAGGGCTGGGGTTCGGCCTGCATGCCCGGCGGCGTCGAGTTCGACGTCACCTCGCAGGTCGTGGACGCCGCCGCCAAGAAGTGGCCCAACGTCACCATCGGCCTGCGCGCCACCAGCGAGACCGACGTCTACGCCTGGAAGAAGTTCAAGAACAACCCGAGCCTGGTCATCGAGTACAACTCGCTGCCCGGCAACCCGGTGGCGGCCGACGTCTGGTCGGACCCGGGCGGCCCCTGCGTCTCCGGCGACGGACGGCCGATCGTCAGCACCGCCACACCGAAGCTGTGGGCCAAGCTGAAGGACACCGACAACTCGGTCCAGGGCCGCTTCGAGTGGTACAACGCCGCAGGGGTGAAGACGGGCGAGCACCTCACCCCCATGGGGTCGACGGGCACGGCCTTCTACGCGACGATCCCGTCGAGCCTGTACGCCGACGGCGCGCTGATCCGCTGGCGGGTCCGCGCCGAGGACGGCAAGGCCACCAGCGCGTGGAGTCCCTGGTGCGAGGCCACCGTGGACACCACGGCCCCCGGCAGGGAACCGGAGATCTCCTCGCCCCAGTACGCCGAGAACGGCTGGAGCGACGGCGTCGGCCTCGCCGGCACGTTCACGTTCGCCCCGAACGGCGTCCCCGACGTCGCCGCCTACGTCTGGGGTCTGGACTCCGCGCCCGCCACGGAGGCCGGGCCCGGCCAGGACGGCAACGCCACGATCGCGCTGACGCCGCGCCACGACGGCCCCAACGTGCTGTCGGTACGCAGCAAGGACCGCGCGGGCCAACTCGGCCCGATCCGCACCTACGTCTTCAACGTCAACGCGGGCCGGGGCCCCAGCGGCCACTGGGCGCTGGACGAGGGCCAGGGCACCCTGGCGGCCGACACCGGGAACGCCCACCCGGCGACGCTGTACGGGGCGAGCTGGACCTCCGGCAGGACCGGCACGGCGCTCAGGCTGGCCGGCGCCTACGCCCAGACCTCGGGCCCGGTGATCGACACCAGCCGCAACTTCACCGTCAGCGCCTGGGCCCGCCTGACCGGCACGGCCGCCTCCGCCACCGCCGTCACCCAGGAGGGCGGCAGGACGGGCGCGTTCGCCCTGCAGTACGCGAAGGCCGACGACCGCTGGGCGCTGACCGTGGCGGGCTCGGACACCGACGGCGCGCCGGTGGTGCGCGCCCTGTCGGCGGCCGCGCCGAGGCTGAACGAGTGGACCCACCTGGCCGGCGTCTACGACTCGGCGGCGGGCCAGGTGTCGCTCTACGTGAACGGCAGGCTGGAGGCCACGGTGGCCGTCACGCCGCCGTGGAACGCCGCGGGCCCCCTCACGATCGGCCGCGGGAAGGTCGGCGGGGCGGCTGCGGAGCACTGGCCCGGGGACGTCGACGAGGTGCGGGTCTACGGCCGCGCCCTGTTCGCCGACGAGCTCGCCGACCTGGTCAACAGCGCTGCCACGCTGGTCGGCCACTGGAAGCTGGATGAGGAGTCCGGCCTGTCGGCGGCCGACTCCTCCGGCCGGGCGACGGCCGCGACGCTGTCCGGAGCCGCCTCGTGGACGTCGGGTTGGCTGGACGGCGCGCTCGCGCTCGACGGCGTCGACGGGTACGCCCAGGCGAGCGCACCCGTGGTCAACACCGGGAACGGGTTCACCGTGGCCGCCTGGACCCAGCTCGACTACCTGCCCACCCGCGACAGCGCGGCCGTGGCCCAGCCGGGCGCCAGAGCGGCCGGCTTCCAGCTCGGCTTCGACAAGGAACGGCAACGGTGGACCCTCGGCATGGCCGCCGCCGACACCGACACCGCCGCCCTCGTCCGCACCCGCTCCGACGACATCCCCAACCCGCTGGAATGGACCCACATCGCCGGCGTGTACGACCCGCTGGCCGGTCAGCTCCGCATCTACGTCAACGGCCGCCTGTCCACCACCACCGTCACCGACCACGTGAGCGCATGGAACGCCACCGGCCCGCTGCAGCTGGGCCGGACCAGGACAGCGGGCGCCTTCACCGGCTTCTGGCCGGGGACGGTGGACGACGTCCGCGCCTATGACGGCGTGTTGAGCGCCGAGCACATCGCCCAGCTAGCCGCCCAGTAACTCCCGCACCGCACCCCCCGACTGGGAGACTTCATGGATCTGCCGGATGAGTTAGAGCTGCCCGAATCCCGCTGGAATCGTTTTCCGCCGTCCACGGAACCTGACCTTCCCGACCTGTCCTGGAACCGTTTCCAGGAGCCCAGGCGCGAGTCGCCCTGGCCACGCAGGCTCGCGACCATGCTCCCCGTCCTCCTGGTGGTGCCGCTGGTGTACGCCATGCCCGCCGCGGCCGCCCCTCGCCCGGCCCCGGCCGTGCAGAAGGAGACGGCGGTCAAGGGACAGCCGGTCCCTGTCCAGCCGCCCATGGCCGATCCCGTGCAGAAACAGGCGTGGAAGGCGCCGCCGCGCATCACCTGGCCCGAACCCCAGAAGGCCGAGCTGGGCGGCGCCACCACCGTGGCGGCCGGGTTCCCGGTGAAGCTGGCCCCCCGGCGAGGGGAGGCCAAGGCGGCCGCCGAGCCGGTGAGCGTGGAACTGCTCGACACCGACCGGCTCGGACTGGCGATGCGCGTCTCCCCCGGCCAGGGCGTCGCGACGGCAAAGGCGGGCGGGAAGACGCGCCTGCGGATCGACTACTCCGGATTCCGTTACGCCTACGGCGGCGACTACGGCGCCCGGCTGCGGATGGTCAGGCTGGACGAGTGCGCGCTCGACGCGGCCGCCACCGACTGCGCGCCGCCCGAGCCGGTGAAGAGCGAGAACGACGCCAAGGCCGGCACCCTGACCGCCGAGGTCGAGACCGGCGCCGTGTACGCGCTCACGGCCGCCGCCTCCGGCCAGTCCGGCGATCACTCGGCCACCTCCCTGTCGCCCTCCGCCGACTGGAGCGTCGGCACCCAGACCGGCGACTTCACCTGGGACTACGACCTGCGCACGCCGCCCGCGCTGGGTGGCGACGAGCCGGAGATCTCGCTGGCCTACTCCTCGCAGAGCGTGGACGGCCGCACCGCCTCCACCAACAACCAGGCGTCCTGGGCCGGTGACGGCTTCGAGCTCAACCCCGGCGGCTATGTCGAGCGCCGCTACAAGTCCTGCATGATCGACGGCAAGAAGACCGGCGACCTGTGCTGGGACCAGGACAACGCCATCCTGGCGCTCGGCAGCTCCGCCGTCGAGCTGGTCAAGGACGCCACGACCAGGCAGTGGCGGCCCAAGCGCGACGACGGCACCCGCATCGAGTACCTCACCGGGGCCGCCAACGGCGACGACAACGGTGAGTACTGGCGCGTCACCACCGCCGACGGCACCCAGTACACCTTCGGCCTCAACCGCCTGCCCGGCTGGGCGAGCGGCAAGCCGGAGACCAAGTCGGTGCAGACGGTGCCGGTGTTCGGCAACAACAGCGGCGAACCCTGCTACTCCAGCACCCCGGCCAACGCCTGGTGCCAGCAGGCCTACCGGTGGAACCTCGACCACGTCAGGGACACCCACGGGAACGCGACCACGTACTGGTACGAGCGCGAGACCAACCACTACGGCCGCAACTCCAAGCCTGAGCTGGGCACCCAGTACGTCCGCGGCGCCTACCTGACCCGCATCGACTACGGCTACCTGCAGAACGAGCTGTTCACCACGGCCCCCGCGGCCCGCGTGCTGTTCGAGGTTGCCGAGCGCTGCCTGCCCAGCGGCACCGTCACCTGCGCCGCCGACCAGCTCAAGAAGGAGACCGCCGGCCACTGGCCGGACGTCCCGTTCGACCAGATCTGTGACGCCGGCGTGAAGTGCGTCGACCGCCTCACGCCGACGTTCTTCACCCGCAAGCGGCTGACCAAGGTCACCACCCAGGTCCGCAACGGCTCCGGACAGTACTACGCGGTGGACTCCTGGGCGCTGACCCACCAGTTCCCCGCCACCGGTGACGGCCTCAGCCCGTCGCTGTGGCTGGCCTCGATCCAGCAGACCGGCCACGTGGGCGGCACGATCACGCTGCCCAGGACCACCTTCGTCGGCGTCCAGCTGCCCAACCGGGTAGACGCCACCGAGGGCCGCGCCCCGCTGGTCAAGTGGCGCGTCCAGGCGGTCGACAACGGGACCGGCGGCGAGCTGAGGATCAACTACGCCCCCGCCGAGTGCAGGCCCGGCGAACTGCCGGCGGCTGACAAGAACACCAAGCGGTGCTTCCCGCAGCGCTGGACGCCGCAGAACGAGACCGAGGTCACCGACTGGTTCCACAAGTACGTGGTGGCGCAGACGGTGGAGGTGGACCGGGTCGCCGCCTCGCCCAACGTGGTCACCAGCTACGAGTACCTGGACGGCGCCGCCTGGCACTTCGCCGAGAACATCCTCGTCAAGCCCGAGCACCGCACGTGGTCGGACTTCCGCGGGTTCGGCCGGGTACGGGTGCGCGAGGGCGACGGGCAGGACACCAAGCGCACGCTCACCGAGTTCCGGTACTTCCGCGGCATGGACGGCGACAAGCAGGCCGACGGATCCAGGCGCAGCGTCCAGGTCGAGGACTCCGAGGGCGCCAAGCTGGACGACCTCGACCAGTACTCCGGCTTCGAGCACGAGGAGATCCTCTACGACGGCGACGGCGGGGCCGTCCTGAAGGCGGCCGTCGAGCAGCCGTGGTCGGTGCGGACCGCGCAGTCCACGCAGGGCGGCGTCACCAAGGCCGCGCACGTGGTCGAGGCCAAGTCCATGGTCACCCGTACGGCGCTGCCCGGCGGGACCTGGCGGCGTACCGGCGAGGAGCGCGCGTACGACACCAAGGGCCTGCTCACCCAGGTGGAGGAGAAGGGCGACCTGGCCGCGCCCGACGACGACCAGTGCACCCGTTACACCTACGCCCGCGACGACGCCAGCTGGATGCTCGACTACCCGAGCCGCGTCCAGAAGGTCGCCGCGAGCTGCGGCACCGCCGTGTCCGCGCTGGCCGCCGGTGACGTGATCTCCGACGAGAAGGTCCAGTACGACGGCAAGGCGTACGGCCAGGCCCCGACCAAGGGCGATGTGACCACGGTCCAGCAGCTCGTCTCCGGGGACGGCGCGACGATCACCGACAGCACCCACACCTACGACGTCTACGGCCGCGAGACCAGCGAGACCGACGCGGTCGGCACCAGGTCCGTGACCGCCTACAGCCCGGCCACCGGCGTCCTTCCCGCCGAGATGACCGAGACCAACCAGCTCGGCCACGTCGACCGTACGTTCCTCGAACCGGCCTGGGGCGAGCCCGTGGCCGAGGTCGACGTGAACAACCGCCGCGTCGACCTGGAGTACGACGCGCTCGGCCGCCTGACCAAGGTCTGGCAGGCCGACCGCAGCAAGGCGGCAGGACAGTCGCCCAGCACCGAGTACTCCTACGTCATGCGCGCCGACGGCCCCAGCGTCGTCACCACCAGGACGCTGCGCGCCGACGGCGGCTACACCGCCAGCCACGAGCTGTACGACGGCCTGACCCGCGAGCGCCAGACCCAGGAACCCGCGCCCAGGGACGACCAGGCGCAGGACCCCGCGCTGCGCGACGGCCGCACGATCACCGACACCTTCTACAACTCCCTGGGCGAGCAGTCCAAGGCCAGCACCGGCTACTTCGCGACCGGGACGCCCTCCACCGACCTGCTGGCGGTGGCCGACGCCGACGTGCCCACGCAGGTCGTGTCCCTCTTCGACGGCGTGGGTGAGGTCAACGCCCAGATCTTCAAGGCGAAGGGCGTGGAGAAGTACCGGGTCTCGTCCAGGCAGGAGGGCGACAGGATCCACGTGACGCCGCCCCCGGGCGGCACGGCGACCACCCGCATCGGGGACGCCGAGGACCGCCTGATCGAGCTGCGCCAGTACAAGGGCGCGACCCCGACCGGCGAGTACGAGTCCACCAGGTACACCTACGACCACGCCGGACGGCTGTCGACGGTGACCGACTCGGCGGGCAACGTGTGGCGCCACCACTACGACCTGCGCGGCCGGGAGATCAAGACCGAGGACCCCGACAAGGGCGTCACGACGATGACGTACAACGACGCCGACGAGCTCGTCAGCACCACCGACGCCCGCGGCAGGACCCTGTGGTACGTCTACGACGAGCTGGGCCGGGAGAAGGAGCTGCGCGAGAACTCCGCGACCGGCCCGCTGCTGGCCGAATGGAAGTACGACGCGCTGGCCAAGGGCCACAAGAACGCCAGCATCCGGTACGTGGGCGGGCAGGCGTACAAGGCGGAGATCAACGCCGTCGACGCCGACTACCGCCCGCTGCGCGAGACCGTCACCATCCCCGAGCGGGAGGGCAAGCTGGCGGGCTCGTACGTCCTCAACACCCGCTACACGCTCGACGACCAGGTCCAGTCCGTCACCTTCCCGGCCGCCGGCGGCCTGGAGGCGGAGTCGGTCGTCTACAGCTACGACGAGCTGGGCCAGCCGACCAAGGTCACCGGCCTGTCGTCGTACGTCACCGCGGCCCGCTACTCCAAGCTGGGCGAGACCCTGCAGTACGAGCTGGGCACCGGAGGCAGGAAGACCTGGATCACCTACACCCACGACGAGTCCACCCGAAGGCTGACCGGCATGCGGCTGGACAGGGAGGGCGCCGCCGCGACCGACCTGGACCTCGGCTACACCTACGACGCGGTCGGCAACATCACCAAGATCGCCGACAAGGGGGCGAGCGGTCAGGACACGCAGTGCTTCGCCTATGACCATCTGCGCCGCCTGACCTCCGCCTGGACGGCCACCGACGACTGCGCCGCCGGCGGCCCGCAGCCGGACACGATCGGCGGCGTGGCGCCGTACGCGGTCAGCTACGCCTACGACTCCACCGGCAACCGGACCAAGGAGACCAGGCACGCCTGGGGCGGCGCGGGCGAGACGGTCCGCTCCTACACCTATCCGCCGGCGGGCGGCAATCAGCCGCACGCGCTGCAGACCGTCGGCACGGACCTCTTCGAGTACGACGCCGCGGGCAACACCACCAGGCGCAAGGTCGGCACCTCCGACCAGAGCCTGGTCTGGGACGCCGAAGGCAACCTGGAGTCGGTGACGGAGGCGGGCAGGACGACGTCCTTCGTCTACGACGCGGAGGGCGACCGGCTGATCCGCAGGACGCCGGCCGACGCCACGCTCTACGTCGACGACATGGAGCTGCGCTTCGACGTCGCCAAGGACGCGGTGGAGCAGACCCGCTACTACACCGTCAACGACCAGCCCGTCGCGGTACGCACCCACGACAACCAGGTCTACCTGCTGGCCAACGACCACCAGGGCACCGCGCAGGCCGCGGTGAACGCCGGGAGCGGTGAGCTGGCCGTACGGAGGACGACTCCGTTCGGCGAGAACCGGGGCGCGCCGCCGCCGTGGTGGCCGGGGCAGCGCGGATTCGTCGGCGGCACGCAGGACGCCACGACCGGGCTGGTCCACCTGGGCGCCCGCGAGTACGACCCCAGGAACGGCCGCTTCCTGTCGGTGGACCCGATCATCGACGACGTGGACCCGCAGCAGCTCAACGCCTACGCCTACGCCAACAACAGCCCCGTGAGCATGAGCGACCCCGACGGGCAGTGGGTCTGGGTCGTGGTCGCCGTCGGTGTCCGGCTCGGGGCCCGCTACCTCGCCAAGAGAGCGGCCCAGCGCGCTCTCAGGCAGGCGGCGATCCGCAGGGCCAGGGAGGCGGCCAGGAAGCGGGCCCTGGCCGAGGCCAGGAAACGAGCCGAGGAGGAGGCCAAGAAGCGGGCCAGGGAGGCGGCCAGGAAGCGGGCCCTCGCCGAGGCGAAGAAGCGGCGGCTGGCGGCGGCCAGGAAGAAGGCGGCCGAGGCGGCCAGGAAGGCGCGGGAGGCCGCGGCGAAGCGACGGGCCGCGATGGCGGCCCGGAGACAGGCCAGGAAGGCGGCCCGCGAGGCGGCGGCCAAGCGGCGGATGGCACTGGCCGCCCAGCGGCGCAACCAGCGGGCCGGCCGGATCCCCCGCGGGATCCAGCACGCGCGCTCGCGCCCGGCCAGCCGGCCCACCAGCCACCGGGCACAGCAGCGGCACTCGCCGCCCAAGGCGAACCGGCAGCCGGCACAGCCACGGCCGAGCCAGGTCTACCGGAACGACGGCTCCGTCCAGCCCACCCAGTCCTACACCGTCTACGGCAACGGCCGGATGTATCCGCAGGGCAGGCCACCGTCGAACCTGCCGCGCGGCGGCTCCGGCCAGGCTGAGAAGCAGATCTTCAAGCCGGAGAAGTACGAGATCGAGACGAACCGGAGGGGTGCCGCGACCGCCGAACTCGGCGCCCGAGGCCAGAAGATCGCCGACGACATCATCGATCTGTTCGACACCTGGTTCGGTGGAATGGGCGGCATGGGCTGACAGCACGTCCTTCCGCTGAGCACCGACCGGCGCGGGGCCCTCGTGGCCCCGCGCGGGCGGCGTCCCAGCCGGCCCTTCGGGCTCGGGTTCTCCCCGGCGGGCGTCCTCCGGGCCCGGGGGCGCCCATGGCGGACATGAGCAGAAGCCGGGCCGAGGAGCCGATCAGCCGACCGTCAGCCACTGATCGGGGCGCGCAGGACGGCCGGGCCGCCGGGCACGGTGCTCAGCCCCAGGGCGACGGCGTCGTCACCCTGGACGGCCGCCGAAAGCTCCATGGTCGCCCCCGCGCCTCTGGCGGTGAAGCTGCCCGCGGGGACCCGGCTGCCGTCCGCCCGTTCGAGCCAGACCAGGTAACGCTGGCCGTTGTCGAGGCCGCTGACCTGCAGGTTCACGGCCGTACCCCACTGGCGGGCGGCCAACTCGGCGGTGATCTGCATACCCCGCGCCCCGTAGGTCACCGTGTGTCCTCCGGCGCCGGACACGAGCACCGTCACCACGACGGCGGCCGAGGCCGCGGCGGTCATGAGCCCGCCGGACCACGCCAGCAAGCGCCTGCGCCTGCGCCGGTTCAGGTGCCGGACGCCGACGGCGGCCACCACGCTGTCACGCAGCCAGGGCGGTGGCGCGGGAAGAGCGGCGACCCGGTCGGGATTGGCGTGACCGAGGGCGCCGGCCACCTGGTCGAGGGATGTGAGTTCGGCCCTGCACGCGGGGCAGCCGTCGGTGTGGGCCAGCAGGGTCGCCAACTCGGCCTCGGGAAGGCGCCCCAGCGCGTGCATACCCAGCAGAGCGTGATAGTCGCGGCAGCTAGTCACCTTCCCACCCCATCTCCTCCAGCACCAGGCGCAGTGCCTTGAGCGCGTAGAACACCCTGCTGCGCACCGTACCCGAGGGTATGCGCAGCTCGGCGGCGACCTCGGCGGGCGCGCGGTCTCGCAGGTGCACCTCCACGAGAATGTGCCGTTGTTCGGGGGACAACCGCCGCAACGCCTCTTCGACCTGCATGCCGAGAAGCAACCTTTCCAGGCCGGTGTCTCCGGGCACATCGCTCTCCTGGCCGTCGGAGAGCTGCGGCCGCACGGAACGCGCACGCAAGAGGTCGATCACCACGTTCCTGCAGATCGCGAACAACCACGTCCTGGGAGACGACTGCCTGTGGTCGTACCGCCCCGCCGTACGCCACGCCCGCACGAAGGTCTCCTGCACCGCGTCCTCGGCCGACCCCGTGTCGCCCAGGGACCTCCTGGCGAAGGCGAACAACTCGCCTCCGTAGTCGTCATAGACCGCCCGCAAGGTGGTCTCGTCATCCAGCCGCACGTCTCCTCCTGCCCTGCCGTTCCGATGGACATACGGAACACATCGCTGCGGCGTTCATCCATTGTCGGGTGAACACCGACCGCCTCGCCTCCGTACACCCCCTCGTCATCAGCGACAGAGAAGGGAACAACCATGCGAGCAGTTGTCCGGACAGCGGTGCTCGGAGTCGCCGTGACCGCCGCCGCCACCCTCGCGGTGCCGGCCCTGGCCCAGCGGGACAGCGGGTCCGAGCGGCGCGCCCACGTGCATGTTCACTCGCCGAAGGCCGACACGGCGACCGGTGTGGAAGGTGCCGCCTGGATGGTGGAGCTCTCCGTCGGCTACCGCGACGGGCTGAAGGCGGCCGGATGGAGCGGACCGCAGGTCACCGGCCCCCAGGGTGGGACAGGGACGTTCGGCCCCGGCAAGGACGACAAGCTGCCCGGCCTCGTGGTGCTGCTCTCCACGACGACCGGCTTCTCGGGACCGGGCACGAACCTGGCCAACCTGTTCAACGTCACCGGCGTGGCCGGGCGGGACGAGGCCGGCAGCGCGGTGAAGCTGTGGGATTCCTGGCTGGTCGGCAAGCCGCTGTTCGGAAAGGACGTCCGTAGCGTGCTCACGGTCGCGGTCGTGGCCGACCTGAACCGCAACGGCGTGCTCGACGACGCACCCGACACGGTGAAGGATCTCACCGGCGACGGCCGCATCGACGCCGAGGACCTGCGCGAGCTCGGCGTGATGTCGAACATCGCCGAGGTGCCGTTCCGCATCACCGGCTCGGCGGCCTGAGAGGCCCGGTAGCGCATCCCGCCGGCACCCGTGCGCCCTTCCCGGACACACCGCCCGGGTTGCCGGCCGGCCTGAGCAGTGGCCATCACTGTCTGAAACGCCTTTGCCGGCAGGCTCGGCCTGCTGTGATCATGCCGGTCATGAGTTGCGTCTTCTGCCGCATCGTCGCCGGCACCGAGCCGTCGCAGACCATCCACCAGGACGAGCACGCCATCGCCTTCCTCGACATCGCCCAGGCCACCAGGGGGCACACCCTGGTCGTCCCAAGAGCGCACCACCGAGACCTGGGGGAGATCCCAGCGGAGACGGCGGCACACGTCATGCGGACCGCGGTCGAGGTGTCCCGACGGATCGTCGGCGCCCTCGGGGCTCCTGGCGTGAATCTCTGGCACGCCAGCGGCGAGACGGCCTGGCAGGGCGTCTTCCACTTCCACCTCCACGTGGTGCCCCGCTTCGAGCCCACCGATCTCACGCCGCCCTGGACGGAGGTCGAGCACCCGGTCGAGTCCCTCAAGGGACTGGCCGAGGAGATCAGAGCCTGGCGCTGAAGGCGAGCGCCAGGACGGGCTCCGAACACTCCGGGCAGCCGGGGGACCCGATAACGCTGACCGGCCGGGAAACTCAGATCATGCGTCGTAGCGCGGTCTCCACGGCATCGATCAGCGGATCACCCTTGGTCCGTGGGTGCCGTGCGAGACCCAGTTCGACGTCCGGCAGGGCGGGCAGGGCGTCCGCGTCGTGGCAGGCCATGGCCGGTTCGAGGTTCGCGGGCATGAGCGCCGCGACGCCGAGCCCGGCCCGTAGCGCGGCGAGCACACCGACCAGGCTGTTGCTTTCGAACGCCACCCGCCAGGGCCGGTCGGCGCGTTCCAGCGTTTCCAGCACCGACGTACGCCAGGAGCACGTGTTCGAGAACAGCACCACCGGCAGCGGATCGTCAGCCACGTCCACCCCCTGGCCGATCGCCCAGACCAGCGGGCGGCGCACCGTCCAGCGCGGCGGCCCGGGAAGGTCCGGCACCTCGTCGAGCACGAGTTGGACGCGGCCGGTGTCGTAGGCCTCCCGCATCGCGGCATTGGAACAGCTGAGCACCTCCAGCGTCGCGCCGGGGTGCAGCCGGGCCAGGTCGGCGAGGGCCTGCGGAAGCTGGGACGCGGCGAGGTCCTCGAGCAACCCGACGCCGCAGCGGCCGGTCAGCGCGCGCCCGGTTTCGGTGAGCGCCTGTGCGGAGAGCGAGAGGATGCGTTCGGCGTACGGCAGGAGCTCCTCACCGGCCCGGGTGGGCGAGACGCCCGATGGCGACCGGTAGAGCAGCGGACGGCCGACGGTGCTCTCGAGCTTGCGCAACTGCTGGCTGAGCGCGGGCTGGGTGTGTCCGAGCGCGGTCGCGGCGCGGCTGATGCTGCCCGCCCGCACGGCGGTGACGAACGACCGCAGCAACGTGATCTCAAGATCTCGGGCCATAAGCATTGATTATGCCAGCCCCAACGAATTAGTCACTTCCTATGGCATAACGGATGACCTAGCGTCGCGCAGGTGACCAGATACCGACAGGTACTCGCCGTGCCAGGGATGGCGTCGCTGCTGGGCGTTTCGCTGCTCGCCCGTGCCGCGATCACGGCTGACGTGATGGCGCTGACCATGTATGTCGTGCTGGGCCTGGGCATGAGCTACGCGGCAGCGGGTGGCGTCGCGGCGGCTCTGACCGCCGGGGTGGCGCTGGGCGGGCCGCTGCTCGGCCGCATGATCGACTGGCGCGGCCTGCGTACCGTGCTGCTGGCCACCGTCGCGCTGCAGGCCGTGTTCTGGCTGAGCGTGCCGCTCCTGCCGTACGGGATCCTGCTGGGCGCCGCCTTCGCGGCGGGTCTGCTGATGGTGCCGGCCCAGCCGGTGACCAGGCAGGCGATCGCCGCGATGACGACGGCGGGACAGCGCCGGGCCGCGTTCGCGCTGGAATCGGTACAGGGCGAGCTGTCCTACATTGTGGGCCCGGCGGTGGTGATCCTGTGTGCGGCGACCATGTCCCCCGGTGTGGTGGCGTGGGGGGTCGGCGCCGCGATCGTGGCCGGCGGAGCCGGGATCGCCCTGCTCAACCCGCCGCTGCGGGCCGAGGACGAGGCGGATGCCGGCGCGGCCGGACGGCCCCCACGCCGGGAGTGGCTGGGCGCCGGCATGATCGCCGTACTGACGATGGCGTTCGGCACCACGACGCTGCTCAGCGGCGTCGACCTCGCCATCGTCGCCACGCTCGAAGAGGCAGGCCAGGTGTCCTGGGCCGCCGTGGTCATAGCCGTGTTCGGCGTGGCCTCCGTCGCCGGCGGGCTGATCTACGGCGCGCTGTCCCGGCCGCTGCCCACGTGGCTGCTGCTCGGCCTGCTCGGGCTCGTGACGATTCCCGCCGGGCTCGCCCACGACTGGCCCTGGTTGTGCGTGGCCGTTGTCGGCGCCGGGCTGCTCACCGCGCCGACCCTTTCCACGGTGGCCGACGCGGTGAGCCGGCTGGCCCCGGCCAGCGTGCGGGGCGAGGCGACAGGTCTGCAATCCTCGGCGGCGAGCGCGGGTTTCGCGCTCGGATCCCCGCTCGTGGGGGTGGCGATCGACGTCTCCGTGCCGGCGGGCGGCTTCGCGGCGGCCGGGCTGGCCGGTCTCGCCGCCGCGCTGACCGGATACCTGCTGTCCCGCCGCGCGCCCGCCCGAACGCGGTCTCCGCTCAGCGATCCCGGCCTCGCCGGGGAACCGGACCTTGAGCCGTGCGCAGCCGGCGCCCGGCCTGGCGCATGAGGTACGAGCCCGCGCCTACGGCCGCGCCGCTCCGGTGACGAGTCCGTGCGGCCGCGGGCGCGCGCAACTCGCCCACGCCCCTGGAGCCTGGTCGCGGCCTAGCTCATGTTCGCGGGCCCGGTGACGACGAAGGACCGAGCGCAGCGGTGAAGGCCGCGAGCCACCTGTCGACGGGCCCGAGAGTGATCATGCCGCTGCCCGCGCCCGCCAGTTGACCGGCGGCAGGCAACAGCCGAGTGCGCGCCTGGGCGAGCACGACCTGATCGCCCACCTCCAGGGCGACCGCGCCCTGCAGGCAGCACAGCGCCTCGTACATCAGGTCCGCGGGCGGCTCGGGCAGCGCCCGCAGGGCTGCCCGGGCATCGGCGCGATGCCCGCCGCGCAGCAAGGCGAAGGGCTCGGCCCAGGGGCGGTAGGGGCCCCAGTCGGTTTCCAGGTCCCCCTGCTCGGCCGCCTCGAGCGCGGACCGGGTGCCGTCCACCAGACGCAGGCACAACAGCGCCAAGGGCAGCAGGCCCTGCTCCACCCCAGGCATCCCGGCGCCCTCCAGCCGCGTGGCGGCGACCCGGTAAGCGGCCTCCGCCTGCGCGGGCTGCCCGACAGCAGCCAACCTCAGCGCGCGATACCAGTCGGTAAAGCAACCCACCAGCGGCCGTTCGTAGCGCTCCGCCAGGCGGTCCGCTGCGGCGGCGTGTGCGTCCGCCGCCCGGAAGTCGCCGAGCGCACTGCGGGCCTGCAACCGGATCAGGTGCCCGAGCACCTCGAAGGTCACCAGACCGTGCCGGGTGGCCAGCGCGAGGAGCTCCGCGCCGACGGTGTCGCGCCGCGGCGCCAGGCCCGCCCGGGTGCACGACTGCATGTACACCCCGTTGAGAGCGAACGCGAGCAGCGCCGGGTCGTCCAGGCGGCGGGCGATCTCCTCCGCCTCGCGTGCGGCCTGCGGTCCGCGCTCTGAGCGGGTGCCGCGCATCTCCAGCGCGATCGTGGCCAGCAGGCGGCAGCGTGCCGTGTCATACGACGGATCGCCGGGCAAGGCGGCCAGCGTGCGCTCGGCGGTGGCCACGATCCGCTCCGCCTGCTGCGCGTCGTCGCTGCGGGTCCAGATGGCGGGCACGTCGAAGGCGCCGATCACCCGGGCGGTCAGCTCGGGGTCACCGAACTCCGCCGCCGCCATGACCGCCGCCAGCCGGTGCTCCCGCGCCGCCCGAAGACCGCCGCCTCCGGTCATGGCGAGGTTCCGGAGCAGGCCGACCGTCGATTCCAGCCGGGTCCGAGCCCCGGCCGCGACCGTACGGTGGTACGTCGCCGTGGCCTGCTCCCACAGCCGGGCCGCCGCAGGCACCGGGCCGGGCGCAGCGTCCAGGAGTGGATCCTGGGCCAGGATGTCCGCCTCCAGACGGCGCAGCCGCGGGCCCGGGTCCAACCCCAGCTGATCGGCCAGAATCGTACGGGCCCTGCGCAGCACGCTCAACGCGTCGCCCTGGCGGCCCATGCGGTACAGCGCCAGCGCCAGCAGCCGCCACGCATCCTCGCGCCAAGGGTGCTCGACGAGGTGCGCGTCCAGGTCAGGCACCGCCTCGGCGGCCAGTCCGAGGTCCAACCGGGCCTGCGCCTGCAGTTCCACCGCCTGCAGCCGCAATTCGGCCAGGCGGGAGCGCTCACCGCCGACCCATTCCTCCTGCGCGAACTCGGCGTAGGCAGGTCCTCGCCACCATCCCATCGCCTCCTTCACCTGCTCCAGCGCCTGGGCAGGCGGCGACGACGCCGCGGCGCCGACCGCCGCCGCGAACCGCCAGGCATCGACGCCGTCCGGCGCCGCGCGCAGCGCGTACCCGGGCCCCTCCGTGACGAGCAACCGGGCGGGGGCCCGCGGCGGCCGGTCCGGCTCCAGAGCGCGGCGCAGGTCTGCGACGAAGGTCTGCACGGCGCCGGCCGCACCTTTCGGGGGCTCGTCCCACAGGTCTTCCACCAGGCGGGCGAGGGGCACCACGCGGCGGCGGGCGATGATCAGCCGCGCGAGCACCGCGCGGTGCCGCGGGCCCTTCAACGCCACGGCGGCACCGCCGCCGTCCCAGGCCACCACCGGGCCGAGCACCCCGAACGTGACCCGCTCCATCCCCTCACCTCCCCAGCGCACTTCCGGCCCTCACGGTACGCGCTGACCGGATGCTGATTCGCGGGCGGCACGCTCGATGATGTCCGCCGACCGGCGGGCGCCCTTCGAGTGAACAAGAACGGCTCACCATGGCACCGACCATTCCCGACTTCGACTACCACCGCGTCCCCGTCGCCGACGGTGTCGCCCTCCACACGGCCGTCGGCGGCACCGGCAGCCCGATCGTGCTGCTGCACGGCTTCCCGCAAACCCACCTGATGTGGCGGCACGTCGCAGCCGACCTCGCGGCCGACCACACCGTCATCTGCCCCGACCTGCGCGGCTACGGCGCCAGCGACAAGCCCGCCGGGACGGCTGACGGCACCGCGTACGCCAAGCGCGCCATGGCCGCCGACATCGTCGCCCTGGCCCGCGCCCTCGGCCACGACCGCTTCGCGCTGGCCGGACACGACCGCGGCGCCCTGGTCGCCTTCCGCGCCGGCCTCGACCACCCCGCGGCGATCACTCACCTGGCCTGCCTGGACGTCCTGCCCACCCTGGACATGTGGCAGGTCATGCACGGCACCACCGCCGCCATCGGCTTCCACCTCTACCTCATGGCCCAGCCTCCGGGCCTTCCCGAACAAATGATCTCCGCGGCTCCTGACGCCTTCTTCGGCCACTTCCTCGACATCTGGCACCAGAACCCCCAGACCATCCCCACCGACATCCGCGCCGCCTACCTGGACGCCTGCCGGAACGCGGTGCCCTCGATCGTGGCCGACTACCGCGCCTCCGCCACCATCGACGTCGAGCACGACCAGGCCGACAAGGACGCCGGCAGCCGCCTGCGCATGCCGGTCACCGTCCTCCAGCAGGACTGGGGCGCCGTCCTGGGCTTCGACGCGGCCACGCTGTGGCGCGCCTGGGCGCCCGACCTCCATCACAGCACCGTCAGCTGCGGCCACTTCATGGCCGAGGAAACCCCCGCAGACATCAGCAGAGCTCTGCGGGACCTGCTCACCCGCTGACCCCGCGGCCTGCCGCAGCCCGGTCGCGGTGCTCACAGGTCAGGAGAGACACGAGCCCGGCCGAGACAGCGCGTCAGCCCCGAGGTCGAGCGGGGCCTCGGCCGCGAGCCCGGCAGCTATGCCGCGTGGGCACGCGCAACGCCGCGACCTTCCGGTGCGCCGGCTCGGCGGACGCCGGGTCGCTCCTGCGCCGGCCGCTCCGGCCAGGGCCGGGCGGACTGCGGCGGGGCGGGCTTCTGCCGCCTTCAGGAGCTGGGGGCGTCGTCGCCGTAGAGGAGCGAGGTCCAGGCTTTGGTGAGGGTGTCCACCAGGACCTGTTCGTCGTCGAACGGCGGGACGCCGCTCGCCGCGAGGTAGTAGAGCCGTTCGCCCAGCCAGGTCAGCGACGCCGCGACCGCGCGGACGTCCACGTCGCCGAGCCGTTCGAGAGCCCGCGGGTCGGCTTGGATGCGGGCCGCGGCGGCGTCGGTGAACAGGTCCATCTGCGCCAGCCACAGCGCGCGCAGGTCAGCGTCGGAGCCCCAGCTTTCCACGATCGCCATGAGGACACCCGCATTGTCGCGCCACAGCCTGGCGCCGTCACTCACGCCTGATCGCAGCGCGGCCACCGGCTCCTGCTCGTGGCCGATCCACGGCTGCGCGGCCTGCTGCCCCTGGGCGACGGCCTCCCGTACGAGCTCGCCGAGCACGGCCTGCTTGCTCGGGAAGTAGAAGTAGAAGCTCGCTCGGGAGACCTCGGCCGCGGTGAGGATGTCGGCCACGCTCAGGGTGTCGAAGCGGTGCCGTTCCAGCAGGTCACGGGTGGCGGTCAGGATCCGCGCGCGCAGGTCGGCGGAGGCGGGCGCGGCGTCGGATCGACGGGGTGAACGCGGGCGTGACATGCGCCTCATCCTACGCACGGAGTGTCCGGACACACTGTATGGACGTATTGTCCATACAGTGTGTATGGTCTTGCCATGACACACGTCGCGATTCACCTCGTCGTCACCGACGCGGACCACGCCGCCGCCTGGTACACCGAGGCGCTGGGCGCCAGGGAGACCAGTCGGCTCACGCTCCCCGACGGCACCACGCTGACCGTCGAACTCCGCCTCGGCGACACCACCCTGGCCGTGGCGGGCGAGATGCCCGGCAGGGGCATGCGCGCCCCCATCGGGCTCGGCGCCACCTCCGCAGCCCTGCACGTCCCGGTCGCCGACGTCGACGCGGCGTGGGAGCGGGCGATGGCAGCGGGCGCGGAGGTCTTCGAGCCGGTGCACGACGCCTTCTGGGGCGACAGGACCGGCCAGCTGTTGGACCCCTACGGCCACCGATGGGCACTGAACCAGCACGTCAGGGACGTACCGGCCGACGAGATCGCCCGCAGGGCGGCGGAGCTGCTCACCGGCGCGTGACACTGGGGTTGGCGCCTGGCCGACCACCTTCGCCGGACCGGATCCCAGCCGGTCCGGGCCGCCGCGGTCTGCCGGCGGGCTAGGAGAGGCGTGTCGCCGCGTCGAGGACGAAGGCGGCGGCTACCGCTGCCCGATCGCCGCCGCCGCGTAGCTGTTCGAGAGCCGCGACCGCCCGGTCACGGCCTACGTCACCGGCAAGCAGCTCGACCGCGATCCGGTACCGCACCCCCCGATCGCCTTCAACGGCGAGCCGCGCCAGCAGCGCCTCCGCCGATGCGCCCAGCGCGGCCCGCGCGCGAACCCGGAGATCGTTATCCTGAAGCGCATCATTGAACACCCCGGCGAACATCCCCGGTGCCCGCAGCTGAGCGAGCGCTTCGAGGGCGACCATCCGGACGGGCGTCCGAGCCGATTCGGGCAGATCGTCATGGTCGCGATCATCGAACTCGCCCGGATCCTGCACGAGAGGCACCACGACCGCCGCGTCGCCGGAGTCCCCGTGCGTCACGAACCACCGCAGGGCCTCGGCTCGCATACCGGGATCGGCCGCCGACAGATCCGCGAGCATCTCCGCCCTCACCCGTCCATGATCCCTCCAACAGTGCAGGCACTCCGACCGCCGCCAGGCTTCTCGGCGTCGGTCAGCGTCCGTCACCCCTTCAGACCGGTGTGGGCCAGGCCCGCATGATGAAGGTGGCGAGCACGCCTGTGGCACGCCCTGCAGCACCGCCAGGAAGAGCTCCATGTTGAGCCCGACGTTCTTGAAGACCTGGACCACGATCACCGGTGGCGCCGAGGGGCAGGCATGGCTTGCCGGTCTTCTCCTGTACGGCTGACGCGATCTTGACGGCCTCCTCCCAGGCCCGTCCCTTCGCCGCACGCTCTGTCCGGCCTGTTCGTGCAGGTCGGCGTTGAAGAAGACACCGAACGGCTGGTCGGGGTGCAGGTGAGGAGCCCGGGTCGGTGCGGCTCAGTCCGGGAGCGGCCGTCGCGTGGCCGCCGGCCCGAAGAGGCGATCGAGGTGGTAGTCGATGATCGCGACGGCGGCCTCGTGGCTGCGCTGCCGGCCCAGGACGCTGGCGGTCAGGCCATTGGCGAGAGCCAGAAGGGTGGCGACCTCGGTGCGCGGGTCGCGATCGGAGGCGACGTCCCCGGCCTGCTGCGCGGCGGTCAACCGTACGGTGAGGAAGTCTTCCAGTGCGTTGGGCAAGGTGAGCCCGACCGCGGCGAGCGCCGGGTCAGTGAGGGCGGCGGTGTAGTAGGCGGTCCAGGCCATAGAGTCCAGCTTGCTCTGCTCGTCGAAGGGCAGGATCGCGCCAAGGACGGCGGCGAAAACGCCGCGTGGTGTCAGCTCGCCCGCGGCGGCGCCGGCCCGCTGCTTGACCCGGCGGTCCATGCGGGCACCCAGCTCGGTGAGGCCGGACTCGAGCAGGGCCAGCTTGTTCGTGAAGTAGTACTGGACGACGCGCAGCGAGACCCCGGCCTCGGCGGCGATCTCACGCATCGACACCGCCTGCAGGCCGCGGGTGCTGGCGATGCGCAGCAGCGCCTCGGTCAACTGGCGCCGCCGCTCATCATGATCCACCTGTCGGGGCATGCCCGTTTCCTACCTGTTGTCCGTGCTGTGCTTCGGCGTTGCGGTCCCGGGCCGCGCCTGGCCGGGAAAGGCGAGGATCCGCTCGGCGACCAGGTCCGGAGCTTCGACGGGCAGCGAATGTCCGGTGCCGGGCACGATCTCCACGCGCCAGGACGGCGCGATGTCGGCCAGCCGCGCGGCCAGCGCCTGCGCGTCGAGCAGCGCGCTGCGGGCGCCCAGCAGCACCTGCACGGGCACGGACACCTCGCGTATCTGCTCGTCGGTGTAGGCGGGCGGGATGGGCACACGCCGGCGGAAGGACCAGCCGGCCCGCATCAGCTCCACCAGCCCATCCTCGCGCAGCACCCCGTTGTCCGCTACGCCGGCCATGCGGTGTCGCAGCGTCCGGGGAAGCATGGAGGCGATGGCGCCGGCAAGGGCCCACCGGATGAACCGCCTGGGCAACGGCGCGAAGCCGCCCGGGTCCACCAGCGTCAGCGCCGCGACCCGGCCGCCCCCGCCGAGTTGCTGTTCCACTGCGGCCCAGCCGCCGGCAGAGAAACCCGCCACGTGTGCGCGCTCGGCTCCGACTGCGGCCAGTACGTCGGTGATCCAGCCACCGACCTCGGCACCGGTCGCGAGCGGCTGCGTCTGAACCGAGCGGCCGGGCTCGCCGAGCGGGTCGACGGCAAGGACCGGGCGCGTGCGCGCCAGCGGCTCGATGTAGCGGTACCAGGCCAGCGCGTTCCCGCCGGCACCGGCCAGGAGGACCACGGGATCCCCCTCGGCGGGCCCGGCCCGGTGGATCCGCACGATGCCGGCGCGGGTCTCCACGTCGATGGCGTCCACCGGCACCGGCCACAGCTCGCCGAGCACTCGGTCATAGACGGCGTAGTACCTGTCACGGGCAGAGTCGCTGGTGAAGGCTGACGGCCGGTCGGGTGTGCGCATGGCTGACCTCATCCCCTTCGAATGGATACAGTCGTATCCTAACGGTGCCACCCCATCCCGCGGCAATCACGAAATCCACCGAACCCGTCCCGACCTGTGGCGCATTTTTCGCGCTGGTCAGGCCGTCAACTCAGCGATGTCCACGTGAACCGGCCCTTCAACCCGGTCCAGTCCGTACAGCTCAGCCTCGAGACCTCACATGAGACGGAATAGAGGAAGCGCCAGAGACCCGCCGGTGCAGGGGGCCCGGCCGGATCTGATGACTTCGCAGGCGACCGTAGGCCGAACAGCGGCAACGACTTACTCCGGATCGCGAGGGGTCAGGACGCTCGATGAACCGGTCGATGCGATCCGGACGACCCACCGCTCGGGCCGGTGTCGACGCAGGATGTCAGGACGAAGCGCCCGTCGTCGGCGAGTATGCGGCAGAGGCGGGCTACGGAAGGGTTTCGGCCTTTGTTCTTGCCGCTGGGATGACGAGCTTGCGGGCGATCTCGGGCCCTGGGACGCCGCAGGCGCGCAGAGTGCAGGCGTAGGCGATCACGTCGTCGTCGAACACCTCGAGGCGGCCGCAGGCCATCAGCGCCACCACCACCGACCCCGCCGGGGCAGTATCGCGTGCGTCTCAGAGTTCCATCATGAACCGTCGGCAGATGTGGACACGAGCGAACTGCTCACGCATCGACTGCTCCTCCTGCAGCTTTGCGTGCAGAAAGAGCGCGATAGGCCGAAGACCTGGTCGGCGGTTGCCGATGGCGCGATCAGGCTCCTCTGCGTCGGTGTAGTAGTTGGCGTAGACGTGCAGGTAATGCTCGCTCTCGGAGAAGCCGTTGGCGCGATACCAACGCAATGTGCCGGGATCGTCCCTGGTCCAGGCATCGAGCGTCGATACGTTGAGCGCGGCGACCCGGCGGAGAGCTTCCCCCAGGAGCGCGCGGCCGATACCTCGGTACTGGTGGTCGGGATGAACTGCGACGGTGTCGATGGTGGCCAGTTCGCCGTCGACAGTGACGTCCAGCATCCCGAGCACGACGTCACTTCCTGCGACTGCGATCAACTCGAAGCCCGGAGCGGGGATGTGGGGCTTGCTCTTTTCAACGGCGTCGAAGTAGGCGGTGCCCAGAAAGGCGAGCACTCGGCAGCGGAGCCAAGAAGCCTCATCCGCTGGTCGATATTCGCGTATGACATAGCTCAAGACGGTGATCCCTAATGAGTGTGGAGATGTCCGATCGGTCAAGGTCGCGGCATTGAGAGATCACGGCGATGATTGTGCATGACGAGGCTGGTGGCGGCAATCAGGTTTGATTGCTCGCTGCTCCAGGCGCACCAGAGACACATGCTCGCCGTCGGAGGTGCCGCACTGGGGGCCGACGCGGGGCTGTCGTTCATGGTCGAACCGCTCGGAGGTCTCGTACGCCGCCAACGCGGTTCTTATGGTGGATGTGCTGGTGCTGCTGCTCTGGGCCTGGCGGCAAACGCTCGAGGCCTTTCCCCGGCAGGGCGGTCCCTGGCCTCGGGTGGTCAAGGGCCAGGCGAATGGGTTCCTTGGCCGATCACCTGGTAGCGGTGCGGGGGTTGAGTTGACGGAACCGAAGAACGCCTGGATCGGCGGCTTTTGCCCTAGCCTGAGATCATGGACGTGGAGTGGGGGCCGCTCACCACGCGCGACGCCCCGGCCTGGGCTGAGTTCGCCACCGCGGTCGAAGCGGTGGACAGGACGGGCAGCCCGGTCACCGTGGAGCAGATGGCAGAGCGTCTGGCCAACCCGCTGCTTGACCTGCCGGAGGGTACGCTCGCCGCCAGGCAGGGCGGCCGGATCGTCGCGCTTGGGCTGGTCCCGGTCAGGCAGGCGGCGGATCCCGTCCACGTGATGGATCTATGGGGCGGCGGCGTGCATCCCGGCCATCGCAGGCGCGGATACGGCCGGCGGATCATCGACTGGTCGCTCAGAACGGCACCCGTCCTGCACGAAAGATGCCATCCCGGGAAACCACTCCACCTTCACCTGCACGTCGATGACGGCAACCATGACCTGGCCAAACTCGCTGGCGAGGCAGGATTCGAAGCCGCCCGCGTCTTCCAAGGCAAGCGGCGCGATCTAGCCGTGCCGATCCCACCGCCCCGGGTTCCCGATGCGGTCACGATTGTCACCTGGACACCGGGGCTGGACGAGCAGGCGCGCGAGGTGCGCAACGCCGCCTTCCATGACCACTGGGGCAGCACGCCGCATACACCTGAGAGCTGGAAGCGCCTCATCACCGGCACAGCAGCTTTCCGCCCTGAATCCTCGTTCCTGGCGACGGCGGACGGCAAGGCGGTGGGCTGCTTGCTGACCCATTGCCGCGAGGTCGACATCGTGGCCACCGGCGTACGGGAGGCTTGGGTCCAGATCATCGCGACTATCGGGGAGTGGCGCGGCAGGGGCATAGCGAGCGCACTGATCGCACATGCCCTCGCCTCGTTCAAGGCGCAGGGGTACGCGACGGCGGGGCTGAGCGTCGACGCCGCCAACGAAACCGGCGCGGTCGCGATCTATGAGCGCGCCGGTTTCACCACCTTCAAGGCTGTCACCACCTATGTTCACGCTTTCTGATTGGCCGTCCCACGGCTTCCCCGAAGCGTCGGTCAACCGACAACAAGACCTGCTCTGGAGCGCCGAGGCGCGGCGGCTGGACGGTACCTACAACGCGCTCCCCCACCAGGCGCTGCGCGACTGTCTGGTAGCCCCGATCCCCCTGACGCCGCCACGCGGCACCTGGCCGCGGGCAAGGCGGCGGCCGAGGCGAGCGGTCAGGCCCACCAGCGCGTGTGTGTGAACCTGCGGACCCTCACCGAGGTCGGCCTACGGCTACCACCGGGTGCCGCCCCCGCACCGGCTGTGGATCTGGGAAACCGACCTGGAACAGGTAGGCAAGGACCTATCCATCAAATCCTGAGCCGTATCGGCAGCCTTGCCGTGGGGCGCATCGACGGGTCGCGGCCATCGCCACCCGGCTCCCGCTGTAGCTCGTGGGTGCCCTTTCCCTCGGCCGTCTCAGGACCAGGTGACCGGCAGCGATTGCACGCCGAAGATGAGCATCTCGTTGCGTACCGGCACCTGCTCGGCCGGCACCGCCAGGCGCAGATCCGGCAGACGGGAGATCAGTTCGCCCAGCCCTATCCGCATCTCGATCCGGGCCAGCTGCTGACCCAGGCACTGGTGAACCCCATGCCCGAAGGCCAGGTGCGGAGTACGGGAGCGGCGCAGGTCGAGCGCGTCGGGAGCGGGCCAGTGCCGCGGATCCCGGTTGACCGCGGGCGTGGCGATCACGACGGTCGCGCCGGCCGGGATGTCCACACCACCCAGCGTCACCGGCTCCGTGGTGACCCGGCTGACCCCAAGCTGGATGATCGACAGGAACCGCAGCAGTTCCTCCACCGCGTTGTCGATCAGGCCTGGATCGGCACGCAGCGCCGCGAGCTGGTCGGGATGCTCCAGCAGCGCGAACATCCCCAGACCCAGCATGTTCGCCGTGGTCTCATGGCCCGCGTTGAGCAGGACGAGTGCGACATCTACCAGCTGCGCGTCCGTCAGGGGCGGATCGGTGTCGTGGATGAGCCCTGACAGCAGGTCGTCGGCGGGGTTCGAGCGCTTGCCGGACACCAGCCGCCGCATGAACGCAGACAGCCCGGCGCGCGCCATGACCGCCTCCTGCGGGGTCGAGTTCGCGCTCAGCCCGACCGCCGTACGTTCCTGGAACTCCGCGCGGTCGGCGTAGTCCACGCCCAGCAACTCGCAGATGAGCAGCGACGGCAGCGGCAACGCGAACGCCGGCACCAGATCGGCCTTGGTGCCCGCCGCCTTCATCGCCTCGATGTGCTCGACCGCGATCTCCGTCACTCGCGACTCCAGTTCCCGGATCCGCCGCACCGTGAACTGACCCGTCAGCAGCCGCCGCAACCTGGTGTGCTCCGGCGGGTCCATGAAGACGAAGAGCCCGTCCTCCCGCTCCGCCGTCCCGGCCGTCTTGTGTGGCTGCGGCGACGTCGCGTCCCGATGGCGCACCTTGTCGGCGCTGAAACGCGCGTCCGACAACACCGTACGGGCCTCCTCGAACCCCGTCACCAGCCACGCCCGCGCGCCATTGAGCAGATCCAGCGGCCGGACCGCGCCCTCTCCCCGCAGCCCCGGCGGCGGATCGAACGGGTTACGCCCCCGCTCCACCATGTCCATCGGCAGGATCCGCCGCATCGTCGTGGTGCTCACGCCTGGAGACTTCCCGGTCAAGCTGTTGTCGGCCATCAGCACGTCCTGTTCTAGAAGGGCCTTAGAGTACACAGCTGCATCTAATGGTGGACACCGTAAGTCAGCGCGATAAGATACGCAAGTGGATCCTAAGTGGGGCGGATCGCGGGGCGATCGACGCGCAGGCGGCGGCGCATCCTGTCGACACGGCCTCGAACCCCACGACGCCGCATGGGACGTGCTGGTCGAGCAGGGATGTCACGGCTCCGCCTACGAAGCGGTCGCCGCCCGCGCCGGCACGAGTCGTCCCATGCTCTACCGGCGCTGGCCGCAGTGCGACGACCTGCTGCCACCTGCTGCCGGACGGCGCCGCCGACCGCCTTCATGACGCCTACCAGCCGGCCCTGGACGCCGCCACCCTGCGCCGCGCACGCGAATGGGCGGTACGCCGCGCCCTCGGCGGCATCCATATCGGAGAAGCCGGCGTCCGCGGCCTCCCAGGCGGCAAGGCCACGTGGGGCCCACCCGCCCACGCGGCACTGCGACGCCTCATCGCAACGGCCCATCGCTGCTCAACCGCCTCGGCCGAGCCGGGCGGGCTGTGCTCAGCAGCCCCGCCCGCAACCAGGTCGACTGTGCCTCCATCAGACCGCTCCAGCTGCCCGTCTGCCGGGCGAGTCGATCTCCTCGCCGGGTGGTGCGGAGTCGTCGCGAAGTTCTTGCTGTTCATGACACGAGCGAGCTTTGGTGGGGGGACTTCCCGAAGCTGCTCCTGCTCGCGGCGCAAGTAGTCGAAGAAGTAGCCCCCTCTCGCGGGTATTCGACCAGGATGCTCTCCCGATCAGCGAGTTCTTCGGCGCCAGCGGCATCGTCCCGGTCGGCCAGTCCGGCTCTCGAGGGGCCGCCCGCGCTCAAGCGGACGGCCCGTCCCTTGCGTCATCTGGGCCAGATCGGGGTGATCCACGTCGTCGGAAATAGGGAACCGCGCGGGGATGGCTTTCAGAGAGCAGAGGCGATTGCGTCGGCCAGGCCCTCCCAGGCGTGGCCCCGGGAGCCGTCGGGCCCGTACGAGCCGGCGACCGCCGTAGACGTGTGGGCGTAGCTGGTGTCACCGTCGCGGACCTGCACCACCTCCTCAGCGGGCCCGGGTTCACCGTGGTGTCAGTGGATGGCGGGGGTCAGTGCCGTGCGCTGGTCTGTCAGCTCCGGCTCGACGGTGCTGCGCTCGTCCGGTGGCGCGCGCGCCGGTGCACCTGGCCGGCCCTTCGGGGCTGCTGTGCACCCGTGTCCTGCCCGCGCCGGCCCCACTGGTCGCCGAGTGTGTACGGCTGCGCGTCGCGACCGGGCTGACCGAACCGCTCATCGAGGAGCTACGGCTTCGACGGTCAGGCGAGGATCTCTGCGGTGGCGGTCAGGACCGCGCAGCCGAGGATGTGGCTGGCGACGGTGATGCCGAGGCAGTCAGGGGTGGACGCGGGCTGTTTGCGTTGTCGGCGGATGCGGCCGGCGTCCGACTGGCGAGCTGATCTCGTTCTCCAGGAGAAGCGGTGGACTATTCGTCGTCGGGGCCTGCTGGCTCGGTACCCGCCGCGATCTGCAGTGGTGCGGCGGCCCCGCCGGTGATCTCGTGAGCGTGATTGAGCGTGTAGTCAAGCTGCCTGGCCAGGCGCGGGAGGCTCGCCGGAGGTAGATATGCATCAGCGCCGGCGTTGAGCAGGCGTCGGACCGGACCGTGGTAATTGACTCCGAGCTCGTGATCCTCGATTTCGGTGACGATGACGCGAGCTTCCGGGAACATCGATCGGAGCGCTCCGATCAACTGCGGGCTGCCTGGCGGTACCAGCAGCACGTCGGTTGTCTTGGGAGCTGCGTGCATGTCGAGCACGACGTAGTCCGCGCCGAGTTGGGTCGACAGCGCCACCCGAGCCGCGGCCGACAGCTCCATCGCGGTGGCCACGACCGTCACACTGTCGTAGTCGATCGGTGCTTGATCATCGGCCTCGTCTGGCGCATCGCGATCGACGATGGCGCCTTGCACCACGTCGATGGTGCTGGAGATCGTCGCGATCGACGCGCCGTCACGCGTGACCACCAGTTCCTCACCAGGCTCGAGGGCGTCGATGAGTGCCACGACGTCCTCGGGAAGGCGGATCACGTCGATTCGCTGCGCGGACCGCGCGGCGCGCTTGCGGATCACCATGCCTGGAACGAGCTCACGACGGCGGCGAGGGCCGGCTGCGCGTCGTGCGCAACCCCTGTCGACCGGTCCTTCGGTCCCATCCGTGATGACACGGCTATCCCCGGGTGCTGTGGTGTTTCCCGGCTCGGCAGAGGCGGGGACTCGCTCGACGAACTTGCGGGCCGGACATTAGAGCGTGACCTAACCGCGGGATCACGCAGCACCAGTCGACCCGACCCGGTGCCGGTGCCGGTGCCGGTGGCGGACGAAAGGGGCAACGTCGTCACGGCGTTCAACTCCTTCGCGCGAGTCAGGCCGATTGTCGATGGCGAGCCTATGGTGCCGCTGATCACCTTGGCGACATCGTTGTGCGCCATGCCGTGTTTGCGGTGATTTCACGCGCGCGTAGGTGCTGATCGGCTCCGGTCAGCCTCGTTCGTCCTCGGCTCTGCCTCCGGGCGCTCCATCTTGACCTGCTCCTCAGGAGCGCGAGCTGAGCTGATGCGTGACCAGTGGAGAATGGTCAGCCTGCGACAGCCTTCTGCGTCGCGGGTCCATCCCGAGAACGACTCATACCCTCGCAGTGGACGATGTCCAGGCGCTGGAGGCTCTCGGGATGCACTGGGTCAGCGGCCGCGAGCGTGGCCACGGCGGCCCTGCGCGTTTCCCACGCCAAGCACGGCCACATCCGCGCGCCCGCTGCCTACGTCACCGGCGACGGCTTCACCCTGAGGACCTGCTTCCACGAACAAGAAGAGCACCATCGGCCGCGGCGGCGCCGCGATGAACGGTTCGATCGACGCGCTCAGCGAGCGGGTCCACCGCGTGCCGAGCGATGGCGGCCAGAATCCACCCATCGGCCAGCAACGGCTCCAGAAAGTCCCGGCCGTCGCGCGGTCGAGAACATGCCGGCAGATCAGCCACCCGCGGCTCAGTTGCCGGTTCGCGTTGGTGGCACGCCTCATGTGGCCCTATCTTGGTCGCGCGGCTGTCTTGCTTCCGTTGTACTCGGCGGCCTGCGCCTGCTCGTGTGTGAGTGGCGCCCCCCGCCGAACAACCCGCTGATGGTCATGATGACTGCCCGAGCTTGCCAAAAGAAGCAGAGCACGAGAATGCTGAAGTCGTCTGCCGGCAAGCGCTTCCGTAGGTATAGGGTTCGTGCAACACGCCGACGGCTGTTGAAGTATGGATTACCGCTATGCCTGCACGGTATAGCGTTGGAGAAGCCAGCTGAGCTCGTCTTAGCATACCGATTTGGGGACCGATCAATGGCTAGACAGATCGTACAGACTTTCATTGATGATCTTGACGGGACTGCTGCTGAGCGGACCACCAAGTTTGCTCTCGACGGCGAGAACTACGAGATCGACCTGTCGGGAGCGAACCGCGAGAAGCTGGAGAAAGCTCTCGCTCCCTACATCGTCAAGGCGCGGAAGGTCGTGCAGCCTCGCAGCGTCCGAGCCGGTCGCGGTGGCTCACGCGGCAGCACTGCCATGAGCCGGGAGAAAAGCGCCGAAATTCGCCAGTGGGCCAAGACGCACGGCCTTCAGGTCAGCGAGCGTGGCCGTATCTCCTCGTCCGTGGTCGAGCAGTACGAGGCCGCCCACTAGGACGAACGCGAAAGCCCCCTCCTTCTTCGGAGGGGGCTTTCGCGTTATGGAGAGCAGACGGCGCCGACGAGCGCAGCGCCAATGAGGGAATCGACCACGCCTGCGCCAGCCGCGCGAATAGCTGCGGCGTGACTGTCGTTGAAAGCTTGAAGATGCCACTCCCCTATTGATTTCGACGGATAGCAGGAGCATAAGAACGACTTTGACGCATGGCCACGTCCCCGCGCCCAGCTCCAACTCCGCCGCGTCGGGCGGCAGCCAGGATCGCAGCAAAATCACTTCACGAAGGGTGTCCCGGTTTCGGAGCGCCTCACCGAAACGCCCGACAGCCTCGCCGAGTGGATCGACCGCTATGTCGATCCCGCCGTGCGCGAAGTGCGCTCCAGCACGGTAAACCGGCAAGACCTGCGGCGCTTTGTCACCTGGCCGGCCATCGGCCTCGGCCACACTCGGTGCCCCTTTTCTATGAGAGCGTCGGCCTCGTCAACATCGCCGGATGATTGGACGCGACTACGGCAACAACGCCCCAGCCCCGGCTTCCGCATGGCCACCGGCACCGCCCGGGAGATGCTGAAAGCCAGCGACCCGCGCTTCGTCATTGACAAGACTTACAGCCGACTCGTCGTCGACTGGCCGTAGAGGGGAGCAGCGTGACGACCCCAGCGATCGCCGCCCGCATCCCGCTGGTCCGCAAACCCAAGCCTCCAGGGGCTTCCTCTGGCTACGCGCATCGCCGAGCCGGAACCTGACCCTGGTGTAGATCTTGTGGGCGGGCTCGTTGCCCGCCGGATCGGCGACGGCTCGCTGGCGTGCCGTTCCCAGCGGAGCGAGATGGGCGAGCAGGGCGCGGACGGCGTTGAGGAGCCGGCTGAGGTGGCTTCATGTCCAGCGGCGATCATTCAGCCACGGGGTGCCGACCAGTTCCTCTGTGAGCATGTCCGGGTCGTCGCGCGGGGCGGCGATCAGGGCGCCGGTCAGGTCGGGGCCGGGTTGCTCGTCGCGGAGCCGTACGACCTGGCCGAGGACCTGGTAGGTGTCGCGCGGGTCTGCACCACTTCCTCGGGCGGAGTGGTGGGATGCGCGCTGTCGGGCTACTCGGGCTTGTACGCCCTTGACACCGGTGAGATCCTTCTGAGGCCGGTCTGGAGAGGTAACGACCCACTCTGAGAGGGATGCGATGACCAACGACCCAGCACTGCAGGCCCTGGCCAGGCTCATCGGTACGTGGAAGATCACAGGAGGGCACGAGGGAAGCGTGACCTACCGCTGGCTGAACGACTTCTTCCTTCAGCAGGATGTCCACCTGGGCGGCGCACACGGCATCGAGATCATCGGCCGGGAACGGACGCTGATGGCCGAGCCCAGCGCCGACATCAAGTCTCGCTACTACGGCGATGACGGCAGCACCCTCGACTACACCTATGAGCTAGAGGGCGACACCCTCACCATCTGGGCCGGGGATCGGGGCTCCCCTGCCTACTACCAGGGCGTCTTCAGCCCCGACGGCCGCAGCCTCACCGGAGCCTGGGTCTACCCGGACGGGGGCGGCTACGACTCCAACGCCGAACGCGTCGAATAGGGGCTTGAGCAACACCGGAATAATGAAAGGTACCGCGCGCCGACGATCGCCCATCAGGTACGGGCCCGGAGCCGAACGGCCAATGGCGTGGCGGGTGGCCTCTTCCTGCGCTTGCAGCGCGAGGATCTTGAGTCCAGGCTGGGGTGGGGCGATGGAGCCGGTCCTTTCAGCGTCGGTGACGCGCCGGGTGGCGGGCTCGGCGCATGGGCCGGTGATGCGGTTGTAGCTGGACGGGGCTGACAAGCCATCGCTCAGGGCGGTTCGAGCCCCCACGCGGGCAGGAGGCTGCCAGATGATGCACAAGAGCCAGGCCACGGAGAGATCGCGGATCGGCCTCCGGAGCGGGGTGCGCGGGTCCTGGTGACAGCGCCGGCCAAGCAGCCTGCGAGCACTCGCTCCGCGCCGATTGGTCTCGCATGGCTGACGTTGAATGCGCTCACGTCGCGCTGCCCGCCGCCGGGAGCGCGCCCGCATGGAGGCGCGTCGCCCCGGCCCCCATCCAGTTCTGCTGTCCATCCACGGTGGCCCGGAATCCCAGGAACGCCCCATCTACGCCCGCTCCGGCCTCTACCAGCATCTCCTCCACAATCGCCATCCTGGCCCCCAATTTCGCCGGATCCACCCACTACGGCACCGCCCACCAGAAGCTCATCTACTGCGACTGGGGCGGCATCGACCTCGACGACCTGGACCACGCCGTCCAACACCTCTACACCCTCGACTGGGCCGACCCGAACCGCCTTGCCGTCATGGGTGCTTCCTACGGTGGCTTCGCTGCTCTGTCCTGCCTGGCCCGCCTTCCCTACCCGTGGGCCGCGAGTGTTTCCATGTGCGGTCCCAGCAACCTCCTCACCTTGGCGAAGGCGTCACCTCCTACCTGGAAGACGTTCGTCGCCACCGTCCTCGGCGACCCCGACACCCGCGCCGAGCACCTCCTGGAGCGCAGCCCCGTCACCCACGCCGACGGGATCACGGCACCTTTGTTCGTCATCCAGGGAGCCCATTACCGTTCTCCTCACAGCGAACCAAGGCACTCCAAGATCCTGACGGATCCCGCGCGCAGGAGATCGCAGCGTTCGACAATCCTTTTGCCGGATAGGTCCTTATCGTCGAGATCATGGCAGCCCGCCGCAGCCCCAAGAAGGACAAGACGGCCCGGCGTCGACGCCCCGCACGCACCCCACTCCACAGCCGCTCGTCCTTGGGCCGGCGCGTACGCATGAGCGTGGAGACAGTGACGACCCTGATGATGAACGCCCCGCCGCAGACGCTGCCGCTTGTGGGCGTGGCCGCGATCTCGCTATGGAACCTCGCCGAGGACGGCAAAGGCGCAGCGCACTGCGTGGACGGCTGCCTGACGCTCCACTACGCCCTGGCCGAGTTCGGCATCGAGTCCCACGTCGAAGCGGTCGTGCTCGCCACCAGGGCAACGGCAAGCACACCCTGTACGGCGGCGACGGCCCCAGCTACAACGCCGACGGCACCTTTCACCGCTGGGCCCCCTCGAAAGCCCCGAGTTCCCGTGAACGCAAGAGTCGGGACCGGGCCGTCTGGGGCCGTGAGGTTATACACCCCCTGGATCTACCGGACTTCAACCATCGAGGAGTGCCATCTGCTCCGGCGTAAACCGCTCACCGGCCACCCCGTCGGCGAGGTCCTCCAGTTCGGCGAGGAACTCTGCCGGAATCGTGAGGTCGACGGCCTTGCTGTTCTCTTCCAGGTGTTCGAGTCGGGTCATGCCGGGGATCGGGACGATGTCGGAGCCGCGGGCGAGCAACCAGCCCAGGGCGAGCTGTGCCGGCGTACACGGCACCTTGTCCGCCACCTCGCGGATGAGCTTCAGCAGGGTGAGGTTCCTGGCCAGATTCGACTCGTGGAAGCGCGGGCTGTTCCGGCGGACATCGGATGCGCGCAGGTCGGACGGCTTACCCAGCAGTCCGGTGAGCATGCCGCGGCCGAGTGGGCGATAGGCGACGATTCCGACCCTCAGTTCCCGGCAGGTCGCCAGCAGCTCTCGTTCTGCGAAGCGGGTGAACAAGGAGTACTCGATCTGGACCGCCGCGACGGGGTGGACGGCGTGCGCGGCGCGCAGAGTCGCGCTACTCACCTCAGAAAGACCGACATAACGGATGTCGCCGCACCGTACGAGATCCGCCAGCGCCGACATCGTCTCCTCGATGGGAACAGCGGGGTCTCTGCGATGCAGGTAGTACAGGTCGATGTGGTCGACACCGAGCCGCCGCAACGACAGCCGGCAAGCCTGCCTGGCCCATTCCGCGGTGGAGTCCACCTGGATCGGGCCGTCGGGCCGAAGCCGCAGTCCGAACTTCGTCGCCAGTACGACCTCGTCCCGGCGGCGAGCGATGACTCGCCCCACGAGTTCCTCGTTCCCACCGACCTCGGGCCCGTAGACGTCCGCGGTGTCCAGCATCGTCACTCCGAGGTCCAGCGCCCGGGACACGACCCTGCGTGCCCTGCGATCACCCGTGAGGCCGCCTGCCACGAGTTCTGCGCATCCGAGACCCAGGGCGGGCGAGATCAAGCCATCGCCCCATCGGACTGTCCGCATCGGATCACCGCCCCCGCACTCTGTGCGCGAACACGGCGGCCATGTTGTGATCGATCTGCCAGGCCTGGTTCGCGTCGCGGGCCACGATGCAGTACATGACCGCGCCCTGGCCGTCGAACGGCGTAGTGAGGATCACTCCCTCACGTCGGCCTTGGTCGTAGGCGAGGCCGGACTCCTCCAGTCTCCGGCGAGCGTCCTCGAACGTCGACACCGACCAACCTGGCGGCCAGACACGGTCGAGGATCATTCGTTCCGAGGGAAACGACGGACCGACGACCGTCCCGCCGATCCCGCTCATGACATGGGTGCCTCCCGACAGCCGTCCGTTCCACTCGGTGAAGAACACCTCTTCGTCAGGGGTGACGATCGCATCCGGGTTGAGGTAGCCGCGGTGGCCGATGGCCCTGGCCGCCTGCGCCAGCTTCGATGCTCCGTCGTCGAACGCGGCCTCGATCTCGGGCGTCATGTACGGCGCGGGCAGTACGAAGGCCGCGATCTGCGGCGCCAGCAGGACCTCACCGCCTCCACACCGCGTCACCCCGCTGTCGTCGATCTTGAACTCAGCGAAGTAGGTGGAACTGTCCGGGATGAACTGCTCGACCACCGGACGGGCGCGGCCGTCGCTGCTGAGCCAGGACCAGTGTTCGGCGAAGTAGGACTCAAGGTCGCCGCGACCGCCGACCGGCACGACCCGCGACGCGCCGACCGGCCGGACACCGTCGACGGCGCTGAGGATTTCGTTGCCGCGCCCTCCCGCCATCCAATCGTGCTTGAGGATGACCGTGTCGTAGCGGCGCAGCAGTTCCTCCGTGACATCCAGCGCCACACTGCGCGACGGGAGAACCGCGCCGGGCGGGATCGGAACGCCGACACCTGCGGCGATGGCGCGGAATGTCGCCTTGCTGATGACGAGAGGCCCTCCGGACTGTTCTATGAATCCGTACCCGGGCAACGCCGAACGCAGGCCGAGTCTGGCGACGAGACGTGCGACGGAGACGTCCGGCCAGACGGCGAAGACCTCGTCGATTTCGTGCATCTCAAGGGCTTTCCCGAGGATGTCCTGCAGGTCTTCGGAGTCCAGCCGCTCAGCCGTCAAAACGCCTTCGTCGTCGCGAGCACCTTCCGGCCGCGGAGCCACGACAACCGTCCAAGACTCCGGATCCACATCGGTCAGCCCGCCCACATAGGCGAGGAACTCCGGGTCGGGCTCCACCGGCAGCACCATGACGTCGCCCTCCTGGGCGAACCAGGCCAGGCGCTGGATCCACCACCCCGTCGGGCCGTTGTCGGTGCGGATCTCCTCGATGAGCCCGTTACCGATGATCAGGCGTGTCATGTCAGCGCTCTCCTTCGGGTATCGCCTGGTCGTCGACGAGTCGGCCGATGCCGCGAATGGTGGGATCGCGTAGCACCTCAAGGATCTCCAGCTTGGTACCGAACCTCTCCTTCACCAGTGCGATCATGCGCACCAGTTGGAGCGAGTCACCGCCCAGACGCACGAAGTGCTGGTCCACCCGCAGGTCGGTGCGCCGCAGCACCTTCGTCCAGATCTCCGCCACGGCCCGTTCCCCCTCGGTGGCGGGGGCGTCACCGAGGGCGGAGGCGGGTGCCTGCGGCTGCTTCCGGAGCCGCAGCAGGTCCGGCTCGCCGTCCGAACCGATGGGAAGGACGTCGAGGACCTCTACTCGCGAAGGCAGGCTCCACTTCGGCATCTGGCGCTGGAGGTAGCGCATGAGCTCGGCTGCGTCCGCCGCGGACGCGACGACAGCCGTCACGTACGCCACCAAGGCCCGCGGATCGGACGCGTCGTCGGCCACGAGCGCCTGAGCCACGGTGGGGTGTGCGCGGAGCTGGGCTTCGATCTCACCCGGCTCCACCCGGTGACCTTGCACGATGAGCCGGCGGTCGGTTCGTCCGGCGAGGACCAGGGCCCCGTCGGGACGTCGCCATGCGAGGTCGCCGGTTCGAAACGTTCGCGTCTCGCCGTCGGCGGGGCCGAACACCTCGGAGGTCGCCTCGTCCCGCCTCCAGTAGCCATGCGCCACACCGCTGCCTGTGAGGGCGATCTCGCCGAACACCTCGGTGGGCTCCCCGTCGGCGTCGAGCAACTCCGATCGCACGCCGGGTACGGGACTGCCGATCGCGATCGCGGCGTGATTCGCATCGGCGTCGTTCACACGGTGCTGCAGAGCGACCGCGCACTCCGCCGTGCCGTAACTGTTGATGATCGCGGCTCCGGGAATCACCGCGCGAATGCGCCGCACGTCGTCCGGCTCGACCTGTTCGCCGCCGAGGACGAGCAGGCGGACGCCGGCCAGGGACGGATCCCGTTCCTCCAGTCCGTCGAGAAGAAGCCGGATCTGGGTCGGAGTCGAGTGGAGCACGCTGACGGCCTGGCGGCGCAGCGCCGACCGAAGCGCGTGAACGGGTTGCGCCGGATCGACCATCCGAAGTGACGCGCCGGCCAGAAGGGTGGCGAACAGGTTCACGACAAAGGTGGTTGAACCTGGAGAGGCGAGACACGCGACGACATCGTCCGAGCGCAGTCCTGTGGTGGCGGCATAGGTGGCCGCATGCGAGACGGCACCGCTACGACTCTGGACGACTCCGGTCGGCCGGCCGTTCCTCCCCGAAGTGTACAGCAGGCAGGCGGCCTGCTCCGCATCGGCGGGCACCGAGGCGAGGGACGGCTCGACCGGCGCCGAGATGTCGAACTCGATCAGCTCTTTGCCTTTCGAGATCCGCTCGGCCACCGTTTTCAGCCTGCGGGGGTACATGATCGCGGCGATGTCCGCGTCCGCCACGATTTTCGTCAGTCGGCCACCGGGTTCCTCGGCGTTCAGCGGAACGAAGGTCCGCCCCGACCGCAGAACCGCCAGCACGCCCACCACCGCGTGCACATCGTGATCCATCAGTACGCCGACACGGGCGTCGCTGAAACGCGGTGCTCGAAGGTCCTGCGCGCAGCCCTCGACGACCGCGGCGAGCCGGCCGTACGTGAGCGCGTTCATCGCGTCCGCGGCGGCTCCACGCCCGGGATCGATTCGAGCGACACGCCCCAGGGAGGTGACCGGGTCGCCGGAGGAGGGCGACGGTACCGCCGCGGCGGGCGACTCAACCGGCAGCGGCAGGCGCGACACGCGGCCGGTCCACCCGTTGCCCTGAGTCAGCACCACGTGGACGTGCCGCACAAAACGTTCGATCGCGGCTTCCGAGAACAGCTCGCCGTCATAGGCGGCAGTGACGCGCCCATCCTGCACGGATAACGCGAGCGGCTGATGCTTTCCCGATTCCGGCGCCGAGTTGTCGAACACCAAGGCCACGAGACAATCAGCGGAATCGACACCGCCGAGCTGTTCGGCGACATTGGCGGCGACTTCCGAGAAAGTCGATTCGGAAATACCCGCGACGATCGGATGAACACCGTTCCGATTGTCGCGAACGAGGAGCCTGACGTCGGCACATCCCGTGTGCCTCGCCACAACAACGGCTGCCGCGGCCACCAGTTCGGCGAGCGAACGCGGCCCCCACCCGGGAATCGGGTCTGGGGACGCGAATCGCGCCGCAACGGACCCCGATCCTACGCGCTGTGATAAGTCGATGGCGAATTGAGACCTCTTACGCAGCCTGATCAGCCTCCAGTCCGGCAAGTCGTACCGATGCCGGTGGCCCGGCACCGCGACCGCACCCCTTCCGCAGCGGCGTCGGCAACGAAAACGCGCTCCGAAATCAAGATACGCGGTCGTTCCGTTATGTCAATCGAAAGGCCGGAAAGTGCCCGCATATCCTGGCGGTGACGTCCCCGCGACGGCCGCGTCTAACACAGGCTCAGCACAATGGCTTAAGCAAATCGCTTTCGCGGGATCGACATCCGATGTCCCCGTCCGGCAAGCTGGACGGGCAGCGGCTTTAGACGCCCTCCACGGCGTCGAGCAGCGAGGCGCGAGCCGCGTCAGAAGGGAACGGGAAGTGTCCTTGAATCTGGCGATGTACGAATGGTTCGACAGGTCGGCCGATGCCCATCCACAACTGCTCGCACTGAGTGTCGGCGACGTCGACCTCACGTATTCGGCCCTTGCTCAAGCGTCGGGCGCAGCGCGGGCGGCAATCGTGGGTGACAGTGCCGGACGAAGGGGAGGACGGCCTCGGCGGATCGGAATTCTCGCGTCCCGCAGCGCCGCCACATACATCGCCTACCTGGCCGTGCTGCGCGCGGGAGCCACGGTCGTCCCGCTGAACGTCGAGCATCCGGTCGCCCGCAGTGCCCAGATCATTCGACTCGCGGAACTGGACGCGCTGGCATTCGCGGAATCCGAGGCCGAACTCGCCGCCGCGCTGCGCGCGGAAACCGGCGTGGCACTCGTCTCGATGACCGGCAACGGATCCGACTTCACCGACGGCTCAAGGACAGCCTCCGCTCCCCCGGCCGCTCCGCACCCCGACGACTTCGCCTACATCGTTTTCACGTCCGGATCGACAGGCACGCCGAAGGGGGTGCCCATCAGGCATCGCAACATCGCCTCCTGGCTGCCGTACATCGTCGAGCATTTCACCGACGGTCCGGGAGCGCGCGTCGCGCAGACCTCCGAACTGTCCTGGGACCTGTCGGTGTTCAACATGTTTCTCGCATGGGGTTCGGGCGGAGCGGTCGTCGTGCCGTCCAGGACGGACATGCTCACCCCGCCGCGGCACATTGCCGAGCACGGGATCACCCACTGGCATTCGACTCCGTCGTCCATAACGATGTCCCGCCTGCTGGGTGAGCTTTCCCCAGGCGTGATGCCAACGCTTCGATGGAGCATGTTCTGCGGAGAGCCCTTGACCGTGGACCACATCCGCGCATGGCAGGAGGCGGCGCCCAACAGCAGAATCGCCAATGTGTACGGCCAGACGGAGATCACCGTCTCGTCCGCGGTCTACGACCTGCCGGCGTCGCCTTCGGAATGGCCCGGCGAGCCGACGACGAGCCTGCCGATCGGGCGCCCCCACCCGTCGATCGAGTGGGCCGTCGTCGGGGAAAACGGCCAGGCGGCGGACGAGGGAGAGCTCCTGCTGCGGGGACCGCAACGATTCGACGGATACCTGGATCCCAAACAGCCCCGAGGGCCGTTCGTCCTTTGGAGCGGTGACGGCCTGGGTCCTTTCGGCGAGGCCGAAGAGCTGACGCCGGCCCACTGGTATCGCACCGGCGACCGCATAGCGCTCCGGGACGGTCAGCTGTTCTACCTGGGACGCCTGGACAACCAGGTGAAGGTACGGGGACACCGTGTCGAGCTGGGCGACATCGAGACGTCCTTGCGCGGTCATCCCGGGCTGGATGAGGTCGTGGTCGTGCCCTATGAGGCCCAGGCGGGAATCTTCGACCTCGCCGGCGTCTATTCCGGAGCGCATGTATCCGAAGACGAGTTGAGCGAGTTTCTGGCCGACAGGCTGCCGTCCTACATGGTGCCTCGACTTTTCCTGCGGCTGGAAAGGCTGCCTCTGAACCTCAACGGAAAGGTCGATCGACGGCGGCTCACAGAACAGGTCACCGCACTGATCGACCCTTGATCGGCGGGCCGTGCATCATTTGTGCGTCCTGCCGTATGCGGGCAATACCGTGATGCGCGCCGGCCATTCGGCTCGGGCGAGCAGGCGCAGTACGGCCCGCTTCAGCCGTTCCACCTCGTGCGGCTCCGGTTCCCTCACATAGAGGTCGAGCTCGTACCATGTCTCACCTCCGTCCGCGCGATACGGCCGCGTGGCGGACCACGCGACTCCTGGCACAGTGTCGGCGATCCGCCTGACCGACGACAACGCGACCTTGTGGCCGTGGGCCACCACACCTTCCGAACGGCGACCGCAGAAGTAGAGGTATCCATCCCCATCGATGCTGAAGAGGTCACCGGTGACGAGCTGCCGGTGATCGACCGGCGCGCGATCCGACCGGCCTTCGACGATGCCCAGCCTTCGGCGCATCACGGTGTCGGAGGTGACCAGCAGCTCACCGACACCGTTTTCGTCAGGCGCCCGTAACGTCACCCGCACTCCATCCAGCGGCCGGCCGACGGAGGAGAGGCGCTCGGCCGGCTCGCGGTGGGCGGCCAGCGTGCTCACCCTCGGGCCCGCCTCGGTCAGTCCATAGGTGAGGTACAGCTCAAGGTCTGACGCCTGCCGCAGGAGCCGCCGGGCGTTCTCCGGCTCCAGCGCGTCGCCGCCGACGGTGAGCATCCGCAGCGAGCCAGTCCGCCACCCATCCGGGGTCAGCAGGGTTCGCACCAGGTAGGGAGTGAGCGACGAACTGGTGATCCGGTGATCGGCCAGCACCGTGGCGTATGCCGCTGGGCTCAGGAGTGGAGGCGACAGCACGAGCCGGCTTCCGGTGAGCAGGCCGGCCAGAGCCTGGGCGACCAAGGCGTACGAGAAGTTGAGCGGCAGGTTCACCAACACGGTGTCGGAGGATCTCAGCCCGACCGATTCGGCGTGCCGGCGCGCGTTGAGCAGAAGCGAGGACACGCGATGCAGACATGCGCTGTGGGTTCCCGACGTTCCCGAGGTCAGGAGCACGACGTCGTCCCGCTCGTACCGTTCGGGTTCGACGTGCGGCAGCCTGACGCAGTCGACCACGCCCACGCCCTGCCGTTCGCCGGGGACGGGCGCGACGGCGCCTCGCGGCACGATCAGCAGGCGGGCGCCCAACGCGGCGGCGAGTTCGCGCACCCGTGGGGTCGGCGTGCTCAACGGGAGCAGCGCGGGGATGCCGCCCGCGAAGAGCACGCCGAAGAAGCACGCCAGCAGGGCCGTGCCGTTCGGCATGCGGATCAGGACCAGTTCTCCGGCTCGAATGCCGCGACCGGTCAGCTCGTGGGCGATCCGCCCCGCCGAGACCGGCGTCCGCGCGTCGGCGTCCAGGTCGACGACGCCGTCCAGGTACGTCTCGACCTCGGGTAACGGAGGAAGGTCAGGAGCGGTCGTCATGTCTTATCTTCGGTCGAGACGCCGCAGGACGCTTACCCGCACGTCATGATCGGCACTGGCTTCGATCTCGTGCTCGCACACGACGACATGTCCGCAGCCGCTTGCCAGCCAGGAGTACGCGATCATCGCCGTCGTACGGCGCACGGCGTCCGGCGGCGACGTCAGCACCAGGCTCGGCCCGCGAAACCCGAAGACGATGCACGTCAACCCGGCCAGCGTTCCGGCGGTCGCGCCCGCGACCCGCGCGGGCGACAGTCTTCCGCTGCTCACGTTGCCCGCGAGTTGCCGCAGCGTGTGTCTCGTGGCCGTCTCGCTGACCGCCAGTACGCCGACGTCCGAGCGTTCTCCTAGTCCGTCCGCTCCGCCGAGAGTGACCAGCGACTCCCGTACCGCCTTGGCGATCAGCCCTGCGACGGGGTCGGTGTACCCGATGGCGGGCCCCAGCCTTTCACTGTCGTTCCCGGAGCCGCGTATCCGTGCGCTCGCTACGACGTCCAGCCGGGAATCGTCACCCCACATCGCCGGGCACCGCCTGAAAGACGAGAGCGGTGTTGAAGCCGCCGAACGCGAGGGTCACGCTGACGCCCAGGCCGGAACCGAGCTCACGCGGACCGCCGACGGGAACGGGGAGGGGAAAGTCTTGCGGCAGGTCGTCAAGCCCGTATACGGCCGGGGCGACACGCCTGCGCAGAGCCATGACGACGGCGATGGCCTCGATCGCGCCGGTTGCCCCGAGAGTGTGGCCGAACGCTCCCTTCGTGGCGAACACCACCGGCTTCCGCACTCCTCGGAACAGCCGGGACAGCGCGATGGCCTCGACGAAATCGTTGGCCTGTGTGCCCGAACCATGGGCGTTGACCACGGCGACCTCGTCGGGGACGGCCCCGGCCGCGGTGAGCGCCCGTTGGAGGGCCAACAGGACGCCGTCGCCGGAGGGGTCCGGTCCCGCCATGCTCGCGGCGTCGTTCGATGCGCCGCTCCCGCGCACGATCGCGTAGACGGGCGCCCCCCGCCGCCGGGCGGAACCGAGTGGTTCCAGTACGCAGAACGCGGCCCCCTCCCCCAGGAGTGTGCCGTCGTGGCGCCGGTCGAAGGAGCGCAGCAGCGTTGGCGACATGGTGCCGAGCGCGGTGTGCGCCAGGCGCTTCGCAGGGGTGAGGATGTCGGCGCCCCCGCACACACACGCCTGCGCCTCGCCTTCCTCGATCAGCCGCGCCCCCACGGCGATGGCATCGGATCCGGACGAGCACGCGGAGGACAACGAGAGCGGCGGACGGGATACCCCGGACTTCAGCGACGCCTCGGCCACCCACGCGTGCAGCCCGTCGACATCGGGATCATCGAGGTGCGGGCCGAAGCTCGTGCCGACGATGATCAAGGGATCCGCACGCGTGCCGAGGCCGGCGTGGCCCATCGCCCTGGTGAGGGTCGCCGAGGTGAGGTCCACCTGCCTGCGGAGCGGGTCCCAGGTCTGGGGCGGGGAGTCGAGCGGGGCCGCCAACAGGTTGCGCAGCGGATGGTCCGACTCGACCTCGCGCAACCCGCTCCGCCCCTGCAGCAGCCTCAGCCACACGTCGTCGAGGCCGGTGCCGAGAGCTGTGGCCCAGGCCATCCCGGTGACCGCCACCGCCTCTTTCACCACAGCTGTCGCCCCAGTTCGTCGACCTTGACGCGGATCAGCGAGGCGCGGAAGGCCGCGACCGATCGGCCCTCCACAGTGGCCCGGCCCGAAAAGTGGAAGGTGTTCTCGATCAGACGGTCGGAGTTGACGTCGAAGACGATCCGGTCGCCCGGCACGACGATCTTCGTGAACCTGCACTGGATCGAACCGATCAGGCTCAGCTCGTCGTCTTCGAGCATCGAGGTACTCATCTGGTAGAGGATGATGCCGGATTGCGCGAACGCCTGGATGAGATGGCTTCCCGGATAGATCGCCCGTTCTGGGAAGTGTCCGGAGATGACGTCCATCGTTCCGGAGACGAGTGTCAGGCTGCGAAGACGCCTGCCCGGTTGATAGTCCAGGACCCTATCGATGTAGATCATGGGGTGCCGGTGTCGCAACCACTGCTTGATCTCGGTGAATCCCAGCGTGCTGGGGGTCTCCTCAGTCATCCGAGCCTCCCGCGAGACAGGCCTGGAGCCCGTATCGGACCTCGTCCGGCAACGGTACGGCCAGACCGTCGGTACGACGGGCCACGCACATCACGAGACGACCGCGCGCCAGCAGGTCCTCCTCGGGCCCGGTGCGACCGTCGCGGCACAGGGTCCCGGCCAGCCGGAACGCGGCTCCGCCGACATGCTCCACCGTGGTTGCGATACGCAACGTGTCGGCGTATCGGGCGGGTCTCACGTACTTCATCTGCAGCTCGGCGACGACCAGCTCGAATCCCTTCAAGCCGAGCCACCCGAGTCCGAAACCGAGTCGGTCGAGATTCTCAAGGACCGCGGTCTCCAGGAGCGATGCGTACCGTGCGAAGTGCAGGACACCCGACGCGTCGGTGTCCACGTGTTCCACCGATCGGAAGATCTCACGAAACTCCTTCACTCGGACGCCCGCACAAACGTGCGTGAGCCGGCGACGATCCTGTCCACCATCTCGTCGATCTCCGCCGGGGACGTGATCAGCGGGGGTGCGATGCGCATGGCCGGGAAGAGATAGCGCTGACCGCCTGTTCGCCGGCCCGCTCCCGCCATGAACTCGACGTACACACCGGCTCGGATCACATGTTCGCGCAGGCCGGCCATTCTCGCCGAGGCGGGTTCGGTGAGCTCGACGCCGTGCAGCACCCCGACACCGCGCGCCTCCCGGTACACAGCCGGAAACGCCTCGACGAGCTCTTTCCGAAGCAGTATGCCGAGTTGCTTGCCGAGAATCGCGGAGTGGTTCAGCAGATCGTTCCCGACAATGACCTCCAGGCCCGCCCGGATCACCGCGCAGGCGATCGGCCGCAGATCCGAGGTCGCCACCGCCCCGGAGCCGCGAACGGTGAGCGAACGCCGCGCGATGACCATCGACGCCGGCACCGTCCCCATGCCGAGACTCTTCCCGATGACCGTCACATCCGTCGGAATCGGACCGTGCTCGTCCGTCATGGCGAGAAACGCACCCGTCTTGCCGAAGGTGAGGACCTCGTCGGCCACCAGGAGTGCGCCGCTGTCGCGCACCAGGTCGGCCAATCGGCGCAAATATCCGCGAGGAGGGAGCAGAATCCCCGCGTCGCCCTGGACAGGTTCGACCACGACGGCCAGCAGCCTGTGACCGTTCTCCGCGACATACGCTTCCAGGGCGTCCGCGTCACCGAACGGCAGGTGGTCGACGGCTATCCCGTACGGTCGCGCCGTGTCCGCGCCCGGCAGACCCACCCGGAAATGGCGCCGGTTGAGCAGCTGGACCAGACCGCCCGTCCAGCCGTGCCAGGCCCCCTCGAAGGCGAGGACGAGATCACGCTCGCCCCGGTCCGCCGATAACCGCATCGTGTGACGGTCGATTCGTGACTCCCATACGAGGCGCATCGCGAGTTCCATGCCCTCGGAGCCGGAGTTGCGACCGCTGACGTGGTAGTCGCCCGGCGGGAAATGATCGGACAGCAGTCCGTCGTCGCCAAACAGCTCGATCAGAAGCCGCGCCCGTTCCAGGGAGCCGATTTCGTCGGTGGCCTGCTCCAGCAGGGCGCCTCGGGCCAGCGCCCGGACCATCGCCGCGTGACCCATGCCCAGGCAGGCGCTAGCGTAACCACCGCTCGCGTCGAGGACTTCCCACGTCCTGCCCGCGCCGGGGCCGCCCAACTCGGTCATCCGCTGCCGCGATCCGCTGCCGCCCACGGCGGCGAACGGCAGGCGACCGGATGCGTAATGGTCGAGGTGAAGCTCCCGGCCGCGCTGCAGAATCTGCAGCATCTCGGGCGTCGTGATGTCCGTCACGATTCAGCAGGCCCCTGGATGCGGCGCACGAGATCGGCGACGGTGTGCAGGCTCTTGAAATTCTCCGATGAGAAGTCCTTGTCCTCGATCTTCACACCAAAAATCATCTCGCATTGCACTCGGAGCTCGACGAAAGCCAGGGAGTCCAAGCCGTGCACGGCTCGGAGACTGTCTTCCACGCCTATCTCATCCGGCCCTGCTTCCACAAACAGATCGTTATGCAGAACTCGTCGAAGCCGATCCTCGATCTCCATGGAACCCCTCCGTGTCCAGCGGACGGCCGGCAGGCCGCCGAGACATCAACTCAGCCCCCGGCCGGTCGGCCGACCACCTACTTGCCTCGCGCCTTGAACGGCGCACCAGAAAACAGCGGGAAAGGGTTGATCAGCTTGGGCTGCCATCGGGGAGTCCCGATATCGGCGCCTTCCACTTTCAACACCCCGAGTCGCTCCAGCCGCCGGACGGCGGTCGTCCGCGGATCGGTGTCGGCCGAGGCGACCCAGTCACGCCACGTCGCCCACTTTTCGTGGTCGTATGCGTGTCCTGAATAGTCGCCCGTATGCAGGATGGCATCTCGGATGAGCTCGCCTTGTTCGGTGCCGGCCAGAGCGGGATAGAGAAAGTACGAGGTGTCCCAGGACAGCCTGAGGCTCCCTCCCGCCGAAGCGTGCAGCAGATTGGAGTGGAAGGCGATCACATCGCCGGGCTCCGTCTCGATGTCATAGGAGGGGATGGACCACTCTCGGGAATCCACCGACACTCCCTGCCGGTGCGGGTCCTGACTCATATGCTCCCAGAAGGCGGTCCACGGCACCCCCAGATGAGATCCGGGCATCACCTGAAGCCGGCCGGAATCGGGAGTGCACGCGTCCAGGTAGACCATGAACTTGACACCCTGCACTTCGGCAGCCATGTCGGAATGCCACCTGGTGTTCGCGCAGTAGCACGTCGCCTCACTGTTCGTGGGCACGGTGGGCCCGCCCATGAGGTGGTGTGACGCCTGCCAGAATCTGGGATCGTCGGCCACCAGGCTGGAGGCGAACGGAGTGTCGGCGTTCATCGTGGGAACGACGTAAGCGGGCACCGCGGCCGCGTCGACGTCCTCGTCCCAGACGGTGGCCCCGTACGCCTCCGTCAGGGCAGTGACGGATTCGGCGCGAAGCCGCGCCGTCTCGGTCTCGGTCAGCAGTCCGCGAAGGACGACGAATCCAAATGCCTTGAAATGCGACACACTTCGATAATCAATCACGAATTTCCACCATCACCACGCGAGGGAATCACGGCACCGGCCCCACGAAGGTCGCATCAGCCGACAACCGCCTAGGCAAGGCCGCCACGAGCACGCCTTCCGCGGCCTTCGGCACGGCACCGGAACCGCCTGTTGTTCTGAGGCCGGGTGTGCGCCATACCGACCTGGCCGCCTGCAGCGGGAGCGGGCCGGAAAGGACACGCGATGTCAGGCTTGAAGCAGTAACGAAACACAATCTGATTTTAAACAACACGCGAGGCCCCTGGCATATTCGAAACAATCTTGCCCCGACAGCTCCAACACCAGAGGCTTCGCCACATCCGTACCCGGCCACGCCGGCGGTCAGCTAAAAGCCTTGGCCGTCAGCGTGCCCAGTCCGAGCCGAAAACAGTCCACGGAGCTCCGCGTCCGCCTTCGACTTAGGCGTAGTGATAGAAATAGCGACCGGTAGGGTTTTTGCGCATCACACGGCCGATACCGACGGCCCTGGCGGCGAAGCGAATCACTCGCATGATTTGCATCCCTTCAACGAAGTTCGTGACCGAGTATTACCATCACTAACAGACTGTTTAAAAGTATTCCAGCCGAACCGGCGTGTCAAGCATGCGCGTTGATTCATCAAGAACCGTCGCGTGAGTCCGTACGGCGCCACCCCTCTTAATCCCCCGCCCGGCGGCATGCGACCGCAGACGGCCGGGGGCGCGGTCACGGCGCAGGAGAAATGCGTTTACGAAGGTGACACGCTGTGCGAGCAAACCAAGTGGCGATCGTGGCTCATGTGTCGTACGAGTACACGCGGCGCACGCCGGGGCGACGACCGGAGTATCACAGAACCACGCCCCCGGCCCTTGAGGCACAGTGCGATCGGACCGTCTCCCCGCGCCCGCACTTGACATGTCCTCGACGGCGAAACATCGGAATTGCCCGAGCGACGATCACACTCGGTCACAGGCTCCTTACAAGTACAACCGCACGGGGAAATAGCGGCCTCCAGACCGTGCGGTCATCAGAGGGCCTCATTGTCGCTGGCCGGATGAGCGGATATAGCCACGCGATCCGGTCGTGCTCAGGCTGCCGGTATCAGTCATGCGGGCGGCGCGGAGGCTCAGGTGGCGATTCCGATGAATCAACACGCGAGCTTGACACACCGGTTCGGCTGCCATACTTTCGAACGGTCCGTTAGTGACGACTACCTTCGGTCATTGGCTACGCCGAAGGGGTGCGATTCGCTTCACTTCCAGGGCCTCCGGAATCGGCCGCATCGAGCACAGGGATCCCGCCGGACGCCTTTCCAGTCACTGCGGCCAGGTCGGAAGACACTTCGACGAGCGAGGCGAGGCCGATACAGCAATGGGCCTGCTGTTCAACAACAGTAATCTCTGGAAAGAAATCCTGAAGATAGAGAAGAGGCGCCGAGGACGGTCGGTTTATCGCACGCTGTCCGGCGAAATCATCGTCTGCCATCCAGAGCTGGCCCGTACGACGCTGGCCGGAACGGATGAATCCCTCGCACGCACTCCCCCGTTCTGGCGAAACGGTTCGGGCCCGCTGCCGGACGAGGCGCGGAAGGCGCTGAACCGGTGGGTGGTGCAGCGGCTCTACGAACAGGACCCCGTGAAGTCCGCCGGGATCGCCGTGGAGCGCATCCTCTCCGGTGACGGAGATCTGCACCGCATATGCGTCCGGAGCCTGGTGGACGCGCTCAAGGTTCCCATGGGCTGTGGAGCGAGCGAACAGCTTGAGGGCGCCGTGCGGACGTTTTTTGAGAGCGTGTTCGTCCCGACCATTCTGGGAACCATCACAAAACGGCAGAACGAGAGGCTGTTCGAGAGCAGCTCGGTGGAAGCCGGAATGTGTCTGGCGGACTCCTGGCCGGAACTCTTTCCCGCGAACCTCGGCTTCGAGGGGGAGCCGGACTTTCCGGCCAGGATCGGCGACCTGTACCTACGCCGGACCGCGGCGTTCGTCGCCTCGACGTCCATCGCCTTGGCCTGGATTCTGACCGTTCTGTTTTCCGACAGCCAGTTGGCTCTGCGCGGACCGGTACCGCGTCGGGAACTCGGTGACATGGACCCCCGGTGGATCGCTCTGGAGTGTCTCCGGCTGTGGCCGCCTTCGTGGCGACTCCGGCGAACGGTGGTAAGCGATCAGAGCGTGGGGCCCGTCTCGGCATTGACCGGCGACGAGATCCACGTATTCGTCTACGCGGTTCAGCGCCACCCGGATGTGTGGGCTCATCCGGACGAGTTCAGGCCGAATCGCTGGCAGGAGGCGTCTCCGCGAGGGCTGCTGTCTTTCGGGAGCGGCCCAGGGTCGTGCGTGGGTGCACGATTCGCCACCGAATGGCTCACTGCGGCTGTGTCCATGCTACGGACGGAGCGTCTCAAGGTCAGCAGGATCGGTCGCCATCCGCACGCCACAACGAGTTTCTCGCCGCCGGTTTCGCATGTGAGTCGAATCTAGAGAGGCTGGGAATGGGCCTTGAACTCCGCTTTCTGACCACGGTGCCCCGAGTGGCGGATCCCGCGTTGTCCGCGCGTTCGGCCATTGACGTGACGCGATGGGCGGACGAGTTCGACCTCGACGGAGTTCTGCTGTTCACCGGAGCAGGCGCCGTCCTCGACCCATGGGTCGGCGCGACTGCGATCGTCTCGGCCTCCCGTCGCCTCGTGCCCATGGTCGCCGTCAATCCGCTGTACACCCACCCATTCGCCGCCGCCCGGTCGCTCCTGTCCATCGCGGAGCTCTACCGGCGCAGGGTGGATCTGAATTTGATCACCGGGGCGGCGGTGAGCGAACTGGCCGCCGTCTGCGACGACCTTGACCATCGGGATCGCTATGCGCGCCTTCAGGAATACGCCGAAGTGTTGATGCTTCTCCTGGACGGCGGGCCGGTCACCTGGAACGGCCGGTTCTACCGGACGAGTGATCTGCGACTGACGCCGTCGCTGCCCGCCGACCTCCGACCGAGGATGTACCTTGCCGGACGCTCCGACGACGCCGGCCGTACCGCCAAGTCACTCGGAGCGATCCCGATGGGAATGTATCCGTCGACCCCCGAGAAGGTCCCGCACGGCCTGGGCGCGGTGAATGTGGGTGTCGTCGTGCGCCCCACGGCCGCCGAGGCGGCGACCGTGGCACGGCTGCGCTTCCCGGACGACCCCGTAGGTCGCGAGATGCTCCGGCTGAGCATGGGGAACACCGATTCGGTGTGGAAACAAGACCTGGCGGTCGAGAACGAGAACGAGGACGGAAGCGGCTCCTGCTTCACGCTGACCCCTTTCCGTTCCTTCCAGGCGGACTGCCCGTATCTAGTCGGCGACTACGACGCCGTCGCCTCGAACCTCGGCATGGTGATCGCGAAAGGCGTGCACACCGTCCTCTTCGACACGCCCATGACGCGGGCCGACTTCGAGCACATGGGAGTCCTCGTTCAACGGCTGCGAGCATGGGCGGGGACCCAGCCATGAGCCACCGCTTTCCCGTGGACCGCACTTGCCCGTTCGCGTTGCCGGAGGCCTACTCCGACATGAGAGCCGAGGCGCCGGTCGTGTCCGTGGACCTGCCGGGCGGGCCGATCTGGCTGATCACACGGAACGAGGAAGGGCATACGCTGCTCAAGGATCACCGCGTCAGTACGAGCCCGACGACGCCTGGCCATCCTTACGCGAAGTTCTCCGCCGATCCGCCGCTTCCGGAGGTGATCGAGGCTCAGTCCCGCGATTCGGCAGGCGAATTCGTCGACCTCGACCCGCCCGAGCACACCCGATTCCGCCAGGCATTGGTCCAGGAGTTCAGCCTGAGGAAAGTCAACGAGCTGCGACCGAGCATCCAGCGGACCGTGGACCGGCTCATCGACGCCGTCGAGGCTCAGGGCACGCAGGCTGATCTCGTCAAGGCTGTGGCGCTCCCGCTTCCGGCTCTGACGCTCTGTCAGATGCTCGGCGTGCCGTCGCGCAACCACGACTTTCTTCTCTCCCGTATCCGGGCGACCGACAATTTCCCGCTGGTGGATCCGCTGGCCAAGGTGACCGCGATCGTGGAGATGCGGGACTGCATCGCTTCGCTCGTTCAGGAGGCTTCACAGTCCCCGGGAGACGACATCGTCGGCCGGCTCCTCGAAACAGGGGCCTTCACCCGGGAAGAAGTCGCCGGGGTCGCGTTCTTTCTGCTGACCGCCGGCCACCTCACCACATCGAACATGATCTCGCTCGGCGTGCTGACGCTGCTGCGCCACCCCGGCCTGCTCGACGAACTGAAGGGCAACCCCGAATTGTGGAGGCCGGCGGTCGAAGAACTGCTGCGCTTCCACAGCATCACCGACTGGTTCACCTTCGATCGCGTCGCGACGGAGGACATCTCCCTCGGTGGCCAGACCATTCGTGCCGGGGACGGAATCTTCGTGCTCGGCGCGTCGGTCAACCACGACGAGCGCGTCTTTTACCACCCTGGCGAGTTCGACATTCATCGCGACACGGGAAGGCATCTGGCCTTCGGTCACGGCATACATACCTGCCTGGGCGCGAACCTCGCTCGCGCGGAGATCGAGATCAGCCTGCGCACGCTCTTCACCCGCCTGCCCGGACTACGGATCACCGTCGAAGACGACGAGCTGGCTCTCAGGACGGATGGCGCCCCCTTCGGCGTGTACGAACTACCGGTGGCATGGTGACGGCCTCCCCGTACGACCCGGTCTGATACTCGCCGGGCCGATTCCCGGCATCAGACCGCGCACCTAGGAGGAGGGGGCGGGGCCTCGCCATCGCCCGAGGGGTCGCCACCGTCCGTGGAAGCCTGTCCGGTGAAGTGACGCAGTTCTGAGCTGAGCGAGGCCAGCGCGGCGGTCAGGCCGAGCAGCCCGCCCAGCGCGACGAGCGCCCCGGCGCCGCCCAGCGCTGCGGCCAGAGCCCCGCCGAGGACCGGCCCCAGGGGCTTGAGCGCCGTCCCGCCCAGGCTCAGGACTGCGCCCATCCGGCCGAGCATCGACTGCGGCACCATACGCGCGACGACCACGCCCATCACCACGTTCAGCGAGGGGGTCGCCAAGGTGATGAACACCAACGGGATCATCGGCCACCATGCCCCCCAGGGCAGTGCCGTGGCCGCCAGCGAGACGCCGAAGACCGTCACAACGGCCAGCAGTAGTTTGCCGGGAGGCAGGAGCCTGCTGATCCGGCCCGACAGCAGCGCACCGATCAGTCCGCCGATTCCGAGACCGGTCAGGACCACTCCGGTGAGGCGCGCATCACCACCGCGCTCACCGACGAGCACGATCAGCGGAATGAGAAACGCTCCGCCCAGCAGATTGAGAACCATCACCGCCGCGGTGACCTCGCGCAGGCCATGCTGGTGCCACAGCCATGCGAAGACCTCGGCCGCTTCCCGGCGCATGCCGCGCCGGCTTGGTCGCTGCTCCTGGCCGTCATCATCCCCTTCCGGGTTCTGCGGCTCGTCCGTCGGACGGCGCGGCACCTTCGCAAACACGTAGAACAGCGTGGCGGCGAGAAAGCTGATGGTGTCGGCGACGAATGGCACCGCCCGCCCCAGCCCGTACAGCACGCCGCCGAGCGGAGGGCCGAGGAGCCCCGCCGCGTGGGTACGGGCCTCCTCCTGCGCGTAGGCACTGTGCAGTTGGCTGGGCGGGACGATGCCGCGGATCGCGGTGTCTTGAACGGGACCGATGAACGCGGCGCACAGCCCGTCCAGCACCGCCAGCGTGACGAACTGCCAGATCTCCACGCGGCCGATGAGGATGAGCACCGTCAGCAGCGCGGAGACAACCGCCTGGAGGCCTTGGGCCATGATGAGCGTGCGGCGGCGGTCCCACCGGTCCACCCAGACGCCGGCCGGCATCTGAACCGCGACGAAGGCGAGGGTCCGAGCTCCGGCGACGACGCCTGCCAGCCCAGGCGAGCCGGTGAGCGCCAGCACCAACAGCGGCATGGCGAGCCTGGTGAGCTCCGACCCCAATTGGGAGACCGCACTACCAATCCACAGCAGCTGAAAACGTACGTTTTTGCGCAGCGGAACGATGTCTGTCACGAAGCGTCTTCCTTGGATGCGAGCACGGTCACCCTGCTTGAGGCGCCATTTACGGAGGCGGTGGGTTCACCGGTTTCGGTTTCGGACAGGGACGGTCGGGACCCGGAGAAAGATACCCACCGGAGATGGTGCTGTCCACCGAATCGAACGGTCGACGGCAAACGCGCCTTCTTTTGGGTTCCTGTGACGACCGGCGAACTCGGAGGGGGAAGGTTTCGCGCTCTCGCGAAGGAGATCGTCGCTGACGCCGTTCCTGTCCTGATCACCGATGAGAGCGCGACCAGCGAGGAGAGGCGCTCCACAGGGGCCGATCAGAGATCTCGGACCGCCGCCGGTCGAGGCGGCTCCTCGCAGCGAAAGCTACCAGCGCCTTTCGACGGGCCAGCCGGCCAGGGTCGCGCCAAGGTTGGCGCCCAGCCACTCCGCGGTCTTGCCCATCGCGTCAAGGAACTCTTCGGCACGCCTCCGCCCAATCTTGTTCGACCAGTAGAGAGACGAGACGAACTCCCCGGCCTCCAAGCGACAGACGCACTCAAGCTCGAACTCCAGGACGGTACCCATCACTGGAATGTTGACACTCTTCACTCCGGGAAAAGACAGGCCCACCACTTCATCCGGGTCCTGCTCCAGCCCAAAAACCACTTGTACCACAGGCGGCCGATTGACCGGTCTCAGGGAGGGGGTCGACGCCACCACCGCGTCGAAAGGAAGGTCGCGCCACACCAGGCCCTTGAAGATGGAAGCGCTGACGGAGTGCAACAGCCCCTCGGTCGTCATGTCCTCACGCACGGACACTTCCACAGGCACCATGTTAACAAAACAGCCGAATTCGTTTCTCGTCGATTCGTCGCGAGTGCTCATCGCCACGCCGACGATAAAATCCGTCTCGCCAGAGAATCTACATAGAAGCCCCGCGAAGAGTGCAAAGAATGCACCGAAGTCCGTGATGCCGAGGGAGCGCGCGTACTCCAGGAACGAGCCAACTCTGTGCACCGGCACCGATAAGGAAATACTTCCCTCGATAGAGCCTTCGGCATCCGACGGCGGAAGGCTGATCACCTTCGCCGACTCCAGTTCGGCGACACGCTCGCGAAGCGCAGAGGAATACTCCTCGGAAGCCAGCCACAGCTGCTCGCGCCGAATACGCTCAACCGGCAGCCGGCGAACCGGCACATCGCCATTCAGTCCCTTCGAACATTCCTCATAGAGTCGGCTCAGCTCGCTGGACAATATCCTCGGAGACTCTCCGTCGGCGACAATGTGATGCATCAGCACCACCAAAACCAATCGGTCGACGTCAATACGTAAGGCCTTCGCGCGCATCAAGGGCGGATGCTCGAGGTCGAACGACAAGCTTTCCTGCTCAGATATCCATCGCTCCACATCCGCAGACGAAACCGGAACACCTGCTCTGTCCTCGACGTCGAGTACGCTCTCATTCGTGGCGGGAATCGTGAACTGCACGATCGCGTCTTCATCCTGAGACAGTCCGGTACGGAGAACCTCGTGTCGACGAACCAGGCCGCGGAACGCGGCGTCCAGTACCCCAAGGTCCAAGGCGCCCTCCAACAGGAAGGCGTAGGCATTGACATAGACGGACCCGTCCGACTGAAATAGGCAGCTGAGCCAGATGCCACGCTGCTCGCTCAAAGCGGGCCGATAAACCCGTTCCGTTGCGCTCGCCGGCATGACTGCGCTTCCGCGAGGCCGTCCGGGTTCGATATCGATGCCCAACGATGCTCCTTCGTCGCACACTCCGGCCTCACCGGCTCCTCGGCAATCAGGCGAACCGAAGTCCGCTCTTCTACTGCCTATCGCAGTCGCGGAGGCAATGCAAGCCATCTGCACTATCGCCTGCCGCATCAAAGCACGGAACCGACCTCTGCGCATCGGTCGCACCCGGAAACGGAGGCGCCAACCTCGAATTCTCAGGGACTCTGTTATGCGAGCGCCGCCCCAGTGCCCGGTCGCATGACGGACTGCGGCGTTTCCCGGGTTGTACAGGTCGACTTCCTCGGCCACGCGATCGGCCCTGCCGGCGTACATTCGTGAGCAGATGCAGGTCGTCGCCGCCGACTCGCCTGCCTCTTCCCGGCTGTCTTCGTCGGCACGGTTAAGGTTTCGGAGAACCAGCCGACTTTCAGGCGTCATCAAAGTCTTCCACCACACCCCCCGGAAAGCAGCGCCATTCACATTCTCAAACGACACCGGCCGATACTCACCACCTCGCCCGGGATTGTGCGCCCGTACCCGTCGACTCCGAAGCAATGCGTCATATCGCAATAGTCGTCAACACCGGCAAGACCGGGGATGTATGAGGACGAACAGCCAGAAACCGAACTCCTCCCCGAACGGCTCATGGGAACCTCGCGTCGGGGGTCAGGTCATTTGGCGCCGCACGCCGTCACGATTCCGTCCCTGAAAACAACGACAATCGAGAAGGAGTTTGACATGGATCCGGTCCTGAAGGCCAAGCGGGAATATGCGGCCACCACCCGCCGGGAGCTACGGCGAATGCGGGAGAGCACACAGGGGCTGTCTGCCGACGCGGCAGGCGACTCGCCTGGATCACAGGCGTCCCGGCAGGCCCTGGAAACGGCGTTGAACGACCGCGTCGCCGCTCTCGTCGATCACCCCGACAGGCCGATATTCTTCGGGAGGCACAGCACTAGATGCAGCTGCGGGCTTTGGCGTGGCGCTGCGCCGGCGGCTCGGCCACGATTCTGGGGGATCTGGCGGACGCCACCGTGGGCAACACGATCCTGGGAAGGCGTCCTGTCGTGCCTCAACCTGAACGGTGAGGTCGTCGAACTCACACTGGGCGTTCGGGTTCCAGGCGAGGTCTCGCCTTTGCCGCACGACTTCTACCGTCCATCGCACCGTCGCTCGCCATTCCGCATTCGCTGCGCGCCGGAAGCGACTCGCTCCGCGTAGTACGCGTCGCCTCACTTGCGGAGCGGCTGTCCGCCGTCGTTGCCGAGGTTCTCGGCCGAGACGGATCGATCGGTGTGATCTGCTCGGAAGCCTCGGCGCCTTCGATGTCGGCCGCCCTGGACGCCATCGGCCATCGGGTGCTGTCGCCAGACAACTCAGCGGTCGAAGGCGCCGAACGGGTGAGCGTACTCGCGGACAACATCGCCAAGGGCCTTGAGTTCGATCATGTGATTCTGCTGGAACCCGCCGAGATCGCGGCAGCAAAGCCCGCAGGGCTGCCCAGACTGTATGTGGCGTTGACTCGTGCCGTGATCTCGCCGACAGTTCTCCACGTCGCAACCTTCCGGAGCAGCTTCGCTGATCTTCCGGCGCCGACCGTCGCTCTGTCTACGCGATTCGGTGATCGTGGAGACCGTCCATCCGACGAGCGGCTCTCAGCGGAGCCGAGGCGACTCGGCCCTTCTCATCTCGGCCATTCGTACGCCATGGATACCTGACGGTAGCCGACACCATCCCGCCTGATGGCGTTACGGAGCCGCCCTCCATGGACGCGAAATCGCGCTGCCGGCGGTAGTGCGATTTCGCGGGCCGGCGTGCAGGGAGGTTCGCCCTCTGAGCGTGGCGAGGGATGACTCGCCCGGCATTACCCGGTCTTGACGAGCGACAGGACTCTGCGCGCCCGACGACAACGAGGAGGCAGTCCAGCATGCCGTTCAGGCCGTCGCCCACCTGCGCAGCCTCGCCCTGAAGGCATGAGCCCGGTGAACTTCGGTCCGGCGCGCCGATACACCGATCAGCCTGTCAGCGTGCGAAACAGATGCGTGTGTCCGGGCAGGGTGTTCGCCTGGTGAACCGCATGGGACAGCCGCGATCGATAGTCGTTCCACCTGGGATCCAACAGAATACCAATCATGGTTCCGCTGTGGCAGGCCACGAGCCCCAGGCCGCCGATACTCCGGGAGATGTCACTTAGCGCCGCAAAGTTGCGGTTCGGCATCCGGGACTGATTTAGAGCTGCGCTCAACGTGCTGATCCTACCGACTTCGGCCACATCAGCAGATTCGACCGCGCGGCCGAGCTCGTCGAGCAGGCGCTGGTAGTGGCGCCGCTCCCCCGCATCATAACCGGGCGCGCGACTGTTGAACATCACCGTGTCCACCACCCCGCCCTGATCCACTGCCACCACCTGCAGGGCGGGAAGGCGGCCCAAGGTCCGCAGATGCTCACCACGACGATGATCAAAAGCCACGATTCCTGGGTGGATCACCCCGTCGGTGGGTTCGATGGCGGCCATCATCGCACCAAGTCGCGATAGCGGGATCCGACGTACGAGGGCCGCCATCACGGCGCGTGCCGTCGCCGCCATGTCAGCGGACGAACTGGCGAGTCCCTTTCCCATAGGGATGCTGCTGTGCAGAAAGAGCGAGCCGTCTGCCGAATGCCCCAGCTCGATCAAAAGCGCTTCGGCCAGCGCCGCGGCCTTCGTGCTGACCGCCGGATGCACTGTCAACCCGGCGCCAGGCGGTCGCAGTTCAAACCATGCACTCGACCAGCGAGCCATCGGCAGAGTGACGAGAAACCGCCCCTCACCACGGGCTTCGCCCGGCCCGGGTAAGGCTCCTTGCAGCAACTCACCAAAGGTGCCGTGCGCGGTGCCCATTCCCACTCGGCCGGCGGCAGGGTGAGGGCGGTCGATGAGGTGTCTGAGCGGCGTCATGACCGAATGCGTGAAGAACCGTGGTGCCGGTCGATCACATCGACAATCAGATCGGGATTGTGGCGGGCTATGTCGATCCCGCCGTCCGGGCCGGACGACGCCGGGGTGACGCCAGTGGGCGCTGAGGGAAGCGTCGGGTCGAGCGTGAGCTCGATGACCGGGCAGGCCAGACCGAAGTCTCCACCGAAGCCTTCGAATGCCTGCTCGGCCTCCGCCCAGTCGTGCCGCCACGCACGTGCGACGAAGGCCAGCCGGGCGGTGGTCACACCGTCGAACTCCACGTAGGCGCGACGGCGGCGAAGCCTGTCTGCGACTTCGTCGTCGGACAAGACGGTCGCGAGGGGATCCGCGTCCTCCAGGGCCACGATCACACCGCCCACCTCGATCCCACTGCGTTCCAGCGCCTGAGCGGTGAGTATGGTGGCGGCGGCTCCGGCCCCTTGACCCCACAGATAGAGCCCGGATCTGCCGCGCAATTCGTCGGCCAGATGCTCTGCCAGGCGAGGCAGCGAGATCAGCCTCTCGTGCGGACGGGCGAGGTCGTGCCCGGGTAACTCGACCGCCAACACCTGCAGACGATCCCCAGCTGCTTCGGCGAGCCGCTGGAAGTTGATCGCGTTGCCACCCGCGTCCGGCAGACAGAGCAATTCCGGCCGGCCCGTCCCTGCCCCGCTCAGTTCGTGGACATGGCGGACGGGAACGGCGTTGCCGGCCGCGCTCAGAATCTCCGCTTGATCGGCCAGCACGGAGTGGTTCAGCAAATCCGCCATCGCCAGCCGGTGTTCCAGCCGCAACAGGAGATGAATCGCCGACAGAGACGTGCCACCCAGCTCGAAGAAGTCGTCATACCGGCCCACCCTTCCGGCGGCCATGCCCAGTACCTCGGCCCACAAGGTGGCGAGTCGCTGTTCGGCCGGGGACGTCGGAGGTTCGAAGGCGCGGCGGTCGGCAGCCAGCGCGCCGGCGAGTCGCTGCAGCTCCGTCCGATCTGTCTTGCCGTTGTCGTTCAGCGGTAGCTCGGGCACCCGGAAATGATGGGCCGGAACCATGTACGCGGGGAGCCGGGCGGACAACAGGTCGTGCAGATCGATTTCAGTGAGGTCATCGGCGGACACGTAGAAGGCGACCAGGCGCCTGCCGTTGCCCTCGCCGACGGGGACGACGGCCGCGGCCGAGATTCCCGGGACGCTCTGCAACGCGGCCTGAATCTCCCCGATCTCTACTCGTAGCCCTCGAATCTTGATCTGGTCGTCTCGGCGGCCGAGGAACTCCAGTCGCCCCTCCGGCAGCCATCGGCCCATGTCTCCGGAGCGATACAGCGCCTCACCGGGAAAGTAGGGATCGGGGAGGAACACCTCGGCGGTGCGTTCGGGGTCGTTGACGTATCCGCGGCCGACGCATACGCCGGCGAAGACGATCTCTCCACGGGCTCCTTGGGGCATGAGCCGTTGCCGGTCGTCAACGACATAGACGCGCATGTTTCGCAGCGGCCGGCCGACGTTGACAATGGCCAGATCCCGGCGAGGGGGGCCATCCAGAATCTCATGCATCGTGTCGTCGCTGACTTCGGTCGCTCCGTAGGCGTTGATCAGGCGTACGCCTGGCACGACCGCGAACCAGCGATGCACCAGGTCGCTTTTGAGCGCCTCGCCCGTCACCGAGACCGACTTCAGACGAGGTAGCTCGACCGCCCCCGCCTCAAGGTGCGTGAGCAGCACCTCAAGATACGACGGCACGATCTGGATCGTGCTCACCCGATGCCGGATCAGCAGCTGCGCGAAGTCCTCGACCGTGAGCTGCTGTTCGGTATCGACGATCACGGTTGCCCCTCCGACCAGTAGCGGAGCGCACACCTGCCAGAGTGAAATGTCGAAGCACGGCGAAGCGGTTTGCGCCACGACGTCCTCGGGCCCCAGATCGTGGTCGTCGACCTTGGCCCAGAGGTGGTTGATCATGCCGTCATGGGCACAGACTGCGCCCTTTGGGCGACCGGTCGAGCCTGAGGTGAAGTAGACATATGCATTCTGGTGGAGTGCCGGTGTCGGCAATTCGACGCCATCGGCTTCACGGCTCAGGAGATCGTCGATCGGCAGCACGACACCCGACCAGGCCGATTCGGACACGGCACTCATCAATGAGCCGCCGTCGGCGTCGGCCAATGCCACCGTGCATTCGGCGCGGGCGAGTTGATCCTCGACGCGAGAAGGGGGAAAGTCCGGCCGGACGGGCAGGTACACGGCGCCGGCTTTCAGCACCCCGAGCAGAGCCACCACCCAGGCAGGATGGCGTCCACTCACCACAGCCACCGCCTGCTCGGCTGTGACGCCTTGACTACGCAGGTGAAGGGCCACTCTTTCGGAGGCCGCATCAAGCTCGGCGTAGGTCAGGGCATCTGTGCCGTGATGGACGGCGAACCGGGCGGGATGGGCTGCCACACGGGCCCGGAAGGCCGAAACGAAGCCGTCTGGGCCGTTGTCTATCCGCGGCCCGCACAGATCTTCCAGTTGGTAGCGCCGCTCCTCGTCGCTCAGCATCTCCGCCAGGTCTGCCGTGGCGTCCGGTTCGGAGAGCGCCATTGTGAGCGCGAAGACCAAGTAGCCCAGAACGCGTTCGGCGGCGATTCGCGATACGCGAGCTGTGTGGGTGATGCGAAGGTGCCCGTCGGCGACGTTGAACCGAATCAGCAGATCGGCCGCGTCGGAGGTCGCGGCACCGTAGAGGTCCACCGCGCTGTCTGGACGGCCGTGCAAAGGAGTATGGCGTAAGGCGTCGCCGAGAGCGCTCCAGCCGGTGTCGGCGACCCGCCCCTGAACGCACACCGCAGTGCCGTCCGGGGTAAAGCACGCTGTCACCACGTCCGGCTCGCCGACACACCGAGAAAGGACAGCCAGCCACGCGGACAACATCAACCGTTCAAGGGCCGCGGGATCTTGGGCAACACGCTGGAGCTGTTCGTGTAGCGGCGCCGGTAGCGTCCGCTCCCGGCTACCCTGACCTGGCTCCGCTTCCGGTAGAGCCCAGGGCGGCAGCGGCGTGGTGGGTGAAACGACGCCGGAAACGAGTTCCGTGTCTGCGTGGCTCATGCACTTCCCCGATCGACGGTTCCGCTGCTCAAGATCTTTTGCCTCCGAAAGAAACAGGATACGAGCATGGTCTGGGCGAGAGCCGAAACGACCGGCCACAGTCTTGTTTGCCGCCAGAGCAGATGTTCACGTCGCCTAATCAGCGGCGGGCGACGCCGGCTCGAATCAAACATTGGCCAGAATTCGGAGGACGCTCGCAGCGTGGATTGACCGGGCCGGCCAGTCTTGTCCTCGCCCTCCCCTCCCGATATGAGGAGTAGGGCAGACGCCGTCAATCGCCTTACTGGGAGTCGCGGTCCTGTTTAGAAGACGGTTTACCCCCGCTAGTCCGGGGCCTGGAGCAACTTATTGGCGATACCCCGAATGCTTCTACCGTCAAACACGAACTCGTACTTGATTTCGACACCCTCTGCCTGGAGGGAGCGCACAAGGCGGACGACGAGCAGGGAGTGGCCCCCGAGGAGGAAAAAGTCGTCATCGGGACCCACGGTGTCGCGCTCAAGCACCTGGGCGAACGTTTGCCCAATGAGCTTCTCCAAGTACTCGCGACCATGCTGCACTCTCACACCACCTGCCCATCGACAGAGTCCTCAACGCCCTCAACGCGGTGCCGGGGCGGGATCCGGATCTCGAAGCCGCCGCAGGAAGCATCCGCACATCAAGGCGCCCGCTCGAGCACACTACTGATAGTTCAACCTCGCTAGTCAGGATAGTTGGTACTAGTCGTTACAGTAAGAGGATTTTTGCGCTTTTTCGGGCACTTGTGGGATACTGGCCTCTCGCCGCCCGGTCAGGTGAGTCGCATCACGACTCAGGCGGCCCGCCTTGTTCGCTATCAGTTGGATAAGCACTGGATACGAGTCGGTCCCAGTCCCTGCAGCAACCCGAGACGGTCGTGGAGACTGCCATGCAGAGTTGGCGAGGTCGGTGCGATGGTCAAGCCTTCTCCGGAACGCTCGACCGCGATCGGCAAGAACGCGCGGGCCGCCGATGCTCGTATCCGGCGGATCCTTCGCGGAGCGCTTCTGCGTTCTCTGCGGCACGCTTCCGGATGAATCCTCGCGCCGACGAGTCGGCCGCAGTATCCGCGTTCAGGACGTCGACACCACCTATGCCCGCAGGCGCATCGTGACGGCCGACGGCCTAAACCACTAACACATGGCTTGGATCGATCACGCTAGACGAAACTGTGGCCTCGCAGAAAGACAAGCAAACATAGTGGCCATGCTCCAACACGAGCCCGCCGTCAACGCCGCCAGTATGGACCTGCTGCCGCATATCGTCCCGTTGGGGCCTGCCCTCTGGGGCGCTTCATTCAAGCTGATGAAGATGCTGCCCGCCCATTTCATCGTCGAAGCAGGGGTCGCCGACGGGCAGATCGGCCCGAATACCCTGATCGTTGAATCCACCAGCGGCACCTTCGGCCTGGCCCTGGCGATAAAGGCCGCGCTCATCGGGCGTCGGCTCACTTTGGTCACCGACCCCGCCATGGACGAACGGCTCTGCCGCCGCGTGATGGATCTGGGGGCGACCGTGGAGATGTGCTCGACGCCGTCGGCGCTCGGCGAGTTCCAGACGGTGCGCCTGGCCCGGCTGCAAGCGATCAGAGAACGGAACCCCGACACCTTCTGGCCCCGGCAGTACGACAACCCGCTCAATGCCGCCTCGTACGCTTCGCTGGCCGATCATCTGATCGGGCTGCTGGGCGAGGTGGACGCCCTAATCGGGCCAGTGGGCTCCGGTGGTTCGATGAGCGGCACCGCGCTTCACCTACGACGACGCAATCCTGGATTGGCTGCTGTCGCCGTAGACACACCCGGCAGCATTCTGTTCGGTCAGCCCGACCGGGTTCGAGAACTACGCGGACTGGGCAACAGCGTCCTGCCGGGCAACCTCGACCATTCGCTGTTCGACGAGGTGCACTGGTGCCCCGCCGCCGACGCCTACCTCCACACGCGCCTGCTGCATCGCGAGCATGCTCTCTTTCAAGGGCCGACCTCTGGAGCGGCCATGGCGGTAGCCCGTTGGTGGACTGCCCGCAACCCCGGTATGCGTACGGTCGTCTTGCTGCCTGACCAGGGCGACCGCTATTTGGACAGCGTTTACCACGACGCCTGGCTAGATGCCGACCCCGTTCGCATGCACGTCACATCCGAGCCGATCGAGGTGAAGCGGCCGGGCAGCGAGCCTCACTGGACCTGGATGCGGTGGGCGCGCAGGAGGTTGGCCGAAGTCAAGGACGGGCCGGTGACCCCGTGACGCGGCCGGGACAGCACTCCACCGACACCGGGCGTATCAAGGGCGGGTTGTCGGCCAAAGCACATCGCCTCTACTACGGACCGCGCGACGACGCCGGTGACCGGGAAACGCTCCATCTGATAAGTCGCGTCGACCGAGCCCATCTGGTCATGCTGGCGGCGCAGGGGATTGTTCCGCGAGACAAAGCGGCCGTGATTCTCCGGACTGTCGACAAGGTCCAGGCGGATGGCTTTTCCTCCATCCTGGCACGCCCTCGACCGAGAGGCCTTTACCTCGCCTACGAGCAGGCACTCAGCGAGCTGTGCGGATCAGAAGGCGGCGGGCTGCTTCACACCGCCCGTTCCCGCAACGATCTCAACGCGACGACCACACTGCTCGGTCTGCGCACGCAGGTCCTAGAGGTCTTGGCTGAAGGTTGCCGCCTGCTCACCGCATTGCTCTGTTCGGCCGCTCGGCACCTGGACACCGCAATGGTGATCCACACCCACTATCAGCCTGCCATGCCTATAACCTACGGCTACTATCTGACGGGCGTGGCTCTGGCGTTGCAGCGTGACATGAATCGCTTGCTTCACTGCCTGCGGTCGATGCGCCGGTGTCCTCTAGGGGCGCATGCGGTGGCCGGCACCGATCTCCCTTTGGACACCGCATACACGGCCATCCTGCTGGGCTTCGACACGGGTCCGCTGCACGCGATAGACGCGATCGCCTCACGGGATCTGGCGGTGGAAGCCCTGGGAAGCGCCGCCAACCTGGCGGTGACGGTGACTCGCCTGGCTTCCGACCTGCAGTTGTGGAGCACCGCAGAACTCGCCGATCTGGAATTCCCCGACTGGCTGGTGGGCAGTTCCTCAGCGATGCCGCAGAAGCGCAATGCCTTCCTGCTGGAGTATCTGAAGGCGCGGCCCGCCCGGGTGGTCGGGGCTTGGGTCGCTGCGGTCACCGCGATCAAATCCGCCCCTTTCACCAACTCGATCGAGGTGGGGACAGAAGCGATGGCCCCCATCGCTCCGGCGCTGGAAACGGTGCGGAAGGTGCTTGCCATGGCCGCGTTGACCGTGGCGGGAGCGCGGCCACGGCCGCCTGAGACCGGAACCGGAAAGGGCCGGGATTTCGTCGACGCCACATTTCTGGCCAACGAGCTGGTGAGGCACGGGATCCCCTTCCGAGAGGCGCACGAGCGCATTGGGGCTGCCGTACTGGACGCGTGGAACGGGGACGGTGAATGGCCCCCGCAAGGAATGGAGACATGGGATCTGCTGGCCGTCGCCGACAGAACCCGCTATGGCGGCGGGCCGGGCAGTCGCTCGGAGGCGTTGGCATCGGCCTGGGAGTCGCGCCACAACCTTCGACGAGAGATCACGCTCATGCGTACGAAGGAACAGCAGGCGAGCATGCTGCTACAACAAGCGGTATCGGCGGTCTGCGATGACTGACACGGTCGTGTTTGTCGAAAGCAACACCACAGGAACCGGAGCTCTGTTCGCCGAACGAGCCCGCGCGCTGGGGCTGACGCCACACGTTCTCTGTGCGGATCCGCTGCGCTATCCGTTCCTGACCGAGTCAGGCATTCCTCACCTTGTTTGCGACACCGAATCGCTGCCTGACGTGCTGGCCGGCATTCGGAGCCTGGGAGATCGGCAGCGCATCGTCGGCGTGACCTCCAGCTCCGAGTACTACATCGCCGCAGCCGCGCGTGTCGCCGCAGCGCTGGGTCTGCCGGGTGAAGACCCGGAAATCCTGACCTCTGCCCGGAACAAGGCCTATCAACGCCAGTGCTTTGCGGCGCACGACGTGGGCACTCCCGGATTTCATCTCGTCCACTCCCCCGAGGAGGCCGCCGCGGCTGCCGTGAATCTCGGCATGCCGGTGGTGGTAAAGCCGATCAGTCGATCCGGTTCGATCGGCGTCCAACGCTGCGACACCGCGCAGGAGGTCTCCAGGCACACCGCGGAGCTTCTGTCCGTTCTCGTCGACGAACGCGGCCGACGGCTGCCCGGCGCGGTCCTGGTCGAATCCTATGTCGATGGTTCCGAGTTCTCGGTGGAGTTGATGGCGGGAGAGGTGTGTGCCGTGGTGGCAAAACACGTCGATCAAACCCGCGGGTTCTTGGAGATCGGTCACGACCTGCCCGCCTGTATCGACCCCGACACCGAGAAAACGCTGACGGTCGAAGCTCGGAAAGCGGTCGCCGCCCTAGGGCTGAGATGGGGCGCATCCCATGTGGAAATGCGCATCGTAGACAGCAGAGCGTATGTCATCGAGGTAAATCCACGGCTGGCCGGCGGCATGATACCGGAGGCTCTGCTCGCCGCCACGGGGCGGGATCTGATCGGCGAACACATCTGCCGGACGGCGGGACGACCGGTCGGGCGCCATGCGAGCAGGCAGGGCTTTGCCGCCATTCGCTTCGTGGTCGCCGACGAGGACGGCGAAGTGCGCACGGCATCCCCCGTATCCGAGGCTCTGGATTCACCAGGTGTGGTCGCCGCCGCCGTATCCGCCTTCCCCGGACAGGTGATCGTCCGTCAGGGCTCATTCTTGGATCGACTGGGTTACGTGATCACTACCGGAGACAGCGCAGAGCGCGCCGGCGAGCTGGCCGACCAGGCTGTCACGATGTTGAAAGTTGAGATTGTGCCGCCGCGTGCACAGGAGGCGTGACTATGGCCGGATCAAAGCACACCTCAAGGCTCGCGGTGGCAGCACGGACCGACGTGGAGGCCGTCGGCCATCCGGATGTGTTACTCGCGGATACCGGAGCGCTGCTGATACGAGGTGCGGGGATCACGGACGCGGCGGCCCTGGTGGACTTGGCCGCTCGGATCGGCCTGACCGCCGTTGCGCAGGTCGAGCCATTCGCGGCACGGCGTGATCTGGGTTCCGGCGTCTGGTCGCAACCTGCCTGGCCGCGCACATCGCCGATGTGCATGCATCACGAGCTCGGCTGGATGCTGCGGCCACCGCCGTACCTGTTGATCGCCTGTCGACGGCCGCCGGCGTCCGGCGGGTGCACTGGCGTGGCCGACGGCCGCCTCGTCCTGTCCGAGCTACCCGAGCGGCTTGTCGATCGAGTGCGGCGACACGGCTGGACGTTGATACGCCGATATGCCGAAGGCCCTCTTGGGATGTCCTGGCAGCAGGCCTTCGGCGGTCTTGACGTGGCCGGAATCGAAGCCTACGCCGCAGCGGAGGAGATAGACCTTGACTGGGCATCGGACACATTGATCACTCGCCGCAGCCGCCCGGCCCTCCGCCTCACCGGCCGCGACCGAGTAGCGGCCTGGTCTAATCTGCTCGCCTTTTGCAGTGAGTGGACCCTGGATTCCGCACTACGGGAGTACCTGGTTTCATCCATGGGCCAGCTCGGGCTCCCGTTCCAGACCACGCTCGGTGACGGATCGCCGTTCACGGCAGCCGACGTGGAAACGGTCGACAGCGCTTACGACCGCGTCACGGCGTATGTGAGCTGGCATGCCGGAGACGTGCTGTTGTTGGACAACATCCGAACCGCGCACAGCATGACACCTTTCACCGGCGACAGGGAAATGCTGGTCATGCATGCCGTCGCGAGTGAGCGTGCTTAAGAGCGTGTCCTATGTGGTGAGCCGGATGAACCGCTTGTAGCAGCACAGAGCAGCAGCCAGACCGAGAAAGGCCAGGTAGTTGCCGGAGTAGCGTTCGTAGCGGATGGTGAGCCGACGATAGCCGGTCAACCAGGACATAGTGCGTTCGATCACCCAGCGATGCCGGCCTAGGAGCTGTTTCTTAGATCTCCTGACGGTGAGCGCTGGTCTTGTCACTCTTGGCATATGGGTCGTGGTGATCTGACGAACGCCGAGTGGGCAC